>CANQTD010000005.1 GCA_947626685.1 uncultured Clostridia bacterium | reverse complement strand
GAGCAGGACGAGGGCGTAGCAGGTGATCCCGCGGCCCTCACCGACATAGCCGAGTTTTTCATTCGTTCCCGCCGCGACCGCGACGTTCTCCGTTCCGAGCGCGCCGCGCAGGTTTTTCCGCATCTCTTCGATATAGGGGGAAAGGCGGGGCCTTTCGGCGAGGACGGTAAGGCTCGCGTTCTGCACCGTAAACCCCGCGCCGCGGACGGTCTCCATGACCTCGGAGAGCAATTTCATGCTGTCCGCACCCTCGTAGGCGGGGTCGGAATCGGGGAACCTGCAGCCGATGTCCCGCAGTCCCGCGGCGGAGAGCAGCGCGTCCATGAGGGCGTGCACCAAAACGTCGCCGTCGCTGTGCGCCTCGATCGCGTGGTCGGAGGGGATCGTCACCCCGCCGAGGCGGATATAATTCATGTTGAGCCGCGCGATCCCGCGGTCGATCTCCTCCTGATGCGCAAAAGCGTGGGTATCGGTGCCGAAGCCCGCGCGTTCCGCAGGGGAGAAATCTTCGGGATAGGTAAGTTTTCGGTTGCCGCGCTCCCCTTCGACGATATGGGGCGGGGCGATGTAGGCGGTGTACACGCCGCTGTCGTCGGTGAAGTCCGTCCTTCCCTCGGCGAACGCTTTTTCATACGCTTCCCGCAGTTCCGACGTCCTGAATCCCTGCGGCGTTTGAAGCGCATAGAGCGCGTCTCGGGGGGGCATGTCCGCGATACGGCCTTCAAAAACGTGCGCGACGGTGTCGGAAACGGGCAAAGCGCACACGCCGCTCCCGAACGTTTCCACGCTCTTTATGCACGCCTCGACGCACGTTCCCGTGACGAACGGGCGCGCCGCGTCATGCACGAGAACGACGTCCCCGTGCGCCTCTTTCAGGGCGTTGCGGACGCTCTCGGTGCGCGTTGTGCCGCCCTCCGCCATTCTCGCCTGCGGGAAGGGGGAAAGGAGCCGTCCGACGCGTTTTCTGTCCTCCGCGCGGCACGCGACGAGGAGCTCGTCCGCATACGGGGCGAACGCGGAGAGCGAATAGGCGAGCACGGGAAGCCCGTTCAGCTCGCGCAGGATCTTGTTTTCGGAGAAGCCTGTTCTCCTGCCGCTTCCCGCGGCGCAAATGATAACGGTCAGCATGTGATCTCCCAAGCCCCTGCACGGGGAGTTCCTTGCCGTACGGCAAAGGGCAAACGCGCGGAACTATTCCGCAATGACCTCGTAGAGGGAAGAGGCGTCGTCTTTTTTCACCGTCTCTTTGAGCTCTTTCACGCGGAATTTCAGCGTGCCCGTAAGGAAGGCGATCTCGACGACGTCGCCCACTTTGAGACGGTACGAAGGCTTGACTTCCTTGCCGTTGACGGAGATCTTCCCCGCCTCGGCCGCGTCGTGCGCGACGGTACGCCGCTTTAAGATGCGGCTGACTTTCAAAAATTTATCGATACGCATAATAACTCCGTGTTCACAAATTTTGTTTTGGGGCTGTTCTCATGCCCTCCCCCTTATACCTGAGGGGGAGGGGTAGGGGAGGGGGTGCGTCAACAATCCCCCCAAACAAAATTTCGTGAGGGGTTAAGATTTTCATCTCAAAGCCCCGTCGCCCACGACCCGAACTGACCTCAAAGACAATAAGCGCGCGGCGCAAATTGGGTGCGCTTATGCAAAAGCGTGGTTTTGCAACGCGCCGTTATTGGAATGGGGTCGGGAAACGCACCACCCTACCTTGCTGTCCCCTTTGGGGAAAGTACCCGCGGAGCGGGGGAAAGGGGTTTTGATACAAGCGAACCTTTTTTGAACCCCCTCACCGCCTACGGCGGCGGACGAAAAAGCAGCGGAAAAGAGGGGAGATTTTGGCTTTTTTTGCCGAAAGCCGAAAAAAATTATTTTTTGCCTCTCAAAACGGTTGACATCTTGAGGTTCGGGTGATACAATACCATACTGTATCATTATGTTTAGAATGAGATTTTGTGCCGTTTCGCGGCAAATTTGCCATTCCGCAGCGCGTCGTCTTTTCCTATTATAACGCTTGGAAGCGCGCTTGTAAAGCGGAAGCGGAAAAATTCTTCGGACATTTCGATTTTTATCGATGAAAAGATATACTCGGTAGATCGCCAAATGATAACATCACTAAAAGGAGTTATTTGACGGATGCATTTATCATTGCCAATTCACAAGTACGGCAAGACGGAACGGAGAAAGTTCGGCCACATCAACGAGGCGATCGACATTCCCAACCTCGTCGAGATCCAGAAATCGAGCTATGCCGCCTTCATCAACGAGGGCATTTCCGAGATCCTCGAGGACTATTCTCCCATCACCGACTTTTCCGACCACTTCGAGCTGCAATTTCTCGGGCATGAATTCGGGAAAACGCCGAAGTACACCGAGAAGGAGTGCCGCGATCACGACGCGAACTATGCGCTCCCTCTCCGCGTAAAGGTCCGCCTTGTCAACAAGGTGAAGGACGAGATCATCGAGTCGGACGTCTTTATGGGCGACATTCCCCTGATGACGGACAACGGTTCCTTCATTATCAACGGCGCAGAGCGCGTCATTGTCTCCCAGCTCGTCCGTTCCCCCGGCGTGAACAACGCCTCCGAGACGGACAAGACGGGCAAAGAGATGTATGAGACCACGGTCATTCCGGGCCGCGGCGCATGGCTCGAATTCAAGCAGGACGCGCAGGGCGTCCTCTGGGTGAGCGTGGACAGAAAGCGCAAGCTCACCGCGACGGTGCTCCTCCGCGCCCTCGGGTACGGTTCCCACCGCGCCATCAGGGATCTCTTCCCCGGCGACGCGATCATCGACGCGACCGTCGAACGCGACGACGACGAGAAGGGCGGGCGTCCCGTCCGCTCGGAATCGGACGGCCTCTTCGCGCTGTACACCCGTCTCAAACCGGGTGAGGCGCCCACCGAGGAATCCATGCGCCAGCACCTCTACAACCTGTTCTTCGACCCGAGAAGATACGACGTCGCCAAAGTGGGCAGGTACAAGTTCAACAAGAAGCTCAACCTCGCCTACCGTCTTGCGGGCTGCCGCGTCGCGGACGACGTGTTCGACCCCGAAACGGGGGAACTGCTCGCCGAGAAGGGGGAGCGCGTCGACGAGGAGAAGGCAAGGCGCATCCAGAACGCGGGCATCGGCGAGATCTTTGTGCTCGTCAACGACCCCGAAGCGGGCGAGATCCGTCACAAGATCATTTCCAACAACACCGTGGACTTCTCCGCCCTCTCCGGCAAGAGCCACAAGGCGTTCGGGCTGCTGCCCACCGTCTACTACCCCAATTTCAAGTTCAGCCGCCTCATCGCGGAGGAGTGCAAGACGCTCTCCGACGAGGAAGTCGCGAACAAATACGCGGCGGAGATCAACAGCATCTTCTTTGTGAACGAGAGCGCGCCCGACGCCGACGAAAAGCAGGAGGAGCGCAAGAACCGCGAGAAGCGCCGCCTCTCCCGCATCAACTTCGTCGCGGCGTGCCGCGTGTTCCATGAGATCCTGAACCGCAGCGACGAGACGAAAGAGGGCGCGCCCGTCGACCTCGATGCACTCGAACGGGTGAACGGCGTCACCCCCGCCGAGAAGAAGGCGATCAAGCCCCTCGTCGAGAAACTCAACCACAAGTGCATCACGGTGGACGACATCGTCGCCGCCGTCTCCACCAACCTCGACCTCCGCTACGGCATCGGCACGATCGACGAGATCGACCATCTCGGCAACCGCAGGGTGCGTTCGGTGGGCGAACTTTTGCAGAACCAGCTCCGCATCGGCATGTCCCGCCTCGAACGCCTCATCAAAGAGCGCATGGCGACGGCGGACCCGATGGAAGCGACCCCGTCCAACCTCATCAACGTGCGCCCGATCGCGGCGGTCATCCGCGAGTTCTTCGGATCTTCCCAGCTCTCGCAGTTCATGGACCAGACCAACCCGATCGCCGAGCTCACCCACAAGCGCAAGCTGTCGGCGCTCGGTCCGGGCGGCCTCAACCGCGACCGCGCCACCTTTGAAGTGCGCGACGTCCACCACAGCCACTACGGGCGCATGTGCCCGATCGAGACCCCCGAAGGGCAGAATATCGGCCTCATCTCCTCGCTCGCGACGTTCTCCGTCGTCGACGAATACGGCTTCATCAAAGCCCCTTACCGCAAGTGCTACAAGTATCAGGTGGAGGACGAAGAGGGCAACACCCTCACGATCGTCCACGTCTCCGACAAGAAGGAGGACGTGCACTACCTCACCGCCGACGAGGAGGACAAATACGTCGTCGCGCAGGCGAACGAGCCCCTCGAGGAGAAAGAATACTATATCTATGAGAACGGCGAGCGCGTGAAGCGCACGTTCAACGTGTTCAAGAACGAGCGCGTCGGGTGCCGCCATGTCGCGGATATCACCGAGATGAACCGCGAATTCATCAACTACATGGACGTTTCGCCCAAGCAGCTCGTCTCCGTCGCGACCGCCCTCATTCCCTTCCTTGAAAACGACGATACCAACCGTGCCCTCATGGGCTCGAACATGCAGCGTCAGGCGGTGCCCCTTCTCACGACGGAACCCGCCATCGTCGCAACGGGCATCGAGGCGCCCATCGCAAGGGATTCGGGCGTCATGGTCACCGCGAAGGAGAGCGGCACCGTCACCGCCGTCTCCGCCGACCGCATCGTCATCACGAGCGACAGCGGGAACGAGACGGAATACAAGCTCAAAAAATTCGAACGCTCCAACCAGGGCACCTGTCTCAACCAGCGGCCCATCATCTCCCACGGCGACCGCGTGGAGGCGGGGGAAGTCATCGCAGACGGTCCTTCCACCAACAACGGCGAGCTCGCCCTCGGCAAGAACATCCTTGTCGGCTTCATGGAGTGGGAGGGCTACAATTACGAGGACGCGATCCTCATCTCCGAAAAACTCGTGCAGGACGACGTGTTCACCTCCATCCATATCGAGGAGTATGAACTCGAATCGCGCGACACCAAGCTCGGGCCCGAGGAGATCACCTGCGACATTCCCAACGTCGGCGACGACGCGAGAAAGGACCTCGACGAGGACGGCATCGTGCGCATCGGCGCGGAAGTGACGAGCGGCGATATCCTCGTCGGCAAAGTCACCCCGAAAGGGGAGGCGGAACTCACCCCCGAAGAGCGGCTTCTGCGCGCCATCTTCGGCGAGAAGTCGAGGGAAGTGCGCGATACGTCGCTGCGCGTTCCCCACGGCGAGGGCGGCATCGTGGTCGACGTGAAGATCTTCACCCGCGAGAACAAGGACGAGCTCTCCCCCGGCGTCAACAAACTCGTGCGCGTGTATATCGCGCAGAAACGTAAGATACAGGTCGGCGATAAGATGGCCGGCCGCCACGGCAACAAGGGCGTCATTTCCCGCGTGCTGCCGCAGTGCGACATGCCCTTCCTTCCCGACGGTACCCCCTTGCAGATCCTTCTCAACCCGTTGGGCGTTCCCTCCCGTATGAATATCGGGCAGGTGCTCGAAGTGCACCTCGGCTATGTCTGCCGCCAGCTCGGCTGGAAGATCGCGACGCCCGTCTTTGACGGCGCGACCGAGCGCGACATCGCCCGCCTCTTCGAGGAGAACAACCTTCTCGGCCCCGAGGGGAAGGTAGACGGCAAGTTCCAGGTGTTCGACGGCAGAACGGGCGAGCCCTTCGAGAACCGCGTCACCATCGGCATCATGTATATGATCAAGCTCATCCACCTCGTGGACGACAAGATCCACGCCCGTTCGATCGGCCCTTACAGCATGGTCACCCAGCAGCCGCTCGGCGGCAAGGCGCAGTTCGGCGGCCAACGCTTCGGCGAGATGGAAGTCTGGGCCCTCGAAGCGTACGGCGCGGCGCATATTCTGCAAGAGATCCTCACCGTCAAGTCGGACGATATCGTGGGGCGCGTCAAGACGTACGAGAGCATCGTGCGCGGGAACAACATTTCCGAGCCCGGCATTCCCGAGGCGTTCAAAGTCCTGCTCAAAGAGTTGCAGTCCCTCGCGCTCGACGTGAAGGTGCTCACGGAGAATAACGAAGAGCTCGTCATCCGCGAATTCGAGGACGAAGAGCCCGACGAAAAGACGATGCGCCGCGAGCGCGAAGCGTCTCCCGAAGAACCCGCCTTCGAGTTCGGCACGGAGGACGCGGAAGAGGAGGACGAGGGCCTCGGCTCCATCTTCGACGACGCGGACGAGGACGAGGAATTCGTCTCGGGCGACCTGTTCTCGACCGATCAGGACGACGAGGACGACGACTTCTCCGATATCGACGAGGACGGCTCGTTCAAGTCTCTCTTTGAGGAAGAAGTGGACGAAAAGACGAAAGACGACGATACCATGTCCGGGGATGACCTCTTCGGAGACGATGATGAATAAGGAAGGAGGGCGAGAGACATATGTATGAATTAAACGATTTCAATTCCGTTCAGATCAGCATTGCATCCCCCGAGAAGATCCGCGAGTGGTCGTACGGCGAAGTCAAAAAGCCCGAGACGATCAACTACCGCACCCAGAAGCCCGAACCGGAAGGGCTGTTCTGCGAAAAGATCTTCGGCCCGTCGAAGGACTGGGAATGCCATTGCGGAAAATACAAGCGCATCCGCTACAAGGGGATCGTGTGCGAAAAGTGCGGCGTCGAAGTGACCCGTTCGAAAGTGAGAAGAGAGCGCATGGGGCACATCGAGCTCGCCGCGCCCGTCTCCCATATCTGGTACTTCCGCGGCGTGCCCTCCAAGATCGGCATGCTGCTCGACATGCCGCAGAGATCGCTCGACCACGTCATCTATTTTGCGGAATACGTCGTGCTCGACCCCGGCTTTCTGAGCCGCCTCATCAGCTTCCCGCACGACGGGAATTTCAACTACGAGAACCTCGACGCCGCGCAGGCGGTCTCCGTCGTCGGCCTGACCGAACCGAAGGAGAAAGTCTGGTTCGCCACGCAGGAAGAGGCGGACGCATTCTGCGCGGAGCGGTGCAAGAGCGGGCTCTGCTACACGGAGGAGACCTTCCTCCCCGCCCGCACCTCGGCTGCGCTCCCCGTCGCCAAGACGGTGCACGCGTGGGCGGAGATCGCCTCCAAGCTCGGCACGGGCGCCGTGCTCGACGTGCTCTTCTTCGAGAATGCGACGAAGGGCGGAAAGGAGGGGATCCTCGTTTCGCGCCGTCAGGCCAAGCTCATCCACACGGAGACGGAGGGGGACCTCAGAGAGTATGCCGAGAAGAAGATCGCCGAAGCGGACGGAAGTCTCGCGTATAAGGCCATCACCAACGACAGGAACCTCCGCGACTACAACGAGCTCCTCGGCGACCTCTCGGTGCACGGGCTGAAAGTGGGCATGGGTGCGGAATCCATCCGCGAACTGCTCATGGCGGTGGACCTCGACGCCGAATACGAGGCGTGCAAGGAGGTCATCGACACCGTCCCCACGGGCGCAAAGCGGGTGAAGGCGATCAAGCGCATCGAGATCATCGAGGCGTTCCGCACGAGCGGGAACAAGCCCGAGTGGATGATCCTCACCGTGCTCCCCGTCATTCCGCCCGATCTTCGCCCGATGGTCCAGCTCGACGGCGGCAGGTTCGCCACGTCCGACCTCAACGACCTTTACAGAAGGGTCATCAACCGCAATAACCGCTTAAAGCGCATGCTCGAACTCGGCGCGCCCGAGATGATCGTCAAAAACGAGAAGCGCATGTTGCAGGAGGCGGTGGACGCCCTCATCGACAACGGCAGGAGGGGCAAGCCCGTGAGCGGGCCCTCCAACCGCGAACTCAAATCCCTCTCGGGGCTTCTGCGCGGCAAGCAGGGCAGGTTCCGCCAGAACCTCCTCGGCAAGCGCGTCGACTATTCGGGCCGTTCGGTCATCGTCGTCGGCCCCGAACTCAAGATCTACCAGTGCGGTCTGCCCAAAGAAATGGCGATCGAGCTCTTCAAGCCCTTCGTGATGAAGCGGCTCGTGGAGACGGGCAAGTGCCACAACGTGCGCAGCGCAAAGCGCACCGTCGAAAAGGGCAAGGACTTCGTCTGGGACGTGCTGGAAGAGGTCATCAAGGAACACCCCGTTCTTCTGAACCGCGCGCCCACGCTGCACCGCCTCTCCATTCAGGCGTTCGAACCCATCCTCATCGAGGGCCGCGCCATCAAGATCTCCCCGCTCGTCTGCGGTCCCTTCAACGCGGACTTCGACGGCGACCAGATGGCAGTCCACCTTCCTCTCTCCGTAGAGGCGCAGGCGGAGGCGAGATTCTTGATGCTCTCCGCAAACAATATCTTAAAGCTGGCGGACGGCAAGTCGGTCATGAGCCCCACGCAGGACATGATCATCGGCGCCTACTATCTCACCATTCTCCGCAGGGAGGAGGGGAAGAAGTATAACGAGTTCGCCCGTCCCGACGAGAACGGCGAGGAGTATGTCCCGCCCGTATTCTCCTCCTTCGACGAGGCTCTCATGAGCTACCAGCTCAAAGACATCCACTGTCAGGACGAGATCTACGTCCGCCGCACCGTGCAGCTGCCCGCGGGCAAGTTCGAGGGTCTCACGCTCCCTTACGAGAAGCAGTTCCCCTCTGTCGTCCCGAACAACGGGCTCCGCGGCCGCGTCGTCGCCTACGCCAATTCCGACGGTACCATGTCCGTAACAGGCGTGCTGAAAACGACGGTCGGGCGCATCATCTACAACGACGGGCTCCCGCAGGATCTCGACTTTGTGCACCGCGAGAACCCCGAGGACTACCTCAAACTCGAGCTCTCCACCGAGTTCATTTCGAGCGTCAAGGGCTCCCGCGCCATCGGCAAGAAGCACCTTTCGCGCATCGTCGAGGCGTGCTTCAAGACGGGGTACGCTCCGAAGGCGTCTTATGTGCTCGACGCGATCAAGGAGCGCGGCTACAAGTATTCGACCATCGCGGCTCTCACGACTTCCGTTTTCGACATGAAGATCCCCGAGGAGAAACCGGAGATTCTCGCGCAGGCGGAAGCGGACGTCGCAAAGATCTCGCAGATGTACAATTTCGGTCTCATGACGGAAGCGGGCCGCTATCAGGCGGTCATCGACGTATGGGACAAGGCGACGAACGAGGTCGCAGAGCTTCTGAAGCGGCAGGGCGAGCAGGATAAATTCAACCCCATCTGGATGATGGCGGATTCGGGCGCGCGCGGTTCCATCGACCAGATCAAACAGCTTTCGGGCATGCGCGGGCTCATGGTCAACCCTCAGGGCAAGAAGATCGAAGTCCCCATCAAGTCGTGCTTCCGCAACGGGCTCTCCGTTCTCGAATACTTCATCTCGTCGCACGGCGGCAGAAAGGGTCTCGCGGACACCGCCCTCAAAACGGCGGACTCGGGCTATCTCACCCGCCGTCTCGTCGACGTCTCGCAGGACGTCATCGTGCGCGAGGAGGACTGCTCTGCGGGCCGCCGTCCCCGTCCGACCTATATCAAGGCGATCGTTGGGCAGAAAGTGGGCGACAAGGAGCCCGTCATCGAGAAGCTCGAGGACCGTCTCACGGGCCGCTTCGCCGCGGAGGACATCACCGACGACGAGGGGAACCTGCTCACGGCCTGCAACGAAATGATCACCGAGGCGACCGCCAAGAAGATCGCGGCCGTCGCGAAATATGCGGATAAGGGCGTGCCCATCCGCTCCATCTTCACCTGCAATACCCGCTTCGGCGTGTGCGCGAAGTGCTACGGCAAGAACATGGCGACCACCCTTCCCATCAAGGTGGGCGAAGCGGTCGGCGTCATTGCGGCGCAGTCCATCGGCGAACCGGGCACCCAGCTCACCATGCGTACCTTCCACACGGGCGGCATCGCTGCTACGAGCGACATTACGCAGGGTCTCCCCCGCGTCGAAGAACTCTTCGAGGCGCGCCGTCCGAAAGGCGTTGCGACGATCTGCGAATTTGCAGGCGTCGTGGAGGTGGACGAGTCGGGCAATCTGAAGCACGTCATCGTGAACGACGCGGAGACGGGCGAACGCCTCAAAGATTACGAGCTTCCCTTCAACGCAGAGCTCAAAGTCAAGACGGGCGACAAGGTGGAACCGGGCACCCAGCTCAACGCGGGCTCCATTAACCCGCAGGACATCATCAGGGTCAAGGGCGTCAAGGGCGTTCAGGACTACATTCTCGAACAGGTGCAGACGGTGTACCGCGGGCAGGCCGTGGAGATCAACGACAAGCACGTCGAGATCATCGTCCGCCAGATGCTGAGAAAGGTCCGCGTCGAGAACGCGGGGACGACGCCGCTCCTTCCCGGGCAGCTCGTGGATGCGTTCACCTTCGAGGAAGAGAACGAAAAGGCGATCATGTCGGGCGGTGTGCCCGCGACGGCGAAGCGCGTGCTGCTCGGCATCACGAAGGCCGCGCTCGCGACCGATTCCTTCCTCTCGGCCGCTTCCTTCCAGGAGACCTCGAGAGTGCTCACGGAGGCCGCGATCTGCACCAAGCGCGATCCGCTCATCGGCCTCAAAGAGAACGTGATCATCGGCAAGCTCATTCCCGCGGGAACGGGCATGAAGGACTACAAGAACGCCGGCATCGCGCCCGTTTCGGGATACCGCGAGGTGATCGAGGAGACCGCAGCCGCCGAGGACAGATAACCGTTCATTCGTAAAAGATCCGCACCGCACGGTGCGGATTCTTTTTGCGCTCTTTTTTGTTCTTGCGGGAAAATCTTTGAAAAATTTTGTCCGAAACGCTTGACAAAGGGTTTGGCGCATGATAAAATAACAGTTGTTATATAACAAATATTATTTTATGGAGGTCACAAATGCCGAGGACAAAGACGATCTCGCGGGAGGCGATCCTGCGGGCGGCGGCGGAAGTCGTGCGGGCGGAGGGGAGAGAGCATTTGAGCGTGCGTGCGGTCGCGGGTGAGCTCGGCTGCTCGACGCAGCCCGTCTATTCCTGTTTTGCGGGAGGGATCGCCGAGCTCGAGCGCGCGCTCTATGAGGAGGCGGTCGGGCAGTACCGTACCCGCATCGAGGGCTACCTCGCCGAGCAGACCTACCCGCCCTACCTCGCGTACGGCATGGGGTTCGTCCGCTTCGCGCGGGAGGAGGTCTCCCTCTTCCGCTTCCTGTTCTTTTCAGAATTTTCCGCCATCGACCCCTTCTTGGAGGACATCGCCTCGACCATCGCGGAGGCCTACCACACCGACCTGAAAACGGCGAAGCTCTTTCACGGCGATATGGCGGTCTACTCCTACGGGCTCGGCATGCTCGCGAATATCGGCTACCCCATGTCCGAGGAAGAGGTGCTCGATTCCTTCAAACGGGAGTTCTACGCCCTGTACGGGCACTACTTCCCCGACAGGGAAAAATTTTGGGAGAAACGGACATGATCATCGAGATCGAACACTTGAAAAAAAGTTACGGTGAAGTCAAAGCGGTCGACGACCTCTCCTTCAAAGTGCGCGAGGGGGAGTTCTTCGCCTTCCTCGGCGTGAACGGCGCGGGCAAGAGCACCACGATCAATATCATCAACGGGACGTTGAAACAGGACGGCGGCGAGGTGTACGTCTGCGGGGAGGACATGTCGCGCCGCCCCGAACGGGTGCAGGGGCAGATCGGCATCGTGTTCCAGAATTCCGCGCTCGATAAACGGCTTTCCGCATACGACAATCTCAAAAGCCGCGCCGCGCTCTACGGCATTTTCGGGGCGCAGTTCAGAGAGCGGCTCGCGGAGATCACGGAAATGTTCGCGCTCAAAGACTTCCTCCGCAGACCGCTCATAAAGCTCTCGGGCGGACAGAGGCGGCGGGTAGACCTCGCGCGCGCCCTCTTCCACAGGCCGAAACTGCTCATTCTCGACGAACCGACGACGGGGCTCGACCCGCAGACGCGCGCGATGGTCTGGAATGCCGTCGAAGATCTCCGCAAAAGAGAGGGGCTCACCGTGTTCCTCACGACCCACTACATGGAGGAAGCGGCCGCCGCGGACTATGTCGTCATTCTCGACAGCGGCAAAAAAGCGGCGGAGGGGACGCCTCTCGAACTCAAAAATCGGTACACGGGTGACTTCATTACCCTATACCATGTCCGCGAAGAGGATGTCAAAACGCTCGGATTGCCCTATGAGAAGGCGGGGGAGGCGTACCGTATCGAGGTCAAAGATACCGCCGCCGCGACCGAGCTCATTCTCAGAGCGCCCGCCCTCTTTTCCGACTACGAGGTCGTAAAGGGCAATATGGACGCCGTCTTTCTCAACGTGACGGGGAAGCGGTTGCAGGAGGTGTGACATGACGGAAGCCAAAAAGTTCTTTGCGCTCGTGCGCCGCAACATGAAGTGCTATTTCAAAGACAAGATCCTCTTCTTCGTGTCCCTTCTCACGCCGCTCATCCTGCTCGTTCTCTTCGCAACGTTTTTGCGCGCCGTCTATCTCGATTCCTTCGAGGGGATCTTCGCGCTGTTCTCCTTCCGGCCCGCCTCGCAGAGACCCGTGGAGGGGCTCGCGGGCGCGTGGCTGCTCTCCTCCATTCTCGCCGTCTGCTCGGTGACCGTCGCCGTCTGTTCCAACGCGGTGATGGTGAGCGACAGGGCGGAGGGGACGGTCCGCGACCTCACGGTGTCGCCCGTCGGCAGGGTCACGCTCTCTTTGAGCTACTTCGCCGCGAACTATGCCGTCACGCTGGCCGTGATGCTCGTCGTTCTCGCGCTCGGCTTCGTCTATCTCGCCGCCGTGGGCTGGTACCTCACCGTAAAGAGCGTGTTTCTCATTCTCGGCGACGTCTTTCTCAACGTCCTCTTCGGCTCTCTGATCGCGGGCGTTCTCGAGAGCTTCATCTCATCGCAGGGGGGCATGTCCGCGGTCTCCACCCTCGTTTCCTCTCTGTACGGCTTCATCAGCGGGGCGTACATGCCGCTTTCGCAGTTCGCGGAGCCCGTGAGGAATGCGCTCGGCTTTCTCCCGGGGACGTACAGCGTGGGCATTCTGCGGACGCACTTCATGGGCGATTATATCGCCGCGCTCACCGAGAGCGGCATGAGCGCGGAGGCGGGCAAGGCGCTCATGGACTCCTTCGACGGCAATCTCTATGCGTTCGGCACGCAGATCCCGCTCTGGGCGATGTATCTCATCGTCGCGGGGACGTGCCTTCTGCTTCTCGGGGCGTACGCGGCGATCGTCGCCCTGCGCAGAAGAAAGCGGTGACCTTCTGCGCCGCCTGATAGCGTCTGTGATAAGCGGAGTGTGGTTTTCCAGACACACTCTGCTTTTTTTGCCATTTTTCTCACGATTTGAATGGGATAAAATATACTTGATTTCATAAATAAGATGTGATATAATAGGGGAAACGAAAAATCCGAGGTGATCGCGTATGAAAAAATTCGCCATGTTCGCCGCTTCGCTCACGCTCTGCGCGCTGTTTTCCGCGGGGCTGCCCATGCAGGCGGCGGCCGCAACGGACGCGTCTTACCAATATGCCCGCGAGGGCGACGTCGGACGGACGGCTTTGACCGCTTCCGATATCCTCTCCGCCTATTTGGGGGAGGACGTCGGCGAAGCGGAGAAAAACTATCTCTCCTCGCACGACGATTTTCTCCTGACATACAGCCCCGCCGTTCCCTCCTCCGCCGTGCACACCTTCTTCGAAGGGAACACCCTCACGGTGACCGCCGAGCCCTTCTCCTATGTCGCGATCAACCGCAATCCCGTCGTTTGGACGCCGTTGACCGTAAACGGCACACCCATGTCCGAGGGAGAGGGCACATATACTTGGACGCAGGAGGTCGGCGAAGAGGACGGCGACCTCGCCCGCGTGACGTACGGGACGAGTTTTACCGTGTCCGCGGACGACATCGCCTCCTTCATCAATCTCGCCTACGGCGCGGCCGTCGAAGCCTCGGAAAAGCTCGGGGAGGAGCGCGCCCGCTATGAGAGCGCGCTTGCGGCTTACCGCTCGGCGGAAGAGGCGTACCAAAACTACCTCGCCGCGATGGAGACGTACCGCGAACAGAGGAAAACGTACGATGAGTATTTGGCCAAATTGGCCGCATGGACGAGGAAGAACGCCGAGTATGAGGCGTACCAAAAGGCGAATGAACGGTATGAAAGCGACAAGGCGGCTTACGACAACTACGAAGAGACCTACGCGCAGTACCTCAAAGATCTGCAACGCTACGAGGAATACCTCGCCGCGGTGAAAGAATACGAACAGAGAATGAAGGACTTCGAGGCGCAGACTTCCTCGAAGGAGGCGCAGACCGTCCTCTACCAGCTCAAGCTGCTCGCCTATATCTCCAAACCCGCGACTTCCTTAAAGCGCACGCTCAGCAGTGCCATTCTCGGCAATTCGGTCACGCAGGTCCTCGCCAACCGCGAAGCGCTCATTTTGGCGGGCGCGGAGGCGAAAGTCGTCGACCTCGCCATGAGCTCGACCATCAACCTGCGCCGCCTTCTCAACCAGCTCCAGCTATGCAAGACGGACGAGGCGCGCTACGTCTACTACATCGGCGCATACGACGCGCTCAGGCAGAATTTTGCCGATCTGTTCCGCTGTCTCGACTACTTCTACCACGGTTTTCAGGTCGTAAGGGGCAAGATCCGCGACTATGACCGCACCGAGCAGTTCGAGATCATGCTCGCCCAGCTCTACTATCTCTGCAATGCCCTCGACGACAGCGGCCCCGTCCAAAAATACAAGAAGAGCGAGGGCTACTTCGACGCGAACTATAAGATCGGCGGCTCGACCAAGCGCACGCCCGCGGCGATTCTCGGCACAGACGGAACGTTTGAGGACAGAGACTCCGCCGCGCCCCTTCCCAACGGCTATGCGGGGATCCCCGATCTTCCGACGGAGCCCGAACACGTCGACGAGCCGACCTATCCCGTCCGTCCCACCCAGCCCGTTCCGCCCGAGCCTGTTTCTCCCCCGGAGAAACAGCCCGCCGCGGTGGAGGAACCCGCCGAGCCGAAGGCCGTGCCCCCTGCGGGCGACGAACCGAAAGCGTATGAACCCACGGCGGAGGAGAGCGCGCTCGTTGCGGCTCTCGGAACGGAGCTCACTCTTCGCGAAATTCCCGAAGAGCCTTTCACGCTCACCGTGCAAGCCACTTCGGACAAGTATTTCCGCAACGCGCAGCTGGTGGACATTTATTTCCACAAGCGGGCGGGGGAGGACCATGTCTACCTCGTCGAGGGCGCCGAGATCGGCTCCTATGTCGAGTATCCCGCCTCCATCGTGCCCACGCGCACCCGTGTGGGATACACCTGCGTCTTTGACGGGTGGGCTTCGGTGGACGACCCCGACGTGCTCGTCGATCTCAACCGCCTGCAAGCCCCCGCGGGAAGCGGCGAACTGCACCTCATTCCCCACTACGCCGAGACGCCCAACCTCTATGAAGTGACGTGGGTCGTCGCGGGCAAGACGTTCAAGGCGGATTGTGCGTACGGCACGGTCCCCGTGTACGATGAGAAAAAATTCGCGCCCCTCGTCAAGGAGGACGGCACCGTACGGCAGTACCGCTTCATCGGTTGGAACAAAAACGTGGCACCCATGACCGAGAGAGGCGCGCGCTATGAGGCGCAATTCGAGGCGGGGTGCGTGATCAGCTGGTACGTCAACGGCGTGGGGACGCAGTGCTCCGTTTGGCGGGGCGACCTTCCCTCGTACGACGGCATTCCCGCGCGGGAGGCCGATTCCGTCCGCCGCTATGTCTTTGCGGGGTGGGATACGCCCGTCGTCCCCGCAGACGGCGACAAGACGTACACCGCGCGCTTCAACGAAGAATTTCTCGTGAGCGGGAACGGGGTCGGGAGCACGGTCAGCTTTGCGGACGGCGTGTACACCGCCGATTGCAGCAACACGTCCGCGCGCGACTTCCATGTCTCGGGCATCTTCGCCCTCGCAGGGGAAAAGAGCGCGGGGATCGCGGTCCGATTTGCGGGCGGCGTGTTCTCCTTCTCCCCCGAAGCCGCCTTCCTCGCCGCGGAGAGCGGGATCTCGGAGCTCTCCGTCTACGCGGTCATGACGGGCGCCTCGACCTTCCGCTATTCCGTCCACCTCTACGGCGAAGAGGGGGAGATCTTCCCCGAGGGCTGCTATGCCGATCTCGCCGCGGCGGGGGATTTCGACCGCGACAACGTGTATCTGTATGAACTTCCGCTTGCGCGGGCGGCGGAAAAAACGGGGGTGTACTTCACCATTGACGAGGCGGGGCGCATCAATTTCCGCCTGCGCCCGGGCTACACCTATGAGCTCTTGCCCCAATACCATGTCGGCGTCGTCGGCTCCGAAAACGTCACCGTCACCGTGAGCGCGACGCTCGCGGCAAGGGGGGAGACCGTCTCCGTCACGGTCGGGGAGCTCCCCGAGGGCATGCACCTCGAATCGGTGTATGTGCGCGCGGCGGACGGCACTGCGGTCGAACTCAACGACGACTTCACGTTCGTCATGCCCCGCAGCGCGGTGACGGTGGTCGCGCTGTGCGAATATGATAAATACACCGTGCAGTTCAAATCGGAGGGCAAGGTGATCTCCACCCGCACTTACAGCTACGGCGATACGATCGAGCCCCCGCCCACCCCCTTCAAGGCCGCGGACGAAAAGTACAGCTACCGCTTTGTGGGCTGGGACGCCGAGCTCGGCACCGTGACGGGGGACGCCGAATTCAACGCCGTGTTCGAGCAGACGGAGCTCCCCGTTGAGAACATTCCCGAGACGAACCTCAACCGCATCATCCGCGCCGTGCGCATCGGCGCGCCCATCGTGCTCGCCGTGCTCGTTGTCCTCATCGTGCTTCTCGTCGTATTCCTCGTGCTCAGAAAGAGGAAAAAGCGCGCCGCTCTCGCCGCCCAAAAAGCCTTGCAGGAGGTCGAATCTACGCAAGAGGGGGGTACCATGTCTGAAGAAGAGCCTTCGAAAGAGCCCGAAGAGACCGCCGGGGAGACCTCCGAAGAGGGGGACGAGACTTCGGAAGAGGCTTCGGAAGAGGTTTCGGAAGAGGCTTCGGAAGAGGAACTCATGCGCGCGCTTGCAGAAGAGCCGCTCGACGAGGAGATCGTCCGCAGGCTCCAAGCGGAGAGAGAGGAGACGGACGCGCTCTACGGCGCGCTCTACCCCGCAGTCGGCGGTCATGGCGAAGGTCCCGCGCCCGCACCCGAGGCGTATGAGGCGCAGGCCGTCCCCGAGGCGGAGTACGCCGAGCCCGCACAGCCCGAGCCCGCCCCCGAAGGGGAGCCCGAAGAGGAGCCCCATGACGAAAACACGCCACCCATAGCTGCGCCGACGGACTCTGCGCCCGAAGATACGGGCGCCGCGATCGGCCCCGACAGCCCCGCGGATGAGGGCGAAAATGCGAAAAACCGTCAAGAAGGCTAAACTATCCCCCCGATTTCCCGTGAAATTTGTAAAAAAAACCCGATATGGCGAGTTTTTCTTGAAAAACCCGCTTGACAAGCAATTAAACATGTAATATAATGTCCGTGTGATAAAATAGAAAAGTTTCCGCTCGGCCCGAAAAAGGGCGCAGGGAACGAAGGGAAAACTCGGCGGCAAAGCGAGAGCCGCACCGCCGTTTTGATAGAGAGAAAAATTTTGTAGGGAGAAATTTCGTATGAAACAGATTGGCAGAAAGCTGACGCTCACGCTCCTCGTGCTTCTTTCCGTCGTTCTGATGCTGTTCGGCGTCTCCGCCGTCGGCATGAAGACGGTGCACGCGGAAGAAGCGTCCGGGTCGGTCACGCAAGAAGAGGGCAACTTCTTCAAGATCACCTACTCCAAAGATGAACTGACCGTCCTGCTCAGTAGCGGATACCGCGACTATCTCGACGCGAACAGGGGAGACGTCACCGTTCTTACCGACGCACTCACCGCCGCCGTGAAAGAGATCGCCTATGAGGACATCTTCGGCGTATTCGAAAACGGCAGTTCGGGCGGGACCGCAAAGGCGCGCGCCTTTGCGCCCATCGCGTCGCCGCTTTCCGAAGAATTCGGCCCCGGAGCGGGAGGATTCGATCCCAGTAAGGTCGATTGGAATCATTTGGGCAAGTACAAAGATTATGTCGTCGACTTCCTCAGCGATCCCGAGAACCTCGATTCGTTCGTGAGCGGCGAGTACGACGCCATGATCAACATGGCCGTCTCTTCCTACTTGGACGAGAAGCAGCCCACCCCCGAAGAAGAGGAACAAATCTACGGGGATATCACCACGGCGATCGAACAGGCTGTGAAGGAAGCGGTCGACAATATCGTCGAAAACGAGTTCAACGAAAATCTCGAAAAAGATTCTGCGTTTGCGCAGCAGTACAACGAGAGAGTCGAAGAACTCGTGAAGAGCGGCGTCTCCAAAGAAGAGGCACAAGAGAAGGCGAAGCAAGAGAGCAAAGACCAAATCCGCGAAGAGAATAAGTACGACGAAAAGATCGAGCAGGCCAATAGCAAGGTCGAAGAAGTCGTCACCGACGTCTATGAGAACGGCGGTAGCTCCACGGTCACGGTACAAGATCTCATCGCTTCGATCACCGGCTTGTCCCTCGACGGCGAAGCCGTGTACTCCCAGAAGGAAGGCGTCAGCTCCGGCGGTCTCCGTCACCTTCTCTCTCTCATTCCCCGTCCCTCCCAGATCGCGGAGGCCGACGACCTTTCCAAACTCATCGAGACGAGAGTTTTGATTGACACCAAGTTCGGCGAAGTCGATTTCGACCTCACGTTCGGTTTCTACGGCGAGGGCCATGCGATCAAGGCTGCCGCCGCGTACATTGCGGACGTTCTCGACCTCTCGGTTGACGGCGACCACGTCTCCGTCACGGTGAACGCGCCCCATCTCGTCACGAAAGCGTTCTCGAAGATGCTCGAATCGCCCCGCTTCACCGATTCGCAGAAGAACATGGTGTTCTCCGTGTTCAGCAAGACGCCCGGTGAGATCCTCGACAAGGCGGAGAGCTATTCGATCAGCGATATCGTCAAGTTCCTGCAAACGCCCGACTATCAGAAGTGGTTCGCAAACATGCTCGACGCCGACATTCTCAACGAGTACCTCGGCCCGTACCTTGCGAAATTCACCGACAGGACGTTCGATCAGGAGCAGATCTTCCGCATCGTCGACAAGCTCTACGATTTCGTCGCGCCCAAGCTCGACAGATTGCAGAACATGTCCGTGTTCGAGTTCGAAGATTGGCTCGCGAAGAACGTTCCCGGCTTCGGCAGCTTTACCGAATCCGGCCGTCAGTATGCGGAGAAATTCCTCGATGCCGTCAAGGGCATGGATTGGCAGAAGTTCGACAAGGAATATTTCAGAGAACTCGTCGAAGATCCTTCCGCGAACAACGACCTCAACGACTTCATCTATGAATGGGTCGGCAAACTCGAGGGCTCGGGCCTTGTCTCGCGCTACTACGAGAAATTCCTTCACTATGTCGACCGTCTCTACGATATGCTCCCCGAGCGCATCAAGGACGGAACGATCGCCAACCTTTACGACGGCGAGAAGTTCGTCTATGCGGGCGACTTCACGGTCGATCTCCGCAAGATCTTCAACAAGGCGGAATCGGTGCTCAACAACCACGGGCTCACCCCGTTTGCCGAGCTTGTCGGCAGCCTGTCCTCGGCGTTCGAGCGCACCGAATACAACCTCGACCTCTATCTCGAAGCCAACATTCCCGACCTCTATCAGGTGGATTACAATGTGAACGACGAGACCGTGCGCACGGGCTTCCTTCCCGCAGGGCTCTCCGCGGAGACGATCGCGACCCTCTCGCAGCGTCCCGAAATCGAAGGGCACGACGTCCTCGGCTGGTACAGCGAAGTTGTGGACGGCAAGGCTGTCGAGGTGGAAGCGATGCCCGCGGCGAACACCGTTCTCAACCCCATCACCGATTTCGAGCTCATCGTCTCGGACGACGTGAACGAAGTGTATGCTCCCAACACGACCCACGACGTCAGCGTCAAAGCGAACGGCGTCGCGTACGCGACATATACATATAATTGGTATAAAGGCGACGCGACGGAAGTTGCATTCACCACGACGGATACCTTCGAGGTCTCCAAAGTCGCGGAAAGCGGCGTCTACACCGTCGTCGTCACCGATGAGGCAACGGGCCTTTCCAAAGAAGCCGAAGTCATCGTTAAGATCACCCCCTACATTATCACGGTCGGCGGGCTGAAAGAGCAAACGACAGAGGGCGCCATCGCTTACACCGAAGCGATCACCTACGACGGCAACGATCACACCGTGTTTGTAGAAATCGGGAAGCTTCCCGAAGCGGGCGTCGTCGAAGGCACCGAAATGACGAAGACGGCCGCGGGCAAATACACGATCGAGCCCAAGATCGCCGAAGCCTTCAAAAACAACTATCAGTTCGCAGAAGGGACTCCCAGCGAATTCACATGGGAGATCGCGAAACTCACGATCACCGTCGAGGGTCTCGTCGACGAAAACGGCGATGCAGTGACCAAGCCTTTCACCTACAGGGGCAGTGAGATCAAGGTCGAGGTGAAATACAATCCCGTCGATCTTCCCGATCAAGACGTGCTTGAGTTCACGAATCTGAGCGCCACGGCCGTCGGCACATACACCGTTACGGTCACCCTCAACGACACCGACAACTATGTGCTCGCAGGCGAGACGGAGCTCACATGGAAGATCAACGCCGCAGAGTATACGATCGACCTCAGCGCGATCAAATATGAAGCGAGCAAGGTCTATTCGCCCGACGGCAACACGAATACCGCCACCTACGCGGAGTTGAACAATGACGTGTTCACGTTCGCTTCCGAAACGGGCAGCGGCACGAAAGTTGACAACTATACCTTCACTGTCACGTTCACGCTTGTAAACGACAACTATACGCTCGTCGTCGACGCCAATGGCAAAGATTATGAGTGCAAGACCGAGGGCAAAGTCATCACCGTGACCCTCCCGTGGTCGATCGAAAAGGCGGAAGCGCAAGCTGTTCCCACGCCTCCTCTCGAGGGTTGGGGTTCCTTCGAAATCCCCTACGACGGCAATGACCATGCAGGCGACGTGAAGGCCTCCGCGCTCGAAGCACTCACCGATTACACGGTCACCTACACGTTCAAGAACAATACGACGAACGCGCCTGTCAAAGAGCTCAAGGAAGTCGGTACCTACAAGATCACCGCGACCCTCGCTCTGAAAGACCCCGTCAACTACAAGTACCCCGATGGTCGGACCGAGGATCCTTTCTACGAAACCCAATGCGAGATTACTCCTATCGCGTCCATCGACCTTACAGGCGTTGCATGGCTCGTGAACGGCAAGGGCGTTGATGAGCTCAAACCCTTCACCTACGACGGCAACGCGATCTCCGTCACGCTCTCCTTCCCCGCGATGTGGGAAGAAGCCGCCAAGACGAGAGTAAGCGGCTGGATCGTGATCACGAAGGGCGGCGACACCGTCAGCGAGATCAAGAATGCGGGTACCTACACCGTCACGCTCGTCGCTAAAGACGGCTACACAGCCACCAACTCGCTCAGTGATCTTGAGATCACGGTCAACAAGGCGAAGATCACCGTGACGAACGTCACCGTCGACAAGCCGACCGTGGAGAGCACGGGTGCCGAAATCGAATTTAAGGTCGTCGTCACATCCGACAACAACGATATGCTCGAATGGACGCCCAAAAGCATTACAAAGAAGGATGTCGGCAAGTACACCGAGCCTGTCACCATCTCTCTGAAAGACCCCGATAACTACGAGCTCGTCCTTAATGTTAAGAGTGAGGTTTCCTTCGAGATCACCGAGAAGGGCGTTACCCCGCCCGTCGAGGGCAGAGAGTGGACGCTCGAGGAAGGCAACGTCAAAGTCAAAGACCTCGAGAACAAGGTCCCCGCGGACTATAAGGCGACCGCAAAGCCGCAAGATCTCACGAAGGACCAGAAGAGCGGCGTCCAGAAGGCGATCGACGAACTGCTCGGCAGCAAGGCGACCGTCACCTACGGAACCGTCTACGATATCCACTTTGAGGACGGAGAGGACGCCGAACAGAAAGTGAACGGCAAGTTCCTCCTCAGCCTGCTCATTCCCGAGAATCTCCGCAGCTATCCCGACGAACACCTTGCGATCGTGCACATCGACGACAATAACAATATCCAGGTCGTCGACGGCAGCAAGCGCGAAGGCAACTACATGCAAGCCGAAGTTGACGGATTCTCTCTGTACATGGTCGTCGGCTTCGAGCCCGCGCCCGCAAGCCAGATGTGGCTCATCATTCTCCTCTGCCTCATCGCGCTCCTGCTCCTCATCGCGCTGATCGTGCTCATCGTATTCAACGCCAAGACGAAGAAGAAGCCCGAAGCGGAAGAACCCGTTGCGGAAGAAGTCGTTGAAGAGCCCGCCGAAGAAGAGGCGAAGGAACTCACCGAAGAGACCGAAGAACCCGCAGAAGAGGTCGCGGCCGAAGAGACCGAGGAACCTGCGGAAGAGCCCGCCGAAACCGAAGAGGTCGTTGCGGAAGAGGCCGAAGTCCCTGCGGAAGAGCCCGCCGAAGAGGTTGCGGAAGAAGAGCCCGCGGCAGAAGAGCCTGTGGCGGAAGAACCCGCTGAAGAGCCCGCAGAAGAGCCCGCGCCTGCGATCCCCGTCGCCGTAGCGGAAACGGGTGAGAAGATGACCGTCTACGACAGGAGCTTCTCCGCCCGCCTCAGCCAGGCCGAGGAACCGACCCGCACCTATTACAGCGAACTCAAGAATTATCTCCTCTCCTACAAGTTCGTGCGCTCGCGCGTCAGCTGGAGCTACGATTCCTTCAACAAGGGAAGAGATGCGATCGCGAAGTTGCAGTTCAGGGGCAAGTCGCTCTTCCTGTATCTCGCGCTCGATCCCAACGAGATCGATCCGAAGTACCACGCCAAGAGCGTTGCCGACGTCGCGAAGTACGCCGACGTGCCCACCAAGCTCAAGGTCCGCAGCGCGCGTTCCCTCAAGTACGCGAAGATGCTCATCGACCTCGTCATGGCGCAGCTCGGCATCGAACAGGCGGAGATCCCGACCGACGATTACACCCGTCCTTACAAGTCGACCGAACAGCTCATCCGCGACGGCGAGATCAAGGTGAAGGAAGTCGACGCGCCGACGTTCTGGAATATGGACGCATACGACGTGATCGAGAATTCTCCCGCCCTTCCCGAAGTATCGGAAGAAGATCTCAAACTCATGGGTAGCGACGAAGGCTCCGACGAAGAGTGATCCGCACCCGACCGCATAGCAAGGGCTCCCGCCTGAGCGATCATGCGAAAGACCAAGCTCCCCGATGCCCCGCATCGGGGAGCTTTCCTCACCCCATATCATCAAAAAAGGAGAAACGGACATGAAAGTTTTGCTCATCAACGGCAGCCCCAACGAACACGGCTGCACCTACCGCGCGCTCAAAGAGATCGCAGACGTCCTCGCGGAAGAGGGCGTGGAGTCGGAGATCTTCCAGATCGGGAAGAAGCCGGTCGCGGGCTGTATCGCCTGCGGGTATTGCAAAACGCACAAGAAGTGCGTTTTCGACGGCGACGGCGTCAACGCGCTCGCCGCAAGAAGGGGGGAATTTGCGGGCATCGTCGTGGGCTCTCCCGTCTATTACGGCGGCCCGAGCGGTCAGCTCACCGCCTTCCTCGACCGCTTCTTTTATTCGGTGGGAAGCAGCTCCTTCGCGGGCATGGTAGGGGCGTCCGTCGTCAGTTGCCGCCGCGGAGGGGCGACCGCGTCCTTCGACCGCCTCAATAAATACTTTACGATCAGCTCGATGCCCGTCGTTTCCTCGCAGTATTGGAACATGGTGCACGGGCGCGTGAACACGCCCTCCGAGGTGGAGGAGGACGGAGAGGGGCTGCAGACGATGCGCACGCTCGCCCGCAATATGGCGTGGCTTCTCAAGTGCGTCGAGGCGGGAAAGGAACATGGGATAACTTTTCCCGCCGCCGAACCGCGCATTTCCACGAATTTTATCGACTGAGCCCGCCCCCTCGGAAAGTTCCGCGGAGAGCTCGCGCTTTTCGGGGACTTTTGGGGGAGAGGGGCGTCGGCGCGCAAAATAAAAAACAAAAAAATACTTTACACGGCGCGCGTTTTGTTATATAATATACCCGTAGAAGTGGCGCACGGCCGCACCCGCCGCGCTTTGGCATCGCCGAGGAGTTCCGATGAAGAATTTATTCGATAGCTGGAAATACATCGTAAAGAACATCTGGTTCGTTCTGCCGTTCGCAGTCGTGCCCGCTGTTTTTCTTGCGCTGTCCCTCGACTATTCGGCGATCCTCTCCCTTCTGCAAGGGTTCTTTACGGGCTCGCCCCGTCTCTCGTTCTGGGAATTTTTCCGCGCGTGGAGCATTCTCGGCGTCGGCTCGTGGTTGGGCGGCGTGTACAGCGTGCTCGCCTTCGTC
This sequence comes from uncultured Clostridia bacterium, assembly GCA_947626685.1. Classification (GTDB taxonomy): domain Bacteria; phylum Bacillota; class Clostridia; order Christensenellales; family Borkfalkiaceae; genus Gallimonas. The sequence goes on along the minus strand of CANQTD010000005.1, from coordinate 74,763 downwards.
TGCGTCGTGGTGTTTTCCGCCCTCATGCTCGCTTTTGCGGAAAAGCACATGCGCATCGGAAAGCGCACCCTCTCGGGCATCGTGGGCGGATTTTTCGGCAACCTGCTCTCGGCTACCGTCATTACCCTCGTCTACACGCTCTTCTATGAGCTCTGGGCGCTCGTCTTTTCCGCCGTGCTCTTCCTCATTTCCAACATTTCCTCCCTTGTTCTCGTCTATCTCCTCGGGATCGCGGCGTTCCTGCTCTTTACTTACGTTCTCATCTACGTCGCCACGGTATTCTATCTGTGGATGCCCTGCCGCCAGATGACGGGATTCGGTTTTTACGATTCTTTTCTCTACTCCTACCGCCTGATGCTCGGCATCCGCTGGGAGCTCGTGCTCAGCTTCCTCATCTCCCTTGCGGGCGCGTTCGTCGTGCTGGGGGGGACGGTGTTTTTGACCGAGATCGTATTCAGGATCGCGGGCGTCGTCGTGTTTGCATTCCTGTTTTTGAGCTTCTGCCTCCGCATGGAGACGGCTTACTTCCGCACCGACAAGCTCGACCGTGAAGATATCCTCAAACGCTACAAGGAGTACTGATATGATATTCAAGCATTCGGTGAGCCTCACGGTAGACCAATTCGGCAACATGTTCAAGCTCTTTTTGTACCGGATCGTCGTCTCGGTCGTCTTTTACAGCCTCACCTATCTCATTCTGCGCTACGGGCTCTCCTTCATTTTGAGCAGTGCCCAGCTAAGCGCGCTGCGCGGCCTCATTCCCGAATTTTTCCATACCCTTGTCACCTCTTTGAATTCGGGCGACACCGCGCTCTTGCAGGAATTTCAGACGAAATTCCATGCCGCCACCCTCGACTTCGCCTCCCTTCTCATCGCGAATATCGGGACCATCATCGGGAGCGTGATCGGCGTCGCCGCCATGTATATTCTCCAACGCTTCACCAACGGCATCGCGCAGTTCGCCCTCGGCTCGCTCATCAACGACCGCATGAGCACCCGCGCCAAGACGAGATTCGCCAACGCCTACTTCCGCAATATCGGGCGCGCGGCGCGCTACTACGTGTTGTATGTTCCCGTCTCCTTTGTCTACGACCTGCTCTCCCTGCTCGCCTGCTGGTTCCTGTTCTTCTTTATCCCGTCCCTTCTGCCCAATTGGGGGGTGCTCTCGGTGCTCGTCGCCCTCTCTCTCACGATGGCGGCAGTCATCTGCTTGCAGGCCCTCAAACTCACGCTCATCTACTCGTGGATGCCCGCGATGATCGTGGACGGAAAGACGCTGCGCACCGCCCTCAGAGACTCTTTCAAAGACATGGGGAAGAACTTCATGCGCAGGTTCGGCGGCTTCGCGGTCGCGTGCTATATCGTCGTCGCGGTGAACGTGCTGTTCGGGATCGCGACGGCGGGGAGCGGGCTCCTCATCACCGTCCCGCTCAGCTTCGTGTTCTTCATCGTCATGCAGTTCGTGAATTACTTCGAGACGTACGGAAAGAAATTCTACCTCGCCGACGGAAAAATCTGGCAGGGCGAAGAGGGGACGCCTGAAGGGACGTCCGAAAACGTTCCCGAGACGGCAAATGCCGATACCATGTCCGAAGAAGAGGCGTCGGACGCTTCTTCCTCGGAAGAGACAAACGACGAAAATTAAACGGACGCCCCCGAGGAAAACGGCTCGGGGGTGCGCCTTATGGAGGAGATCATGGACTATCAGAAACTTTACGAGAGCTGGCTCGCGAGCGAGGCGCTTTCTCCCGCGGACAAGGCGGAACTCGCCGCGATCGCTTCGGACGAAAAGGAAAAGGAATACCGCTTCGGCGGGCAACTCGAATTCGGGACGGCGGGCATGCGCGGGCTCATCGGGATCGGCGTCAACATGATGAACGTCTATACCGTCCGCCGCGCCACGCAGGGGCTCGCGGGCTATATCGCGACCCTCCCCGCGGGGGCGAAGGAGAAAGGGGTCGTCATTTCGTACGACACCCGCAAGAATTCCCGCCTCTTTGCGGAGGCTGCCGCCGAAGTGCTTGCGGCGAACGGGGTCAAGGCGTATCTCTTCACCCGCGTCCACCCCGTGCCCATGCTCTCGTATGCGGTGCGCCGCCTCGGTACGGTCGCGGGCGTCATGATCACGGCGAGCCACAACCCGAAGGAGTACAACGGCTATAAAGTGTACGGCGAGGACGGGGCGCAGATGTCCCCCGAGGCGACCGCCGTCGTCGTGGGCTTCATCGAAAAGACGGACTATCTCACCGTGAAGGGCGTGAAAGACAGCCCGCTCGTCGTGCCCGTGCCCGAACAGGTGGACGAGGACTACATCGCCGAACTTTCCAAGCTCACCCTCTCGAAAGAGGCGGTGAAGGCGTGCGGCAAAGATCTGAAGCTCGTCTACACCCCCGTCCACGGCTCGGGGTACATTCCCGTCACGACCATTCTCAAAAAGCTCGGCATCAACGTCACGGTGGTGGAGGAGCAGACGGCGGAGGACCCCGCGTTCTCCACGGTCGCCGTGCCCAACCCGGAGTTCAAGGAGACCCTTGCGATGGGCATCGCGAAGGCGAACGAGATCGACGCGGACGTGGTGTTCGGCACCGATCCCGACTCCGACCGCCTCGGCGTCGCCGTGAAGGACGGCAAGGGGGAATTTATCGCGCTCTCGGGCAACCAGGTGGGCATCCTGCTCCTCGACTACATTTTGACCCGCCTCAAAGAGGAGAACGCGCTTCCCGCAAACGCCGCCGTCGTCAAATCCTTCGTCACGACGGGCATGGCGAAGCTCATCTGCGACAGTTTCGGCGTCGCCCTCTTCGAGACGCCCGTCGGATTCAAGTTCATCGGCGAGAAGATCAAGCTGTGGGAGAAGGACGCTTCGCATACCTTCGTCTTTGGCTTTGAGGAGAGCTGCGGCTATCTGCGGGGCACCCATGCCCGCGATAAGGACGCCGTCGTCGCCTCCATGCTGTGCGCCGAGATGGTCTGCTACTACGCCTACATCGGCAAGACGGTCTACAAACGGCTCATGGAGATCTATGAAAAATACGGCTTCGTGCTCGATAAGAACGTCTCCATCCAATATGCGGGACTGAATGCGATGAAGGAGATGAATACCGTCGTCGACGGGCTGAAAACGCTCCCCGTGTCCTCATTCGGGCCCTTCCGCGTGGCGGCGGTGCGCGACTATTCCGCCTCCGTGAGAAAGACCGCGGACGGAAAAGAGGAGCCGCTCGGGATCCCGAAGTGCAACTGCGTGTACTACGAGCTCGAGGGCGGAAGTTTCATCTGCGTGCGTCCCTCGGGCACCGAACCCAAACTCAAGATCTACTATTCGGTGAAGGCGGAGAGCGAGGCGGCCGCATGTTCCGTGCTCGAAGAGGTGCAGCGCGACGTCACGGCTCTCCTCTCCCGCGCAAAGAACTGACGTCTCTGCGGCGAAATTTCTCCAAAAAACCCAAAACTCGCCGTAAAAAGCGGTTGACAAGGGCGCGCCGCTTTGGTATAATAGTCAAGAAATAAGTGCTTCGGCGAAGGAGGGTAGTAGGTATGTCCACGATTCGGGTTGGCGAAAACGAAAACTTGGAATCCGCTTTGAGAAGATTCAAGAGAAAGTGCTCGCGCGACGGCATCATCGGCGATCTCCGTAAAAAAGAGTTCTATGAGAAGCCCTCCGTCAAGAAGAAAAAGAAGTCGGAAGCGGCGAGAAAGAGAAGCAGAAACTGAAAAATCATCCGTAACGCAGGTTACGGATTTTTTCTTGCAAAAATTGTCGAAATCAAGCGGAGGCGCAATATGGACCGGTCCTTAAAATCGCTCGCAAAAGAGGCAAAGAGACGGATGAAGAAGGGGTTCTGGCAAAAACAGCAGGAGGAGCTCGAAGCGCAGCGGGAGCACGCGCGGGAGCAGGGCATCAACGAGAGCAAGCTCGACCTCTATTTCCTCGGGAAGGTGGAACAGCGCGTCAAGGGGGATTCCCCCGACGAGTTCTATCTCCGCGTCAAAAAACTCCTCCTCGAAGAGGGCGAGGTCTCCGACGCGATCGGCCGCCTCACCGACAGGGAGTATTACGACAGCCTCTCCTATTCCGAAAAACAGCGTTACAACCTCGAACTCTCCGAGAAGTACCTTCGGGCGCTCGAGCGGTTCAAACGGGAATACGAGTTCGAGATCAGGGGCAGAAAATAAGCCCGCATGCTTGCAAAGAGGGGCCGTCTGTGATATAATAGAGAGGTATGGAATCCCTCGGTCAACTCAATGAAGAACAGCGCCTGCCCGTCCTCGATACCGAGGGCGCGGTGCTCGTGCTCGCGGGCGCGGGGAGCGGCAAGACGCGCGTCCTCACCACCCGTATCGAATATCTCGTCACAGAGAAAGGGGTCTCGCCCTCCTCCATCCTCGCCATCACCTTTACGAACAAGGCGGCGGGGGAGATGAAAGAGCGGCTCGAACAGGTCTGCGACGTCTCCCGCATGTGGGTGTGCACCATCCACTCCATGTGCGTGAAGATCCTCCGCCTGTTCGCCGAGAGGCGGGGTCTGCGCTCCAACTTTTCCATCTATTCCGAACAGGAGCGCGCCGCGGTCATCAAACTCGCCCTCAAAGAGCTCGGCTGCGAAGAGGAGAGCCTCATCAAGGCGGTCAAATACCATATCTCCAACGCCAAGACGCTCGGCCTCACCCCCGAGGAATACGGCATGCAGTTCTCGCACGAGCACAATATCAAGACGGCGATGGAAGTCTACCGCCGCTATACGGCGCATCTGAAAGCGTACAACGCACTTGATTTCGACGATCTCCTCACCGAGGCGCGCGCGCTCCTTCGGGAGGACGGCGAGGCGCGGGAGTATCTCTCGGGCCGTTTCCGCTATATCCATGTCGACGAATTTCAGGACACCAACGCCGTGCAGTTCGACATCGTGAAGATGCTCGCCTCCGTGCACGGCAACCTGTTCGTCGTAGGGGACGACGACCAGTCCATCTACGGCTGGCGGGGCGCGGAGATCGAGAACATTCTGAGTTTTTCGCGCAGTTTCCCGCAGGCAAAGACGTATAAACTGCAACGCAACTACCGCAGTACGGGCGCCATTCTCGCGCTCGCGAACGCGTCCATTTCGCACAACAGGATGCGCAACAAAAAGCAGCTCTGGACGGACAGGGCGGAGGGGGAGAAGCCCGTCTACTTCGAGGCGGACGACGAACTCGGGGAGGCGCTCTATACCGCCCGCGTCATTGCCGAATCCCGCCGCCGCGGTTACAAGTATTCGGATTTTGCCGTCCTCATGCGCATCAACGCGCTCACCCGCGCCTTCGAGCAGGAATTTACGAAGTACGGGATCAATTACAAAGTGTTCGGCGGCTTCAAGTTCTTCGAACGGAAGGAGATCAAGGACGTGCTCGCCTATCTCCGCCTCATCGCCAACCCCTTCGACAGCGAGGCGCTCCTCCGCGTGATCAACGTGCCGCGGCGGGGGATCGGCGAAAAGACGGTGCAGATCCTCCTCGACTACGCCGACCGCGAAGAACTCACCGTCTACGACGCGGTGCTCGCGGCGGACGAACTTCCCCTTCCCGCGGCCGCGCGGCTCAAACTCGCGGCGTTCGGCGGCTATATCAAGGAGCTCGTCATCAGGGCGCAGACGGAGCCGGCGGACAAGCTCACGAAATACCTGCTCGAAAGCTCGGGCATGCTCGACATGTATGCCGACAGGTCGGATGAGAGCATGGCAAAGCGCGCCAATTTGGACGAGTTCCAGAATTCGGTGGAAGAATTTATGCGCATGAACGAGGGGGCCTCGCTCGACGAGTACCTGCAACAGATCACCCTGTATTCGGATACCGACGAGATGGACGAGGGCGACTATGTGACCATCGCGACCATCCACGCCGTCAAAGGGCTCGAATTCCGCTGCGTCTTTCTCGCGGGGCTGGAACAGGACGTCATGCCCACGTCGCGCGCCGTCGAAGAGCGGAACGGGATCGAGGAAGAGCGGCGGCTCATGTACGTCGCCATCACCCGCGCGAAGGAAAAACTCTGGCTCACCCGCGCGAAGAGCAGGTTTTTGTACGGGCGGCGGCAACTCACCGCGCGCTCGCAGTTCGTCGAAGAACTGCAAAACGAACTCGGCGTCTCCGCCGAAAAACCCTTCTACCGCAGATTCTCGGGCGATTACGACGAGGATGGCTTCGCCGGCAGGTACGAGGGGAGCGGATACGGCATGGGCTTCGGGCGCACGAACCGCCGCGCGGGGTACCGGGACGACGCGCACGAGGGATTCGCGAGCTTCGGCGGCGGCGCAAGACCTCCCGCAGCGGGCGGAAGAAAGGGCACGGTGAGGTTCGGCGGGGCACCCATGTCCGCAACACCCCCCTCACAGACGCCCAAAGACACGTCGGGGTACGCCGTCGGGGTACGCGTCAGGCACGCCCGTTTCGGCGAGGGCGTCGTCACCGCGATGCGCGGGGAGACGAAGAACCTCATCATCACCGTCCGCTTCGAGACGGTCGGGAACAAGGACTTGGCGGCGGCTCTCGCCCCGCTCGAGATATTGGAGTGAGCTATGGACAGAATGCGCGAACTTGTGGACATTTTGAACCGCTGGGGTTACGAATATTATGTGCTCGACGCGCCCACCGTGAGCGACCGCGAGTACGACAAGCTCTACGACGAGCTCAAAGAGCTCGAACGGGAGACGGGCGTCATTCTCCCCGATTCCCCCACGAGACGGGTGGGAGGCGACCCCATCAAGGGTTTTGAACGCCATACGCACATTGCGCGGCTGTACAGTCTCGACAAGGCGGTCTCGGAGGACGAGCTCTCCGCCTTCTTCACCCGCGTCAAAAAGGCGGGCGACGCGACCTTCACCGTGGAATACAAATACGACGGTCTCACCGTCTGCCTCACCTATGAGGGGGGCAGGTTCGTGCGGGCGACCACGCGCGGCAACGGCGTGGAGGGGGAGGACGTCACCGCGCAGGCCCTCACCGTGCAGAGCTTTCCGCTCGCCATCTCCTACAAGGGCGTCCTCGAAGTCAGGGGGGAGGCCGTCATACGCCTCTCCGTCCTCGGGCAGTACAACGCCGAGCACCCCGACGACCCCCTCAAAAATGCGCGCAATGCGGCGGCGGGCGCGATCCGCAATCTCGACCCCAAAGTCACAAAGACGCGCCGTCCCGAGATCTTTTTCTATGACGTCAACTACATGAGCGAGGGGGGCGTCCTCTCGCAGGTGGAGGCGATGGAATTTTTGAAGCGGGAGGGGTTCCAGACCTTTCCCTACCTGCGCGTCTGCTCCTCGCCCGAGGAGGTCTTTGCCGCCGTCGACGAGATCGAAGTGGGGCGGAGAGAACTCGACGTCCTCACCGACGGCGCGGTCATCAAAGTGAACGAAGAGCGCGTCCGTTCGGACATGGGTGCCACCGATAAGTTCCCCCGCTGGGCGATCGCCTATAAATTCGAGGCGGAAGAGGCGGAGACGACGGTCGAGCGCGTGTTCTGGCAGGTGGGCAGAACGGGCAAGCTCACCCCCCTCGCGGAGGTCTCTCCCGTCGAGCTCGCGGGCGCGACCGTCCGCCGCGCCACCCTCAACAACTACGGCGACCTCACCAAAAAGGACGTGAAAGTGCACTCCCGCGTGCTCATCCGCCGTTCCAACGAGGTCATTCCCGAGATCCTCGGGGCCGTCTCCCATGTGGAGGGGAGCGTGCCCGTCGAAAAGCCGAAAACGTGCCCTTACTGCGGGAGCGCGGTGGAGGAAGTCGGCGCGAACCTCTTCTGCACGAACGCAAACTGCCCGCCCCGCACGGTGCAGCGGCTCACCCATTATTGCAGCAAGAACGCCGCGGACGTGGAGGGCATGTCCGAGGCGACCCTCTCCGTTTTGTACGAAAGGTGCGGCGTGCGGAAGTTTTCCGACCTCTACCGCCTCACGGAGGAGAGCTTTACGGAGAACGGAAAATTCTGGGATGGGTTCGGGAAAAAGAAGATCTCCAACCTTCTCGAAGCCGTCGAAAAGAGCAAGCGCGTCCCTCTCGAGAGATTTTTGTATGCGATCGGCATCGAGGGGATCGGACGGGTCGCCGCGCGCGATCTCGCCGCGTTCGGGAGCGTGGAGGCGGTCGCCGCCCTCACCTTCGAGGAGCTCGTCGCCCTCGAGAACGTGGGGGAGATCACGGCGCGCTCCATCCTCGCCTACTTTGCGGACGCGGAGAACCGGGAAGAGCTTTCCCGCCTCAGAGAAGCGGGCGTCATGCCGTATGCGCGGGAGCGCGTGACCGAGGGCAAATTTGCGGGGGAGAGCGTCGTCCTCACGGGCTCTCTGGCGTCCATGTCGCGGACGGAGGCCCAAAAACGCGTCGAGGCCCTCGGCGGCGTATGCCAGAGCGCCGTCTCCGCAAAGACCACCCTCGTCGTCGCGGGCGAGAAGGCGGGCAGCAAACTCGAAAAGGCAAAAAAGCTCGGCATCCGCGTGATCGGCGAAGAGGAATTTCTCGCCATGCTGTGACCGCCCGCGGCGGAAAAATTTTTCGGAAATACCGCAAACACTTGACCGCGTGCGCCCGCGTGTGGTATAATAATTCCCCGATAGGAGAAAATTGCCCCGACAGGAGAAATTTGCAATGTATTCGATGACGGGTTACGGAAAGGGGGAATACCGCGGCGGCGGGATCGAACTCACAGTGGAAGTGAAGTCGGTGAACAACCGCTATCTCGACCTTGCGGTCAAGAGCCCGCGCTTCTTCCTCGCCTATGAGGAGCTCGTGCGCGGCATGGTGCGGGAGAGCATTTCGCGGGGACATGTCGATGTTTTCGTCAGTTACAGCGACAAGCGCGAGAAAGAGCGCGCACTCTTTGTCGATCTCGACCTTGCCCGCGCCTATGTGCAGGCGGCGACCGAGATCGGGGAAGCGTTCCCTTTCCTCGAAAACGACGTCACCGTCTCCTACCTTCTGCGGCAGGGCGACGTGGTGCGCACGGAGGAGAGCGGCGGGGAGGACGAAGAACTCCTTTTTGCCTTCACTTCGGCTCTGAAAAGCGCCCTTGCAGCGCACAAGGCGATGCGCCTTGCGGAGGGGATGCGGCTCGAAGCCGACCTTCTCTCCCGCATGGAGACGATCTCCGCTCTCCGCGACGCGATCGCGGCGCGCGCGCCCCGCGTTGCGGAACTGTACCGCGAAAAGCTCACCGAGCGCGTCAAGGAGTACCTCGGCGGCAAGGTGGACGAGACGCGGATCCTCACCGAATGCGCGGTCTTTGCCGACAAGTGCAACATCGACGAGGAACTCACCCGCCTCTCCTCCCATATTGCGGAGTTCCGCAAGATCGCAAAGAGCGAGCAGGTCGGGCGCAAACTCGATTTCCTCGTGCAGGAATTCAACCGCGAATGCAACACGGTCTGCTCGAAATCCAACGACAGCGAAATCACCGCTCTCGCGCTCGAAATGAAGAACGAGATCGAGAAGGTGCGGGAACAGATCCAGAATTTAGAGTGATATGAGGAACGTACTTTTCATTATTTCAGGGCCTTCGGGCGCAGGCAAGGGCACCCTCGTCAAGGGTCTCATGGAGAAAAGGCCCGATCTCTTCCTCTCCGTCTCCGTCACCACCCGTTCCCCCCGTCCGGGCGAAAAAGAGGGGGAAGCGTACTACTTCGTCACGAAGGAGGAGTTCGAGCGGCGCATCGCGGACGGCGAATTCCTCGAATACAACAACCATTTCGAAAATTACTACGGCACCCGTCTCGCCGACGTGAAGCGGGAGCTCAAAAAGCACTCGGTGATCCTCGAGATCGAGCCGTGCGGCGGCTTCAAGGCGGCCGAGCGCGTGAAGCGCGCGGGAGAATACGCCGTCGTGCTCATCATGATCACCCCGCCCAGCCTCCTCGCCCTCGAAGAGCGCATCCGCCACAGGGGGAAGGAAACGGAGGAGCAGATGCGGGAACGCCGCGAACGGGTCGCCTTCGAACTCGCGCAGGCAGAGAAATACGACTACACCATTCTGAACGACGATCTGGAGACCGCGACGGCCGAACTCATCGCGATCGTAGACAAAGAGACCAACAAAGATTGAGGTGATAGATATGATCAATGAACCTTCTGTAGACGCGCTCGTGAGAAAACTCGGGACGGACGACATGCCCATTTCGAGATACGAGCTCTGCGTCGTCATCGCAAAGCGCACGCGGCAGATCATCGAGCAGATGCAGTCGACGGGCGTCACGGAGCTGCCCGGCAAGCAGAAGGAGATCGTCCTCGCTTGTCAGGAAGTGATGAACGGCAAGTTCCGTGTAACGAAGGACTGAAAAGACCCCGCGCGGCGGGGGCTTTTCATCTTTGCGCCCGCGGCCTGCGGAGTGGAGCGGTTAGGGTATGCCTTTTGCGGAAGTGATCGTGGACATCGCGCACAGCGACGTCGATAAAATCTTCGATTACGCCTGCGGGGAGGGGATCTCCGCGGGGATGCGCGTCGTCGTGCCGTTCGGCAACGGGGTGACGACGGGATTCGTCATGCGCGTGAAAGAGGAGACGCAGGTCCTCCCCGACCGCGTCAAACGCATTCTCCGCACCGAGGACGAAAGGCCCGCGCTCACGGGGGAAGCGCTCTCCCTCGCCGCCGCATTGCAGGAACGGTACAAGACGCCGATGGCGCTCGTGCTGCGCCTCTTCCTTCCCGCCGAGATGCGGACGGGCAAGGTCTCCGAGAGGTACAGGACGGTGATCAGACTCGTGCGCGAGGAAGAGATCCCCGCCCGCGCCAAAAGGCAGCGAGAACTGTACGACTTCATGCGTGCGAACGGGGAAGCCGACTCCGCTTTTTTGCGCGAAATGTTCGGCGCCGCCGTCAAGCCCCTCCTCGACAGGGGGGTGCTCGCCGCCGAGAAACGCCGCGTTTTCCGCGACCCCTACCGCGGGGTGGAGGGGGAAAATACGGCGAAAAAACTCACCCCATTCCAACAAAACGCGGTCAAGACCGTAGAGGAGACAAAAAAGACGGTCTGCCTTCTGCACGGCGTGACGGGAAGCGGCAAGACGGAAGTCTATCTCACGCTCATCGCCGACGCTCTCGCCGCGGGAAGGACGGCGATCTTCCTCGTCCCCGAGATCTCGCTCACCCCCCAGATGCTCAGCCAGCTCCGCGCGCGCTTCGGGAGCACCGCCGCCATTCTGCACAGCGGGCTCTCCGCGGGGGAGCGGTTCGACGAATGGATGCGCCTGAGGGAGGGCTCTGCGCGCATCGCCATCGGCGCGCGTTCGGCGGTCTTTGCCCCCGTGGAGAACGTGGGGGTCATCGTCATTGACGAAGAACACGACGGCAGCTACTCCTCCGAGAGCTCGCCGCGCTACAATACCTTCGACGTCGCATATCTCCGTGCCGCGGGGAACGGCTGCAAGCTCGTGCTCGGCAGCGCGACCCCTTCGGTGGAGACGTACAAGCGCGCGAAGGACGGAGAATTTGAGCTCATCCGCCTTCCCGAGAGGATCAACGCACGGCCCATGCCCGAGGTCCGCCTCGTCGACATGCGCCGCGAGGTCCGCCGCGGGAACCCTTCCCCGTTTTCGGCGACCCTTCGCGAAAAGCTCGCGGAGTGCCTCCGAAAGGGGAATCAGGCGATCCTTTTCCTCAACCGCAGGGGGTATTCGCAGACGGTCATATGCCGCGACTGCGGGTACGTTGCGACTTGCGAACACTGCGACGTCGCCCTCACCTACCACAGCGAGGAGGACTGCCTCAAATGCCACTACTGCGGGGCGCGCTATAAGATGCCGCCCGCCTGCCCCTCGTGCGGGGGGAGGCATCTCGGCTACGTCGGAACGGGCACCCAGCGCGTCGTCATGGAGCTCAAAAAACTCTACCCCTCGGCAAGGATCCTGCGCATGGACGTCGATACGACGCGGGGCAAGGAGGGGCACTTCAAGATCCTGAAACAATTCGCCGACAGGGAGGCCGACATTCTCGTCGGCACCCAGATGGTGGCAAAGGGGCACGATTTCCCCTCCGTCACCCTCGTCGGCGTGCTCGATGCGGACATGAGTCTGCATTTCGCCGATTACCGCAGCGGGGAACGCACCTTCCAGCTCGTCACGCAGGTCGCGGGCAGGAGCGGCAGGGCGCAGGAGCCCGGCGAAGTCGTCCTGCAGACTTACGACCCCGATAACGCCATTCTCCGCTTCGCCGCGGAGTACGATTACGAGGGCTTTTACGCCCACGAGATCGCCATGCGCGCCGCGATGATGTTCCCGCCCTATGCGAAGATCGTCCGCGTGATGGCGACGGGGGAGAACGAGGCGGAGACGGTGGAGGCGCTCCGCTCCGTCTATGAGAAGCTGCAAACGCTGTATGCGCAGCGGCCCGAGGAATTTCTCTTCTTCAACCGCATGCACTCGCCCATCAAGCGCATCCAGAACAAATACCGCTATCAGGTGCTCATGCGTCTTACGGGCGGCGGCGTGCTCAAAGACATCTATGAGGTCTGCGCAGCCGAAAAGCACAAGAACGTGCTCATCTATGTGGAAGAAAATCCCGCAAATCTAAGTTGACCGAGGTATCGTATGATTCGTAAGATCGTTCAGATCGGAGACCCCGTTCTCCGCCAAAAATGCACGCCCGTGACGTCGTTCGGCAAAGAGCTCGACGTTCTTCTCGACGACATGAAGGAGACCCTCAAAAAAGCGGAGGGGGCGGGCCTCGCCGCACCGCAGGTGGGCGTCCCCGTGCGCGCGGTCGTCGTGGACGTGGAGGAGGGGTACTTCGAATTTATCAATCCCGTATTCGTCTGGCAGAAGGGGGAGCAGAGGGGAGCGGAGGGCTGTCTCTCCGTCCGCGGCAAGGCGGGCACCGTCGTCCGCCCCGCGAAGGTGAAGATCCTCTTTCAGGACCGCAAGGGGGATAAATATTCCCTCGTCGCCCGCGGCTTCTTCGCCCGCGCCGTCTGCCATGAACTCGACCATCTCGACGGGATCCTCTATACCGATAAAGCGGAGGACGTCCGCGACGCGGAGGACTGAATGAAACTTGTATTTGCAGGGACGCCCGATTTCGCCGTCCTTCCCCTTTGCGCGATCTCGGAGGCGGGGCACGAGATCGCCGCCGTCCTCACCCAACCCGACAGGCCGCAGGGCAGAAAGGGGATCCTCACCCCCTCGCCCGTCAAAGAACAGGCGGAGAGAATGGGCATACCCGTTCTCCAACCCGAAAAATTGCGCATAGACTATGCCGCCCTCGCCGCATGCGGGGCGGATCTCATGGTCACCTGCGCCTATGGGCAGATCCTCACGCAGGAAGTGTTGGATCTCTTTCCGCTCGGAGTATGGAACATCCACGCCTCCCTGCTTCCCGCCTACCGCGGCGCGGCGCCCATCGCGCGGGCCATCATCGACGGCTGCCGCGAGACGGGGATCACGATCATGAAGACGGAGCTCGGGCTGGACACGGGGGACATTTTGCTCCAAAAATCCTGCCCCATCTACGATTCTGACGATTGCGGCACCCTCTCCGACCGCCTCTCCCGTCTCTCCTGCGGGCTCATCGGGCAGGCGCTCGCGATGATCGGGCGCGGCGAGCTTCCCCTCACGAAACAGGGCGAGGGCTCTGTCTGCAAAAAGGTCTCCCGCACCCAAGTGGATTTCACGCGGCCTGCCCGCGAGGTCTCCTGCCTCATCCGCGGCCTTTCTCCCGCGCCCTTCGCTTACGGCTGCATCGCAGGCACCCAGCTCAATTTTTACTTCGCCGAAGAGGTCCCCTGCGATGAGGACGTCCCCGCGGGAACGGTCGTCGGGGATTCGGCAAAGACGGGGCTTCTCGTAAAATGTGGCGAGGGCGCGGTGCGCGTCACCGAACTCCAGCCTGCGGGCGGGAGAAGAATGTCCGCGCGCGACTTTCTGAACGGCAGAAAAGTCGCAAAGGGGATGCGTTTTGAACGCCTTTCTTGACGCATACAGGGTGCTCACGCGGGTGTATGCGGAGGGCGCGCACCTCAAGATCGCGCTCTCGTCCCTTCCCGCGGGCGGGCACGGCAGGACGGTGAAACTCTGCTACTGCGTGCTCGAAAACAACGCCTACCTCGATCTCTGCGTCCGCACGCTCTCCGAGAAACCGCCCAAGCCTGCCGTTCGCCTCGTGCTCAAAATTGCCCTTGCGGGCATGCTGTTTGCGGACATGCCCCGCCCCGTTGCGGTCTCCGAGGCCGTTTCGCTCGTGCGGGAGATCGGGAAAGGGGGCATGGCGGGATTCGTGAACGCTGCGCTCAGGAACTTCGCCGAAGAAAACGTCCGCCTTCCCGAGGGGAGGGACAGGCTCGCCGTCCTCAGCAATTTTCCCCGCTTTGCCTTAGACGAGATCTGCGACCGCTACGGTCCGCGCGCGGAGGCGATCCTGCTCGCGAAGAGCCGCGGCGTCTCGGTGCGCTTCGTGCGCGGCATGGAGAACTATCTCTCCCTTCCGCACGAGGATACGCCCTTCGATACCGTCAAACTCTTCCGCAATTTCACCCGCGACGAGGGTTTTTCGCGCGGGGATTACACCTTTCAGTCGGTGGGTTCGGTCGCCGTATGCTCCGTTGTCGAGGGGTGCGACGCCCTTCTCGACGCATGCGCCGCGCCCGGCGGGAAGAGCGTGCTTCTTTCGGAGAGATGCCGCAAAATCGTCTCCTGCGACGTACACGCCCACCGCGTGGGGCTCATCGAAAGCTATGCTGCGCGCATGGGTGCGCAAAACGTGACCGCCCTGCAAAGGGACAGCGCGGCGTTCGACCCCGCCTTTTCGGAGGCGTTCGACGGCGTTCTCGTGGACGCGCCCTGCTCGGGCCTCGGCACCGTTGCGGAGAATCCCGATCTCCCGTTGAGGAAAAACGAGGGGGGCATGTCCGAGCTCGTCGCTCTGCAAACGGCCATTCTCGACAACTGCGCGCGATATGTAAAAAGGGGCGGCCGCCTCTATTACGCCACCTGTTCTCTGCTCGAGAGGGAGAACGACGGCGTCGTGCGCAAATTTTCCGAGACGCACCCCGCGTTTGAGATCGAGCGCGCGGACTGTCCGCTTCCCCACGAAAAAACGCAATTCGGACTGCAATTTCTGCCCGATACGGCATACGGCGCAGGCTTCTATGTCTGCAAAATGAGGAGAGCATGAAGAAGATATTACAGGATCTGTCTTTCGGGGAGCTGCTCGCCCTTGTGGAAAGCGGGGGCGAAAAACCTTTCCGCGCAAAGCAGATCTTCGAGGGGCTCATGCAGGGGAAGCGCATCTCTTCGCTGCCGGTCCCCGCGCCTATGCGCGAGCGGCTCCTCTCGGAGTATGAGGATGAACCCGTCGCGATCCGCGAGGTGTTCACATCCAAAGACGGCACGAAAAAATTCCTCTTCGCGCTTGCGGACGGAAACCTCGTCGAGGGCGTGCTCATGAAGTACCAATACGGCAACACGCAGTGCGTTTCGACGCAGGTAGGCTGCCGCATGGGGTGCAAATTCTGCGCTTCCACGCTCGGCGGAAGGGTCCGCGATCTCTCCGCGGGAGAAATCTTGGGGCAGATCCTCGCCGTCAACCGCTCGGAAGGGGGCACGCTCAAAGACCGCGCCGTCACCAACGTCGTGCTCATGGGCAGCGGCGAGCCCTTCGACAACTATGATAGCGTCGTCAGATTTCTGCGCAACCTCACGGCGGAGGGAGGGATCCGCATCAGCGCGCGCAACGTGAGCCTCTCCACATGCGGGCTCGTTCCCCAAATGAAACAGTTCGCGCTCGAAGGGATCCCGCTCACGCTCACCGTCTCCCTGCACGCCGTGACGGACGGCGAGAGACGCCGCACCATGCCCATAGCGAACCGCTATTCGATCGCGGAGATCCTCGCGGCGTGCGACGAATATTTCGAAAAAACGGGGCGGCGTTATATCTTCGAATACAGCCTTATCGAGGGGGAGAATGCGGACATGGGTCATGCGGAATCGCTCGCCCGCCTTTTGAGGGGGAAGCCGTGCCATGTCAACCTCATCCGCCTCAACGAGGTAAAGGAGCGGAATTTGAAGGGCACTTCGGAGGAGACCGCGCAGAAATTTTTGGAGACCTTACAGCAAATGGGGATCTCCGCCACCCTCCGACGGAGCATGGGGAGCGACATCGGCGGCGCCTGCGGGCAGCTGCGGGCAAGATATATCGAAGGAGGACAGCGATGATCAAAATTGCGCCGAGCATTCTGGCGAGCGATTTTTCGCACGCAGGGGAGACCGTGAAGGCATTGGAGGCGTGCGGCGCCGATCTCGTGCACTGCGACGTCATGGACGGGAATTTTGTTCCGCCCATCACGTTCGGCGCGCAGATGGTGAGGGATATCCGTCCGAAAACGTCTCTGCCGCTCGACTGCCATCTCATGGTGCTCCATCCCGAAACGCACATCGAGGATTTCGCAAAGGCGGGCGCGGACGTGATCACCGTGCATGCGGAGGTGTGCGACTTGGTCCGCCTTTTCAGGCAGATTGAGGGTTACGGCGTGAAAAAGAGCGCGGTCGTCAACCCCGAAACGGACGTGGAGAAGCTCTTCCCCGCCGCGGAGACTGCCGACATGCTGCTCCTGATGAGCGTGCACCCCGGTTGGGGCGGGCAGAAATTCATTCCCGAAACGCTGAAAAAGATCGAAAAACTCCGCAACCGCTGTGAGAAGATCGGAAGAAGCGATCTCGATATCGAAGTGGACGGCGGGATCACGGAAGAGAACGTAAAAGACGTGATCGCGGCGGGCGCGAACGTCATCGTCGCGGGCAGCGCGGTGTTCCGCTCCGCGGATATGGCGCAAGCGATCGCGAGGCTGCGCGGATGAGCCGCGGAGAGCGCAAACGCGTTGTCATTCTCCTCAACGGCGAGCCGTACCGCGGGCAAATTTTTGCCGACGGAGCCTTTGTGATCTGCTGCGACGGGGCGTTTTCCTGGGCGAAGGGGAGGGTGAAGATCGACGAAAACTTGGGCGACTTCGACTCCCTTCACGAGACGCCCTATCCCGCTCCCCGCAGGCGGTTTCCCTCCGAGAAAAACGAGACGGACGGAGAGCTTGCCGTAGACCTCGCTTTGGACATGGGTGCCACGGAAATCGTCTTTTACGGCGGCGGAGGGGGACGGGAGGACCACTTTCTCGGCAATCTCCACCTTCTGTATAAGGCGGCCGAGGCGGGAGGCGCAGAGGCCGTATGCAAGACGAACGGCGCGGAGATCTTTCTCTGCGGCAAGGGGACGCGCCGTTTTCCCTGCAAGAGGGGGCAGACGGTCTCGCTGTTGCCTTTCGGCGGCGACGCGCATATCCTGAATATGTGGGGGCTCAAATATGCGGAGGGCGACCTTTGGCTCCGCTATGGCTCCACGCGCGGCGTCTCCAATCTCACGGAAAACGAGGATTTTTCGTTTTCGGTGGAGAGGGGGCATGTGCTCGTTATCGTCGACGAGGAGGTTGTATGATCATCTGTTTCAAGCTCCCGAGGGTGCTCGGCTGCATTGTACGGCTGTTCTACAAAGGATGAAATACATCGATCTGCACACAGACGCTCTCACGAAAACGGAGGGCGTCTTTCAGGTCACGCGGGAATTGTTGGAGCGCGGCGGCTGCGGGGTGCAGTGCTTTGCCGCCTTCCTCGAAGAACAAGAGGGGCGGTTCGCCCGCGCCCTCTCCCTTTGCGATAAATTCGGCGAAATGTGCGCCCGCGAGGGGTATCTCCCCGTGAGAACGTTCTCGGATATCCGCGAAGAAAAGCTCTGCGCCATGCTCACGGTGGAAGAGGGCGGCGCCGTCGAGGGCGACCTCGGCAAGCTCGAGACCCTCTACGCGCGCGGCGTGCGCATGATGACCCTTCTGTGGAACCGCGAAAACGAGATCGGTTATCCCAATTTTGTCGCTTACGGAAGGGGAGACCTCGGACATGGTGCCGCCCTTTTGCGTGAAGAGCGCGGTCTCAAACCGTTCGGCTTCTCCCTGATCGAACGCATGCAGGAGCTCGGCATGCTCATCGACGTGTCCCATGCGAGCGACGGCGCGTTCGGGGACGTCGCGCGGCTCAGCAAGAGGACGGGGATCCCCTTTCTCGCGAGCCATTCCTGCGCGGCGGCCGTGTTTCCCCATGCGCGCAATCTGACCGACGGGCAGATCCGCTCTCTTGCCGAATGCGGGGGGATCGTCGGGCTCAACTTCTGCGCCGCTTTTCTCGGCGGCAAACGAAGCGCGGAGGGGCAGCGCCGCGCCATTCTCGCACATGCCGCGCATATCATCGCAGTGGGCGGGGAGGACGTGCTCGCCATCGGCAGCGATTTCGACGGCATTCCCGCAAACGCGTATATGAAAAACGCCGCCCGCATGCCCTCCCTCATCGAAGAGCTCGCAGCGGCGTTCGGTTCCCGCGTCGCCAAGAAGATCGCCCGCACAAACGCCTTGCGCGTCTTTGAGAGCGTTCTTACCTGATTATTTTTTTACAGGGCCCGTATCGACTCGACGGGCTTTTTGCGTGCCGCGAAGTAGACGGGCAGGAAGGTGGAGATAAAGGCGATGAGGGCGGCCACGCCCACCATGACGAGAATGGAGAGGGGGCCGAACACGAAGATGGCGACGTCGAGCCCCGCCTGTACGCGCAAAATGAAGTTGAGCAGGGCGACGAGGAGCGCGGTGCCGACCACCGAGACCACGGTGCAGATCCCCACGATGATCCCCGATTCGGAGAAGAAGATCTTAAAGACGTCCGCGCCGCGCGCACCCACCGCCCGCAGGATGCCGATCTCCTTCTTTTTATTCGCGATGCTCACCGAGATAAAGTTGAAGAGGAGGAGGGACGCGAACACCGCGAGCAGAATGCCCGTGACGAGGAACACCACTTTGAGCGCGGCGACGACCAGATTGACGAGCTCCACGCTCTCGTACAGCACGTTGCTGAGGACATAGGAGACGTCCCTCTCGTCCGTCTTTCCGAAAGAGGAGAGGAGCGATTTGAGTGCGCCCTCCGACCTCGGCATCAAAACGAACGCGGTATCGTAGACGGCGCCTTCTTCGGGCTCATACTTGGTATCATAGTAGCTCGTGTAGGGAGCCGCTTCCACGAGGTCGTAAAACGCTTGCGAGCAGAACACGCCGCCCGACCCGTGATCGGCGAACGCCCCGACGATGCGGACCGGATGGGGGGAATCCTTCTCCACCGCGACCGTCCAACCCGATATGGGGTGTTCTTTTATGAAGTCGAGGACGTTCTGCCGCGCTTCGGCGATCTCCTCGGGCGAGGCGGGCCGCTCCATCTGGAAGCCGTCCCCCACGTCCTCCAAGATAACGTTTTGCTCCCAGACGACAAAGTCGCTCTGCACGGCGGCAAATTCCTCGGGCATGGCCGTTTCGTAGTACATGCGCAGATAGGAGGCGGGCAAAATGAGCTCGTCGTCCTCGAGAACGGTCTGCTCTTCGCCGAAGAAGTCGACGGCGTAAGCGGGATCGCCGTCGTACACTTTGACGCGGTCCTCCCAAAAGAGGTCCCCCTCGTTCGGCCCGTAGTGCAGCTCGAACGTGGAGGAAATATCGTACGAGGGGTCGAACGACGGGCCGCTCTCAAGGAAGTGAAACAGGTAGGAATAGGTCTCGCGGAAGCTGTCCGAAACGAGCGCGAGCGTGGGCAGGCCTTCGCTTAAAAACTGTTGGTACATGATGGACACGAGCCAATTCGCGTCGTTCTCTTTGAGGGAGCGGTACTTCTCAAAGACGCCGCTCCCCTTGAACACGCCCGTCACTTCGAAGGGGATCCCCTGCATGAGAACGGTCTCGCCGATGAGGTCGTCCGCGGAGGCGATTTTCTTCGTCCCCGTGCCGTCCGCAAGGGTGAACGTGGAGTTCTCGGCGCATTCGAGGAAGTATTCGCTCACCGCGATCTGATCGGGCGAGACGGGATACGACCCCACCATGTCCGTACGCAGGGGGTGACCTTCGGGCAAAGCGGCGACGCGGCGGACGATGGGAATGTAGTAGGAGTAATCGCTCGGATCGATCGCGATATTCGAGGCGGTGAACCCGCCGATGTCATATGTGCCGAACGAATGTTGTCCGAAAGAGGAGATCTCCTCCTCCGTAAAGCGCGCCGTCTCGCGGAAGGTGTACTCGTACCCGTTGTCGCCGCTCACGCTCATGCGCACCGCGTACTGTTTCCCCGCCGTGAGGTAGGAGTATTCGCTCGCGAGGAAGGAGCGCGCGAGCACCGACCGGCCGTCGTAAAACATCATGGTCGAAAAGAGCCCGAACATGATGAAGGCGAACGTGGACAGGAGGATGGTGAGGATGAGGCGGAAGGGTTTGAGCCTGAGAGAGGACGCGCCGATCGCGATCGCCTTTCCCGCGGGCAGCCGCGAGCGGATGAACTTCGCCTTTTTGCCCTCGTATTTTACGGGGGGAGGGGAGACGGCGAACTGCTCGCGCGAGCCGTCGTCGCCCATGCGCGCGGTGCGCTTGAAGGCGGCGATGTCATTCCCGTCTCTGGAGATGAGGATCTCCCCGTCGTTTTCCCGCAGGAAGGACACGATCGCAGACATGGTGGCCTCGTCCGCCGTCCCGCCCCTGACGGAGAGGGTATCTCCGTGGCGCGTGATGTTCGGGGCGATCTCTTCTCCTTTCTCGCGCACTTTGGTGACGTCGGAGATGACTTTTCCGTCCTTCAGCTCGATGATGCGGTCGCCGTAGAACTCGGCGAACTCGCGGTCGTGCGAGACGACGATGACGAGCCGCTTCTCCGAGAGCCTTTTGAGGGTCTCAAAGACCTGTTTCCCCGTCGCCGAATCGAGAGCCCCCGTGGGTTCGTCCGCCATGATGATCTGCGGGTCCTTGACGAGGGCGCGGGCGATCGCGATGCGCTGTTTCTGCCCGCCCGAGAGCGTGTTCGGCCTGCGCTTTGCGAGCGCGCCGAGCTCCACCTCTTTGAGGATCGCGTCGATCTCCGCCCTGTTCTTCTTTTTCCCCTGCAATTCGAGGGCGAGGGCGACGTTTTCCTCCACATTAAATTCGTTGAGGACGTTGTACTCCTGAAAGACGAACCCCACATAGGTATTGCGGTAGGAATCGAAGTCGCTCCCCGAGAAATCTTTGGACGACTTGCCCATGACGATGACCTCCCCCGAGGAGGGGCTGTCGAGCCCGCCCGCGACGTTCAGGAGGGTGCTCTTGCCGCTGCCGGACTTCCCGAGCAAAAAGACAAGCCCCGTTTTGCCGAACGTGAGGGAAACGTTGTCGAGCGCCTTCACGTCCGCACCCTTCGTCCGGTAGATCTTGGTCAAATTTTTGAGTTCTAACATATGTTCTCCCGCCGCGGATGGCTCCGCAAGTTGTATTATATCACGCCCCGCGTTGCTTGTCAAGCGGGGAAAAGCAAACGCCCGTTCCGCGAAAATTTTCCGCAAAACGCTTGACGGGGCGGCAAAACCGCGATATAATTAAAATACGATTTCGTATTTCAAAGGGCGGACATGGACGAAAAGAAATTTTTTCACGGGCTCGGAAAGCTCATCTATCAGATCGACGGCGCGTATGAGGAATACGGGAAGGGGTGCAAGCTCGTCTCGCCCAACCTGCTTTGGATCCTCTACGCCCTGAACGACGGCGGGCGGCACAGCCAAAAGCAGATCTGCGCCGATTGGGATATCCCGCGGAGCACGGCAAACACCATCGTCAAAGATTTGGAGAGCAAGGGCTATCTCGCGCTCTCCCGTATCAAAGGGGAGCGGCGGGAACTGCTCGTCTCATTGACCGAAAGCGGCAAGCAATATGCCGACGGGATCCTCTCCGACCTCTATAAACGGGAAAAGGAAATTTACTCGGAGATAGAGGCCCCCGAAGAGCTTCTTTCATCACTGCAAAATTTGGCGGCGAAGATGCAAAGGATCGCCGCAAAAGGAGAATAAAGAATGGGAAAGAACGTTTTGGTAGCGTATTTTTCGGCAAGCGGAAGGACGGGGCGCGTCGCGGCCGCCCTTGCGAACGCGGCGGACGCAGACCTCTTTGAGATCCGCCCGCAGACGCCCTACACGGCGGCAGACCTCGACTGGACGAACAAAAAGAGCCGTTCCTCTTTGGAGATGAGCGACCCTTCTTCCCGTCCCGAAATCAAGAGCCGCGTCGAAAACATGGGGGACTACGGCGTCGTGTTCCTCGGGTTCCCCGTCTGGTGGTACACCGCGCCGACCATCATCAAGACCTTCCTCGAAAGTTACGATTTTTCGGGCAAGCGCGTCGTCCTCTTTGCGACGAGCGGCGGCAGCGGGCTCGGGAAAACGAGGGACGATCTGATCGGCTGCGTCTCGAAGGACGCGGAGATCGTTGCGGGAAAGGTTCTGAACGGCTCCGCAGATCTCAAAAGCTGGAGCGAACAGTTTACGGGAGGCAGAAAATGAAGATCACGCAGGACGCAGGGAGAAAGGCTTTGGGAGAGTTCGCTCCCGACTTCGCGCACTATAACGACGACATTCTCTTCGGCGAGAATTGGAACAATCAAGATATCGACCACAAGACGCGTTGCATCGTCACGGTGGTCGCGCTCATGGCGTCGGGCGTTACGGACAGTTCCCTCAAATACCATTTGGAGAACGCAAAAAAGGCGGGCGTGACGAAGAAGGAGATCGCCGCCGTCGTCACCCATGTCGCATTTTACGCGGGCTGGCCGAAAGCGTGGGCGGTATTCAACATGGCGAAGGACGTCTGGGCGGAAGAGGGCGCGCAGGACGCGATGGCGGCGCACGAACAGTCGATGATCTTCCCCATCGGCGCGCCCAACGACGGCTTCAAACAGTATTTCAGCGGGAGAAGCTACCTCGCCCCCGTCTCCAAAGAGCAGGTCGGCATCTTCAACGTCACGTTCGAACCGGGTTGCCGCAACAATTGGCATATCCACCATGCAGAAAAGGGCGGCGGGCAGATCCTCATCTGCGTTGCGGGCAGAGGCTGGTATCGGGAATGGGGCAAAGAGGCGGTGGAGATGAAGGCGGGCGACGTCGTCAACATTCCCGCGGGCGTCAAGCATTGGCATGGCGCGGCAAGAAATAGCTGGTTCTCCCACCTCGCCGTCGAGGTCCCGGGCGAAAACGCCTCCAACGAGTGGCTGGAGCCCGTTTCGGACGAAGAATACAATCAGCTCCTGTGAAGTGCGGCATGGCGTTTACAGTCAATATCTATTATACGGGGACGGACGGCAACGCAAAAAAGTTTGCGGAAGAAATGAGATCGAGCGGACTTGTGGACAGGATCCGCGCCGAAGAGGGCAATCTGCGCTACGAGTATTTTCTGCCTATTGACGATCCCGAAACGGTGCTCCTCATCGACGCGTGGGCGAACGCGGAAGCGCTCGACTTTCACCATAAGAGCCCGATGATGAAAGAAATCGCCGCCCTGCGCGAAAAGTATCGCCTGAAAATGCGGGTGCAAAAGTTCACCGAACTCCGTTGAACGTAAGGTAAAGGTAGGCCTTCCCCCCCGCCGGGGGAAGGTGTCATGGCACAGCCATGACGGATGAGGGGCGTAGCGACGAAGTAGGGGGCGCTCTTGGCTCCACCTTTGGGGTCCCCGCAAAAAGCCGAAGGATTTTTGTGGGGTGATTTTTGGGGGAGCTGTCCGCGCACCAACCCTCTTGGCTCCACCTCTGGGGGAGCTGTCACGTAGTGACTGAAGGGGTTCGCTCATATCAAAACCCCTTTTCCCCGCTCCGCGGGTACTTTCCCCAAAGGGGACAGCGAGAAGAGGGCGTTTTGCGACCCCAAAGGGGACAGCGAGATCTCGGCTCCCCCTTAAGGGGGAGCTCCGCCGTAGGCGGTGAGGGGGTGTCTTTCCGAACAAGTAGCACCCCTTCCGTCACCTTCGGTGCCACCCACCCCTCAAGGGGTGGGCAAGCGCGCCCAAAACTTTCGGCTTTCGCCTCGGTCGGTATGAGGGGCGTAGCGACGAAGTAAGGGGCGTCGTCGCCTCCCCCCTTTTGCACGGCAAAAGGGGGGAGGGTAGGGTAGGGGGTCTTTGTCTTTATGCCGAGCAGCGAGTGTATCTTGCTTAGGGCAGCGTGTTTGTGCGCTGCCCGTAAATTTTATAAAATATAAAAAATTTTCTCCCCCCTCTTGACATTTTTTAGGGAAAGGCGTACACTGAATATGCCAAGCAAACTTTATATCCATCGTAAGGAGGGCACGGGTTTTCCATGTAAATCAAAAGCATAGGGCGGAGTATATCCTATCCCTTTAATAGTCATATTTGTATTCGGCAGAATTGCGAATTCCAATATATGGCTATTATGGGCTATGAAACCGTGCCGTATATAAAGTTTGTTTGGCGACAACCGGAGTTTGCGTTTTGCATGCGCTGACCTCGGTTGGCGCATTTTTATTTATCAAGGAGAAATTTTTATGAAAAAGTGGTTTGTAACAATTTTGTCTCTTGCATTTGCTGTCTGCCTCTGCCTCGGGCTTTCCGCATGCGTGTTTACCGACGGATATGGGAATGCCGGCGGATCAGACCCGTCGGTCGGCGGGAGCAGTAAGCCGAAAGAGGACAACGACGGAACCTTTATCTATTCGGGAGCTTCAATCAAGGCCGCGAACACTTCCATTTCGGGCGATATCGTCATTCCCGCCTCGCACAACGGGGTTCCGATCGATACAATCCCCGCCTCGGCATTCAAAGGCTGCAACGGAATCACCTCGATCACGGTACCCGACAGCGTGACCTCGATCGGCGAAGGCGCGTTCAATGGGTGCTCGCTCCTTCGGAGTATCACACTACCCTTTGTGGGAAGTCAGAAAGGGAATACGGGAAAAGCCGCTTGTTTCGGATATATTTTTGGAACAAATTCTTATCAAGGCGGTACAGAAATTTCACAGTCATATCCGGATTGGACAGAAAACTTCTATTTGCCGGCTACTTTACGTAAGATAACGATTACGAATGAAACTGTAATCGGGGCGGGGGCATTCCAAAACTGCTTTATGTTGGATAATCTTGATTTAGACGATGGAATTTTGCAAGTGGGGGCAAAGGCTTTTGCAGGTTGTTCTAAAATTGAAGAAATCAGTTTGCCGAACATTACGATTATTCCCGCCAACTTATTTCATGGGTGTATTTCATTGAGTAAATTTACGATCAATGATTCTGTGGACACAATTGGTTCAAATGCCTTCAAGGGGTGTGCGGCTCTTTCTTCTATCAATTCCGATACAGTAGGGGAATTTATCATTCCCGATAATGTAACTACAATCGAGGAGAGCGCATTTAATGGGTGTTCTTTTCTTCAGAAAATCACGTTGCCTTTCATCGGGAGCCGAAAAGGAAACACGGGAAGAGCGGCTTGCTTTGGATATATTTTCGGTACGGAATCATACCAAAACGGAATCAAGATTACGCAAGCCTATCCGGATTGGGCAGAAAATTTCTATTTGCCAGCCACTTTACGAAGTGTAACAATCACGAAGGAAACCTTAATTGGAGCAGGAGCATTTCAAAACTGTTCAATGTTGGACGAGATTCGAATCAATTCCGCGGCGCAAGGCAATGTCGGCACGGACGCTTTCAAAGGCACGGCTACGCCGACGTGGTTCTGACCCCCCCACAAAAAACGGCACAAAAAAAGAGCGGTGAAAAACCGCTCTTTTCGCGTCTCATGGGTGTAAGGCCTTAAACTCTTTCGACCTTGTCGCTCTTCAAGCATCTCGTGCAGACGTAGCCCGTCTCTACCTTTCCGTCTTTCTTAAAGGAGACCTTCTGCACGTTCGCAGAGAAAGTTCTCTTGGTCTTGCGGTTGGAGTGGCTCACGTTGTTGCCCGCCGTTTGACCTTTTCCGCAGATACTGCACACTCTCGACATAACGAATACCTCCGCTCACTTCTTCCGAAATTCAAGCAACAAAGCCGGTTTTTGCTGCGTGCCGAACTTCATAGCCTGTATTATGATACCATTTCGTTGAAAAAAAATCAATCAAAAAACATGCCATTCGGAGAAAAAATTGGGGGAAGTTTATTTTTTTTTCGATTTTTGCTTGCCAAACAGGAACAGATGGGGTAGAATAAGGTATGAGGTTTGAGCAATATGTCAGTTAGCACGAGCAACGCTTATGGTAAAATCTCAATATCCGATTTGGCGATCGCCAAAGTTGCGTCTCAAGCTGCGGTGGAGAGTTACGGCATCGTAGATACCGTCGCGCGCCGTTTTTCCGACACGATCGCCGAACTTCTCAAAAAGGACGCGGGCGGCAAGGGCGTAAAGATTGCCACCCAGGGGAACAGGATCTTTATCGACGTCTATGTCA
The DNA here is from genome assembly GCA_947626685.1 of uncultured Clostridia bacterium. Lineage (GTDB taxonomy): Bacteria > Bacillota > Clostridia > Christensenellales > Borkfalkiaceae > Gallimonas. The sequence continues at coordinate 48,513 of CANQTD010000005.1, read as the reverse complement.
TCATCAAATACGGCGTGTCCATCGAGGCAGTCGCCGAGTCCTTGAAGGAGTCGATCAAGTACAAGGTTGAAAATTTCACGGGTATGATCGTAGACACCGTGAACGTCAACGTTGTGGGCCTCAAGTTGTAAAGGCAAGGACGGGTTTCCCCGCAAAATTTGGAGAAAAACATTCATGCAAAAAACAATCAACTGCGCGCTCTTCCGCAAGATGGTGCTCGCGGGTGCGAAAGCGCTCGAAAGCAACCGTGCGAAGGTAGACGCTCTCAACGTATTCCCCGTACCGGACGGAGACACGGGGACGAACATGTCGCTCACGATGCAGTCCGCCGTGAAGGAGCTCTCCTCCTCGGCGTCGAACAGTTTTGCCGAAGTGTGCAATCTCGTCTCGAAGGGCGCATTGAAAGGCGCGCGCGGGAATTCGGGCGTCATACTTTCCCAGATCTTCCGCGGAATCTGCTCGGTGCTCGGCCCCGCCAAACCCGAGGTGGACGCCCAGACGTTCGCAAAGGCGCTCGAAGCGGGCACGAAAGTCGCCTATAACGCCGTTGCCATTCCGAAGGAGGGCACCATTCTCACCGTCATGCGCATGATGAGTGAGTTCGCCGCGAAGAACGCGAGGAAGATGCGCGATTTCGAGACCTTCCTCCCCGCGATCATCGACGCAGGCGACAAGGCCCTCGCAAAGACGCCGGAACTTCTCCCCGTCCTCAAAAAGGCGGGCGTCGTCGACTCGGGCGGTGTCGGTCTCATGACCATCATGCGCGGATTCCTCTCCGCCCTCATGGGGGAGGAAGTCGCCCTCGACGTGCCCACCGATCCCGAGGCTCCCGTCAACCCCGACGACGTCTTTGGCGACAATTCGGATATCATCAACATGGACCTCGGCGACATCCAGTTCGCCTACTGCACCGAGTTCTTCGTCATCAACTTAAAGAAGAGCACCACCCTTGCCGACATCGACAAGCTGCGCATGTCCCTCATGAACATCGGCGACTCCGTCATCTGCATCGGCGACCTCGAAATGATCAAGGTGCACGTCCATACGAACAGCCCGGGCGTCGCCCTCACCTACGCCTTAGAGCTCGGCGAGCTCGACCGCCCCAAGATCGAGAACATGCTCGAACAGAACAGGGCGCTCAAAGCGAAGATCGCCGCCGAAAAGAAGGAGCAGGGCATGCTCGCCATCTGTGCGGGCGCGGGCATCGCCGATATCTTCAAAGATCTCTTCGTCGACCGCGTGATCGAGGGCGGGCAGACGATGAATCCCTCCGCCTCCGACATTGCGACGGCGGTGCAGAAGATCAACGCGGACAACGTGTTCGTCTTTCCCAACAACAAGAATATCATTCTCGCGGCGGAACAGGCGAAGGCGCTCGTCGAGAACCGCACCATCCACGTCATTCCCACCAAGAACATTCCGCAGGGGTTCGCCGCCGCGCTCGCATTCGACCCCGAGGCCACGGCAGCGGAGAACAAGGTCAACATGACCCACGCGCTCGACAACGTGAGTGCGGGCATGGTCACCCACGCTGTGCGCACCACCAACGTGAACGGGTTCAAGATCAAAGAGGGGGACATCATCGGTCTCGACGACAAGAAGATCCTCTCCAAGAGCGACAATATCGACGATACCGTCCTCACCCTTCTCGACAAGCTCAAAGAGGATTCGCACGAGGTGATCACGCTCTACTACGGGGAGGAGGTCTCCGAGGCGGACGCCGCCGCGCTTGCCGAAAAAGTCAAGGAAGCGTTCCCCGATTGCGACGTCGACTACCATAGCGGCGGCCAGCCCGTGTACTACTATCTGGTTTCCCTCGAATAAAAAAACGCGGCTGCGCCACTCGCGCAGCCATTTGTATTTTTTCGCACCCCATTCCGCATTTTTCGCCGTAAAAGGGGGAATCGCGGCCGCAGCGGTGCACAATCTATCGTAAGGAGGAACTATGAAGCAGATCCGCATTTCCATTGCCGTGCTCTCGGGCGTATTCTTCGCCCTCTTTGCCGCATGCTTTGCCCTTCTCTTCCTCTCGGGCGGGATCCTCGGCCCGTCGGAAGATCTCGGCGAGGGGCTTTCGCAGGTGTTCGGGATCCTCTTTTCCGTGATCCCGCTCTTTGCGGGCATTCCCGTCATTGTCGCGCTCTTCGTCCTCACGGTGTGCATGTTCGCCGTCAAAAAGAAGCTCCCGACGGCGATCACGGAGCTCGTGTTTTTAACGCTCTATCTGCCCGCGATCGGCTTTCTGGTCTATATCGTCTGCGCGACTTTTTGGACGCGTTTTCTCGCTTTGGCGGCGCTGACCGCGGGCATGGGTGCCGTCTATCTCGCGGTCTATGTCCTCGCCTGCGTCTATGTCCATCTCTGCCGCGGCGGCGGGAGGGCGCGCGCATGAAGCTGACCGAAGTGCGCGGCATCGGCGAGAAGCGGGCGAAGGACTTCAAAAAGATCGGCGTCACGACGACGGAGGAGCTCGTCCGCTATTTCCCGCGCACCTATCTCGACATGACGAACCGCGTCTCCGTGCGCGAGGTGCTCCACGGCGACATGGCTCTCATCGCGTGCACCCTCGTGTACGTCGAACCCGTCCGCAGCAAGGGGCGGCTCAAGATCGTGCGCGCCCTTCTCGAACAGGGGAACGACAACTTCACCGCCGTCTGGTTCAACATGCCCTACGTCGCGCAAAAGCTCAAACCGGGCGAATACCTCTTCTACGGCCGCGTGCAGGATTATTACGACCGCATCTCCCTCATGAACCCCACCTTCGAGAGGTTGGACGCCAACAACAGGCTCAAAGGGCTCGTCCCCGTCTATCCCTTGAAGAGCGGGCTCGCGCAGTGGGTGGTGCGGGACGGCGTCCGCCGCGCTCTCGAGGCCGAGCAGTTCCCCTCCGTCATTCCCGAAGAGCTCATCCGCAAATACAGGCTCGCGCCCCTTCCCGACGCGTTCCGTGCCATCCATGCCCCGAACACCGTCTCCGAAATGCACCGTGCGGCGGAGCGCGTCGCCCTCGAGGAATACTTCACCCTCATCTCCGCATTCAAGCTCATCAAAGGGGATAAGGGGGAGGCGCGCCTTCTGCGTTACAGCGTGACCGAGCGGGAAGTCGCGAACTTCGAAAAGCGGTTTCCCTTCTCCTTCACCCCCGGCCAGCAGGGTGCGGTCCGCGCCATTTACGATGATCTGACCGGCCCCGCCCGCATGAACAGGCTGTTGCAGGGCGATGTGGGCAGCGGCAAGACCGCCGTCGCGCTCACGGGCATCTTCATGGCGGTGAGATCGGGCTATCAGGCGGTGTACCTCTCGCCCACCGAAGTGCTCGCCGCGCAAAACTACGCGCTCCTTCAAACGTATTTCCCCGATTACCGCGTGGGCTACCTCGCGGGCGCGTCCACCGCAAAGGAAAAGCGGGAGCTGAAAAGTGCTCTCGAAGCGGGGGAGATCGACATTCTCTGCGGCACCCACGCCGTTTTGCAGGGGGACGTCCACTTCGCGCGGCTCTCCTTCTGCGTGTGCGACGAACAGCACCGCTTCGGCGTGGCACAGCGCAACACGCTGAGCGAAAAGGGGGAGGGCGCCGACGTGCTCGTCATGTCCGCCACGCCCATTCCCCGCACCCTTTCCCTCATCTTTTACGGCGACCTCGACGTCACGACCATTCCCGATAAGCCGAAGGAGAGGCAGGCCGTCTCGACCTCCGTCATTCCCGCGCGCAAGTACGCGGACATGCTCGGCTGGATCCGCGGCGAGGTCAAAAGGGGAAAGCAGGCGTATTTCGTCTGCCCTAAGATCGAGGACGACGAGGGAGAGGTCGCGAGCGTGACCGAACTCTACGAAAAACTCCGCGCCGCTCTGCCCGACGTGCGCTTCGCCCTTCTGCACGGAAGAATGAAGGAGACCGAAAAGGCAGATACCATGTCCGCATTCAAGCGTCACGAATACGACGCGCTCGTCTCCACGACGGTCATCGAAGTGGGCGTCGACGTCCCGAATGCGACGATCATGGCGATCTACAACGCCGAGCGGTTCGGGCTCTCCCAGCTCCACCAGCTGCGCGGCAGAGTGGGCAGGGGGAACGAAAAGAGCTATTGCTTCTTGCTCGTGGGCAGCGAGAGCGAGACGGCCCTCGAACGGCTCGCCGTCTTAAAGAGCACGACCGACGGGTTCAAGCTCGCCGAAAAGGACTTGGAGCTGAGGGGAAGCGGCGACTTTTTGGGCACCCGCCAGAGCGGAAAATTCTTAAGCGAGATCAAGAATTTGAGCTACGGCACGGAAGTCATTTTCACGGCGAAAAAACTTGTGGACGAGGCGTTCGAACGCCGCCTCAACTACGCCGCGATCCGCACCGCCGCCCTCAAAAAATACGAAAGCCTCAAAGACGTTGTCTTAAATTGAAACATTTCATCGTTGCAACAAAAAAAGCAGGGAATTTTCATCCCTGCCTTTATTTTTTTGGCTCAGCCTAACAGAATACATGCCGCAAGATAGAGGAACAGCAGTACAACACCTGCGAGCGCGATTGCAACGATCGCTATAGTGCGGGAAGGCCGTGACCCATTTTTCTGGTAGAGCGTGGTGATCCCGAGGCAGATCGCAGCCAAAGCGGGCAGGATCGTGGTAAAGCATATGACGGTAATAAGCAAAGCCCCAAAATCGTGAACACAGCAAATGGCACCAAAGGTGACGCCTGTTAAAAATGCGAAACACGCAAGTACAAGGGCGATCGTGCTAAACATATCGCCTTTCTTGTCGGCAGGTTTGTTGATGACGGTATTGTTGTCCGTCAGCGTGCCGCAGTTGGGACACATGGACGCTTTCTCGGAAATTTCTTTTCCGCAGTGTTTACAGAACATTTTTCATTCTCCTTTTTGTGAAAATTTTGGGTCTCCGCGACCCATGTTAGGTTTATTGTATCACAACTTTCGTTGTATGTCAAGAATTTCACAAGAATAGTTGTAAACTTTTTTTGTGGAAACAAAATTTTCGGAAAATTTGAAGGCACTGCGTGCAGAGCGCGGGCTCTCACAGGGGAAGCTCGCCGAAGCGGTCGGCGTCACCCAACAATGTGTCAGTAAATGGGAAAGGGCAGACGGCGAGCCGACGCTCTCGTATCTTTGGAAGCTCGCCGATCTGTTCGGCGTCTCCATCGACGTGCTCTGCGGAAGAAAAGATTGGTAGCGCACACAAGATTTGTAGAGTGCGTAAGCACGAGATAAGTAGTGTGCACGCGAACAAAATTCTTACAGGATAAGGTGGAAACATCTTATATTTTTTTCGTCTCCCCCCCTTTGCACGCAAAGGGGGGAGGCGACCCTTCTGTCAGCGCAAGCCTTCCCCTCATCGGGGGGAAGGTGTCACGGAGTGACGGATGAGGGGCGTTATAATTGGCGCACTCTCACCTCTGCCCTCCCCCGAACGCAGGGGGAGGGCTTTTCCGAATTCAAAAAAAATTTTTCGAATTTTCCAACATTTTTGCGCGCAGAATTGTTATATGGGCAGAAAAGCAAAAAACAAGGAGGGTTTCAACATGAAAAAATTCACAAAATTTGCAAGTTTTCTGACAGTGGCGGGCGTTCTCGCGATCGGAGCGAGCTCCCTTGCGGGCTGTAATTTCGGTCAGCAGGCGGACGGCGACCTCTCCCGTCCCATCGAGCCGGGCAGCTATACGGGTCTGGACAGCGTGGAGGCGGTTTACGGCTTCGGCGCGGTCACCACGGCAAAGTTGCTCAGCGAAACGGGCGCTTCTCCCGTCGCAGCGGCGGCTCTTTCCGACGAGATCTTACCCGAGACCGACCCCGCGGGCGGCACAGAAGCCCAACCCGAAACCGACCCCACAGGCGGCACGCAGCCCGACTACGGCCTCGGCAGCGGCGAGGGCGCGGATAAGGCGCAGGAGCAGGCGGAGGACTTCAACCGCTACTTCAACATGCTCGACGACTTCCTCGACAAGGCGTCCGTCAAGACGACGGTCACCCCCAACCCCGTGACCGAGGGCGAACTCGCGGCGTACGCCTTCAAACTCGAAGTGACGGGCGCGGACGAGAGGGGCAACCCCGTCACCCGCACGATGTACTATTCGGAGACCGAGCTCACCGCTTCCCGCGGCCGCGACGACTTCGATGACGATGACGACGATGACGATGATGACTTCGATTTCGGCGAAGAGGAGACCTACAAGGGCTTTGCGCTCGAGGGCGTTCTCGAAATGGGAACGGACGCGGAGGGCGCACCCGTCTACTACTTCCTGTCGGGCGAGCGTTCCGAGACGACGGAAAAGGACGGCCGCGAGTCGGAAACGCAGAGCGAGCTCTGGATCCGCGCCTCGGCGGTAAAGGGCGATACCCGCAACTGTGTGACGATGGAGCAGGAATCGGAGACGGAGGACGAGGGCGGCATTTCCGAGACCGAGACGGGCTACACCTATACCGTGTACGAGAACGGGCGCGTCGCAGAGCGCACCGAGGTGAGCCTCGAACAAGAGGGCGCGAAAGCGGAATACGAGCTCGAGTTCCTCACGGGGACCTCGCGCGGCTACTATGAGATCGAGCGCGTCGAGCGCGCGGGTTCGAAGTGGATCTCCGTGGAATATCTCATCGACGGAACGCGCGGCAAATTTGTCATCGTGCAGAATCAGGACGGAAGTTACACCTACAAATTCTCCTCCGACAGCGCACAAGACCGCAATTTTCTCAATTTCGCGGGCTGACGGTTGACAAAAGCCGCCCCATGTGGTAAAGTAACTGCGGAGGCGGAAGGTGCTCGAAGAGGCGATTTTACAACTTGCGGAGGGAAATATCTCCGCATTCGATGAAGTGTATCGTGAGACGCAACGGCTCGTCTACTGCGTCGCGCTCTCCGTGGTTGCGGAGCGCGCCCTCGCGGAGGACGTGATGCAGACTTCCTATCTCAAAGTCCTGCGCGGCGCACGATCGTACAAAAAGGGGACCAACCCTCGGGCATGGGTGGCACGGATCGCGAAAAACGAGGCGTTGAACCTCAAAAAGAAGCGCGCGCGGGAGGCATTGCTCGGAGACGGCTCGGAGCATATTCCCGCGCCGCAGACCGACGCGGAGGGGCTCGGCCATCTCACCGAACTCGCGAAAAAGACGCTGCGCGCGGAGGAGTTCGCGGTGCTCATGCTCGCCGCGGTGGAGGGGTACAAACGGCGGGAGATCGCGGCGATGCTGTGCGTCCCGCTGCCGACCGTCACATGGAGATACCAACGCGCGATCGCAAAGATGAAGCGCGCGATCGAACAGGAGGGGCACGATGAAGGATAGCGAGCTGTTGGAAACGCTTCGCCGTGAGGCGGAGCAGCATACGCCCGACGTGCGCGGCCGCGTTCTCGTCGAAGCGGAGCGTTTTCCCGACCCCATTCCCCCTGTTAAGGGCGGCGCGGTCGCCGTTTCCGCGAAAAAGATCTGGATCCCCCTCGCCGCCATTGTTCTTGCCTTTGCTGTTCTTCTCGGCGGGTTCGCACTCTGGCGCGCATGGGGCTCGGGCACGGGCGGATATGCCACGATCGTCGTGAGCATCAACCCCTCCGTGGAGTTCACGGTGGAGGAAGGACGGGTGAAAACTGCCCGCTCTCTCAACCGCGACGCCGCCGTTCTCCTCTACGGCCAAGATTTCAATGGAGTGAAAACGGAGGAGGCATGTCTGAGGTTCGCCGCACTCGCCGAGGAAAAACACCTCATCGGCGCGGAGGGGATCCGCGTGCACGGCGCAGGCAAAGATGGTGCGCAGATCGCACGGCGGGTGCAGACCGCGCTCGAAGAAAAGTACCTCGTCAGCGAGATGGACGAGAGCGTTTTCGAGGATCTGCTCGCCTCCTACGACGAGCGCGTGATAGGGGATTTCGAGGATTGGCTGGAACGCGAGCTCGAGCCGCAGAAGGACGCCTTCAAGCAGGAGATCACCGCTCTCGTCGCAAGTTATGAGGACGACCTCAATGCGCTCGATTTGAACGACGCCGCCGCCGTCGCCGCGTTCAACAACACCTACCTCAAACTCGGCGACGACCTCACCGTAGAGAGGGGAACGACGAAGCGGGAGCTCCTCGAGGAGTTCTACGAGCTCCGCCAAAAGTTGGAGCGCAGCGAAAACGCCGTTTTGGAGGACCTGTTCGAAGAATTTCTCGATGAACTCGAGGACCGCTACGACCGCGAAGAGGACGATGACGACGATCACGATCACCGCGGCGACCGGGACGATGACGACGATGATGACGATGACGACGACTGAGCGGAATTTCGGCGCAACAAAAAAACGGCAGCCCCAAAAGGTTGCCGTTTTCCGCTATTTGTTCAGGGTCACACAACGCCCGCCCCGCTGAAGATCAGAAGGAGGAGCATGAAGTAGAACATCGTCCCAAAGATCATAAAGTAACCGAGCACAAAGAAGAGGAAAAAGAGCACGAGGTGGATAACGGACATGACGATCCCCGCGATCGCGAGCCCGTTCAGCCGGTACCGCCTGCGCATGGCAAGGCCGATCGAGGAGAAGATGAGCCCGCTCACCGCGCCGAAGAGACAGAGGATAAAAAAGAGGACCAAAGCCGTCTCCATTCCGGAAGATATGGCGCTGAGCGTCAGGAGGGAATAGAAGATCGCGCCGAATACCGCGGAGACGATCGCGACCGTGAATCCCGCGATCGCAAAGGGATTTTTTCTCTTCGGGGAAGCGCTTTCCGCCTGCTCAGGAGCGGCTGCGGGCGCGAGAGCCTTTACGGGCGGCGGCGTGAATTTGGACTTTCCCGCTTCCGTAAGCAGACCGCAGTGAACGCAGACGACGGCTTTATCGTCGATGGGTTTTCCGCAATGGACGCAATACATCGTTTCACCTCGAGGGGGAGGGTAACACATTTTTCTTCTTTTGTCAAGTAATTTGCCCGAATAGGTTGACAAATCGGCGTTGAGGGTATATCATAAAAAAAGACCATAGGTCATAGAAAACGACTATGGGCCTGTTACGGATTCGATTGCAAGCGGATCTCGTCGGACGCACGCCGGAGGCTCGGCTCCGTAAAAACGGAAAAATTTTAATTGCTGACGAAAAGTCAACGAGACGTGCAACGGCGCGCAGAGCTTCGGCTCGTCGCCTTGCGCTTGCGGCGTAAACAATTACGCTCCGTCCTCCCCGCGTTGCCTACGGCGCGGGAGCAGGGCGTTATCAAGTAGGGAACGTTGACGCGCGGCGGACTTCCCCCGCACGCCGATGAATTTCGGAAGTATGCAAGCGGCGCAGATTGTCTGTGGACTGCCCGCCTGCGAGACCGACCATAGACTAAGCGTGTAGTGTCCGCGATTGAACCTTGTAAGACCGCAGTTCAACTCTGCGCAGGTCCACCACCGGGGGCGTAGACAAACACTTCTTCCGAGTGTTCTGTCTGCGCCTCTATTTCATTTACAAAGGAGAATGATACCATGCTGTTGTTTTTGTCAAAGTTACAAGCGACGCGATAGCCGTCATTATAGATATATACGGCGGAGACGAAGACGTCGAGGAAGGTCGCGCGATATTCGGGATCGTCGGGGTCGCCGTCGCGGAACCGCTCGAGCCAATAGGTGAGCTGATCGCGCGTAAGGGCGGGTTTCTCGATCATCTCATCCTCGATCGCATATTCGAGGTCTGCTTTCCTCGCTTCAAGATCCATGAGCCGTTCCTTCATGGAGGGAGTGATGACGCCTTGTTCGATGGCGTCCACGATATTTCGGATGCTCTTCTTTACGGAATTGAGTTCATTTTGATAGGCGGCGAGAGTCTCGTCGTTGTTTCGTTCTTTTTCTTGCAATTCGATCGCAGCGTCGACGATCACTTTGATCATGGGATCGCTGAGGCAATACATTTTGGTGTCTTCGACGATTCTCTTTTCAATGAATTCCTTCCAGATTGCCTTTTTATTACAGAGATTTTCACGATGCCCGACGCAACGGTAATAATGATATTTCTTCCCGGATTGCCCCGTCCCGCTGAATCCGATCATTGGCTTTTCGCACAGCCCGCAGAAAATTTTACCGGTAAGCAAATAATCGACGTCGGCGCGGGAGGCGGAGGGTGCCCATGCCATCCGTTTTCGGTGCGATTGCGCGGCCTCAAAGACGTCGCGCGAGACAATAGCGGGAACGCCGCCTTCGATGCGCGTGTCGCCCCAATGGTACACGCCGATATAATTTTCGTTGCTCAAAATGCGTTGCAGACTGTTTTTGTTCCACGGCGTCCCGCGAGACGTTCTTAACCCGCGCGCATTCAATGACGCAATGATGGATGAGACGCCGGAGCCTGCGGCATACGCTTCAAAGATTTCGCGTATAACACTTGCCGCGTCGGGGTCGATCTGATATTTTCCGTCGGGACCCTTAACGTATCCTGTCGCAATCGAGCCGTTCGCCTTGCATTTCAGTGCATTGTCGCGCATGCCGCGAGAGACGTTTTGCGCGAGGTTCGCGGAATAGTATTCGGCAGAGCCTTCAAGAATGGACTCGAGGAGAATCCCTTCGGGGCCATCGGGAATAGATTCTTTGGCTGAAATGACGCGGACATGGTGCTTTTTGAGCTTTGCCTTATACATGGCGGAGTCGTACCGATTGCGGGCGAAGCGATCGGTTTTCCAAACGATAATGGCGGACCATTTCTCTTTGGAAGCATCGCGGATCATGCGTAAAAATTCTTGACGCTTGTCCGTTTTTCCCGTGAGGGCGTGGTCGCAGTATTCGCCGACGATGGTGATCTCGTTTCGGCGTGCGAAGTCACGGCAGTCCGCAAGCTGCTGTTCGATCGAGGCGTCCTTTTGCGCATGCGATGAAAAGCGAGCATAAATTACAGCTTTCATAATATCCTCGGTTATTCGGAAATTTTATGATCGGAATCGGAGACGGCGGCTTCCGCTTCGACGGCGGAGGCCCGCTCTTCCCCAAAGAGTTGAGCAAGATCGATTTGATTTTTCGTCACATAATTTTGTATGTATTGGTAGCAGTGAAGCTCGGTCAGGCAATCGTCGCCGGCGCGGTGGGCCGCGTCGACCGCGATCCCGAAATGCGCCGCGAGCGTTCCGAGCTTATAGTTCGGAAGCCCCGGGAAGAGGCGGCGGCTCAGGGAGAGAATATCGACATAGTCATTGCGCAGGACCTTTTGATGCAGATGACGGTAGGCGGCGACATAGGTAAATTTGATATCAAAGAAAACGTTTTGGCCGACGAGGATGTCATCTCCTATGAAGTCGACGAAAGGGGGGATCGCTTCGGGGAGGCCGGGGGCGTCCGCGAGCATCTCGTTCCATATTCCGTTCACCGCGGAGGCGGCGGCAGGGATCGGGTGCCGCGGCTTGACGAGACGGGAGAATCGGTCTACGATCTCACCATTCCGAATTTTGAGAGCACCGAGTTCGACGATCTCGTCGTTGTTTTCGTTGAACCCAGTCGTTTCAAGGTCGATGACGACATAGTCGTCAGGGAGCGCGTGCAATTCGCGGCCTTCGTATTCGGCGACGACAGGAGCGAAATATTCCGCCTCTTCTTTTGCGCGCTCCTCCGCCGCATGGGCTTCCGATTCTTGTTTCGCCATCGCCTCGTTTGCTTTGTTATAGAGATACAGGTAGTATAGCCCCGTGAACAGAAGGAGCGCGGCGACGGCCAATGCAAGGGCGGCGCACGTTATATTTACGAAAAAGAAGATAACGCCCAATATCCCGAAAAAAGCAGAGAGCGAAAAAAGTAAGATATACGCTTTTTTTGCATTCATATTGTTCTCCTCCGTCCCGAAAGGGACGTTTTTTAATTGATCCCAAGAAGTTTATCAACGGCTTCACGCATGGCGGGATTGTTCCGATAGGCGAGAACGAGCGCGGCCTCTTGATCAGAAATCGCACCAAGTTCCTCTTTCCCCGTTGTCAGATATTCGATGGTCGTCCCGAGAAAATCTGCGATTTTTCGGAGCGTGTCTATTTCGATTCGAGAGCTACGGCGTTTGAAAAGGCTTGCGAGCGTATTGTATGAGATGCCGGCACCTTCGCAAAGCGCACGCTTTGTCAGACCCTTATCTTTCAACATTTTATCAAGCCGATCATATAAGTCCATTTTGTTTTCCCCTTTTATGGTACGCACCTATTATACACAAAAAAAGGTGCATTTGCAAGTTTTTTTTATAAATTCAGAAAAAAATTTGTGCGAAAGCATATATTTTTCTTGACAAACGGTGCGAACGCCCATATAATGAAAGAAAATTGGTGCGAACGCACAAACAAAAAGGAGGAGACAAATGTATTCGGAATTGAAGGCAAAGATGGTGATCGAAGGCGTAACGGTCGAAGACATCGCGAAACTTCTCAATCTGCACAGGAATACTGTGCGGGCAAAAATTGAGGGGAAATCAAAGTTTTATATCGATGAATTGAAAAAAATTCGCGATGAATTTTTCCCCGAAATGACGCTCGATCAGCTCGCAAAGAAGCGTGCGGCATGATGCTGAGGAGAGACGATGGAGGGAATTCAGATTGATCCCGAGAAAGTCCCGCCGTTTACGCGACGGAAACTCGCGAGGCCACTTTTGAGCATCGTGGCGAAGGCCTTCGAAGACCCGAATGTTCAGCGAGACTTTGAACGATGGAAGCAGGAAAAAAAGGCAAAAGAAGAGAGCGAGAAAGTACATAGCTCTGAAGCGTAAAAATCTATCAAAGAAGGAGGAAAGCATGTTTGAAGGCTTCAAATTGCAAATTGCAAAGCTGATGAAATATGTCGGCGATGAAACGAACCTTCGCGCAGAAGTGAATGCGGAGGGCTACCCGCTTCGCATATCGTTTTATAAGGACGCGGAGCAGCTCGACATGTTCCACAAAACCGACGAGAGCGATGGAATGATCGATGCGGCGACGGGCGAGCGCATCGTCCCGCATACGACATTCGAGTTCTTCGCGAACATGAGGATCGTCACGGAGGGCAAGTTCAAGATCGCCGATGCGATTTTCAGCAAGCTCAAATCGTTGTCGAAGGAGGCGAACCGCATCTTTCTCAATGAGTTTTGCGAAGCAATGAGCTTGGCTCGGAAGGATCTGCGAGAACTCGGCTGGGCTGAGCAGATCGGCGACGAGATCGACTCCTGCGATGGAGTCCCGCGCATCATGTGTATCGTAAATCCCAATGTCCTTGTCGAATATCTCGATTGGACGCGCGAGGGGCGGGTTCATGGCGCGGAAGCACTCGAAGACATCAGGGCGGAGGGTCTGGAGGACTCCGAAGAAGATCCCGAAGGGGACCGCGAAGAAGATCTTGAAGAGGAGACGGTCGCAGACAGAGACGCGATTGATCTCGGGGAGGCGGCGGCACGGGCGGCGGAGCTCTCCGAAATGGCAAAGACGGCATATGCCGCGGCAAATCTTGAAGAAACCGAAAAAATCATTTATGGAGGAAAAAGAAAATGACAACTCTTAGCACAGCAAAAACAATGTTGACGGTATCAACGATCATGATCGCGATCTTGGTGGTGGTCCTCGTCGTAATCGTGGTGCTTTGGATACGCGCAGAGATGCGCGTCAAGTGGGCGATGAAAGCAAGGAACACATGGGTGCTCGCCAAAAATTCAAGTGTTGCCGCATCGTCAGGGGAGACAAAGGAGGGCGGCGGCACGGGGAAATCCCAAAAGGCGCACAACTTCTACTTTACATACGGGACGACTCCAGAATATCCGTTTTGCGGCGGCTGGACGCTCATCGTTGCGAAAGATTGGGATACGGCGGAGAGGGTATTCCGCGCCTTTCATAGGGGCGAGAGCTACGCATTCGCGTATAGCCAGAAGGATATGGAAAAAACAGGGATGCTTGTCAATGGGAATGCCGGCGCATTCTGCCATGAGAAAATCGTCATTGATGAACAGACCCGGGCGAGCGGCTTCAAAGTGTGATTCGCCGCGTCGAAGAAGAGGCGCAGAGAAAACGAGGAGTGAAGCCGATGAACAACTACACCGCATTCGACGAAAGCAAAGTTTGTCTGAACTGTCCAAAGAAGCGATGCGTCTTTGAAAAGAGGCGCGGTGGGGGATGCCCCGTCATCAAAGAAAAGCGTGCCGAGCATCGCCGAGAGCAGGGAAAAAAGAAGAAGCGGCAATCATAACCGAAATAAAAAATTACTTGGAGGAATCATGGAAAAAGAAACTTTTAAGCAGCTCATGTTGAGCGAACAGGCGGCGGCCCTTACCATCGAACAGAGGGATTTCGTTGAAACACACAAGCAGATCATTTCCTGCGGAACAATGGCGGCACGTTATTTTGTCGAACTCGCACGGAAGCTGAAGCACATGAACGATGCAAAACTTTATGTGGCGGGCGGCTTCGATACGTTTGCGGAATATGTCGAAGAGGCGGTCGGCATTAAGTACCGTCAGGCGCGCAACTACATAAAAGTCGCTGAGACATATTCGGATGCCTATCTCGATGAACATGCGGCCGCGGGGGTGACGAAGCTCACCTTGCTTGCGGCAGTAACGGAGAGCGAGAGAGAAGAGATCGAAGCGGAGATCGACATCGACACGGCAAGTACGGCAGAGGTGAACGCGGCCGTTCAGGACGCGCTCCGTGAACGCGACGAGGCGCATAAACAGCTCTCTCTTATTGAAGGGGAGCTCGCCGATAAGAAGGTGGAGCTAAATGAAAGCGAAACTGCTCGAGCGGAAATTCAGAAAGCATATGACGAGGAGAAGAAAAAGCTCCGCGACGCAAAAGCGGCAGAGAAGAACCTTTCAGGCGAAGTCGAAAAATTGAAGAAGAAACTCTCGGAAGTGGAGAACGCGCCGAGCGCAGACAAAGAAGCTCTGGCGGCGGAGATCGAAAGGAGGGAAAAGCTCGAGAAGGAGCTGAAAGAGAAGAATGCCCAGCTCGAAGAGGCAAAAGCGCAACGCCGCGTGATCTCTTCGAGCGACGTCATCGCATTCAAGATCAAGTTTGACGAGATCCAGAGGATCGGGGATGAACTCACTTCGTCTATCCGCAAGATGGATGAAGGAACTGCAATTAAGTGCAAAAATGCGCTTTCCGCGCTTCTTGAAAAATGGAGGGGGGAATGGGTATGAACGGAACGGCATTCATCCGCATGATGCGGGAAGATCTTGAAACAGACAAGAACAGAAAAGAGCATGAGCCGATCGTGGAAGTGATGGAGTATGTCATCGGCCGGCATCCGGGGAGCGAAGTGGATCCGTCCAAAAACGCCGAGGACTGCTTCAAAGAGATCGAGAAGGAAGCACGCGAAATCGCTGAAAAGAAGCGTAAAGAAACTGCGGCGGCGGCACGGCCGGTGAGCGTCGTCATTGGGAACGACGCGGCGATCGCCATCGTGAGCAAATACCTCGGGATAACCGAGGAAAGCGGGGAAACGGGGAGACAAACGCCCAAAGGGACGATAAGTCTCGAAGATTTCCTTTAAGGGGGTGGATGCTTATGTGTATGTATTCTACGGTTTCAATGAGTGCTGCGGAAAGAATGATGCTCGCAGAAGATTGCAGAAAAGAGGCCGAGGGCGAAAAGCGCAGGCGGCGTGGGGTGAAGAAGATCGTCAACGAGGCATATAAAGAACTTCCGTACAGCGTTCAACAATGGGCAAAAGACCTGCTCCCGAATGTAATGTTTTACATTAAAGAAAAACGCGGGAAGTACAGAGCCTATTGCGGTGCATGTGGAGAGCGCGTGGAGCTTTCGCACGCGAGGAGCGCAAGAGTGATCGAATGCCCGGATTGCGCAAAGGCAGTTGTCTTGAAAAGCGGAATGAAAAATCCGAATGGTTACGGGTTTTGGAAGGCGTGCGCCTATATCGAACGGATCCCGGAGGGATGGATGCAGAGGCTATTCATCGCAAGAAAATACATTGAATTCCGAGGCGAAAAGATATCGGCACATTATTCGTTCGACGAAGAGGAGCGGGACGTTCTTTTATCGGGAAAAGGCGGAGAAAGTTATTTTAGATTTCACGAAAATTCCATGAGCACAGGAAGCTGGATCGCAGGGCCCGGAAGAGAGCACGGAATGGGATGGACAGGATGGAGAATCTGTCAACTTGGACTAAAGACGTATCCAACGGGGCTTGAAGATCTGTTCCGAGGAAGTAGATACGCCTATTCGGCGATTGCGGAGGCCGTACGGCTCGCCGATGTGAATCCCTTCGATTATCTATATGATTACGAGCGAGAGCCGAAACTCGAAATGATTTCGAAGCTCGGTCTCGCGGGATTGCTTCAAGAGTATTGTTGCGAAAAGGGATGGGGCTTCGAAGATGCACGAGATCGTATCAGACGGATCAAAAACCTGAAGGACCTCGGCATTGACAGTATGGACGAGCTTGAGAATTGCAGAGGGATGGGCATTTATGATCTCATCGCGAGAAAAGAGATCAAGCGTTGGGACATAGACTGGTCGGTATATCCTATCGCGCTGGAATTCATAAAAACGCTGAATGGACGCAGCGGCGAAGATTTCAGCTTCACTTTCATCTCAAGGGAGCGATTGTTTAAGTACTATTTGACGCAGCAGTCATTTTACGGAATGACGGATTTCATCAAAGATTATATCGACGATTACATTCCAGACTGTATCGCGCTCGGGTTGAACTTGAAGGATACGGCAATCTGCGCGCCGAAAAATCTCAAGACAGCGCACAGGTGGTCGGCGAACGAAGTAAAGGTGCAAAAGACGCAGGTCTACGATGCAATGATCGAAGCCATTTACACCGCGCTGCACCCCCTTGTCGAATGGCGTGACGATAAATTCGAGATCGTCATGCCAAAGACGTCGCGGGAGATCGTCGAGGAGGGGGCGAGGCAAAATCACTGTGTCGGACGCTATTGCGAGCGCGTAGCGCATGGCGAAAGCGTGATCCTATTTGTTCGCAGGATCGAGGAGCCGGAGAAAGAGTTCTACACCCTCGAGATCAAGAAGGACATGAAGAGGTGCGACGTCGTTCAATGCCGCGGCTATGGGAACGCGGCAATGACGGATGAAATACAAGGGTTTCTCGAGAAATATAAGCGATGGTTCAATAGGCGGCCGCTCAAGGGATATGACGGCGATCAAGTCATGGCGCGCTACTACAAGGCCGTTCATAAACGAAACGGCCGATATATCAGCAACTTCGACGGGAAAACGGAGTTCGTGATCGGCGAATGGATGTCGGTCGATACGAACGGAGATCCCGATGCGGTGGCCGTTAAGGGTATTCATCTCGCATCACTCGAATTCGCGCAGGACTTCGGGAACAGATGGAAGGACGTGGCGATTCTTGAGATCGAGACGAATATCCATGACGTCGTCGTCCCAGACGCCAAAGATCAGGTGCGGACGTCAAGGCTCCGCGTCTTACGCGAAGTTCCGATGGACGAAATGGGTGAGTGGGGCAAGGCGCACAGCCGAGCGGCGGCATAGGGGGGGGAGAAGGATGGCGAACAAAATCATGAAACGAGTTGACCCAGAAGCGGCAGCAGAAACCGCATACGGATTCTTGTATAGGAACCCTTGCACAGGATGCTATTTGGATGGGCTTTGCGAAATTAAATGCGCGGGGAAATGCAAGGTGGCGAAGGCGATCAAGGAAAGAATGCGTAAGGGCGGCGCGCCGAACATGCAGCAAAGGGGGCGGCGGCAATGAAGGAAAAGGCATTCAAAAAAGGATACAATTACTTTGCCCCGCAGTCGACCTTTACGCGGGCGGCAAACAAGATGTTGAAGGATGCGGTGGAGGTTTTTGGCTCTTTCATTTACGACGAGATCAAAGAGGCGGCGGCTCATATCAAAAAGCAAGAGGACTTTGAGCCGCTTGACCTCGACAGAAAGCATATTTCCACCGTAGGCGGAGACGCATACGGGAGCGCGTACAAGCACGAAACGACGGAAGAGTACCACATTTGGGGGGGCATGGACAAGGACGAATACGGCGAGCCGACCTACTGTGTCGATTGGTACTTTTTCACATCCGAACGCTTCACGGCGACCATAGGCGGCGAAAGAATCACAGCGACGAGCCACCATGACTTTATGCGCAAGCAAATGAAAGCGAAAGGCGAATACCGCTATTTTTGTGCACACCGTCCGCCGTCACTCGGCGGCATACCCGACGGCGCGGTGTCCTTCGAGTCATACGCCATCGGGAACCGCTACATCGGCGAGGCGACGTACAACCGAGAACTCACCGACGAGGAGGGGGAAAATTGGGGACTGGTCCTCGACACGGACTACGCCTCGCGGCGGGCTTATTGGTTATCAGTTCCTGACGCATAAAAAATCGAACAAGGAGAAAATCATGGCAATTAAGAACTATTCGACAACGATCCCGGCGGCGCAGACCGTCGGGGAGATACAGGGGATTCTCGCCGCCCACGGCGCAAAGAGCGTGATGATGAACTATGACGAGCGGCGGGAGCCGTGCGCGGTCATGTTCGTGGCGGAGACCCCGCTCGGTGACAGGCTCTTTAAGCTCCCGGCGAATATCGAAGCATTTCAAGCGGTCCTACAAAGACAGAAAGTCAAGTGCGACCGCGAACAGGCGACGAAGGTCGCATGGAGAAACATAAAGGATTGGATTGCCGCGCAGATGGCACTTCTCGAAACGGCAATGGTGACGTTCGACGAGATCTTTCTGCCGTATATGGCAGACAAGACGGGGACGACGGTGTATCAGCTCTATGCGGGCGGCAATCTGCCACTTCTCGGCGACGGGAGGTGAGGGCAATGAAAGCAATTTTGACGTCAATTCAACCCTATTACGTTTTCCTCATCATCGCCCGCGCTATGGGATGGAGGGTCGAGCAGGAAAAGACGGTCGAGGTCCGCAAGAACTTTCCGAAAGCCCCAGATTGGGACAGAAAGTCCCTCATTTATTGTAGTTGCGACAGGCAGTCATTCAAGCGCATACCGAAAAAATATCAGCCGCTTATGGTACCGTTCCTCGGCAAAGTTGTTGGCGAGTTCATGTGCTACCGAGTAGAGAAATTTATTTTGGGTAGTTTGCAGTTCGAACACATGGAAGAGTTGGCTTGTTTGACACACACGGAAATGATCGATTATTTTTACACACCCGAAGAGTTGAATAGCAAACCCGAATATGACGGTAGATATGGTTATGCTTGGCATATCTCCAGTCTCAAAATCTACGACAAGCCGAAGGAGCTGTCAGAGTTTTGCCATGTCATACGCCCGCCGCAGTCATGGATGTATGTGGAGGAAGTATGACACCACTCGAACAAGCACAGCGACAGAAAAAGTATGGGTGCGATACCTGCGGGAAGCGCGTAGTGGTACGCGGCGTGTCCTACTGCGAAGTGAGCGGGAAGTTGCTTCTGCCATCGCTGTTGGATGTCGGGCAATGTATGCACGTTCCGAGCGAATACGAACCGAAAGGAGACGGCATGGAAACGAGAGAAAACGAACTGCACGAGCCGAAAATCGAAGCGTTTGAAGCTCACTTTGCGGAGTTCTCCGTCCATCCCGTCGGCCAGACTTTATATCAGGTTAGGTACGATTGCCCGGTATGCGGAAAGGGTGCCGCGCAACTCGAGATGGGCAAAAGCGAGGAACAAGCGATTGAACGTTTCAGATCGGGCATGGACAACTATTGCCCGAACTGCGGCTCACGGCTCAAAGAGGTGGAAAAATGAACCCCGAGATGAAGAGAATGAACTTTGATAAAGTTGCGGAACAGGCGGTGAAGTATGTCCTATCAAATCCGTGCGCGATATGCTCCTGCGAGGGCTTTTGCGGCGTTAAGTACAAGGGGACGTGTAAGATCCTCCGCAAGATACGGCTTCGGTTGTATGGAATGCAAGAGGTGAAAAGTGAAATCTTTTGAACTGAACGTGGAAGCAATCGGCAAGAATGCGCGGGCGCTCACGGGGATCATCATCGTGGACGGCAAGCCTCTCAATACTACATACGACATCCGCGCCTTCCTCCGTCGCATTGCCGGCGACAAAAAGGCGATCACCGTCCGCGTGGAAGAGGACAAGCAATGAAAAAAGATTGGACGGGAAACGGGAAGAGCGTGTTTGTCTGCAACGGCGCGAGCAATCACAGCGACAGCGAACGGCAGAGCGAAGATTACTACGCGACCGATCCGAAGGCGATACATAAACTTTGCGACGTGGAGCAGTTTACCGATACCGTTTGGGAATGCGCTTGTGGCGGTGGACACATGGTCCAAGCCCTGCGTGAAATAATGAGGAGGAGACCATGAAAGGATTTACTTTATCGTTGTCGGCATTCAGCGACATCAAGAAAATGAACTATGAAGAGATGGCGAAGTGGGTGGAAGGAATATACGCAAAGGGCGTGAAAGATGGCAAGGCATCCGTGACTTCGGAAGAGGCGTTTACGGCCGCGTTTGAATCCGTCCTCAAATCGACATACGACATCGGCGCGACACGCGCTAAGGCAATCATCAAACAAATCGGAAAATGTCTCTGTGCGGGGAACGCAACCGAGGGCGGCGGCAAAGGAGGGAAGATCGGAGATGAAAAAGACGACGGCGACGGGGAATGAACCGAGGATGGCTTGGGAGAAGCGAAAAAGCACATTGCATGTCGCAGAGGGAGAATCGGGCACATTTTACATCCAAGAATCGCGCCGAGGCGGCGTGCGACGGTTTTGGGTGAAATATCGGTCAAAAAGGGTCGGGGGAAAGAATTTCAATATGCCACCATCGGGATCGCTCATTATGGCAAAGATGGCGGCGGAAACAAATCCATATTGGGAATGCAAACAAGCGGAGAAAGACTTAACATCGGATGGGCCGATACACGCATTCGCTCCGAAGAGAGGGATTGAAAGATGGGACATGAGAGACTGAGGATGAGGGAGTAAAGCCGTCCGCACATCGGGCGGAAGAACTCCTTTCCTATTATATATACATCAGCGTCAAGAAAAATCTACGGGCTGACGCCCCGTTCAGAGGCTCGTAGTAGGTATTATCTAATCGACCACGGATGAACGAGAAGGGAAGAGGGAAGGGGCGGGGGGAAGGGAGAAGGGAAAATTCGCCCGTCCCCCCAAGTAAGTCAGAAACAAATGGAGAAAAATCATGCGAAGGATCTATCGGGAAAAAGAATACGATTGCGGTGACTACAAGGAAATCTACATTTTTCCGTGCTATTCAGACGGAAGACGTTGCGGAGGAAGAAAGAGAAAGGCAAAGCCTACGCCGGAGGCGCAGAGAAAGGTCAACAAGAAAAATAGGGAAAATAAATTGATTCGCCTTCTCAATGCGAACTTCACAAAGGGAGATTTATCTCTTGATTTGACCTATGAGGAAGCAGCTCATCCGAAAGACGATCTACAGGCAAAGAAGGATCAGCAAAACTTTCTGCGACGGCTCAAACGCTATCGGAAGAAAAAGGGGCTCTCGGATTTGAAATACATCGGAGTGATCGAGAAGGGCGCAAAGAAGGGACGCTTCCACCATCATCTCGTCATATCGGGAGGGATCGACATCGATGCACTTGAATCCATGTGGGGGAAAGGGTTCATAAAGGCGTCGCCTCTTCGCTTCAATGAGACGGGGCTCATCGGAAAGGGGAAGTACATGGTCAAGCAGAATCTGTATTTCAAATCATTCAACGCTTCGAAGAACTTGGTACACCCGCAGCCTCATGTGAGGAACGGAAGATTGTCGCATAGAACGGTCGAGGAACTTTGGAGAGACACAGAGGACCGTGTGCCATACGAGCGTCTCTTCGACGGATATTACTTTGCAGAGGCGGATGCCTATTTCTCCGATGAGGATGGAGGATATCATCTCCTCATTCGGTTATATCGAAAGGATGCAAAATTCATGAAGAGGATATGCCGGACAGGCTAAAGGAGGTCATATGGACTATTTCAAGGAAGCGGAGCAGATCCTTTACTCTGTGCCCAAAAAAGAGGCAGCGATCGCGCAAATGGCAAAGAGGCGGGAGAGGCTTTCAAAGAAAGTCGCCGCAAAACTCAGTTGCGAGGGGGAGAAAGCTGAATGTGAAATGACGGGCAAGCAAGGGCTTCTAAACGACGCGGCGGAGCTCGCAGAATTGATAAAGAGCATCAATGACGCGACGGATGAGTTGGAAGAAATACATAGCGCGGTCGAAGCAATCGATGATGAACAGCTCCGTACGTTGCTCTCATGCTGGTACTTCAAGCGTATGACGAAAGAAAGAATCGCCGAAGAGCTTGACGTTTGGAGCATCGGGACGGTCTATGTGAAGAGAAAGAAGGCGATCGCTTGGTTTGCCTACCTCTATTGGGGCAGATATATTGACGAAAAAATCGCAAAAAAGGCTGCGAAAAAATCGTAATTTTCCCGAATGGTTTTTCTTGCGCTCAAGTTTTAGAATGGTATTGTCAATCATTGGATTTTGCGTTCCCCCCATAGGGGGGGGAGGTGTCGGGACAGCCATATGAGCGAACAACGGCGCATGGAGATCGACACATTTTTTTAACGGAAAATCGAAAATTCGCAGGAAAGGGCAAAATTTTCGCATGAAAATCGAGAAGATAGAGCTTTCTCGGCTGACGACGGATCCGGGGAACGCAAAGTTGCATCCGGCGAGCCAAATTCAGAAAATAGTTGAGTCCATAAAACGCTTCGGGTATTGCGATCCCATCGGCGTATGGGGCGAGAACAACATGATCGTGGAAGGACATGGAAGATATCTCGCTCTGAAACAACTCGGATACACAGAGGCGGAGTGCATCCGTCTTGATTTTGCATCAAACGCAGAACGCAGAGCATACGTCATCGCGCACAACGCGACAAACATGGCGAGTGGCTTTGATGAAGCCCTTCTTGCAAAAGCAATAGCGGAGCTCGCAGATTTCAACTTCTCTCTTTTCGGCGTTGTGGTTGATTCGGACGAAACGGCCAATGTCAGCGAGGACAACTTCATGCAGGACGATGATGCGCCAACCCGCGTCAAGAAGGGCGAGGTATGGGAACTCGGCAGACACAGGCTCGTTTGCGGAGACAGCACGGACGAAACTGTTGTTAAGTCTGTCTTACAAAATGGGGGGGGGGGCAGTTTACAGTAAATCTCACGGTGACAGATCCCCCGTACAACGTCGACTACACAGGAGGCACGGAGAAGAAGCTCAAGATCGTAAACGACCGCATGAGCGGCGAGGCCTTCCAAGAGTTTCTCACGGCAGCATTCAAGCTCATCGAGAAGTATAGCGCACCGGGGGCGGCGTTCTATATCTGGTACGCAGGGCTTCGGCATATTGACTTCGAAACAGCTCTTCGAGCAGCGGGCCTCGTACCAAATCAGCAGCTCATCTGGGTAAAAAACGCGCTGGTGCTTGGGCGGAAAGACTACCAATGGCGGCATGAGCCGTGCCTATACGGCTGGAAAGAGGGTGCGCCGCATTACTTCGTGGATGACCGCACCCAGACAACCGTGCAGGAAAGCGACGCCCAGAAGAACTTCCGAAAGATGAAGAAAGAAGAGCTGATCAATCTCTGCGAAGCGATGCGCAGGGCGGCGGAAGGCGCGGCGAGCACGGTGCTACGCGAAGATAAGCCGAACGCCAGCGAAAAACACCCGACGATGAAACCCGTACGCCTGATGGCGCGTCTGATCGCGAACAGTAGCCGTCGTGATGACATCGTTTTCGATCCGTTCGGAGGGAGCGGGTCGACCATGATTGCATGCGAGCAGCTCGGGCGTCAATGCCGCATGATAGAGCTGGACGAGAGATATGCCAGCGCGATTATTGAACGGTGGGAGACTTTTACAGGGCGCAGAGCCATTAAGGTGTGCGATGCAATATGAGAGGAATCCGGTCTTAACTCACTTTTACAACAGCAAAGCATGGAGAAGGGCACGAGACGCATATGCGGCAAGCAGGGGATATATTTGCGAGATCTGTGGGAATAAGAATGCGGATCCAACAATCAGGCCGTTCATGAAGCAGTTCCATGTCCACCACAAGATCGAATTGACAGAGGAGAATGTCGCCGATCCTGACATTGCGCTGAACGAGAAAAACTTCATGCTTTTATGCCTGCATTGCCATAATGCCGCGAGAAAGCAAAGGGAGGTTCTCGCACCGGGGCTTGAGTTTGACGAAAACGGCATGGTGCGAAAAATCAATGGGAGCGGGAAGAAAGGCGATACCGCCTGAACTCAAGGACAATTCAACCTACAAAGACGCGGGAGTTATCAAGCGGCAGAAGGTGGAGACTCCGAAGATCAAAAGCGCAAAGTTGACCCCGCCGAGCTTGTTGACGAATGAAGCCAAGAAAGAGTGGCGGCGGATCGTCAAATTGTACAAAGAACTAAACATAGAAATTCTGAATGACCTCGACAAACAAACGCTTGCGAGCTATTGCATGGAAGTCGACATCAGGAATCGCCTATACCAGCAATGGATAAAAGAGCAGGGAGGGAAGGTCCTCGTAGTCGACACTACAAAGTCGGCATCGGTGATCAAGACGGGTTCCGGGCAAGTATCGCAGCAATATGGCGGGAAGAGCGAACGGGAAGTCGTCAACCCAATTTTGCGCGAAATAAATAAGCACAATGCAACGATCCGCGTACTCGCCGAGCAGCTTGCGCTCACGCCCACGGGCCGCGCAGCAATCGCCGTCCGCAGAGAAAAAAGCAACCGCTCCGAGGCCGAACAGTTCATGGGTGATGAATAAAGATGCCTGTATGGATCGAAGAGTACTTGAACGCGGGGGAGTGCGGGAAGATCAACATTCCAAAGCGCGTCAAAAAGCAGTATCTCAATCTGATACCGATTTTGGATGGGCACGATTCGAGATGGTATTATAACGCCAAGCTCGCGTCAAAGCCAATCGAGTTCGGCGAAAAGTTTTGCAGACAAAGTAAGGACGAATGGATCGGGCAGCCGCTTCAATATCTTCTGTGGCAAAAGGCGGCACTTTCGTCGATATATGGCTTTGTCGAGCGCGGAAGCGATCGAAGAAAGCATCAGAACAACTTAATCCTCGTCGGAAAGAAGAACGGCAAGACAACGATGGCGTCGCCGGTCGCTCTTTACGAGACGGCCAAAAAGGGCAACGAGATATATTCCGCGGCAAACGCCTTGCAGCAGTCGCGCATCGTGTGGCAGGAAGCGGCGAATATGCTTGCACAATCGCCGCAGCTTCAGACGATGCTGCGGAAGAGGCAGTTCGCCATCCAAAATATTCGGCAAAACGGCTTTTCAATGTTCATGCCTTTAGCGAATACGCCGGAGGTATTGGATGGGAAGATCCCGAAAGTCGTCATCCTCGACGAGGTCCACGAACTAACGCAGGCACTTTACGACATTCTGCATAACGGGCAGATTGCCATCGCGGACCCGCTCCTCATCATGCTGACGACAAAGGGATATGTGCGAGAGGGGCTTTTCGATTCAGAATACAAAAACAGCTGCGACATCATCGATGGCATCATTCCGGATGATCGGAAATTCTCTCTTTTATACGAGCTTGATAATCCGAAAGATTGGCTGAATGAAGACGTATGGAAACAGGCAAATCCAAGCCTCGGGACCATATTCACATATGAGCGTTTGCGGCAAATCGTCCAAGAAGCGCAGTCAAAACCGCAAAGTTTGAATGCCGTTAAAGTAAAGCATTTCAATATCGGCGGCGTAAGCGGCGATGCTTACTTTGAATACGACAACATCAATAATGAGAGGACATTCGATCTCAATAGATTCCGCCACTATGATGCGGTGGGCGGATTCGACCTTTCGCTCACGAACGACTTGACGAGCTTTACGACGACATTTTGGGACGAGAAAGAAGGCGAGTTTTGCGTCGAAACTATGTTTTGGATCTCGCAAAACTTTTTCGACAAGGTATCGAAAGATGAACGGATGGGGAACGTTTGGAGAATATGGGTCGAGCAAGGATTCATCCGAATCGCGGGGAAGGACAGCATCGACTATACCGAGATCGTCCGCTACGTTTGCCGAATGGTCGAACAATACGACATCCGATATCGTTGGATCTACTATGATCCATATTCGGCGAGGTATCTCGTCAGCGCATTGCACAATGAGGGCTTCCGAGAGGGCGAGTGTTTGATACGATGCCCGCAGGGGAGCAAGACGCTTTCGGTTCCGTTCCAAAAGCTCGAAGCATGGCTGCGGGAAAAGAAGGTGAACTACCGAAACAACCCAGTAGTAAAATGGTGCCTTACAAACGTAGCTGTCGAAGAAGATACGAGAAACAAAAACCTGCTCCCGTGTAAAGCGGGGCATAACAACGATAGAAAGATTGACGGATTCGCGACGATGCTCAACTCCTTTGTGGGCGTGATCGAGCATTACAGCGAAATCGTCGGGTAGATTTCGGGAGCGTGCGATGGGAATTTTTGAAAAATGGCGCGAGGGCCGCTCGGCACGGGCGGCGGAGAAAAAAGAACGAGCGAGTCAGACGGAAAACTCGGGCTTTCTTCTCGTACAGCTCGGAGCAGACTCCGGGATCACGCCGAGATTTTACGCGGGCATCAATCCCGAGCTGGAATTTAACGAAGCCTTCGCATCGTGTCTGCAGACAAATGCAACTTATTGCAGCAAAGCGGAATTTTCATGCGTTCGTATCATAGAAGATGGAGAGCAAATTCACGACAACAAATACATAGATTATCTTTTTCAAGTTAGTCCCAATCCTACGATGACGGCTTCGGTTTTTTGGGAACGGGCGGCATATTTTTATTTCAAATATAACAACTCCGTGATCTACAAAGAAACCGATCAGTTCGGGAGTATCGTGGCATTTTGGAGCATAGATCCGTCGGAGGTCACATTCGCAAAAATTTCGACAGGGGAAATGCTCTTCAAATTCACGCTCAATGGGCGCGAGTTTTTGGCTTTGGAAAATGAGCTTATCCTCATCCCGAGGATGGTCACGCACAACCCTATGTTTGGAGATGACAAAACGAATGACGCGATCAAACGTGTCATATCGCTCATCAATCTGAACTACAAGGGCATGGAAAATGCGATCATCACATCATCCTTCATCCGATATATCGCAGAGTCCTCCACAAAAGAGAGCGAGGATCGTCTGAAAGAAAAGGCGGAGAATTTCACGAAAAACTATCTCAAGCCAAACGCGAAGAACCCGATCGGCGTGATCTTCACGGATTCTGCAACGAAGCTGACTCCTGTTGCGGCAAATTCGTCGCAGAAGACGGCATCATATCCCGAGGCAAATCAGTGGAATCAAGCCGTCTACAAATACATGGGATGCCCCGAGAAAGTAATCGCCGGGACGGCGACCGAAGAGGAGATGGTAGCGTACTATGAGCGCACGCTCGAGCCGTTCTTCATGCGTGTCGCGCAGGAAATGATGCGAAAGATCTTTACACGGCGTGAACGTGAGGTGGGGAATCGGGTCGTTTTCAGGAATAGGAGCTTCGCCTATATGTCGATGGACACGCGCCTTAAGGTGTTCAATGCGGCGAGGGAGATCGGAGCTTTTACGCTTGGCACTTTGGGTGACATTCTCGGATTGCCGGTTCCGAAAGGGAATCGCTCGATCGTGGTCACTTCGCAAAATTATAATGCGAGCCGAAAGGATCAGGAGGCCAAGTCTCCGGCGGGCGGCGGCGAACAGAAAGACGAAGGAGATAGCAAGGAGGAGATAAAAAATGAATAACAATGCGGGAGCGAAACTGCGCGATTTATATCACGATTATCGCAGAATGATGGAAGTTCGGGCTGAGCCGGTAGGAGAAGGCGGAGACCTCATTCTTTGCGGGACTCCCGTAATATTCGACCAGCCTTATAAATTGTTCAGTTATCGCGGGAAAGACGTCTACGAGGTCATCGAGCGCGGCGCGTTTGACGAGGCGGACTATCACGACGTCCCCGTCAAGTACAATCATAACGACAGCCGCGGGACGCCAGCGCGCACGACCAGCAAGACCGAGCAGGGGAGGCTGACGATCAGCGTACTGCCAGACCGCGTCGATGTACGCATGAATCTCCTTCCTACTTCGGGAGGGCGCGACCTTTATCTCGAGGTATCGAGCGGAACGGTTTCGCAAATGAGCTGGGCATTCACGGAAGAGGCAGACAGCGAACGCATAGAGGAAGATGCGGAGCGTATCACGTTCTACGTTCGCAAAGTGCAGCGCGTTTTCGACGTTTCGGCGGTCGACTTCGGCGCAAATCCCTACACGAGCATTTATGCCAGACGGCGCGACGATCTGGACGAGAGAGCCGCTATGCTGGACGAGCAGAAACGTCAGGCGTTGATGAAAAAAATCAAAATTTTAACCGAATAGGAGAGAAAACAACTATGAAAACACTTGAAGAAATCATGGCCAGAACGAAAGAGATTAATGCGCGAATGGCGGCCATCAGAACCGAATCGCGCGCACAGGGCGTGACGAACGATAGGCTCGAACAGCTGGAAGCAGAGGCGGCGACGCTTTCGCATGAGAGAGCGGAGCTTACGCAGCAGGCAATCGAGCTGCGTACAGAACCGACCGAGTTCTCGCCCGTAGTCGGCGGCGGAGAGGCTGGAAAGAGAAGCGGGGGCGGCACCTTCGGAACGCTTGAATATCGTCAGGCATTCATGGACTACATCATGCGCGGCACGCGTGGGGAGGCCATCGAGCGCGCGATCGTAAAGGCGCGCGATGAAGGCTTCGTTCAAAGCGACGCCGAGTCCGTCATCGTGCCCACAACGATCACGGATCTGCTCTATATCGAAAGGGGGCAGGCGGGTTCAGTTTTCGCCCGCGTACATAAATCGAACTATGCGGCGGGTGTAGCGATCCCCACAATCAACTTTCATCCGAAGCTCGAGTGGGTGGCCGAAAACAAGGTCGCCGCGAAGCAGAAAGGCACCACTGGCAGCATCACATTCAACGGATACAAAGGGCAGATCCGCGTCGCCGTTTCGCTCGAAACACAGATCAAGACGCTTGCCCAGTTTGAATCCTGCATTCTCGAGGCGATCCGCGTCGGAATCGATGAGGGCTTCGACGAAGCGATCATCAGCGGGGATGGCGTCGGGAAGCCGACGGGTATCATAGCTGGGGCCGACTATGAAAAGAAGGCGATCGTCATCAAGGAATCCGAAATGAAAAGTCACGCAAAGTGGCTCGACATCTGGTCGAACGTACCCATCAAAGGAAGGCGTGGATGCCAGCTGCATATCAACAAATGCGACTGGGAGAAATATCTTGCGGGGCTGAAAGACGAGGCGGGCAACCTTGTCGCTACAGCTACGCCGGGGGCAGATGGCGAAATCGTTTATCGTCTCTTCGGGCGCGACGTTGTGATCTTGGAGGAGCAGGGGCTTCCTACATTCGACTCGATCGAAGGCGCAGCGGAGGCATCGAAGGACACGGCATTCGCGTACTTCTTCAACGACAGCAAGTACTACCTCAACAGCAATATGCAGCTTCAGATGAGGAAGTATATCGATGAGGATACCGACGAGACGGTTCACAAGGCGACACTCATTGCGGACGGGAAAGTCGTCGACGATACGAGCCTTCTCGTCATCTGCAAAGGCGAAAAAGGCTGAGCATAAGCGGAGGGCATTTTGATGGATATTAAGCTGGAAGAGGTAAGAGAAGCCCTCAGGAAGGATGACCATGATTATATCAATCGCGAGATAAGCCGTTTGATGAAGGCGGCGATGGCGTCCATCTACACGGAAACGGGGTACGATAAGCGAATACACTTCATTCCTGCGGAGAATCGGGGCCGCTTCGAAGAACTTTCAAACAGCTATATCATCGAATATGTCCGCGGATACATGGATCGCGTCGACAATCGCAAGATCTTAGATACACTTTCGGTACAGTTGGAGGGGCTTTTTAAGCCCATCCAACTGTGACCATGTCGCGAATGGAGTAACCGATGGCAGAGGTGGTCGTAAAAAATCAAAAGATTCGTTGTTTCTACACAGAATACTACCGCGAAAAGCCGAACAAGCTGCTCTTTCGGCATTTCATCCACAGCAAAAGTAGCGGAGGACTATGGGCACATATTCGAGACCTAACGCAACGGGAGCGGCTCGCGAACGAATCGGTAGGGCACGAGATCGCTATTAGCGTTCAGATCGGATACAATGCCGACTTTCTGCGAATGTGGGAGACGATTATCATTATAGACGAACGGGGGAAGACGTATCGGCTCAAAGAAAAGCCGGACGAATACGCCTACGACAAGGGCGACATCAAATTTATCGCCTACGCCTTCCACGACGGGAATGTCTACGAGGAGGATGTCTATGAATGTCATCGGGGCGGAGAATGAGGCCATCGAAGCGATCGAGGAGATATTCAAGCGCGCAGGATGGTCGGACGGATGGGGAATGGACGACGCTGAGGTCTTGCGTTCGCAAAGCCCGCTCTTCTATCGGAACGCAACGGGAGCCGCGGCGGAACGCGCTCAGTGCGTTGCGAGTGGGGGAAGATCACAGACGCTCTACTGTATCTACAACACTTCCCCGACGGAGTCGAAATATGCGGAAAACCATCCCTATGGATTCGACGTGACAATTTGCCTCACGTTCTATTATTCCGATCCGTTTCTTTTTCACAAAGAGAGCGATGGGAATCCCTACATCGATCGGTTCATGGAAGAGCTTGCCGATGGGCTTTGGGTCATCGCGAGCGAGGGAGAACAGCAAATCCCACCGGCGGAAGATCGTCAAGCATATCTTTATCGCAAGATGATCTTTGCTACAAATTTTTTCAATTAAGAAGGAGGTAAGGATATGCCCAAAAAGAAAGTACAAAAAATCGTCAGCCGCGGACTGCAGACCGTTATGTCGCAGCGTTTGAATCCGGACTTTAGCGCATACGAGGGCGATGCGCTGGCGTGGCAGGGTGACACAGCCCTCACGTTCACGCCCTCACAGACGAGGACAGACCTGCCCAGCGGAAACGATCCCGCATGGGATACGCTCAAAGGCCCCGTAGTCGGAACTGTAGAAATCACTCTCTACGAATTTCCCATTGACTTGATGCCCGAGATTCTCGCCATGAAGTACAGCGAAGCGAGCGGTCTCTGCGTTGGGGACAGCGACGACGGAGACGTGTTCCTCGGGCTTTCGTTCGACCAGATCATCAAAGAGGGGAACAAATACAGCAACAACAAAACCGTACTGTATAAGGTCTGCTTCGATATCCCCGCGACCGAAGTCAAGACGATTGCAAAAGACGATACGGCAGTCAAAAACGTCAAGCTCACGGGGAATGTATATCCGGTATTCTTCTCCAAGCAAGACGGAACGCTCGGATCGCGCACATATACCGTCATGAACAGCGAAAAGAACAAAACGCTCTATGAGGCGAACAAGGAAGAGATCGCCTTCCCCGAGGAGTTCAAAGAAGACGGAGGAGCATAAAAATGGGCATCAAAAGGTATCCGTTACGGCTTGCGAAAACATATCGCTACAAAGATCCGGAAACGGGCGAAGAAGACGATCTTCTGTTTGTTGCGAACGGAGAGCTTTTCCCGCTCTTCAAGTCGCTTTCGGGCGTAGAGCTTGGGGATGCTTTATCAGACTATAAAAAAGATATTCTCGGCGTCGTAAATGAAAAGAGCGCAAAAATGATCGCGGAATTTTGCGCGGCAGAAACTGAGGCCGCGAAATTCGAGATCGCAAAGAAAGATCCGAAGCTCATAGTTTCCATGCTTAGAGCGGCGCAGGAGGCGGCAACAGTCGAACGGGCGGGCTTTTCGCTGATCGAGCTTCTTCTGATTTCAACGCACATCTGTGCGCTCCCGGAGAGCGAAAGGGGAGATGCGCTTGCAGCGGGGCTTGAGTTGCTCCCCGACGAGATCTATCAGGATATTTCTTTTGCATTCGAGATCTTGCAGCTCGCCGTCCAATTCGAGGATAATGCAAAAAAAAACTCCGATTTTCTTCGGATGGCGGCGAGACGACAGCAGAGCTGAAACGCTATGGCATGACGAGCTATCTTCTCTACACCCTTGCAAGGCTCGGTTTCAAAGTAGATATCATGCGATACGGCATGAATGTCATTATGGACACGGTGAACTTTGCCGTCGAGATTGAGGCGAGAGCGGAAGATGGGGAAGAGGACGTCGTAGACATAAGCAACGGTGCCGTCGACCTTATGGAGGGATAGATGGCGTGGAACGATGGGATCACCGAAGAGATGGCGGGCTTTCTTGAAGACGTAAGCAAAGCGGCGGGCGGAGCGCGAAAGATCGCGGAGAGCGTGATCGACAGCGAGGTCCAGAGCTTTTCCGAGCGCATCAGAGAGCGCGTCCCTGTGGCGACGGGCGGTTTACGGGACTCGTTCAAGGTCACGCGTGATGCGAGCAGGGGACGAAATTGGTACGGCTACGACGCCAGCTTTGAGGGGAACGCACCAAACGGACAACCTTATCAAAAAATAGCGAACGTATTGAATTACGGAACGCCGCAGCACGCGGGGACACAATTCGTCTCGAACGCCGTCCGCAAGCTCAAAGGCATGGACGACAGGATCGAGGCACGGATAGAGGCAGAGCTATCACAGCGGACATAAGTCCGCATTATGCGGAGAAGGTATCATCCGGTCGTTCAATTCCCGGACTCCGCACCAAAAGCGGGAGGGCGCGATGGCAAAAATCGGCCGCAGCTTTGACGAGCTCGATCAAAAATTAAAACAATTCAATAGTAGCTTGAAGGCGACGGATTCACAGGTAAGGAATCTGGACAAGAGCCTGAAAATGAATCCGAGTAATGTCGATGCGGTCAGGCAGAAGTTCGCCCTGCTTTCGCAAAACATTCAGACAAACGCTCAAAAACTCGCCACGTTGCACCAGAAAGAGGTGCAACTGAATGCAGATTTCAAGTCGGGTGCGATCGCGCAGGATGAGTACAATCGGCGGCTTCAGAAGGTAAGGGCGCAGATCGCTGCGACTGAAAAGACAGAGCAGGAACTCACCGCGGCACTCCGAAAGCAAAACAGGGAAATCGCGGATGCGAAATTCAATAATCTCCTAAACGGATTGGACAAAGCCGAGGACAAAGCGAGAAAGGTCCAAAAAGCCACCCTCGCGGTGGTGGGGGTTCTTGCCGCGCTGATGGCGGCGGCGATTAAGACGGGAGATGAGCTCGCGGACAACGCGACGCATTTCGGCACGACAGCGGAAAATCTGCAGATATGGTCCAACCGACTCGGGATGCTCGGCAAGGATCAGGAAGCCTACACGAAGAGCCTCGAAAAGGTGGGCTCAGTGCTTACGTCGATCACGGCGGGCCGCGGTGCACGGTATCTGACCTACCTCAAACAGCTTGGGATCGCGCAGGCAGACCTGAACGGAAAATCAAACGGCGAAGTTTTTGACATGATCTACGAACGCCTACGCGGCGTGGAGGACGCAACGCTTCGCGCGACGATCGCGCAAGGCATCTTCGGCGATACGGGCCTCGAGATCGCAAATATCGCCGGGACGCAGCAGGAGACGCTTGATGAGCTTGACGAGACCCTGCTGGAAAACGGAATCATAACGACAGAGCAGGCAAAAGCGGCGGATGAAGCGGCAAATAAGCTGCTTGCTTTGAAAGAGCAGGCATCTGCGGAGAGCGCGGAGCTTCTCGTCGCGGTAATGCCGGCATTCGAGGCCTTCTGCTCGCTCCTTAAGGAAGTCATGATCCCGAATATAAACAGAGTCGCAGATTGGTTCAAAAATATGACGCCGGAGCAGCAGAAGATGCTTCTCGTATTGATCGCCATCATTCTTGTCCTGCCGAAACTTATCTCAACGATAAAAGCCATCGCGTCGGCGGTTCAACTCGTAAGGGCGGCGACGGTCGCGCAAACGGTCGCGCAAATGGGGTTAAATGCGGCGTCATCTCCATTTCTGCCGATAATTTTAGCCATTTCTTTCGCATTGCTTGGACTTATAACACTTATCGGCGCGGTGACAAGCAAATCAAATTCAGCGATCGAAAGTGCGACGAATATGCTCGATCGGCTCGATGACGTTGATAAAAAGATGAGCGATATGGCGGGAGAGACGGCTTATAATGCGACGGCGACCTATGAATCGAACAGCCAACGCGACTTAAATATCCATGTCGACGTTAAGGCTTCCGGAGACGGTACGCAGATCAACGAGCAGAACGCTGAAGTTGTCGGGGAAAGCATTCACGAAAAAATACTTCGTGACATCGTCAATCAAGAACTCGGCGGAGTAGTCAGATAAGAAAGAGGAGGCAGGCATGAGGCCCACATTATGGCTGAAAAACGATGCCGGGGAGGTTTGGAATCTTCGGCCGCAAAGATTGCTACGGGAAAAGCAAGCCTCCTTTTTTGCCGCGCTTGACGGAACGGGCTTCGAGACGAAGCTCACGTTTTCGCGAATAAAAGATGACTTCATCGTTACGGAAGACGAGCCGCAGCAGGTTACCATCAAGGGCACAATGTATTTTCGCGATCCGAAGCATATGGCGGCATTTGGGGATTTCGTCGGGGATTATTCAAACGTTCTACGGCTGTATTACGACCCAGAGGGGCGCATCACGCCAACGATGCAGCTCGCGCGGCCGTGGTACAAAAAAGTGCGCATCACAAAGCTGTCAAGCGGCGAACAGGATGTGAAGACGGGATATTGGGTATGTCCGATGGAATTCGTGCCGTTCTCCGTCATGTGGCGTAGAGATACGACGCGGGCAAGTAGCGTGACAACGATAAAGGGCGAAGCGCACGTTTATTCGTATTCCTATCCGTATTTCTATCAAGCGGAGCGAAGATTCTATGTCAATATCGAGAACACGGGCGCGCGTATAGGATGCACGGTCTCAATCAAAAATACGGGCACAGCCCCGCTCGAAAGACTTGAGTGGGTGGCATCAAGCGGGGATCATCGTCAATATGCAAAATGGATGGCGGGCTATGGGCTCGCACCAGGCAGAACGCTGATCGTTGACAGCAATCCTTCATCTCAACGTGCGGTCATTGAGATCGCGCCGAACAGTTTTGAGGATGTAAGCGATTTCCAAGAACCGAACCCTCAATATATAAACTTTGTCGAGTTATATCACGGGGACAATCAAATCGTTTTCAACGTAGGAACGGTGACCGACGTTGAGATCGAAGTCACATTCATTGAACAGGTAAGGGTGCTTTGATGCAATATCGCGCCTATAAATTTACAGAACTCAAAGAGGCGTATTCTTGGGATCTTCCGACGCAGGACGAGGGGACATTCAAGTTCTGGAACTACGACACCCTCACCTATGCTGCGGGCGGCGTTGCCATCAGATACGAGATCGATAGCGATTACACCGTCGCGAATAACAGCACGGTGTATATTGCAGAAGAGACGAGGGCTGTCGCGGGGCAGATCATTGCGCTGATCGACGATACGGGGACGTACGATGTGGGCGTCATTACGAGCGTCGACAATGAGAAGAGGAAAATCCTTTATAAGTCGCTTTTGTCTCTTTTTGATGGAGCCGAGCTCAACCCGACGCGCGACAACGGGACGGGAGGAGAGGACGATCCTGTGATCAGCTATCTATATGATGGCGTCGAAGGGGCGGGAAGGATCATCGCGGCGTATTACGCATCGAAGAACACCGACAGATATAAACGCCTGCCAATCGTTGTGAGGACAAGCGGCGGCGGCAAGGACGGGTCCGGAAAGTATAATGTCCCGGCGATCTGGGATTATACGGGCAATACGGTAAATCTTCGGACATGGCTGGTAGATCTTTTCAACAAGCATAATGTCATCGTACAATTCCGGCTCGTCTTTGAGACGTCAAGGGCATATATCGACGTATTTATTACGCACAATACGACGGAAGGGCACATCCTAAAGAATAACATACACGGCATGACGGTGACGCACACGGAGGACAGCGCGGCCGCCGCGACGGTGTGTCAAGTGATCGACAGCGAGACAAAAACGCTGCTCTCGACGTGGTATCTGCTTTCAGACAATACGGTGACGATGGACGCGTCATCCCCCAACCGCGTTCAACCCTATAAGCTCACGGTGTCGGAATTTGATGCGGATAACGATGATGGCGCAACGGAACAGACGATCGCCGAGGATGCACTCCGATATAACGATTTCAATCATTATATCAGCGTCAAGATCGATCGGAACAGTGCCATGATGCCGAAGGATCTTAAGATCGGCGACGCTATAACGGTCGTTACGGAGTTGGACGATATGATGGCGGGGGATGCCATCGTAGAAGACTATTCGGAACGGGTATGGAGATCGATTTATACAGGCCGAAAGGAAAGCAGCGACTCGAGTGAAGTGACGCTCATATTCGGAAAAATCAGGATCAACTACACCGATCTCATTCAAATGCAGACGATGCGTGCAGTGAGGGGGACATGAGACTGAAGGTGGCGGCGGAGGGGAACGCCGAAAAAAATATCAATGTCATTGTTCCGCGATTTCAGGCGGAAGCGTTGCGCTTGCTTCGCGGATATGATGTGGGGATCCTTTGGAATGCGTTTTATTCGGACGACGACAAAACGGGCGCGAAACGTTCGGAAAAAATGCAAGATAATTGGGGCATCGATCTTACGAATTCGAAAGCGGGAGAGATCATCATTTTCCCCGGGATGGCTACGGCATACGGCTACGACATTATCAGCGATGAGAACGTGCATTTGACTGCAATGCTTCCTTCGGCGGGGCAGAAATACATATACGTTTATCTCGAATGGGATTTCAGTAATCCGGACGAGGCTGTTGGAAAGATCGACATTCACGATAATGGCGTGAATGAAAATTGGACGCCGTCAAAGCAGGACAATCTGATCAATAATCCGATCGGCATATATCAAATGATATTATGGCGCATCAGAATAAATTATCGGGGGGATATAAGCGATCAGACTCGTTGGGGGGTATTCGGTACGCCTACAATCGAGCATCCGTTATATGCCCAAAATTGCAATCAAACAAAGTACTCAACATATGCGAAATATGAGGGAACGGGCACATATGAGTCGACCATAGCAGAATGTCTGAACGATATTTATGCAAAGCTCGAAGGACTGGGGTTTTGAAAAATGGCAAGATTGAAAGTGGCGGCGGCAGGTAATGCCGAAAAAAATATCAATCGGATAGACGGGAGATTTCAAGCAGAGGCCCTTCGGTTTCTCCGCGGATTCGACACGGGGAGGTTATATAACAGTTTTTATTCGAATAGCGATCCGACGGGGGCGGAGCGAGAAGAAAACCCCTCCTTTAATTGGCGGGTGGAAGGGGTCACTGCCGATGATATTACCGTGGGTCCGGGTGTGGCGACGGCATACGGTTATGACATCATCAGCGAAGAAACGGTGCACTTTAGCCTCGACAGTTCATCCTTCGGCGAAGAATTTTATATATACATTGAATGGGATCTCGGCAATCCAGATGAAGCTGTCGGAAAAATCGAAATTCGCAACGTATATGAAGACGATGGACATAGAGTGAAGCTGTGGAAACCGACCATGCAGAATTTGATCCTGAATCCAAACGGGATTTTTCAAATGGTCATTGCCAGAATTTCCATAAATGAGGATGGAGGGGTATCATCGATCCGGGAAGCCAGCTTTCCGGGAGCCGATATTTGGAATCAGCCGCTCTATGCGCTTAACAGTGAGCGTGCGGTGCATTCGGAAAACGCATTGTATGCAGAAGGGAAAAGCGATAAAACGATAGCGGGGTACTTTAACGACATATACCAGCGGATCAAAGATTTAGGCCACAGGAGCAGCAAAGTCGTACTGCCGGAGGGCGGAGAAGCTGTCTTGAACGAGATCCATCGGCAAGGGAACTATGTCCTCCTGTCGCTGGAAACATATTATGAAGTGCCTTCTTCCGGATGGGAGAAAACAGTAGGTATTCCGGGGGTGGAGACAGAGACGGAAACGAGAGAATGGCTGGATACTTCGTGGACATTTACCATCCCGGAATTTTTTAGACCGAAGGGAGAGATTTTATTTCAAACAGGGGCAATCGGATCATGTAATTATACAAGCTATCATAACGCTGAATGGAATTCGGCCGTAGACGGTCAAATTACTACTGATGGTAAGTTGATTTTGAAACTAAGACACGACAACCAGAGATCCAACTATTGTTTGCGGATCATTAAACTTCGCTTAGGATGGGAGGCAAATCCAATATAAGAGGGAAAGCGCAATGGCTCAAATCAATATCACTCTTTTACCAAACAAACAAGCAAAAGTGGCGTGGGGGCAGGGATATAGCATCGTCGAGGGCGAGAACAATGCGACGGAGATCGGCGTGCGCTATCCGCCGGGATATGCCGACAGCCCACTTTCTCGCCGATATGCGTACATGAGAAACGCAAAGGGGGAATATGCCACGCAGGAGCTTTACGGAAGCGGAGCAACAAAAACATTCACGCTTCCGGCTTCGATGACATATGCGGGCGCGACGACGATCGTATTTTACAGCGAAAGCGAAAACGAAAAAATCGTGTGGATGCCCGTGGAGATCCCGATCGCAGCGACGCATATGGACTATAAAAAGGTCGCCGCCGCTTCGGAAGATGTGCTGCAAGAAGCGATAAAAGCGACAGAAGAATTACGAAAATTTTTGAAACAGAAAAAGGAGTAAATCTATGGAATACAAAGAAATTTTGAATCTTCCGATCGATCGGCCGGCAGATAGACCCGCGGTTGGGCTCGGGCATAAGTCCACCGACGTCAAGCCTATCTTCGCAAAGCAGGAGGACTTCAACTCCCGATTTTTTCTCGTGACGTTGACCGACAACGGCGTGCAAATCCCGTACGCAAAGTATGGTACGGTCACGAAAGTAGGCATCGGCGTCGCACGCGGAGACGGGCAGTCGAAGGCGTTCCTCGGGGTCGACAACGGGGACGGCACCTTCACGCTGCCACTGGACGCTTGGGCGGTCGAGATCCCCGACGAATTCATTCTTTGCGATGCAATGGTCTGGGGAGCAAAAGAGGACGGGACAAATTACTTGATCCGCTCGGCGAGTTTCCGCGTCTATGTTCAGGCGAGCGGCGCGAAATACACCGACATCATGGACGGAAAGACCTACGATCTCCTTTCCAAGCTCTTGCAGGATCTTCGCGAGTTCGAGAATGAATCGACGGAGGCCGAAAACGGACGCGTAGAGGCCGAGCAGAGCCGTGTCGAAGCGGAGGATGAGAGGAGAACCGCCGAAGAGCAGCGGGCCGCTGCCGAAGAGGAGCGCAAAGCGTCCGATAATAAGCGCATCGAGGCGGAGCAGAGCCGCGTTGAGGCAGAGGAGAAGAGAGCCGAAGCAGAGACGGCGAGGGTCGAGGCAGAGCAGGCAAGATCCGCCTCCGAGACCTCTCGGGAAGAAGCGGAAAATGCTCGCGATGAAGCCGAGAATGCCCGCATCGAGACGGAGCAGGAAAGGACCGCGGCAGAGCAGGAAAGGACCGCGGCAGAGCAGGAAAGAACGGCCGCAGAGAAAACCCGCGAGCAGGGCGAGGAAGCCCGCGAAAAGCAGGAGAGCGGCAGAGCGGAGGCAGAGGCAGCTCGCGTGTCCGCCGAGGAGAGTCGCAAGACGTCGGAGAGCAATCGGGCGGCGGCAGAAGCGCAGCGGGAAAAGACGGAGACAGCGCGCGTAGCCGCAGAACAGACGAGAGCGGCCGCAGAACAAGGCCGTGCGGTCGCAGAGGGAAAGCGCGAATCCGCGGAGGTACAAAGAGCGGCCGACGAAAGCAAGCGCGCAGCCGCCGAGGAAAAGAGAGATGAAGCGGAGACCTCCAGAGCACGAGAGGAGCTCGTGAGGGAAACAGCCGAAGGACAGCGCGATGCGGCGGAAGAAGGGAGAGCAGAGGCCGAAAACGGGCGTGTTGCCGCAGAGCAGACGCGCGTGATTGCGGAGGGAGCGAGATCTACGGCAGAGGGAGTGCGCAACAACGCAGAGCAAGAAAGGAGCGCGGCTGAAACCGCGCGCGCAGTCGCGGAGGGCAAGCGCGAATCCGTCGAAGAAGAGCGCGTCGAGCACGAAAACGCGAGGATCGCCGCCGATAAGGAACGTGCGTCCGCTGAAACCGAACGTGTGGCGGCGGAGAACTTCCGATCAGAGAGCGAGAAGCTCCGCGCCGCAGAAGAGGAAAAGAGGGCGGCAGCAGAACTTCAGAGGGCGGCGGCAGAAGGAGCCAGAGAGACAGCCGAGAACGAGCGCGAGAAAGCCGAGAAAGAGCGTGCAACCGCAGAGAGCGAAAGGGCGATCGCGGAGAGCAGGCGTGATACTGCAGAAACGGCGCGGGAGGTCGCAGAGGGAAAACGCGATGAGGCAGACGAAGCGCGCGGTGCCGCTGAGCAGGCGAGAGATGCAGCGGAGCTCGGGCGCGATACCGCAGAAGCGGCGCGCGTTGAGAATGAGAAGCTCCGCGTGATTGCGGAGAATGAGCGTTCCACGGAAGAGACTCTTCGGGCGAAGTCGGAAGAAAGCAGGAACGGTGCCGAAGAGCAGCGGGCGGCGGCAGAGACGGAAAGGGAGAAGGCGGAAGTCAAACGCGCCGCCGCAGAGGAAACGCGTAGCAATGCCGAGGCGGACCGCGTTGCGGCAGAAAAGGACCGTGCGAAAGCAGAGACGGAGCGTGCGGTCGCCGAGGGGGCCAGCGCAACCGCCGAGGCGGCAAGAGTAGCTGCGGAGAAAGAACGGGATGCGGCGGAGAAGGCGAGATCCAACGCTGAAGTCAAGCGCGAGGCCGCCGAAGAAGCCCGTGCGAAAGCCGAGACGGAGCGGGACGAGGAGGAAGGTAAGCGTGCCACAGCCGAAGCTGTGCGTGCCGAGAGCGAAGCGGCACGCGGCAGAGCCGAGGAAGAGAGGGCGGCGGCAGAGAAGGAGCGCGCCAAGAATATGCCTTATATCGGGGCAAATGGGCATTGGTTCATCGGAGAGAAAGACACGGGTGTAACTGCGCAAGGGACGCAGGGAGTCGACGGCGCGACATGGTATAGCGATTTTGGAGAGCCGGAAGAGGCGACGGGGAAAACGAACGACTTCTATCTTGACACGGCGACGGGCAACGTTTATAATAAGACGGAAAGCGGATGGGGGGATCCCGTTTGCAATTTGATGCAAAAAAGGCCGACAAGCAAAATTTACGGCGTGAGCGGCATGGGAAGCGTCAATCCCGTTTGGAAACGTACATATGACGCAAGCGGCGTCAAGCTGTCTCTCGTTCCGCAGGGCGGAAGCGCAAATCTCATTGATTTTGTTTTGAGCGATCCCGCGATGCAGGACTTCTTCAACTTCCAACAAACGACGGATGCAAAGGGAAATGTGTTCGTCATAATCCCGCCGATGTCCTTCCGTTACGACCGCATCCACGACGGCGAAGTGGAGGCGTTGAGCGTGAAGCTCTACGAGGACGGAGACGAGAGCCTCGGCTATGAACTCCATCCGGCGTTCAAGAAGTGGACAAGCAATTCCGCATTCGACGGTTACGGAAGTGTTCAGATCGCGAAGTATTTATCTTCGGCATATGACACACAGGCGGACAGCGAAGCGGAAGACGATTTGACGGGCCGCGATCCGAGCGAAATCAAAGTGCGGAGCGTTTCGGACGTAGACTATACTCTGTCCTATGTCGATTGGGCGGATGGCATGGAGATGATCAAGGCGACGGATCCTACATATCACATGTTCCATTGGATGTATCGCGATCTGTTTGTCAAGCTCGCATCGATCTTTTTTGCGAGGGCCGACATATACAACATGCTCGGCTTAGAAGATGGGCAGACAATGGAAGGCGTCACGGGCACGACGGATGAAATTACGACCCACAGCGGCTTCAACAAGGATTCGGGGCAAATCAAAGTATTCGGGCTCGATGCAGCGTTTGAGGCGACGAATGTAAACGGCATCTATTGGAACAAATCGAGGGATGTTTACTACACACATTTGATCGACACTGATGCGGCGACGAGTAGCGGCTATAAGAAGTCGAGCGTGCCCCTTCCGAACGGTTACGGGGAAGGGTACTATGCGGGATCGATCACAAAAATATCAGTGGACAGCACTGAGAAAGCACTCGCCGTCCCGACGGCCAACAGGAAACTTTCGGAAGCGGAAGGAGAAGACGCCAGCGAGGTGAAGAATCATTCCGAGTACTATTGTTCGAGATATCGCGATTGGGGTCCTCCGAGCGACCGCGGACAGGTTTGGGCGTTCCAAAAGTATCTCAACGGGGAAGGAACGGTGTTCACGGAAGACGGGCTGTTTTTCTCGGGATGGTGCAACGAGTTCAACGACGCTTGGAACGGCTACGGCAGCTACGGTGGGGCCCTGCGTCTTTGCAAAATTCCCTCTTAAGGGGGTTGGTAAGGGGGGCTCCCCTTACGAATAAAGCACGAAAAAGGAGAGAGCGGGATGAAAACATAAGCTCGGATAAAGTATCGACGACAAGAGAAAAGTCGCTAAAACAAGCGGCAGTACGGTAAAATAGGGCTGTTTTTCTCGGAATGGAACAACGAGTTCAACAACGCTTGGAACAACTACAACAACAACGGTGGGGCCCTGCGTCTATGGTCTGAAAGAATGAATGTTGATAGCCGCCGTACTGCTGCTCTGCCACTTGGCGAAAAGAAGAGTCAAAGAGGGTCGGGTGAGTAGCGAAATATCGAAAACCCGATAAGACAGCAAAGAAAGGATGAAAACCTACAAAAACCTCTACAAAAATCTGCTCGACAAAGAGCATATCAAAACCGTGCTTTTGGACGTTTCTGCACGCAAAAAGTATCGGGACCGCGTCCGCAAAAAGATCGACAAGATGACGGATGCGCTCTACGATGCGCTCGAGGCGGGGA
Organism: uncultured Clostridia bacterium; assembly: GCA_947626685.1. GTDB lineage: Bacteria > Bacillota > Clostridia > Christensenellales > Borkfalkiaceae > Gallimonas. The sequence continues at coordinate 5,762 of CANQTD010000005.1, read as the reverse complement.
GCGCGCCGATGTTCCCACCAATTAAGCGCATCGTTCATGACAGGAAAAAAGATCGCGAGATCACCGTCTCCCGATTTTTCCCGAACAAGGCTTTCGACTATCTTTTGGTGGATCAGCTTAAGCCGATCATCCTCAAATCCATGTATTATTGGTGCGTGGGAAACGTTAAGGGGCGAGGGCTGGATGTCTGTCTCGGATTTTGCAAGCGATCCGTGCGAAAGTATAGGTATTGCCTTCAGCTCGACATTAAGAAATTCTACGACCGTATCGACAAGGCGGTCCTGTTCAGGCAGGTAGCGCGAAAAGTGGCGGATCGGGACTTTCTGAATTTCTACAAACAGGTGATCGGGAACCGCGGCCGCGGGCTTCCGTTGGGGATGAATTCCTCGCAGTGGCTTTCAAATTTTTATTTGCAGAGCGTTGATGACTATATCAAGCAGGAGCTCCATGCGCCCGCCTATATTCGTTATGTCGATAACCTGTGGATCTTTGCGAACAACAAGCGCAAGCTGCATTTCTATCGCAAGCAGATCGCGAAATATCTATCCGAAGAACTTCACCTTTCTCTCAAGGAGACCTATCAGGTTTTGAATCTCGAAAAAGGCGACGAGATCGAAGTGCTTGGGTATAAGGTTTCGCGGGGCTTCACGCGGCTGAACAAACGCGTCCTATATAAAGTCACGCGGCTCTATCATCGAATGAAAAAGCGGCTGTCGCTCCGCAGGGCGCGTTCGGTCGTCTCTCTGATGGGATGGCTCAAACGCACGACGAATTACAGAAAATATCTCGCGCGGCGGCTCGTCGCACCGACGAAAATAAGGCTCAAACAAATCAAAGAAACAATCGGGAGGGCGAAACGCCGTGAGGAACATTGGCGAAACAGTAGACGCGCAATTTGTCGAGACGCTTCTTGACGAGATGCGGAGAATAGGCGTCGAAAGGAAGTTCGTCCGCGCCATCTTCATTGAGGGGAGCGCGCTCTATCTTGAGCATCCGAACGATATAGACTTCAAAATTATCGTGGATTGGCACAACCCAAAGGCTGAAACCGGGAAGGCATTCCGCATCAAAGGGAACGGGGTGGAATGCACATACTACACGCTTGAGGAGTGGAACCGCGTGGATCAGTCCCGCAGGATCTTTTATTACGTCACCGAAAGCCCCGATATGATCCTCGTCTACGGGACGGATGAGGGCTTCAAGCGATATGACGTCGTGAAGGATAGGGCTCTTGCGAGGAAAGTTTTCGGCTTCTACGACAAATGCCTTTTCAATGCGCCGCCGAAGGGAAGACTCCACGGGAGAGAGGATGAGGGAATCAGAATGCCGCAAAAGCGGCTGTGGAATTTTCTGCTTTTCGCCTATAAGATCATGAACGGATCGCATAGGTTGACGGAAGAGCAGATGCGCGAGGTGCAGGCCGCGCACGATCTCAAGGTTTCAATCGAAGATTATCGTACACTTTTTGAGAGCTTACAAACAAAGATGGGAGAGGCATAGGTTATGGTAGAAAATATCGTAATGATCGTTATTCAATGGTGCATCACGGCGGCACTTGGAGCTTTGGCGGCATTTTTCGGAGCGAGGTTAAAAATGCGAAAAAAGAGAGATGAAGAGGTAAAGGAGAGAGACGAGGCTCTCATCGCAGGCATGAGAAACCTTCTTCGGCACGATATCATCCAGATACATAAAGAGTTCATAGAACTCGGATATTGCCCGATCGACATGAAGGAAGCACTTGATGACTCGTACAGGGCGTACCACGCATTGGGCGGGAACGGTATCATCACCAAAATTTATCAGGACGTGATGGAGTTGCCGGAAACGCCGCCGTCTGCGGCATAAAATATTGCATTCATGGCCGATTCGGATAGATATCCGAGTCGGTTTTTCTGAAATTCTCAAAACGGCATGTGTTTTACGGGAGACGTGAATAATGTATGGGAGAAAGTCCATTGTCGGCGGCGAAAGAAAAATCGGAATTTCATCGTATGGTGTGAGCGAGAACGATATAGTATAATGGTACCAGCCTGAGGGGGCAAACCCCGCATGGTTTTCTCCGAGGAGCGGGGGCGGAGATTACTCCACCCCAGCTTACGAGAGAATCAAAGGAGGGAGAATGGACAATCTTATTGAAATCGTAAGCGTACCGGCGATCGCGGCAATCGTCTATATTTTTATGGAGATATATCGGAGCTTGACGAAGGACAAGGCGGGCATCTGGACAAATCTCATTCCGCTTTGGGCCGCGTTGCTTGGAGCGATCCTCGGCATCGTTGCTTTCTTTGCGGCACCGATGATCATCCCAGCGGAAAATGTGATCGTGGCGATTCTTGTCGGAATGGCATCGGGGCTTTCCGCGACAGGGGTCAATCAGATCTGGAAGCAGCTCACGAAGGCGGCGGAGAAGAAAAAGACAGAAGAGCCGAAAGAGACAGACAAAAAGGAGTAAAATCCTTTTGAAAACAAGAAAAAAGCGGCTGGCAATTATGCTGGTCCGCTTTTTTAATTAAAACGAAAGAGGGAAGACCGCAACGAACCCGGACGCATGAACGAAGACGCGAGGTAGTTTGTCTTTGGTGTGCAGTGGTCCACCATTACAAGCAAATACGCACAGGGTGGGCGGTGCGTATTTGACACGAACAAGTCCACCATTCTGCCGCACATATGCGGCGCAATACGGCGTTAAACTCCGCTTGCCTCGGGTCATTTACGCCAAGTAAACTCCCCGTCGGCAATGCTCGCTTTCCTTGTCTTGCTTGCATCTCTGCGACAGAAAGCGGGTGCGGATTTGACACCGACAGGTTTTCCAAAGAAAAATGAGGGTTTTCCCCTCATTTTTCTTTGGCGCGGATATCGTTTTTTACGCAGAGTTGAGGGTGGAGCATTGCAGTTCTGCTCAACAGCCCTGTGGGCTGTGAGCTGCAATGCGACGGTCGAGCCGGTAGCGAGGCGGGTGCGGCGGGCGCTACCGCCGCACGAGGCGCGAGCGGGAGCGAGCGGTTTGCGGGCGAACAGTTGGAAATCACGGTTTTGGACGCTAAAAATCAAATATAACGAATGGTGCCGTGACTTTCCCCGTTTGTGCTTGTATAATAAATGACGCGAAGAAAAGTTTCTTGCCGAAAAACTTCCTTCGGAAATAGAAGATATCGCTTGCCTTTTTGCGGGAAGCGGTTTATAATATAGTCGCGAAAACAAAAGTCGCCGCCGATCGCAAAAAAAAGGACTTAATACGGGCGCACAAGCGCCCTTTCGGAGCACATATGGAAAAGGAATTCAGAACAGAGAGCGATTCCGTCGGGGAACTCGCCTTAGACAGCGACGCCTACTACGGCATCCAGACGCTGCGCGCCAAAGAGAACTTCGAGATCACGGGCACCAAGCTCAACTTTCCCTTCATAAGGAACATCGTCCTCATCAAGAAAGCGGCCGCCACCGTCAATAAGGCGTACGGACTGCTCGACGGGGAGAAAGCGGACGCCATCATCGCCGCATGCGACGAGGTGCTGCACCGCAAGCACAAACGGGATTTCATCGTGGACGCCGTGCAGGGCGGCGCGGGGACTTCGGCGAATATGAACGTCAACGAGGTCATCGCCAATATCGCCATCGAACGGCTCGGCGGCAAGAAAGGGGACTACGCCCTCATCAGCCCGAACGACCATGTAAATATGGAACAGTCGACGAACGACGTCATTCCCACGGCGGGAAAGCTCACCGTGCTTGCCCTCGCGAAGGAGCTCTGCGCGGAACTCACCCGCCTCGACGCCGCTCTTCTCAAAAAGGCGGAGGAATTTGACGGCATCCTCAAAATGGGCAGAACGCAGCTTCAGGACGCCGTTCCCATGCGTCTCGGGCAGGCATTCCACGCCTTCGCAACGTCCATTTCGCGCTCGAAGGACCGCATCGAGAAATTGCTCTCCGAGATGCGCACCATCAATTTGGGGGCGACGGCGATCGGCACCGCCATCACTGCGCGGGAGGCGTATTTCACCCACATCACCGAGGAGCTCTCCCAGCTTTCGGGGGAGAAACTGCAACGCGCGGAAGACCTGTTCGACGGCACCCAGAACGTGGACGGGTTTGCAGCCGTCTCGGGCGCGCTCAAAGCGCTCGCCGTCAACCTCTCCAAGATGTCGAGCGACCTTCGCCTGATGTCGAGCGGGCCGCGCACGGGGCTTGGGGAGATCATCTTGCCCGCCAAACAGAACGGCTCTTCCATCATGCCGGGGAAGATCAATCCCGTGATCCCCGAAGTCGTCAATCAGGTCGCCTTCCTCGTGATCGGGCACGACGTGACCGTGACGATGGCTGCGGAAGCGGGACAGCTCGAACTCAACGCCTTCGAACCCGTCATTTTCTATCAACTTTTCGAATCCTTCCGCGCGCTGACGGGTGCGGTGAGGACGCTCTCCGATAACTGCATCGTCGGCATCGCCGCCAACCGCGAGCGGTGCGCCGAGTGGGTCAACCGCAGCGTGGGGATCGTCACCGCGCTCAACCCGTACATAGGATACCTGAAGGCGGCGGAAATCGCAAAGGAATCGCTGAAAACAGGGGAGCCCATACGCTCCATCGTGCTCAGAGAGGGGCTCATGGACGAGAAAAAACTCGACGAAGTGCTCGATCCGTTGCTCCTCACCGAGCCCTTCCGCCACCGTCAATAAACGGATCGCTCCGCCCCGATAATTTGCATTTTTTCGCAAGGGGATCGCGGACATGGTATGGCCGTTTTCGGCCAATGGGAACAATATGGAAAAGAAGATAACGGAAGTTGTCGCGGCGCTCATCTGGGAGAAGGGCAGGTTTTTGATCTGCCGCCGCGCGGCGCATAAGGCGAGAGGTCTTTTGTGGGAGTTCGTCGGCGGAAAAGTAGAGGCGGGCGAGACGAAGGAGGAGGCCCTCGTACGGGAGTGCGCGGAGGAGCTGGGGGTGCGCGTATCCGTGGGCGAGCCCTTTATGGAAGTCACCCACGCCTATCCCGATCTCCTCGTGCGGCTCACCCTCTTTTACGCGAAGATCGTGGACGGGACGCCGCAGCTTCTCGAACATTGCGACCTCCGCTGGATCACGCCCGAAGAGAGCGCGGAGTACGAATTTTGCCCCGCCGACGAGGGGATCCTTGCGCGCATCCGCGCCGAAGGGGCACGCAGAAGGCCGGAGGGGAGCGATTCATAAAATTTTTTCCCGAAAGGGGAGAAAATCACTTGACACTTTCCGAAATATCAATATAATAAAATATGCTTCCCCGTAAGAGGCGAAAGGCATATATTGAGGTGTAGCGCAGTTTGGTAGCGCGCTTGGTTAGGGACCAAGAGGTCGTGGGTTCAAGTCCCGTCACCTCAACCAAAATAAGACACGGATTTTTATCCGTGTCTTATTTTGTGCTGTCATGCGAATCGCCCGCGACCTCTTGTAGGCTCTAACCAAGAAAAATAGAGGGTTCCCGCAAAAAGGCGAAGCATTTTTGTGGGAAGAGGAGGGCAAGGCGAAGCGAAATTGCCCTTTTCGCTTGCTAAAAGGGCTCAAAAGCGCAGCCCATGCCCGACGAAGGGACCAAGAGGTCGTGGGTTCAAGTCCCGTCACCTCAACCAAAACAAAATAATCCGAACTCGATCATGGCGACCCGTGATTGGTTCGGATTTATTTTATATCTGTAACGAGAAAGAGCGGCAGGAAATATCCTGCCGCTCCCCTTTTAAGCCGCTTTTCGGTGCTTGCGGTTGCCCGTCGGGAACGATACAAAACCTTCCCGATTG
>CANQTD010000004.1 GCA_947626685.1 uncultured Clostridia bacterium | reverse complement strand
CTCCTCGTGCCGCGCTTAGTCGCAAATAGTGCGCGCGGGGCAGTCACTGCGTGACAGCTCCTCCTCGGGAGGAGCCACGAAAGGCTTCCCCCCGTGGGGGGAAGCTCCCGCAGAGCGGGAGATGAGGGGAGCTTCCAATCAGAATGCCCCTCATCCGTCACGGCTGCGCCGTGCCACCTTCCCCCCCCAGGGGGAAGGCTTTCACCCAAAAAGGTGGAGCCGAGGTTGCCGACGCGCACCCCCACCCTACCCTCCCCCCTCTCGTAAAAGGGGGGAGGCGAGAGCGCGGGAAACCGCGGAATGAATAAATTCGCGGCGGGGCGGCATACTCCTTTTATGAAATTCGTTACGGGCGAACTGCGCAGATCCGCAGACGCCTTAAAAAAACTACTTCCCGCCGAGGACGTCTATTCCTTCGACTTCGTCTCGGACATGGGTATGCCGTTTACTGTCATCTATGCCGACCCCATCACCGACAAAGAGCTCCTCGGCGAGCTCGTCGTGCGGCCTCTTTCCCACTATGAGGGCAAGCCTACGGCGGACGAGGTGGGCAAAAAGATCGCTTCCCCCGAGATGCGCACGGAGCGGTCCCTCGAAAAACTCGCCGCCGAAGTGCTCGCGGGCAACCCCGTTCTCCTTTGGGAGGGCATGGACGAGGGGATCATCGTCGGCACGAAAAAGGTGTTCACCCGCGCCATTGCGGAACCCTCCACCGACGTCGTCGTCAAGGGCCCGCGCGAGGGCTTCATCGAGGACGTGAAAACAAACACTTCGCTCATCCGCCGCCGCCTGAAAACGGGGGAGCTGCAAATCGACTTCCTCGAGGTGGGCAGACGCTCGAAAACCAACGTTGCCGTATGCTATCTTTCGGGCATGGTACCCTCGGAAACGGTGAATGAGGTCAAAAAAAAGCTCGGGGAGATCGACATTGACATCATCCCCGATTCTTCCTATCTCACGCACTTTCTGTCGTCGCGCCCTTACTCGCTCGTCAAGCAGGTGGGCACGACGGAGAAGCCGGATATCCTCTGCGCGAAGCTCGCCGAGGGACGGGTGGGGCTGCTCGTCGACGGCTCTCCCATCGCCCTCACCGTGCCCTATCTCCTCGTGGAAGATTTTCAGTCGAGCGAGGACTATTACGTCCCCTCGTACCGCGCAACGTTCACGCGGCTGTTGCGGCTGTTCGCGCTCATCGTCGCGATCTATCTTCCCGCGTTCTATGTGGCGGCGCAGCTGTTCAAGTTGCAGCTCTTCCCGCAGAAGCTGCTCCTGACGATCGCGGGGGCGATCCGCGACATTCCCTTTTCCCCCTCTCTCGAAATGCTGCTCGTGCTCATCGTGCTCGAGATCCTCAACGAGGCCTCCATCCGCATGCCGAAGTATGTGGGCATGGCCCTCTCGGTGGTGGGCGCGCTCGTGCTCGGGGAGACGGCGGTCTCGGCGGGGTTCGTCTCCACGCCCGCGATCATCATCATCGCGTTCTCGGGCATCGGGCTGTACGCCGTCCCCAACCTCATCGAACAGACGAGCGTGGTGCGCCTCGTCATGCTCCTCGTGGCGGGCAGTGTGGGGACGTACGGCATCGTGCTCGCGACGGCGTTCATCCTGCTCTATCTCGTGACGACGGAGAACTTCCGCACCCCGCTGCTCGCGCCCTTCTCCCCCGTGATCGGGCGGGATCTGAGAGACTCGGTGCTCAAATACGACCTCGGCTCTCTCGAAACGCGGCCGCGCGCGATCGGAAGCCCCAACAAGAGGAGGCTCGGGCGATGAAGATCTCCAAACGGCAGCTGTTTTTCTTCCTCGCCTGCCTCGCGCCGCTGGGAAAGCTCGTCGTGCTCCCCACCGCGCTCGCGGCTTACTCCAAAAACGACCTGCTCCTGCCCATGCTCGCGCAATACCTGTTGCAGGCGGCGGTCGTGTTCTGCGCCCTCCTGCTCGCAAAACGCGGGCTGGGGCTCTACGAACTCGCGGCGCAAACGTTCGGGAAGATCGTCGCGAAGATCCTCGACACGGTGCTGTGCGCCTTTCTCTTCTACGCCTCGCTGCTGCCCATCCTCGAACAGCGGCTGTTCGTGCAGAACATTTTCTATGACACCCTGCCCTCCCTTCTCGCGTTCGCGCCCTTCTTTTTGTTCGCGGCGTACCTGATGTCGAAACCGCTCGCTTCCTTCGGCAGGACGTGGGATATTCTCGCCCCCATTGCCATATTTTCGCTCGCGGGGGTCCTCATCCTCTCGGTCGGAAGCGCCGACTACGCCGCTCTTCTCCCCACGGGCGCAGCGGGCGGCTCGGGCTTTTTGAGGGGTACCATGTCCGCGTTCCCGTGGTTTTTTGACGGTGTTTTTCTCCTCGCCCTGCTCGGAAAATTCAACTACGAAAAAGGCATGGCGTGGCAGGGCGCGCTGTGCTATCTCGCGGGGGGAGCCGCCGTGCTCTTCTTCCTCGCCACCTTCTACGGGATCTTTCAGGAGACCGCGGTCAACCAGCTCTTTGCCTTTGCGCAGACGAGCAAGTACTTCTCGGGCATCACCGTTTTGGGGCGCATCGACTATATCTTCATCATCGCCCTCTCGATGGCGCTCGCCTTCTACTGTCTGCTTCCCGCGCAGGCGGGCGTCGACCTCCTTCTGCACGCCTACGGGAAACCGCGCTACCTGCCCACCATCCTCGCCGTTGTGCTCGCGCTCGTCTACTTCACCGTGACGTCTCTCGCCGACTTCCGGTTCGAGGCGGTGCTCAAAACGGTCTCGGGGCCGCTGGTTTGGATCTTCCCGGTCTTTACCGTCGCCCTGCCGCCGCTCTGCTTGCTGTTAAGGGGGAAACGCCGTGAAATTTCGTAAATTTATGCGCACGGTGCCGATGAAATTATACGTCATCCTCGCCGCCGTCGTCCTCTTTACCTTCTTCTCCAACGACTTCGGGCTCGTGGATATCCAAAAGACGGCGATCATCCTTGCCGTCGGCCTCGACAAGCAGGAAAACGGCTTCTCCGTGACGGCGCAGATCGCCGTTCCCAAAGGCACGGACCGCACCACGGGCGGCACTTCTTCGGTGGAGATCGAAGCGGAGGGGGATACCGTGTCCGCGTGCATCGCCAATATTTATGCCAAAACGGGCTGGGTGCCCAAGTTCGTCTTTTGCGATCTCATCGTCATCGGCGCGGAGGCGGCGAAGGAGGACGTCTTCTCCTATCTCAACTACTTCACCCGCAACAAGTACATGAACGACTCGTGCATGCTCGCCGTCTGCGAAGGAAAAGCGCAGGAGCTCGTCTCCTCGGCGAGCGCGATCGACGACGCCTCTTCCCTCGCCATCGGGAAGCTCTTCTCGGACGCTTCGGTGGGCTCGGGCAGGGTGATGCCCGTGACGCTCAAAGACTTCTCGATCGCCTACTACGGCGCGTCGGGGAGCGGGTATCTGCCCTTCGTCCGCGCAAAGACGCAGGAGGGGTCGCAGTCGTCGGGAAGCGGCTCTTCGGGCTCCTCGGGCTCGGGCGGGCAAAGCGGCGGCGCGGGGACGAATGAAAAAGTGTACACCGCCGACGAGACGGCCCTCTTTTCGGGCGGGAAGATGGTGGGGCTTCTGCCCGAGGAACTGACGTTCGTTTTCAGCCTCCTGCACGGGCAGGTGAAGTCGGGCAATCTCGACGCACCCGAGGGGAATGCCGATTCCACCATCACCGTGCTCAAAGACAAGGGCGGCGTTTCGCTCAGCATGAAGGGCGCGCCGAAAGCGACGCTCTCCGTCGAGATCACCGCGCGGCTGTGCTGCAAGTCGGTCTCCTCCGACGTAGAAGGGACTGCGAAGGAAGAGATTTCGAAAGAGCTGCTCGAAAGCGTCGGGACCGTCCTGAAAGAACGGCTCTCCGCCCTGTGGGATCTCGCCAAAGAGAGCGGCTGCGACCTGTTCGGACTGAAAAAGTCGCTCTTCCGCTCTTCGCTCAAAAAATACGCGGAATGGAAGGACAGCCTGCTCGGCACCGTCTCTCCCGAATTCCGCGTAAAGGTAACGTCTGTGAATTAGTTTAAGCCCTTTTCTCGGCTCTGCTTTGAGGTGAAGGTATGAGCCTTGTTTTCCCCATATGGGGTCGGAAAAACGCCTTGCCCACCCCTCGAGGGGTGGGTGGCACGAGCAACGCGAGTGACGGAAGGGGTGTTGCGTAATTGGAATGACACCCCCTCCGTCTCGGCTTTGCCTCGACAGCTCCCCCTCAAGGGGGAGCCAAGAGGGTTGGTGCGCGGACAGCTCCCCCTCGCGAGGAGCCAAGATTCAAGAATGTCCTTCACCTCGTCATAGTTCTGTCTCGAAAAAGTCCATGAGAAATTCGAAAGAGCCCCTGCTGCTGAAACAGCCTATAAAGCGGGCGACTTCGCCGTCGGGGGAAAATCTTCCGATATAGCCCGCATACGACCGCTCGGCACAGTTGAGGATCAGAAAATCTCCGTCGGAATAGGACAGCCTCATACAGATCCCGTTCGGGGAATCGTAGGCATAGTACAGGTACAAAATATCACACTCGCAGAGCGTTTCGCCAAATTGCGGGACCATGTCCGCGTCCAACGTCTCCAAAACGCGGACTTTTTCGCTGTCAAAAGGTTTCAGATCGGACGAGTGATCGGGGACCCACGGCAGGAAGTGTTTTTGGGCGGGATTTTCATATTCGATGAGTTCGACGCTCACGACTTCCGCAAGCTCGTCGCGGCTGAACTGATAGCTGCCCGGGTCGACGGCGCAGCCCGACAGCGCGCAGAGCGAACAGACCACGGCCCCTGCCGCCAAAAAGTTTCTGATTTTTCTCACGGTTTGCCTCCGATGATTTGTTTCTCTTATACAACGGTTCGGGCAACGGTTTTGTCCCGCAAAGGCAAAAATTTTTAAGAACCTCTCGGCTCCACCGTTGGGGCGATTTTTGGGGAGAGGGCTTTCTTGAACTCTCGGCTCCACCTTTGGGGGAGCTCCGCCGCAGGCGGTGAGGGGGTAACCCCTTTCCCCCGCTTCGCGGGTACTGTCTCGGGCAAGTAGAACCTTGCCCTCGGTCACCGTTCGCGCCTTCCGATGCGCTCACTCACCGTAAAACGCCGCGAAAAGCGCACTGTGCTTTTCGCGAGAAGTGCGTTTTGCGACCCCAAAGGGGACAGCAAGGAGGACGAGGCATTTTCCGACCCCAGCGGGGGGAAGCCTTTGCCCGTTCTCCGTCGCTAAAAGCAAGAAACTGCGCACATGGGGTGGGTGTTCAGACAAGAAATGCCCCCGCGCAACCGCACGGGGGCTATCGACATTTGATTCGGTTTTATTGAGGTCCTTGCTTTGGATTCCTTTTGACAGGCTCATGCCTTGCGGGGAAACGTTCTCCTCCCGCGGGGAAAGGATCGTATTATTTTATGACCTCGTTGAGAAAATTGTACATTGGCGTGTCCTCCCGCTATAAAATGTTCAAGGCCTGAAAGACAATCATATCGTTGTACCTCCCGATATGAATTTTGGGGACCGCGAAAAGCGGTGCTTTTGACGGGAAACTTTTCCGTCTGCCCGTCTCAAGTCGATTGTTCCGATCATTCGTTGTCCATCGGAGTTTTCCGCCCTTACATTTGAAAATAGCTTACTTTTTTTGTGAGTTATTTTCTTTTTGTACCTTTATTATAGCAGGTTTTTCTGTTCTGTCAAGGGGTTTGGCAAAAAAATCCGAAATTTTTATGATTTTTTTCGACAGCAATCCGCAAGCTCTCCCCGCGCGCGCCCGCGTCTTTCCTTTATAATGGAAGAAAAACGACCCCGGGTGACCCATGAAACGAATCCGCATTCCCGCAAAAAAGACGGCGCTCTACGCTCTTTTGCTCGCCTCGATGGTGCTCTTGAACTTTGCGCTCCCGCAGCGCGAACCGCTCTCCTTCGCCCTCTACGAAGCCGCGCTCTTCTGCGGGCTCGACCCATTTCTTCTCAGCGCGTTCTACCTGCTCTCTTCGGTGACCGCGCTCTCCCTCTTCGCCGCGCTCTCCGCCGCCGTCCAGATGGCGTTTCTGCTCGCCGTCCATATCCTCTACCGCAAGATAGGCCGCAAGATGAAGCTCTGGCGGCTCCTCTATGCCGCCCTTGCCCAGCTCCCCTTCATCTTCCTCTTTCCGCATACGGGGTACGCGCTCTTCCCCCTCTCCCCCACTTTGACGAAGCTCATTCTCGCCCTCTTTCTGCTCGTGACGTGCGTGCTGTTCGAAGGCGGGCTCAACGCGCTGCTCCACCGCGTTTTTCGCTCCCGCCTCTCCGCGGTCGAGCTCACGGAACTCGCTCTCCTATGGGTGTTCTTGGGCATGGGTGCCCTGTTTTCGGTCGGCGGCATCGTTTTCTATGCCGTCGCCCTCACCGCGCTCCTCGCGGGAGTCGTACTCTTCGGCAACTCCGCAAGCGTGCCGTTCGCCGTCGTGCTCGCCCTTCCCCTCTGCCTTGCGAAGGGGTCCGCCCTCCCCCTTGCGATGTTCGCGGTCTATGCCTGTGCCGCGCTCCTCTTTCTTCCCTACGGAAGGCTCGCGGCGGGAGCGGCCTTTTTCGTCGCGTTCGCGGGGGCGCAGTACGCCGAAGGGCTGTATCTGCGCGGGGCGGTGGAGATCGTCTTTACGCTGCTCGCCTGTCTCCTGCCCGTCCTGCTCGCCGTTTTCTTGCCCGAGCGGACGCTCGCATGCGCCAAAAAGACGCTTCTCTTCTACCGTGAGCGCACCCTTCCGCGCATCGCCGTCAACCGCAGCCGCCGCGCCGTGGGGGAACAGCTGTACGAGGTCTCCGCGCTCTTCCGCGAGATCGAGACGGCTTTTTCCGAACAGGACGAAAAGGACGTTTCCTGCGAACAGATGCGCGCCCGTCTCCTCTCTTCGCTGTGCGCCGACTGTCCCAACTACCGCACCTGCGAGAGCTACCGCGTGTTCGGGAGCATGGACAAGCTCATCGCCGTCGGAAAGGCGAAGGGCAGGGTGAATCTCATCGACTTGCCCGCCGATCTCTCCGCCCATTGCGTGAATGCGTCGGGGCTCCTCTTCACCCTCAACGGCGAACTCGCCGAGTACGCGCAGATGAACGCCGAGCTGGAGACGGCGCGGCAGGGCAGGCTTCTGCTCGCAAGGCAGGCGCACGGCGTGAGCGAGATTTTGAAAGAGATCGCCCTCTCCCAGAGCGCGGAATACGCCTTCTCCGACGAGGAAAAGTCGCTCTCCTCCGCCCTCGCCAAAGAGGGCATGCTCTCCTCGGAGATCTTTCTCTACGGCGAGGACGAGCACTTCACCGCGTCGCTCACCCTCGAGGAGGGCACGGACGCGAAAACGCTGTGCCGCGTGGCCTCGGGCGCGCTCAAAGTCCCCCTTTCTCTCGCCGAAAAGATCCCTCTGACGAACGACCGCGCCTGTTTCGTCCTCAAACGCAGGCCGCGGTTCGACGCGGCATTCGGGCTTGCGGCGTGCCCCAAAGAGGGAGAGATCGCGAGCGGGGACACCCACTCCGTCCTCAAGATCGACGAACGCCGCTTCCTCGTGGCGCTCTCCGACGGCATGGGCAGCGGAGAAGAGGCGCGCGCCGTCTCGGACAGAACGCTTTCCCTCCTCGAGAGCTTTTACAAGGCAAAGATGCCGTCCGAAACGGTGCTCTCCACCGTCAACAGCCTCATCGCCTACTCCTCGGAGGAGACCTTTTCCTGCCTCGATCTCGCGGCGGTGAACTTGGACACGGGTATCGCCGATGTGGTGAAGATCGGCTCCCCGCCCGCCTTCGTGCTCTCGGGGGAGACCCTGCAGGTGCTCGAGGGGGAATCGCTCCCCATCGGCGCGCTCGAAGCGGTGCGGCCCGCCTGTCTGCGCGTGGACCTCAAAGCGGACGACTTCCTCATCTTTATGAGCGACGGCGTGACTTCGGCATTCGGCTCTTCCTCCGAACTGTGCGCCTACCTCTCCCGCCTGCAACCGCTCAACCCGCAATCGCTCGCGGAGGAGATCTTAAAGACCGCTCTCGGCTACTACGACGGCCGCGCCGAGGACGACATGACCGTCCTCACCGTCAAACTCGCCGAGGGAGAATAGGGCTTGCCCATTAGAATGCCCCTCATCCGTCACTTCGTGCCACCTTCCCCCCGCAGGGGGAAGGCTTTCTTGCCCACCCCTCGAGGGGTGGGTGTCACCGTAGGTGACGGAAGGGGTGTTTCTTGATTTGAATGACCCCCCACCCTACCCTCCCCCCTTTTGTGAAGCAAAAGGGGGGAGGCGACGGAAATCTCACACACTCGCCCTCCCCCATATACTTGAGGGGGAGGGGTAGGGGAGGGGGTGCGCTCCCAATTATGACAACAAGAATTTACACCCCCTCACCGCCTACGGCGGAGCTCCCCCAAAAATCACCCCACAAAAATCCTGCGGCTTTTTGCGGGGACCCCGATGGTGGCCGAGAGCCCCTCATACCGAACCCGAGGCGCAGCCGAGGGTGAGTGTATCTTTAAGATTCACTCCCTCGCCTACGGCTCGCTCGGAATGAGGCCCCTTTTGTCGTGCAAAAGGTGGAGCCAAGAGTTCTGTGCGCACTTACCCACCCCCTTTCCATAAAAAGAATCCTGCGGGAAAACGCAGGATCCTTTTTCAAAACAATTTGCGGCGAAAAGCGGCCCTTCAACTCCTCGCGGACACAGTGAGCGAGATCTGCAAATATTCGCCCGTTTCATCGGTGAGAAATCCGCCGTCCGCACCCGTCCCCACGGACATGGTATAGTCGTAGCCGTCCAATCCGTGGAAGATCCATACGTTTTCGCCGACGCTCTCCACCGAGCTGAACCGCAGGTAGCTATACCCCTCTCCCGTGCTGATCGCAAGGGACGCGGGGCCCGCGATCGAGCCGTCCCCGTCCATGAAGAAGTTCGCAAAGTAGTAGCCGCCCGCGTTGGAGCCGATGCCCTGACGGACCTTGTACTCGGTGACGGTGACGGAGGAAAGCGCGCCGTCCGCAAACACGATCTCATAGATGGAGCCGAGCCTGCCCTCGGAGACGGAGGGATCGAAGCTCCCGATGCCGATGAGCCATGCCGTCTTGCCGTCGCCGTTGAACGCGGCGTTGTACCCCATGAGCACCTCGCCGTTCTCATCGTAGAGGACGACGCCGAACGGGTCGCCCTGCACGATCGAGGGGAAGGCGAACCCTTCGTTCGAGGCATAGTAGCGCGCGACGCCGACGGAGTAGCCCTCCGTCTCCACAACGCTATATGTCGCGATCATATACAACCAATAATCGGCATCCGTGCCGTACGCGCTGTACTTGTAGTAGAACACCGCATACTGCGTGCCATCCTCTTCGAACACCGCCATGTAGCGGTAGCCCATGTCCGCCGTATCCCAGAGCGTCGCCTCAACGGGCGCGTTCTCAAAGGTGAGCTCGGCGCCGTTCGCATATACCATGCCCGAGACAAAGGTCTCGGAAGCGCGCACGGGGCCGAATCCGACGTACCATTCGGTGAGATAAGGCCCTTCCTCGAATCCGTCGTACATCGTCGTCTCGACGCGCCCGCCGATCACCGTGAACGTCCCCGTTCCGTCGGCTTTAAGCGCGTACTCCGTAAAGTCGGAATAGGAATACTCGATCTCGTCGTAGAGGGCCATGCCGCGGTAGCGGTCCCCCGCCCAGTGGCGGTTGACGACGACCACGCTGTACGCGTTCTCCCCCACGGTGAACACGCCGCGCGCATAGAACATTTCGCTGCCGTCGGGCGTGAAAGTGAGGGTGGCGTCCTCAGAAATGTCGGTCTCGCCATAGCTGAGCCGTACGCTCCCCGTAAAGACGACCTCCGTCCCGTAAGTGTAGCGGAAGTACTCGGTGCCGTTCACGCCGATGCTTTTTTCATCTGCGGCGGCGTCGTAGACGCGGTATCCGCCGCTCTGTTCCAGATAGAGGCGCACGCCCGTCTCCGTGAGGCGGTAGTAGCCGTAATCGCTGTCGCAGTTGAGGTTGCCCTCCTCCGAGAAGATGAGCGGGGAGAATTTCTCCGAATAGTAAGCGCGGTCCTCAGAAAAGAGGATGGGGCGGGAAAAACTCCCCTTTTCGCGGTCGAGGAGATAGGTCGTATCCGACCCGTAGAGCACGATGAGGCCGTCCTCTTCGCTGACGACGCGATAGCGTATCTGTTCGCCCGCGCTGCCGTCTGCGGCGTAGTAGAAGCCGAACTCGTAGCCGTCGAGCTCGAGCACCGACCAGTCGTCGCCCACGAACACCCCTTTCGCGCTCTCCCCGAGCACGATGAGTTCGTCCATGCGGAGGGCGAGGGTGAAGCTCTCCACCCCGTCGCCGAGATCGGCGAACACGCGCACCTCGACGTTCTCCGCGTCGAGCACATTGTAGATGCCGTCCCCCAAGAACAGATTGTAGTTCCAGACCGCGACGTTGCCCTTTCCGTCAAAGACGAGGCGGAAGGCGTCGCCGCGGTAGCCGAGTTCGTAGCTGCCGTACACCCCGTCGAGCACGGAGAAGTTCTTGCCGTCGAGACCGAAGAGAAAGTTCTCGCCGTTCTCGCCCGCAAAACGGACCGCCTTGCCGTCCGCGCTCAGCGTAAACGTGCCGCGGAGCGGTCTGCCGTTCGCGCCCGTATAGAGGGCCGTGCGGTAGCCGTCGAGTTCGAGCGTTCCCTCGCCCGTAAATTCGCCGTCCGCACCGCCGTTGTAGACGCAGTACACCCAAATGTCGACCACTTCCATGATGTCGGCGTAGGAGATCTCTTCGAGGACCGCGGAGAACACAAGAACGCCCTCCTCCGTGACGAACGAATAGACGGGCTCGCCCAGCGCGGAAGCCCCCGCGCGCTGCACCGAGAGGCGCATGGCGTCGTCCGCCCCTTCCGCAAAGCCGCTCGGGGAATAGATCGCCTCGCTGCCGCGCATGAGAAGGCGCACGGTGGAGACGGCGAGCGTGCCGTCCGGAAGCCGTTCGTAGAGCGGGTATTCGAGCTCTTCGATCTCGGTGAAGTACGCGGGTTCGCCGTTTCCGTCCAGTTCGAGGTCGAAGTAGAGGGTGTGCGCCGCGCCGTCCTCACCGGGATAGACAAAGACGCCGACGCTGCCGAAGGTGTACTCCCCGTTCGTGTAGACGGTCATGCCGCCCGCATAGACGTCGCCGTACCTGTCGAAATAGAGAGAGCCGAGCCCGTTGACGCTCACGTCCATATACCAGATCTCGCCGCCGTCCGTGCCCGTCACGGTGCGGTAGCGGACCGTCTCGGTCTCGCCGTAGGTGTACGAGAACACATAGTAGAGCTCGCGGCTGAAATAGTAATTGTCGTACGCCGCCGAGAGCATGCAGACAAATTCCGAGGGAAGGCCGAACGCGCCCTTCTCTTCGGTGCGGGTGAAGGTGTAGAGGGAAGCCCCCTCCGCAAGTTCGCGCACGGTGACGTACCCCGCCGCGCCCTCAACGTAATCGGCCGCCCCCTCCGAAAGCGGGACGAGAAGGCTCGCCTTCACCGCGCCCTCGACGCCCTCGTAGCTCTCCCCATAGACGGCGAGCACGGTGCGGTAGGAGAAATTGCCGTCCTCGAGAAGGATGTACTCCGTCTCGGAAGGCGCGTCCGCGGGGGTGAGCGAGTAGCCGTCCTGCCCCTCCGCTATGCGGAAGTAGAGCGTCGAGCCCGTAGGCATGCCCGAGGGATCGCTCACGATGAGCCTCACGACCAGTTCGCCGCGCGGGGTCGCCGTCACGTCGTACATGCCGCTCACGGAGCCGTTCCCGTCGGTGTAAGTCGCGCTGTCGGGGAACATGCGGTAGCCGTCGAGCTCGAGCGTCCCCTCGTCCGAGGCGTACGAACCCGCCTCCGCTTTGGGGGTGACGTAGCCGTAGTCGTATTCGTTGAGGGGAATGGTGTAGAAGGAGAGGCGGAATTTGCCGTCCTCGACTTCGAACCCGAGCACGTCCCTCGCCTGATCGTTGATCTCCTCCATGATCGCGCCGATCTTATAGATATAGAAATCGGTGCCGTTGGTGTACACGTCCTCGATCCAATACACCCCCGGGAAAAAGCTGTAAAACGTGATGCCGCCGTAGCCGTCGAGGTACACGCCGCCCTCGCCGAAAGCGCCCGTCGTGCCGTCGCCCGTGTAGAACTCGGTGTACGCTCCGCCCTCGCCGTAGGTGGAGGAGAAGGTCATGGCGGCGCGGTCGAGGCGGAACACAAAGCCGCCGCCCGCGGCGTTCCCTTCCAAAATATAGAAGAGATACTCGTCCGTTTGAATGTTGTAGATGAGGACGCCCCCGTCGGAGAGCGGGCTGCCCGTTGCGGGATCGGCGTAGCTGTGGACCGCCGTGCCGAAGGCGTCAACGGTGAGAAGATTCCCCTCTTCCCGCGCCTGTCCGCCCGTAGCGGGGTCGTAGTAAGGGCTGAGGGCCGTGTAAGTGCCCTCGAGCTCCTCGCGCGCAAAGGCAAAGGTGCGCGTGTCCGCAAAGATCTTGCCGCGGAGTTCGCTGCCTGCGAGGGTGAAGAGAAGCCCGTCGCCGTCCACCGTTCCGCGTATCTCCGCGCTCCCGCGCGAGAGGATCGCAACGCCCGCTTCCGTCTGCGGCAAAAAGATGAGATCGTTGCCGCCGAAGCGATCGGGGTACCCCATGTCCCAAACGGCATACAGGTTGAGCGTGCCGCTCAGGGAGATCTCGTCGCCCGCGGCATAGTTCACCGACCCGCGCGGCGAAGTGCTCCACCCCGCGAAACGGTACCCCGCGACGGCGAACCCGTTCTCCGAGGCCGCGGCTTTTCCGTCCGCGCCCGCAACGGTGTCCGCCATGACGCCCGAAGCACTCGTTCCCTCGGGCGCGTTCGCGTTGTACACGATCCGCCCCGCCACGGCTGCGGCGTAGTAGAGTTTGAACACGTTCTCCGCGGCGTTCTCCGAGATCGTGAGAGTCGCCACGCTCCCCGTATAGGCGGGGGCGTACAGGTAGCCCGCAATGTCGGGCGCGTCCACGGTAAATTCGCTCTCCGTGTAGGCGTAGCCCGAAAAGCAATCGCTCTCCGAGAGGAGATACTGCGCGCCGCTCTGCAAATAGACTTCGGCGGTGTATCCCGCCTTGTAGCGCGCCGTGAGCGTGAGCGGGGAAGCGGGCATGGTGCGCGAGGGGGAAAGTTCGCTTTTCCCTTCGAACCACCCGCCGAATAAAAGCCCGTCCTTTTCGGGAACAAGGTCTTTCACCGCGTCATATACGTTGTCTCCCTCTTTCAGCGAGAGGGAAGTCGCGGACATGGTACCCCCGTTTGCGTCGAGCGTGAGCGTGTAAGTCTTTCCGCCGCATGCCGCGCACACGAAGAGAAGGGCGGCCGCCGCGATGAGCGCAAGAATGCTTTTTTTCAGTTTCATATCTTTCTCCTGCGTCAGACCGTGAATTCGTAGTGGGCTTCCCCGTCGAGCGAGAACAGCCATTCGGGGAGATCCTCGGGGATCTCGTCCTCCTCCCCGTACCCCGCCCAGAGGTTGAGGTAGGAGAGCGTGTAGATCGCGCCGCGCACGGCGATGGTGTAGACGTAGCCGTCGTCGCGCTTTTCGCCCGAGATCACGACCGCGGCGTCCTGTCCCCAGAATATGCCTCCGGAGGAGACCGTAACGTCATCCGCGCCGTTTTGTCCGCCGTACGTCCCGTAGAGGGCTTCGTCGACGGCGGTCTCGGGCAGGGCCTCGCTGAGGAAGTAGAGGAAGTTCATGCCCGAGATGAGCCCGTTTTCGTCATAGAGATAGCTCGTGAGTTGCAGCACATAGTCGCTCGCGTTGTAGATGGAAGCCTCGTACTCCGTGCCGCTCAGCGTGAGCGAGAAGGCGTATTCGCCGTTCCCCTGCACGGGGCATGCGGTCCCGTTGACGAGAAGCTCGCTCTCGGACACGGTCAGCTCGGTTTTCCCGTCGAGGCTCTTCCATTTGCCGCGGAAGAGCGCGGAAAACGTGTAGGGACGTTCGACATCCTCCGAATAGGTGCGCGCGTCCACGGTGGGGCAGCTCCCGTCGGGGTACCAGCCGAGGAGATGGGGCTCGCCGTCCGCAAAGAAGGCGTACATGTGCGAATCAATGGGGCCGTGGAACTCATCGGCAGACGTCTCGAAGTAGCCGAGATCGACCGCCGTCTCCACCTCTGCGCCGCCGAACGTGAAGGAGTTTTCCGAGACGGAGAGCTTGCGCCCGCCGCCGTCCTCCTTCCACTCGCCGAAGAAGTGCTCCTCGATCGCGGGAGCGGGGAGAGGGTCTTTCACATAGTATGCGCTCCCCCCGTTTGTGTAGTCGAGAAGATGCAGAACGTACCCCACCGTGTAGTTGAAATTGTACCATGAGAGCGAATACGCGATGCCGCCGAGGGTGAAGGCATAGCTCTGTTCGCCCCCTTCGCCGTTCGCTGTGGCGGAAGTCACCGCGCTCTCGCCGAGGCTCATCTTGTTGCGCCCGATATAGAGCGGGTCGCCGTCCCCCACGCGCGTCCAGCGGCCGCGGAATGCAACGGCGAACGAGGTCTCCGTCTCGGGCAGCCCTTCCGCAGCGGGATAGAACGTCGCGCTGACGAGCGTATCGCCCTCCACTTCAAAGGGATAGCCCTCTTCGCCCAAAGTGAGCGGAATGCCGTTTGCCGTCACCGAGCCCGTTTCATACCCCTCATGCGGCACGGGGACGGCGGTCACCGTCTCCCCTGCGGCATACAGCTCCTTTTCGGGGACGAAGCGGACGCTCCCGTGCGCCCCCGCAAACGCGGAGAGGGAGACGGACATGGTGTACGCCTCGGCTGTCTTTCGGGTGAAATCCGCGCGGACGAGGGTATCCGCCGACGGAACGAACGTAAAGCTCCCTTCCACGTCAAGTTGGGCGGAAACCGCCTTGCCGCCCTCGGGCTCGATTGTGACCGCGCCCGTCTCATATCCCTCGTTCGCGGTGACGGCGACGGTGACGCTCTCCCCCGCGGCGACCAAACCGCTCGAGAGGGAGACGTTCCCCTGCGCGGGGTCGAACTGCGCGGTGACGCGGTATTGGACGGCGGGAACAGGCGGCTCGTCGTTCCCTCCGCACGCGGCGAAACAGGCGCATGCCGCAAATGCAAGGCACAGCGCGGCCGCTCTCTTGACGAATTGTTTCATGGCGATCTCCTTTTTTTATTTGCAGGACGCTCTCGGCGCCTCCCGAGGAGGAGCTGTCACGGAGTGACTGAGGTGGGTACGATTTTAGTTACGTTGACATTATTTGGAGTTCGCCCCACCCCCTTCATCCCCCTCCCACGGAGGGGGTGTTCTAAATCACGTCATGTTGAGCGGAGCCCGTAAGGGCGTAGTCGAAACATGTCCTTATTATAATGCGGACACCCATTCGACTACGGCTTACGCCTCCGCTCAGGGTGACGTGATTGGGAGCCCCCCTCATCCGTCACGGCTATGCCGTGCCACCTTCCCCCCGCAGGGGGAAGGCTTTCTTGCTGTCCCCTTTGGGGAAAGTACCCGCGTAGCGGGGGAAAGGGGTTTTGATATGAGCGAACCCCCTACTTCGTCGCTCCGCTCCTCGTGCCGCGCTTAGTCGCAAATAGTGCGCGCGGGGCACCGCCTACGGCGGAGCTCCCCCTCAAGGGGCAGCCGAGGAGCCGCTCTCCTCATACCACCCCCTACTTCGCTGCCGATCTCAAAGTTTTTTGTAGAAAAGAGCCGCCCAAGAGAGCCTCGGGCGGGATCTTTTCCGTTCGCTGAGTTTATGCCTGTGCCGCTGCCGCCTTCGTGAAGGTGTAGGTGGTACCGTAGGAAGGAATCATGAATTCGAGCGTCCCGGGAACGTCGTTCGTCACCTCGATCTCGACCTCAACGAGGTCATAGTCGACGGCGAGCGTCATCACGATCGTCTTGGAATCCGCGCCGATCTTCTCATTGCATGCGAGCACGACAACATTGAAGTCCTCAAAGACCACGGTTCCGTCCGCATTGAAAGTCAGCGTGACTTCTTCATCGTAATCGGACGTCCCATTCCATGTACCAACAAGCGCGGTGGGGTTGCTCTTCATGCCGACGGTTGCGCCCTGCTTGTAGTACACCTGCGACATGGAAACGCCAAACATCGACATCGTAACGATCAACACATTGTTGTCGCTTTCAAAGAGCGTGAACTCAACGACGGACATTCCGTTGTCGACATAGAGCGTATCGTATTCGGAAGCAAACGTTGTAAACGTCTCGCCGTCACAGATCGCATTGCTGTCGGTAAACGTCCACGTAACGGCCTTATCGTAAAGTTCCCAAACTCCGCGGAACTCCGTGGGAATGTCCTTTCTCGTCGCAATGAATTTATATTCCATCGTGTCGGGGCCCGCGCTCGCCGTGATCGAGCTGCTGTCCCCTGTCAGCGTATAGGTCTCTTCTTCGGCGTTCTCGTCGACTTTGACCTTGAGCGTCGCGGTGAAAGCCATGGAATACGGAGGTATGGATTCATCGGTGATCTCCACGAGAGTGACCTGCGCGAAAGAGCTCCACGCAAATTTGCCCTGCCCGTCGATCGAGAGAATGCCGAGCCCTTCGACGCTCAGATAGGACGTGCCCAAAAGCCATGCGGGAACGGTCGTGGAGCCGACATCTTCGCCGCCGCCCTCGCCGCCTTGTCCGCCGCCGCCTTGATCGTCGGGTTTCTTGGTGAGTTCCTTTTCGAGGCCGAAAATGTCGGAGAACGTTATCTCATCGGATGAATAAAACACTTCATAGATCGTTCCGTCACAGAAAGCGTAATAATCGTAGTAGGAATAAGAATCGCTCTCATAGAAATCCTCAGAGAGGATCGTCAATTTGTTCTCGCCCCAAAAAATGCCGTCCGCACCGATCTTGAGCGCGTCGAACGTATCGTCCTCGCTGTCGATCCATGTTCCATAGAGCGCACTTTTGACGGTGATCTCGGGAAGCGGAGACGGAAGGAACCAAAGCATTTCATCCGACTCGTCGCCTTCCGACTCATGGTTGAGGCACAAAGATCCCAATGGAGTCAGCACATATACTTTGGGTTGCCCGTTGACGAACCAATACAGATAGCCGTACGTCTGTTCATCATAATAACCTTCTCCCGAATCGATCACGGTGACGATGGAGAAAATGGAGGGCACGTCGGTGGCGGTCCCCTCTTCGTCGACCGTGAACGTTACGCTGCTGTCGGTAATGGTGAGCGTATAGTCCTGATCGAACCCGTAGGACTTCCATGTACCGATGACGGATTCGAGCTCGGTTCCCGTGAGAGAATCAAACTCTTTCGTGAGGGTATAAGAAGTATCGGGCGTGTCGCCTGCGAGATAGAGCGTGTTGGTCGCGCTCACGTTGACGTAATAAGATACGCCGTCGACATAGATGCCGACCATGCCGTCATAGAAAGGCGTCGCCTCGGCGCCGTTCCATGTGACGTCGCCGTTTTCATCCACGACGAGCGTGACGGTGCCCGCCTCGTCCTTCCAAGTACCCGTGAATGCGGCGTTGAGCGGGGTCTTTTCGGGAGCTTCGGCGCCGCTTTGGGTGAGCATGTAGTCGCCGAAGTAGAGCATATCCTCGCTGAGCATGATACAATAGAGGTCGCCGTCGACGATGACGAAGTACTCGTTGCTCTCAGCATCGGCATACACAAGCGTGCCTGCGGAAATGCCATAAGTAAGGCCGTTGGGCCCGATCTCGACGGGGTAGTCGAGCGATTCGCCCGTCCAGCTGCCATAGACGTCCTCAGAGAAGGAGAACGCGGGAAGCGGATCCTTGACAAAGTAGATTGTGGCACGGGTGGGGAAGGAATCCTCGTCCTCGGCGGGGATCTCCGTCTCGAAGCCGAGCACGGTATCGTTCGCATAGAGGCCGACGGTGTACGTCGTCTCGTCTACGACCGTCTCGATCGTGGTGAACGTCGTGCCGAAATCCTCAACGGAAGTAATGGTGGTGGTCGATTCGATCGCGTTCCCCTCGCTGTCTGCAATGGTCAGCGCGTCCTTCGTGATGGTGACGATCCAATCCTCCGCGCCCGTGCTGTTCCATGTGCCGCGGAACTCTTCGGGGAATTCCGAGGGAGCGGGCTGTGCCGTCTCTTTGAAAGTCGCGGTGATCGTGACGTTTGCCGTGACGGTGAGCACGTAGCCGCCGAGCTCGTCGAGAGCTGCGTCGGGATCGGTCGAAACGGTGAACGCGTCGACCGCGTATCCTTCTTTCGCGGTGACGGTGACTTCCACTTGCGCGTCCTTTTCGTACTTCCCGCCGGCAGGGTCGAGCGTGACCGTACCCTGCTCTTCCTCATAGTCGAGCGTGACCGTGTACTTCTCTGCGGGCCCGGGCTTATTCTCTTCATTGTCGTTGTTGCAAGCGACGACAAACAGGCCCGTGCACACGAGGCACAACGCGCTGAGGAAGGCGATGAGCGTTTTCTTGAATTTGTTCATATCCTTTCTCCTTACAAAAAATTTCCTTTTTTATTTGCGCATATATTCGCGCATCCCTTTTAGGATATAATTCATTTTATCACACGCGCCCCGCCGTTTGTCAATCGTTTTTGCGCCGTTTTTGCACAAATTTCAATTTTTTCAATAAGAAAAAACGAGCGATTTTTTTGATTGGTATAAGAAAAATTTATAGTTCATTCATTTTTGTTGCATACCAACGGAATGTGAACGAAAGGAACATTTCGGGGCGGACGGGGTCAGTCTTTCCGCTTTGCGTATTTCTCGAAAATGTCGCAGAACCGCTGTGTGCAATATGCGAGATCGGCGTAGTCGGCGGGGTTGACGAGCGCGGACGCGTGGATCTCGCTCACGACGCCCTCGCGGTCGATGACGACCGTCGTCGGGAACACGCCCACCTTGAAGGCGGCGGCGAGGCCTGCGTCGTCCTTCGCGACATAAAAAGTCAGACCGCAGCTCTCCGCAAAGGCGCGGATCGCCTCCACGCTCTCGTCGTTCGGGTCGACGGCGATGATGGCGACGTCCTCCGCATACTGTTTATAAGCCGCCTCCATGCCCGGGAACTCATAGCGGCAGAATTGGCAGCCGATATACCAGAAATTGAGCATGACCATCTGTTTTTCGGCGAGCAGTTCGGAGAGTTTGACCGTCCCGCCCGAAGTTCCGTTCATGGCGATCGCGGTCACGGAAAAATCGTGCATGACCGAGCCCTTCGCGTAGCTCGTTCCCGCGGGAGCTTCGCCCTCGATGAGCGCGCCCGTGAGTACCATGTCGCAGGTCGGGTCACTCCAATCCACTTCATAGCGTTCTTTTGCCGTATAGCCCGCGGGGACGCCTTCGACCGTCACATAATACGATTTCGGAAGGAGCGCGGCGACCGCCTTGCCCTTGCGGATCGTGAACGTGCCCGCTTCCTCTCCCGTCTCCGCGTCCACCACATGCCCCTTGATGTCCGCGCCGTTTCCGCCCGAGATCTCGAGCAGTTCGCCGTTCGTGCGCACGAGGCGGAAGGCGTATTGCGTCGGCCTGCCCTCTTCGAGCTTGGGGATCTCCGTTCTGTCGGTCACTTCTTCGCAACGGGAACAGTGGCGGGAACGCTCGCCCGCCTCTTCGAACGTCGCGGGCCTGTCGATGGTGTACGCCGTCTCCCAATCGTGCCCGAGCGCGGGAATGCGGACGGAGCCCTCCGTTTTGCAGCGCACACAGGTCGCAAGACGGCTGCCGTCCTCCGTGCAGGTGGGTTCGGAAAGGACGGTCTCCTCTTCCGCCCAGCTGTGCCCGAGGGCGGGAATGGGAACGTTCACTTCCTCTCCGCACCGCTCGCACGTGACGACGCGCTCCCCGTCCTCCTCACACTTCGCCGCGGAAAGAAGGCGTACGGTGGGCGTGGAAGCCGACCAGAGGTGCCCGAGCGGGTCGAGCGTGACCGTCTCTTCCGCCCCGCAGCGGGAACACTTGCGCGCCTCGCTCCCCTCTTCGGTGCACGTCGCGGCGGTGCCGCCCGTTTTCACCATGTCGTGCCCGAGGGGGTCGGTGGGACGGACGGTCTCCTCGCCGCAGACGGTGCATTTCGCCCGTTCGCTGCCCCCTTCGGTGCAGGTCGCGGGGACGAGCGTCTCCCAATTCCGGTACACATGTTCGTGTTCTTTCGAGCCGCCCGCGCATGCCGCAAACAGCCCGAGCGAGAAAAGCAGCGCGCCGCAGAGCGCGGCGAGCAGGATGATCCTCGATCTCTTCATGGCAGTCTCCTTTTGGGATTGATTTTATTCGCTTTTGTGTATTTATTCTATCCCCGTGAAAAGTTTCTGTCAAGCGATTTTTTGCTTTTGCGCCTGCCCTGCGGGACGAAAAACGGGGGTACCATGTCCGAATCGCTCAAATTACGGGCATACCATGTCCAAATTGTTCCTTTCAAAAAATTTTATGGAAGAGGGCGGGAAACGTTTGCACATTTATGCGTTTTATGATAAAATATACTATATAAGGAGAAAGGACTATGAAATTTTCGAAAAAAATCCTGCCCTTTTTGCTTGCCGTTTGCGCGCTCTTCGGCACCCTGTCTCTCTTTGCGGCGTGCAACGACGAGAAAGACCCCGATCCCCTGCCGCCCGGCTTCTGCACCTATACGGTCACCGTGACCTGCGACGATCCCGCCGTGCTCACGAAGGTGACGGTGCAGCTTCTCCTCGAGGAGGACGGGTCGGAAGCAAGCGAACAAACGCCGCTCGAGGAGGGCAGCGTTTCCTTCACGCTTCCCGCCACGGCATACACCGTGAACATCGGCGGTGCGGAGGGCTACACCTACCCCGCGACGACGCTCACCGCAAACCGCCCGAAGGCGACCGTTCCGCTTACGAAAGAGCCCCCCGTCACCGACCGCAAGCCCGTCACCTCCTTTGAAGCGCCCTATCTCGGCAGCTGGGTGAGCCTCGCTCTCTCGGACGGGGCTCCCGCCTACTGCATCGACGTGGAACGTGCGGCCCTCTACTTCAACGACGAGGAGATGGCGGTGGAGACGGACGGCGGCGCGCTCTACTTCGGCGGCTTCTCCCTCGCGCCCTACGCGGCTGTCTCGG
Source organism: uncultured Clostridia bacterium (assembly GCA_947626685.1). Taxonomy (GTDB): domain Bacteria; phylum Bacillota; class Clostridia; order Christensenellales; family Borkfalkiaceae; genus Gallimonas. The sequence goes on along the minus strand of CANQTD010000004.1, from coordinate 87,527 downwards.
GCAGTCTCGTGCTCTCGCAGGGGGAAGAGACCTTTTACCTCGTCCCGAAGAGCGGGCTTCCCCGCGTCACCCCGCCTTCCTCCTATAACGGCACATGGGTGAGCGAGGACGCCGGCCTCTCCCTGATGGGGAGCACCCTCTCCGTGAACGGGACGGACGGCTATTTCGTCGCCTATCGCGAAACGGAGAGCGGCGCGGCCTTTACCGCCGTTCTCGGCGAAAAGTTCTGCTTCCTCACCTACGACCTCGCCGCGCGCACCCTTCTCTTCGAAGAGGTCTCCGCCTTCCCCTTTACGCAGACGGGCTCGGGCATCGCGGGCGACCCCATCGTCCTCACCGCGCTCGCGGGCGCGCATGAATACAGCATGCTCTGCACCAAGAGCGAAGGGGACAGCTGGGAGACGGGCTACTTCTTTCTGAACACCTACCTCTCCTACACCCCCGAGGCGCGGGAGACGTATACCCTCCTCGTGACGGATGAGCACCTCGGGTTCCTCCTCCAGACGAAGGAGGAGTTCGACACCGAGGACGGCGACATTCTTCTCGTCTGGGACGGGGGCAATGCCGAGCGCGACTACGCATCTTTCACCCTCGAGGCGGGGACGACGTACATCATCACCGTCATCTACAACTACGAGGGCTTGGTGCGGCAGCAGCTCCCTCCCTACGTCATGCACTTCACGATCGTGGAAGGGGAATACACCCCGCCCGCGTCGGTCAATGTCCCCGCGTCCTTGCAGGGAACTTGGTACAATACGGAAAATGCGGAAGAAGTGCTCTCCGTCCGAACAAAAAAAGTGGTCTGGAACAACCGCTACGTCGTGGTGACGGCGGCGGACGGGCATACCATGTCTGCGATCGTGGATGGGGAAACGTGGAATTTCACCCAATCGGGCACTTCGCTCACCGCCGAGAAAGAGGATGAAACGATCGAGTTTACGATCGTCTCCCCCGAGCCCGTCACCGTCCCCAACTTCTTTAAGGGCATGTGGGCGGACGACGCCGACGGGACCCTCCTCAGCGTCGGCGAAAGCGGCGAGATCCCCCTCGTGTGGGTGGGCCGCACGCCCGAGGTCGCCGCGCTTGAATCGGGCGCGCTCGTGCTCGTTCTCGAAGGCGAGATCTGGCGCATGAGCTATGCGGGGGATTCCCTCGTCATCGCAAAGAGCGGCGGCGGGGAGCGGCATACCTTCTCCAAACTCGTCGGCATCGGCAACTTCTCCGCGCCCTATACGGGCAGCTTTGCGGCGGAGGGCTACACGCTCACCGTGACCGAACGCTCCTTCCTCTTCAACGGCGAAGAGCTCGCGGGCAGCATATGGTCGACGGGCAGCGCGCTCGCATTCTCCTACGGCGGCGAGATCTACCTCTTCACCGCGGACGGCGTGCCCACCCTCCAAGCGCTCGGAACGGGCGAGAGCTTCCCCCTGCATGCGGCTTGATCTGCCCCCGCAACGGCCCAAATATAAGTTTTTCTTATACCTGTCATCATTTTTTCGAATGGCAAAACGGAAAAAAGGCGGCTTTTTCGGCCCGAAATCGTTTGACACGCGCACGGGGTCGTATGATAAAATCAATGTATCCCGCCCGCGCGCCCGCATAAGGGCATCGGTAAAAACGATAAAGTCCGATCGAAATTTACAAGATATTGATAAAATATGTACGCGCGCAAAAGATGCGGAATATCATGAATAGAACATATAGGAGGTCATTATGAAACTTTTCAAGCGGATCTTTCCCGCCCTGCTCGCGCTCTGCGTCACGCTCGGTCTCGCGGTCACCGCGGCGGCATGCAACGACGACAATGTCCCCGGCGACGATCCCGAACCCATCAACTACACGATCGCCGTGACGTGCGAGGACGAGGACGTCCTTGCGGATATTACGGTACAGCTTTTCACCGCGACGGGTCTCGAAGCCGCGGACGGCAAGCCCCTCACGGACGGAAAAGCCGTGTTCAGCCTCGCTCCCGCGACCTATACGGTGGAGATCGAGGGCGCGGACGACTACACCTACCCCGCGACCACGGTCACCGCGACCAGCCCCGCCGCGACAATCGTTCTCACGGCGAAGGGCGACGTCGAGCCCGAAAAGGCGGATTATGCGATCACTGTCACCTATCCGAACGGCGACCCCGTCCCCGATCTCTCCGTCCAGCTCTGCACGCCCGAGACCGAAGAGGGCGGCGTCTGCGTCTCCTCGACGACAAACGCAAGCGGCGTGGCGGCATTTCAGCTCCTGCCCGCGGTCTATGAGGTGCACATCAACTTGCCTCCCGCAGGCTACACCTTCGACAATCATAAGTACACCGTGTCGGCGACTGAGCTCTCCAAGACCGTCGTCCTCGACGAGGCCGTCCTGAGTGGCGACGGGACCGCGGAGTCCCCCTATGAGCTCGGCGAATTTCTCGGCGAGGCCACCGTCACCCTTCCCGCCTACGGCGCGGACGAGGCGACCGCATATGTGTACTACTCTTTCACCGTCGCGGAGGACGGCGCGTACATGCTCTCGACCGAACTCAACGACGTCGACGTGAACCTCTCGAAGCCCGACAAGAGCGTCGTCGCGGTCTGGAATATCAAGTCTGAGGCGTATGAGTTCCCGCTCGAAGCGGGCGTGACCTATCTCCTCAGGCTCGCGGATTTCCGCGCCGAAACGGTGGGCGGCGACATGAAGATCACCCTCATCAAGTCGCAGATCTCCCTTCCCGCCGCGTTCGAGGGAACGTGGACGGACAAGGAGCAAAACCCTTCCTATACCGTCGTTCTTTCGGCGGCGGACGACGCTTGGTCGCTCACTTTCAACGGCGATCCCGTCGCGCTCACGCTCCTTCCCCGCAACATGGGGTACACTTTTACGGTAAGCGGCGTGGATTATGAGATCTCCTTCGTCACCGACCTCTCGGGCGGCCGCTCCATCTTCCTCAGCTGGGACGACGACTATGTTGCCCTCTATCTCCCCGGCGGCCATCCCGTCTATGACGAGGGCTCCGAGGAGAACCCCATCGAGATCGAACAGGCCGAACTCGCCAAAGATTGGACGGTGGACATCGACCCCATGCAGGGCAACGTCTACTACACGTTCACGGCGGACGAGACGAAACAATACGTCCTCACCATCGGCGACGACGCGGTCAGCATCGAAATCGAAAAGGGAAGCGGCGGGTATCTTCTGATGGCGTACGGCGCGGGGGACTCCGTCTTTGAACTGACGGCGGGCGAGAGCTACCTCCTCGTGATCTCCTGCGACGGCATGACCGCTTCCTTCACGGTCGCCGAATATGAGGGGCTTCTCCCCTTTGCGTTCCTCGGCACGTGGAAGGGCGCGAAGGACGACGTCTCTTACTCCATCGTCTTTGCCCCGAACATGCTCACCATGACCGTGCAGATGGGAAGCAACAACCCTCAATCGTTCTCCTCGGCGGACGTTTCGTTCACGGACGGCGCGCTTTTCTTCACGCTCACCTCGAGCTCCCGCAACGCGGGGAGCAGCAACGGTGAAAAGTACCGCGCCACGCTCACGGACGCGGGCATGGTCCTCACCTATTACATCGCGATCGACGAAGAGGGCACGAAGGACTACGTGGAAGTTGCGACGCTCACGAAGGCGAACAAGAACATGCTCGCCGTTCCCGCCGCCCTCGACGGCAGATGGACGGACCGCAACGGCACCTTCCTCATCTTCGAGGGAACGGACGTCACGTTCTCGATGAGCGGCATCGACGTTTTCGGCACGGTGACCGCTTACGATCCCCTCACGGGCGCGCTCGGCGTGCGCTTCGAGGAGGATGAAGATGTCGGCGAAGTCGAGATCGCGATTTGTTTCGACCTCGGAAAAGGCACTCTCACCGTGGGGCTCTTCGGCGACGACCCCGTCTCCTTCAATGTGCAGCCCGAGATCTTCGGACAGTTCCGCGGCACTTACTACAATCAGGCGGATGCGGACGACGTCATCGAGATCGGCGATTACACCGTGCTCTGGAACGGCAACGAGGTCTATGAGGTCAGCTACCTCACCTGCGACATGCTCTCCATCACCGTGCGCATCGGCGCGGAGGAGGTCGTATTCGATTTCACGGGCACCACTTTCACCTTCACCTACGGCGGCACGGAGTATACCTTCGCAGACACGCCCCCCTCGGACGGCGCCGTTGCACCCGACGAGGCTTTCTGGGGCACCTATGTGAACCCGAACGATCCCAACGACGTCATTATCATCAGCAAAGACGGCGTCAGCTGGGGGACCAAGAAGTGCGTCGTCCAAAGCTCGAACACTTCTACTTTGGAAGTCGAAGTGGACGGCGTGGTGTATCAGTTCAGAAAGATGAGTTTCTTGTGGGGGAACGATGTGAACGTGCGCGTCGGCAGCGAGGGCGCAGGTACGACGTACACCTATCAACCCCAAGCATAATCCTTTGAGCGAACGAGGGACGGCATTTGCCGCCCCTCTTTTTTTGTGAAACTGTTTCTCGCCCTCATTGAGGCTCGCTCTTGGCTCCCCCTTGAGGGGGAGCTGTCGAGCGTTAGCGAGACGGAGGGGGTGTCCTCATACTGTCCCGCTCGTGGGCGACACGAGGAGCAAAGCGACGAAGTAGGGGTACGTCTCGGCTCCCCGGGGCGGGCAAGGTTTTCGTCCCCTCCGACAAAGAACTTCGTCAAGGGAAAACGAGAAGAAATTTACGGAAAATTTTGTTTGAATCGTTGCATAGTATGGATATATATGTTATAATATCGTTATAATGTAGAGGTGTCTTATGACGTTTCCCGAAAAAATAAAGACTGCACGACTTCAAATGTTCTTGAGTCAAGAAAAATTTGCAAAGGAGCTGGGCGTTTCGTTTGCAACCATAAATCGATGGGAGCGCGGACAATGTGAACCAAGTTATGACGGCCAGAAGGCTTTTCATGATTTTTGCGTAAAGAATAACTTAAAGATAGGGAATTAAATTTTCAAATATGACAACACGCTGTCATATTTAATGTGCTATAATGATTTTATAAACAACTTGAGGGTAAAACTCATGACTAATTTTCTGTTTGAAAACTGTGATTATAAAATTCTTCTTGCTGAATTGGAAAGGCAAAGAATAACAATTGATGCTGTCATTACCGACCCCCCTTACGGAGTAAGCCGTAAACATCAACTCGGCTTTAGCAATATGGGCAGATCGGGAATGGACTATGGTGATTGGGATTATGATTTTGACCAGAAAGAATGGATACGCCTCACCGCACCTTTTATTAAACCCGGCGGTTCCATCATTGTTTTTAACGATTGGAAGAATTTTTCTTATATTGTTGAAGAACTTGATGAACAAGGTTTTTCCATGAAGGATGTAATTCGTTGGGTAAAACCAAATCCTATGCCAAGAAATATAGATAGACGATATGTCGGGGATTTTGAAATGGCAATATGGGCAGTGAAAGACGGCGGCAAATGGACTTTTAATAAGCCCGAGGATAGTGCCTATCTTCGCCCTATTTATAAATGCCCGAGCGTCCCCAAAAGCAAAAGAATACATACTACACAAAAGCCGCTTGAACTGATTGAGGACATATTAAAGGTACACACTAACGAAGGCGATGCCGTACTTGACCTGTTTACCGGGTCGGGCACAACTGCCGAAGCCTGTTTGAAAAACAACAGGATTTTTATCGGTTCGGAAATAGAAAAAGATTATTTTGATAAAGCGATGGAGCGTTTGCAATGTTATATTCGCCACTGAATTACCAGGGCAACAAATCAAGAATCGTAGATTGCTTACTCTCCTTGCTGCCGCAAGATGTATCAAGTATTCGTGAAATATTTTGCGGTAGTGCCGTATTTTCTTTTGCCTCCGATGTAAATAAAGTATTTCTCAATGATATCAACATCCACATTACGGATTTGATTCGTTTTTTTCATGATAACAGTGCGGATGAAATCATAGAACAGGCCGATAATATCATCAGACATTATGGTTTGACAAACACTTTTTATGAAGGGAAACAACCTTATCCGGAGCATAGACACGAAGGATTATCTAACTATAATAAAGCTGCCTTTAATCGTCTCAAAGCCGCTTACAACTCGGATAAAGACATTGCAAAACTGTTTGTTTTATCGATATACAGTTTCAACCATTATCTTCGCTTTAACTCAAATGATGAGTTTAATGTTCCCGTAGGTAAAGTGGATTTTGTTAAAACGCTGAGAGAAAAAACAAGATCCTATTGCCGCGCGATAAGAAACAAAGAAATTATCATATCTAATTATGATTTTAGAAGTGATGAACTTTATTGCGGAGTTGAAAAGTCAACTGTTTATTATTTCGATCCTCCCTATTTGATCACACAAGCGCCCTATAATTTATTTTGGACGGAGAGAGAAGAAATTGATTTGCTTAACCTCATAGACAAATTGAATGCAAGTGGATATAGATTCATCTTATCGAATGTAATTGAATCGAATGGGAAACGAAATGATTTACTTTATGAGTGGATGGAAAAATACAATGTAAAACATATTCACAGACAATATCTTAATTCAAGTTACCAAAAGAAAAACATAAGTAACGCCGATGAAGTGGCTATTTCGAATTTTTAGGAGGAAGTATGGGAACAAGCGGAGATCGAAACGGTTATAAAGTTTTTTCAATAAATACAACTATTCGCAATCCAAAAAGAAATACGGAATTTTTGACAATTTTTAAGCCTTACGACGGACAAGTCTTCACCAAGCCCGTTGCGCATTCCTATTTCTTTGATTTGGTAATCAACGGCGTATATCAACTTACCGATATACCCCAAACAGTCAAAAATAAAATTGATAACGGCGAAAAGCTTACCGATGAAGAAGCTGCGCGGGCAATCGAAGATAATCCCCAGGCCCCGGGACTGTACGGTCGCGTAATGACACAATTACGAGCCATGAAAGATCAGGGATTTCTTATGTTTGAGCCGCAAAAACGTGGCGAAAACAGGATCTCATTGACCACTCTCGGAAAGCAGCTCGTCGACGGAAAATCCGATGCAACCGCCGTTTATACAAAAGCGATGATAGGTATGCACGCGAATAGCCCTATTCGCCCATCGCTTTACAATCAATCTCGCCCCTTCTTGAATACTTTGTTTGTTATAAACGAAGTCAAAAGAGAATGGAAAAAACTCGGCTTTGAAGCGAAAGGCATATTGAGGCATGAATTTGCCGTCTTCGTCCTTAGCATGAAAGATTGTGACTATCATTCGGCGGCACAGGAAATCATTAAATATCGAAAGAAATTCAAATATGATATAAATAAGCCATATTTGTTGAACTATCTGGATCAAAAAGGAATACTGCCGCTTGCCGATGAAAGCCTCTTCCGTGACTATCCCGACGATGTGTTCAGAAAGTTTGAAATGACCGGATTAATTGTGAAGCGCGGCAGATTTGCTTATACGTATTACGATTTTTCGACTTATAACATTGGAAAAACAGAAAGCATTCTCAAAAAATATAAAGATTATAAGTTCGAATCTTTCTCCACCCGAAGGGAGTACTACGATTATCTTGGTGGCATTAACATCCCTTGGCAGAAGAGCGAAATCGTACGACGCAAAATCATTGAATCGAAGGCAAAAATACTTAAAATTATACCAGATGCATCTCAAACATTAGATGAACAAGAGTTTATTCTTGATCGAGTATTTTACAGCCACGCCCTCGATAATGCAATCAAAAAATACAACACAGCCTTCGTCAATAAGGAATTGCTGATTTTATCCGGAACCGTCAAAGAAAAATCGAAACTCGAGGATATTTCAGAGCCTTTAAGATTGGAATACCTGTTTGCACTTTTATTTGGAATCAAATATGGCACGAAGGGTCTGGTCTCAAATATTATTTATAACGAAGATGGCATGCCGCTTCATTTTGCTCCTGCTGGAAAATGTGACATCATTTATCATAGTGAGGATGGGGTATTCATGTTGGAACCAACGTTATTACGTGGCAGAAACCAAATTTTAAATAGTGAAACTACCAATGTAGCCAGACATGTTAAAGCGGAGATGAAAGATACAGAGCTAACATATCGTGCAGCAATGATAGCCCCTTATGTTCACCCGGATGTCGCCTCGTACTTTCAATTTACCATCATTAAAAATAATGTACAGATCGCCCCTATCAGTATAGATAGAGCGGTAGGTCTTTTCCATGACAGTTCAGATGTCAAAACGTTAGGCACCAATTTTGATAAAATCGTCGACGATCTGAAACAACTTGATGAGAAAAGCTATTCCGACAAAGTGAATGGTTATATAGTTAATGAAGAGGTGTTGAATTAAACAAAAAAGCGATTGGACAGATTGTCCGCGGCTTAATGAACCCGTTTGCTTTACAAAAACCTTTTGCTTTAATGAATTATAATTACATTTCACTACAAAAGCTTCTGGATGGAGGCATCCAGAAGCTTTTGTAATAACATGTTTCCGTAAAAAACTCCCAAAACCGTGTCACCGCTGAGGCGGGGCGGGCGAAAACGTATGGTATAATAGAATTGCGGCGGGTAGAATGAGGAGGCAATCATGTCGTTCGTTCAACTCGTGAGCGCGTTCCGCCTGTACGGAGCGGACGTGCTCCTGCTCGCATTGGGGGTGACGCTCTTAACGTCTCTCCTCAAAAAGACGGTCATGAAGACCGTGAATAAAAAGGTATTCGTCTTTCTGCCTTTCGCGCTCGGGTTCGCGGTGTACGCGGCTTACAGGATCCTCGTCACGTTCAGCCTTACGCCGATCACCGACGATCTGTTGCTCACGCTCGAAAGCGGGTTCGGCTGCGGCTGCGCGGCCACCCTCTACTACATCGTGTACGAGCAATTTCTCCGGGGGAAATTCACCGCGAATCCCCTGCTTCCGCTGCTCGATTTTGTCCCCGAGGCGAAGCGGGAGGAGGCGGCAAACGCGCTCCTTTCTGGCACGAAGGGAAAGAGCGAGGAGGAAAAGGCTGCGTTCATACGGGAGCACCTCAACGCCTATTTGGAGGCACCCATGTCCGAAGAGGAGCTTCTCGTAACCGCCAAAACGCTCGCGAAATACCTGACTTCACTCGAGTCGAAATGACCGCCGCCTCCCCGCACGCGGGGAGATCCCGCTCCTCCCTCCCGCGAGGGAGGAGCTTACTCTTTACGTACAAAAAGGGGGCATATTGCCCCCTTTCATGCGGAGGCTTACTCCGTGGTCACGGTGACGATGTAGTCGTAGACGGGCGCGCCGTCCTCCCCTTCCGTCGTCACTTTGGTGAATGTGACCGTGTAGGTGCGCTCGGTGCTGTTTGCGCCGGGTGCGGCGCGGAACGTCCACACATTGCCCTCGTTTTGGAGGCCGTTGGGGTTTTCCAGCCACGCGAGGATACCCGTCGTCTCGTCGGTATACGCCACGGCGATCACCGTGACGACGTCGCCCTCTTCGTCCACATAGAAGTTGATGAGATACCCCATCGCGCGCTTTTGGCGCAGTTGATAGACGCCCACGTCCACGCGTTCCGCCCTGCCGTTTTCGCCGTAAACGATGTGAACGAGATAGGCGTCGCCCACGTCCACGTTGCCCGCGCTGTCGTAGCCGAGCAGTTCGCCGAACCACACGTCGCCGCCGATCGAAATGCCTGCGTCGTAGGCGACGACGGGAGCTTTGCCGTCGGGGATGAGGGTCACCGCGACCGCCTTGCCCGCGAGCTTGCCGTCGCCGTATTCGTCGTGATCGTAGCCGGGGGTATTCTGCATCGTCGCGCGCACGAGATATTTCACGCCCACCGTGTAGCCGTCTGCGGTATGCTCCTCGTACTCGTAGAAGCCCTGCAAGACATAGCACGGAATGGAGTTGCCCTCCGTATTTTCGTACTCCGTCTCGTAGAAGTCGATCGCATACTTCCTTCCGTTCGCCTCAAAGACGATCTCGTACAGCTCGTTGAGAAGGGCGCGGGAGCCGATCACGCGGAGCTCCTTCTCGGGGACGCCGCTGAACGTGATGGGCTCCGCCGCCACTATGGGATGCGCGTCGTTGAGATAGAAAAATTCGCCGCTGTACACCGCCGCTTCGAGAGAAATGGGTCCGAAGCCGACGCTCTCCTTGACGATCCTGCCGCCCCGCCGCGCAACGGTGCCGTCCCCCGTCTCGGGATCGGAGCCGTCGTCGTTGCGGTACATGTCGTAGTAGTCGTTCATCACCGTTCTGAGGTAGCCCGCGGAGACGGTGAAGGTAAAGCCGTTCTCATAGGAGAAGGCGATGGGATAGTCCACCCCGTTATAGGAGACGCGCGGGTTGGGGACGCCGCCCGTGTACGGATTGAAGCTGAATTTGTCGTATGTGCCGCCGTGCTCTTTATCGGTGACGGTGAACACCGCGGCAAGATTGTAGAGCGAGCCGTTTCTCAGTTTGAGGGTGAGCGTTGCGGACATGGTACGGACGATTTCGCCCTCCACGTCTGAAAATTCGATCTTCCCGTCCGCGGTGAACGTGTCCGAAGAAACGCGCCGGTAGGTGACCGTCTCCTTTGAGCCGTCGCCGTCGAAGTCGAAGGAGAGATCATAGACGTCCCCCGTCGGGCGGTCGAATTCGTACCAGCTGAACGTGTTCGTATCGTAGCTCCAAAGATAGGCGTAGACGGTGGTCTCGTCGTAGAAGTAGACCCCCTGCCGCATCGTGCCGACGTAGACGGCCCCGTCCTCCATGAGGGCGAGATAGTCGAACGCGTCGGAGAGATACAGCCCGCAGATCTGCGAATAATCGACGATCTCGAAGGTGTGCGCCTCCGCGTTGAAGAGGATATGCGTCTGCGTCTCGTCCTCATCGTATGCGATGAAGATCATGAAGCCGCGCTCCTCGTCCGCCAAAACATATTCGCCCGTCGCGCTGACGGTGCCGTCCGCGGTGCTCAAAGTCGCGCCGCCGTACCCGTCCAGCCAGAGAACGTCCCAATCATCGTTGATGAACGTCCCCGCCGTGGGCTCGTTGAAGAGGATGCAGAGGTTGTCGGAGAAGGTGGAATAAAGCTGGACGTGCCAGCCGCCCGGCGCAGTCCCTCCCGGGAAAGAGCCCGACTGGGGTCCGAAATTGACGTTCGCGGCATACTCGTTGGTCTCCGCGTCGAGGAGGGTGTAGGTGCCCGTGTACGTCATTCCGCCCGGCACGGTCACGGTGACGTTGCCCCGTCCGTCGAACGTCACCGTCGCATTGTTGATGAGTGCGAAGTTGTAGTCCACGAGGGTCCAGCTCCCGTACGCCCCGTCGAGCGCGTAGAAGGTATCCCCCTGCAGGGAGAGATAGAAGGCCTCGCCGTTTTCGGGCGTGAAATACACTTCGCCCGTCGCGGGATCGTAGTCGTAGCCGCCCTCGTAGCGGCCTCCCTTCCCGTCGGTGTAGAGCGCCCAATAGAACCCGTCGAGGGTGAGCGAGCCGCCGTCGGGGGAGAGATAGGTCCCCTCGACGCTCTCTTCATAGATAAAGTAGATATACGCCGTCCCGCCGGAGCCGCCCTCGAACAGGGTGATGAGGAAGCGGAACCGCTCGGAGGGGCCCACTCTGAGGGAATAGACGTCCTCGCCGAACACCGTGGTGCCGACATATTCGAAGGAAGCGGTCTGCCATGCCCCTTCACCGTGTCCGTCGTTGAAGGCGGCGTTGCCCGAGCGGACGATCTCGCCGTTTTCCATCGCCCTGTCGAGCACGAGATCGGTGACGTACTGCGCGACGTTCTCCGCCTCGTCAAAGTAGTATGTTTGCAGTTCGAGATCGCTTCCCGTGAGGGGGATCGCGGACATGGTACCGTCCTCGAGCTCGCTGACGGTGTAACGGAGCTCCGCCCTGTCGCCGTTTTCATCGCCGTAGACGAAGGCGATATAGTCGTAGCCGAACCGCTCGCTGTGCCCGACCGAGAAGCTGCCCTCGATCGCGCCGCTCTGCGTGAAGAGGAGAGACCCGCTCCCCAAGAGGGTGATGCGGGAGTTCGCCCAGAGGACGCCGCCGCCCTCGACCTCGTACGCTTCGTACCAGCTCTCGCCGTCCTCTTCGAGCACGCAATACACGTCGCGCGGGCGCATATCCTCCGAGCTCATGACCGAGCTGAAATAGAAGCGCATGCTCTTCGGCATCACGTTTTCATACCCCGCTTCGGCGGCGGTGAGGGTGAAGGTGCAGACGCGCACGCCGCGATACATCTCCTCCGTGACGACGCCCCTACCTCCCGTGAAGAAGGTATCGCCGTCGTTGGAGATGAGCAGTTCCGCGCGCCTCTCCGCTTCGCCCTCCTCCCCGTAGAGCACGAGGACGGGAGAATCGAAGGAATCGGTGATGCGGTAATATTCGGTATAGCTCTCCTGCGCGGAGAGGTCGATCGGGGCGAACGTGTTGCCGTCGAGCTTGAACGACATCCCGCCGTCCTCCGCGGCGAGGGTGACGGTGACGCCCGTCTTGTTGTCGCTCACATAGTCGTATCTGCACGCGTGCACGCCGTCGGCGTCGGTGTAGACCGCGCTGTCCGCGAACAGCCCGAGCCCGTCGAGGACGAGCGTTGCGCCGTTTTCGCCGCGGTATTCGCCCATGAGACCGTTCGCCTTGATATACCCGTCGTATTCCTCCCCCGTCTCCCCGTCCTCCATGCCGAGGGGAACGGTGGCGAGATTGTTCACATAGACCGCGGGCTCACTGCCGAGGAGACCGAGTTCGTCGTAGATCGTGACGCAGATCTTTCGCATCTGCACGCCCGCGACCTCGCGGACGCTCCCGAGATAGTATTCGCCGTCGAAGCCGAGGGCGGTCCCGCTGAAATTCATATAGCAGACCGCGCCGCCGTAGCCGTCGAGATGGAGGATCTCGCCCGTCGTGTAAGGGAGCTCGAGGCCGAGGAGCCCGAGATAGTACCCCGCCTCTTCGCCCGCGATATAGAAGATCTTTTCGTGCCCCGCCTCCGTGCCGTCGCCGAAGAGCACATGGAGATCTCTCTTCCCGTCGTCCGAGAGGAAGCGGTAGTCGCCGCGGCTGCGGTCGAAGGAGAGCGCGCCGCTGCACGCAACGCCGTTCTCCGTGAGGGTCGCAACGAGATTGTCCCCGATCTCGAGGGTCACGCCGTCGTCGTAACGCTCCGCCTCGTCGAACGCGGGATCGCGGTCGTGCGACGCCAGAACATACTTGCCCGAAAGCTCCCTGTGCGTGTAGGAAAACATCGTTCCCGACACCCTGCCCTCGAGCATGGTATCCCCGTTTTCCTTCTTGAAGGTGAAAACGTCCCCTTCGCGCGTGCCCTCGAACTCATACCCGCCGCGCAGCAGATACGCCTTTCCCTCCTCCAAACGGGGGAAGAACACGATGTCGTCGGAGCGGAAGCGGTCGGTGTAGCCGCGGTCCCAGACGGCATAGAGAGAGGTGTAGCCCTCCACGCGCACGCGCTCTCCCGCGCGGTACACGACGTCCCCGTCGGGAACGGACGCCCAGCCCGCAAAGCGGTATCCCGCGAGCTTGAACCCGTTCTCCGCCGTCACGACGGAGGCCTGATATGCGCCCGTCTGCTCCGCCGTGCCGCCCGTTGCGGAGAGACCCGCGGGGGCGTTCGCATGGTACACGATGGGATAGCGGTCGCGCGTGTAGTAGAAGCGGAATACGTTTTTTTCCGCTTGCTCGGAGAGAACGAGCTCCGTCACGCTGTCCGCATGATCCGCGAGCGTAAAGTGCGTGATCGCGGGCGCGTCGGGGCGGAAGGCGGAACCCGCATACCCTGCCCCGTACGACGTGTACTGCTCGTTCAACGGATAGGCGTTCCCGCTGACGTTTTGAAGATAGACTTCGACGGTATAATCCGCCTTATAGCGCGCCGTGAGGGTGATCCCCGCCGCGGGCATTTTGAATCCGCGGGCGAGCTCGTTCCCCTCATAGAACCACGCGCCGAAGGTGAGCCCGCTCTTTCTCGGCACGAACGGGGAGACCGCCTCATAGACGTCCGCCCCCTCCGCGAGGTAGAGGGCCCGCTCCGTCTGAAGGACGCCGCCGTCCAAGTCGAACGTGACGAGATACCCCGTCTCCCACATGGCATGATAGGTCGCGTCGGTTTGGGGCGCGGTCACCGTCCCCCTGAGCGTTCCCTCGCTGCCGTCCGAAAGATACCAGCCCGTGAAGGCATATCCCTCCCGCGTCGCCTCGGGAAGGGTGACCTCGCTCCCCTTTTCGGCCACGATGGAGGGAATGGGGTCGCCGCCCTGCACGTCGAATCTGAGGGTGACTTTGCCGTTCCCGTTGTTGCACGCCGCAAGCGCCGCGCCGACGGCAAGGAGCATTGCCGAAGCAAGGAATAGAAAGAAAAATTTACGGATACGTTTCATGACTGTCCTCCAACGTTCGATCCCGTGCGCTTTTCGGGCAAGACCGCCTCGTAGCGCGCAGGGGTAGGCGCGGACTTTGCTTGATTCTTCCAATAGCCGTCCGCCGTGTATTTTTCAAAGAGATCTCCGAACGCCTCTTCGGCGTTTTCGCCCATGCCGCCGAGCTTCGTCCACGCGATCACTCCTTCCCCGTCCACGATGACGCTGAAAGGATACCCCGTGACGCCGAATTTTTTGTGCAGGTCGAGCACCCCGTCGTCCCATACCGTGTGGAAGGTGAACCCGCGGGAGCCCGCATACGAGCGCACCGTCTGTTCGCTGTCGCCGTTTGCGGAACGGGGATCGATGGCGATGACCGCGACGTCCTTCTCATACTTTCGGTACGCCGCCTCCAAGCCGGGGAATTCGACCTCGCAGTTGGGGCACCCCACATAGAAGAAATTGATGAGCACCATCTTCTTTTCGGCAAGCAGGGAGGAGAGGGTGACCGTTTCGCCGTTGACGGTCACGGCGGAAAAGTCGTACATCACATCCCCCGTCCGGTAGAGGAGGGAGGAGCCCGGCGTGCCCGTGCGGGGCGAAGCGGTGAGATACAGCTCGCAGACGGGCCTCTCGGGCCGCACGGTATAGCTCTCCGCGGCGGTATATCCCTCCGGAACGCCGGAGACCTTGACCGTATACGTCTTGGGCAGAAGCTGTACCCGAAAGACGCCGCCCGAAAGGGTGGAACGCGAACTTGCCGCGACCTTCTCCGCTCCGTCAAAGACCTCGATGGAGAGGGAAGCGCCGATCTTCTCGCCGTTGTTGCGGAGCACGCGGAACTCGTATTCGATGGGCGTGTTCTCGTCGAGCGCGGGGATCTCGACCGAGCCGATCTTCTCCCCGCAGCGCGTGCAGTGGTACGACTTGCTCCCCGCATGTTCGAACGTTGGCTCGACGTCGATGGTGTAGTCCCCCTCGGGGGAATGCCCGAGCGCGGGGATCTCGGCCGTGCGCGTATTGCCGCAGCGGGAGCACGTCTGTTCCCGCTCGCCCGCTTCCGTGCAGGTGGGGTCGGAAAGCACGCTTCCCGCGACCCAGACATGCCCGAGCGCGGCGACGGCGGACTTTTCGACGGTATGGCAGACGGTGCAGGTGCGCGTCTCCTCGCCCGCCTTCTCGCAAGTGGGCTCTAAGGTGCGCTCCGCCGACCATGTGTGCGGAAGCATATCCGTCTCCCGCTCTTCGGCTTCGCCGCACACGTTGCAGGTGAAGAGGGAGAGCCCCTTTTGGGTGCAGGTCGCCTTTTCGATGGGATCGCCCGCGTCCCAATCGTGCCCGAGCGGAGAGGTGGCCTCCTCTTCGGGCTTTTGGCAGACGTTGCAGGTGCGGATGCGCGTGCCGCCCTCCGTGCAGGTGGCGGGAGTGACGATCTTCCAGATCCCCCACTCGTGGCCGAGGGGGGCGATCTCCTCCGTCTGGGTGCGCTCCTTTTCTACGGGGCAACGGGGATCGGTGCAGGTGCGGGAGCGGACGCCCGCCTCCTCGCAGGTCGCCTCCTTTTCGACCGACCACGCGCCGTAGACGTGGACATGGCCGGAGCCGCATGCCGCGACGCCGAGCGCGCCGCAGACGAGCATGCCCGCGATGAGTGCGAAAAACGCCGTCCGCCCGAATAATTTTTTCATCTTCGCCCTCCTTATAAAGGGTCCTGTAATTTATAATATTACGTTATAGTATGTATATTGTACCGAAAAACCGCATACTTGTCAAGAAAATACACGCGGTTTTCATTTTTTTGCATGAAAACGGGAAAAAAAGAGAGAAAACGCGCCCGCTTCTTTTGAGGCGGACGCGCTTTTTGACGCTTCTCTTTCGGACATGGTACCCCCGTTTTATGTCACGGGGCGAATTTTAAGCGATCTCTTCGATATACGACACGCAGTCGAGCGCGGAGAGCGCCTTCACGAGCTCCTTGTGCTTTTTCTTGCGCAAGACCTTGTCGGTGACGGTGAGCGAGACGGTGTAGACGCCCAACCCCGAATTCGCATAGGCGGGGTTGATCTCGATATCGTCGATCTTGAGCCCGAACTCGCGGATGGTCGCCGTAAACTCCTGCAAGAGGTTGCGCCCCTTGAGTTCGAGGTGCACCTCGAAGTGGTTGGAACGCTGCTTGTTGAAGATCTCGAGGTGGGTGAACACCGTGAGGCAGAGCATCAGCACGAGGTAGGCGATGACCGTCACCGTGTACAGCCCGAGCCCGAGCACCACGCCGATGATCGCCGTCGACCAAAGCCCCACCGAGGTCGTGAGCCCCTTTAATTGGTTCTTCGAACTGAACAGGATGGTGTTCGCGCCGATGACCGCGATGGCGATGAGGGTCGCCGCCGAGAGGAAGGGAAAAGTCACCCCATGTGCAAGAATGAGGTACAGATCGGCGATCGCCACAGACGTGGAGGCGAGGCCGACGACCATGAACGTCCTCAACCCCGCGGCATGGCGGTTGCGCGCGCGCTCACAGCCGAGAATGGTCGTGAGGACGATGATGATCCCCGTTTTGAGCAAGATCGAATAGATGTTGACCCCTTTCGACCAGTCCCCCATGAGGGTGGCGAAAAAATCTTCCGCAACGATCGTTTCAGCAAGCAGATTTCCCATACACTCTATCTCCTGTTTTTGAACTTCCTTCGCATATAATCGCTCGTCTGCCCGCTCTCCGTCTCATCCGCGGCCTCCATGAAGGCCGCCTCTTCGTCGGTGCGGGCGTACCGTTTCTTCTCGATCTCTCCCTGTATTTCGAGCAGTCTCTCCTCGAGGGAAGCGACCTCTTCCGCCGTCTTGGGCGCGGCAGTCGCCTCCTCCGTCCCCTCCTCCTGCTCTTTGGCGTTGATGGACCCCGAGAGGTAGAGGGAGAGCTTGGCGAGCGCGGGCCCGATGAGCTCGTAGAGGATGCTCGAGGAGAGGATGATCGTCTGGAGCTGGCCGCCCACGCCATCTCCCATGAGCCGCATCGACATCGCCGCGAGCCCGATCGCCACCCCCGCCTGCGGCACGAGCGCGAACCCGAGGTAGTTGCGCACCTTCTTCGGCTCTTTGGTGATGAGACAGCCGAGGAACGCGCCCACATACTTGCCCGCGATGCGTACGATGAAGTAGAGCACGCCGATGAGCAGGAGCGGGGAATTTCCGATCTTCGTCCCGAAGTCGAAGAGGATATCGAGCTGAAACTCCGCCCCCGACTTCACAAAGAAGAGGAGCAGAACGGGCGGCGCGAAGTAGTTGAGCTGTTTGAAGAGCTTTTCGTCCTCGGCGGCATTGATGTACACCGTCCCCATCGCCATGCACCCGAGCAGGGGGGACACGTCGAGCGCCGCGCCGAGCCCGCAGATGACAAAGAGAAAGGCGATCGCCACGATGAGGCGGTTGTCCGTCGAACGCCGCCTCATGAGGTACTTCAGGAGGAAGCCGAGCCCGATCCCCACGCCGATGAGGAGCACATTCCACACGATGGGAAGGAGCACCGTCTGCACGGAGAACGCGCCGTCGAGAGAGGCGAGGGCGAGGGAGATCGACACCGAGAAGGCGACGAGGCTCACAACGTCGTCGAGGGCGACGACGGTCAGAAGCGTGTCGACGAACCTCCCCTTCGCCTTCGTCTGGCGGATGGTCATGAGGGTGGAGGCGGGCGCCGTCGCCGAGGCGAGCGCGGCGAGGACGATGGAAAACGCGAACCCCATCCTCAGAATGAAAAAGGTGAGAACGAACACGAAAACGGAGGCGACGAGCGCTTCGAACAGCGTGATGACGGCGACCCGCTTGCCGTTCTTTTTGAGGACGGAGAGGCGGAAATATTCCCCCGCGCTGAACGCGATGAAGGCGAGCGCGATGTCAGAGACGAACCCCATGCCCGAGACCACCTCTTGCGGAACGAGCCTGAGGCAGGACGGGCCGATGACGATCCCCGCGAGGATGTAGCCCGTCACGTTGGGGAGTTTGAGGAGCTTCGTGAGGCGCGTGAACAAAAAGCCCGCGATCAGCATGATCGCGACCGTGACGATCACGGCAGGCACGCCCGTCGGTCCGCCTATGAGCGTATAAAATTTGTCGATGACGGCGTAGAACCCACTCATCCTCTGCTCCTCGGGAACATGCTTGCGCGTTTACTGATCTATCTATCGTATGCGGCGCGCATCTTCCCCGCCTCTTTCAGATGATAAAATGCCCGAAATACGATTTCGGGCATTTTAGGACGGAAATATGCCGTCCCTACCTGTATCGGGAGTATTGTACCACAAAACCGCCGATTTGTCAATAGGTTATTTTCAGGATTTTCGATTTTTTCCGCACGCATTTCGAAGCTGCCGCCTTTGGGGGGAGCGAACCGCACCCTTGCCCACCCCTTGATGGGTGGGTGTCGCTAACGGCGACGGAAGGGGGTGAGTGAATCTTAAAGATACACTCGGCTTCGCCTCGGTATGAGGGGCGCGCCCCCTTGAGGGGTGGTAAGCCTTCCCCCTGCGGGGGGGAAGGTGGCACGGCGCAGCCGTGACGGATGAGGGGCGTTCTAAAACACGTCATGTTGCCCCGTGCGAAGATTCTATTTGTGATTCTAAGCACGGCACGAGGAGCGTAGCGACGAAGTAGCGTAGTCGAAACATGTCCTTATTATAATGTGGACACCCATTCGACTACGGCTTGCGCCTCCGCTCAGGGTGACGTAATTGGGGGCGCGCCCCACCCCCTACCCCCTCCCCCGAAGGGGGCATGCTCGGCTCCTCCCGAGGAGGAGCTGTCACGGAGTGACTGAGGTGGGTACGAATTTGGAATCCGCCCCACCCCCTACCCGTTGCGATGGCAGGGACCATCGCAACCCCGTCGGCGAGGCCACGCCTCCTGTCGCGGTGCCATTCACAGCCCACCGGGCTGTTGAATGAGAATTGCACCGCTCCACCCCCACGGAGGGGGCATGCTCCAAACAAAAAAAGCGGGAGACCCGCTTTTTTTGTTTGCCGTGGCAGGGCAAACGCCGCTGCCATCATGTTAGCCATTGCCGCATTTAACCACCATTGCCGCCGTTGCCGCCATTGCCAACGTCGGGGTCGGGGTCGGCCGCCTTCTTCTTGGGAAGCGGGAGCGGGAACACGACGCCCGCGACGCAGCCCGCGATACCCAAGCCGAGAACGACGTTGAGGGTCACCCAAAGCCCGACGAATAACGGCGAATAGGCCTCCTGATTGACCTTGATCTCCTTGACCGTGGTGATATAGGTGTAGAGAATGTTCTTCGCCGAGATCCTTGCCGCGTAAGCGACGCCGGGATTCGAGAGATCGAGCACCGCCGCCTGACTCGTAGAACCGCAGAGCCACAGATCGTTGCCCGCGAGCACGCCCGCCGTATGGTCGCCCATGTAGCTGCCGCCCGTGTACCAGTCGGTGATGACCGTTCCGCGGAAGCCCCACTCGTTGCGCAGGATATCGGTGAGAAGGGCGTGATTGTAGCCCGAAGGGATCTCGCCCACGCAGTTGAACGCGCTCATGATGCCGTTCGCCTTGCCCTCTTTGACGGGGATCTCGAACGCCCGCAGGTAGTTCTCGCGGAGCGCCTGTTCGTTGATCCACGTCTTGACGTTCGTGGGGTTCTGTCCCGCTTCGCTGATCGCGAAGTGCTTGACGTAGCAGTAAACGCCGCCTTCTTTGGTGCCCTTGACGACTTGCGCCGCGAGCTTGCCGGAGAGAAGGGCGTCCTCGCTGAAATACTCATAGTTGCGGGAGTTGTAGACGGAGCGGTGCAGGTTGACGCCGGGAGCGTACCAGCCGCTGATGCCGTATTCCTGCCCGACCGCGGCCTGCGCTTCGCCGATGGCGTACGCGACCTCTTCGTTCCAGCAGCAGCCGAGGAGCGATTCGCTCGGAAGAAGCGGGTAGGGCGTGTCCTCGCCGCCGTTGGTGACGTTGTTGTTGAAACCTGCGGGGCCGTCCTTATCGGTGCAGCGCGGCTTGCCGATGCTCGCTATATCCATCGTCTGGAAGCCGCCCATGCCGATGAGGTTCTTGATGTCGCTCTGCGTCATCTGATCGAGCACAATGTTCCAAATGGCGTCGTTGTCGTAGTCGATCAGGTTGAAAACATCGGGATCCCTGACATCGGGGTTGATGACGAGGGTCGCGGTCGTATCCTTGCCGCTCAGCATCTCGGGCGTGGGGTCGGAATAGGACTTGTTGCCGTCCTCGTCCGTGATCTCCTGCTGTGCGAGGCGGATGCCCGTATCCACACCGTATTGGATGCCGCTGACGTCCGCGTTGTCATAGCCCGTATAGCGGTAATTGGTGATATTCTTGCCGCGCCCCGTCGCCGCCGCCGTGGGGAAGTTCGCGAACTTGCCCGCGCGGGAGAGATAGGTCGCGCCGCCGTCCGTGGGGCTGCCCATGTACGCGTCGCTCCCCGTGAAGCGGTTGACGACGTCCTTGTCCGTGACGGGGTCTTTCTCGAACCGCACATCGCTTGCCGCCGTCATGGAGATCGTGAGCTCCTCGCTCTTGTCGTGCGCATTGGGCATGACGTAGATCTCGTAGTCGCCCTTTTCGAGCTCATAGCCCGTGAATTTGTTCCCGTTCTTGTCGTAGTCGTCGTACGAGGCGAGGTCGTATGCCGTGAAGGAGAGCTCCACCTCGCAGGATTCGCCCGCCTCGAGCAACGGGGTCTTGGCGAAGGCGAGGAGCACGCGCTCCGCCTTCTCGATGCCGCCCTCGGTGTAGGGCGCATGCCCGTAGAGCTCGACGACGTCTTTGCCCGCTTCGGTGCCCGTGTTCGTGACCTTCACCTTGACCGTGTACTTGCCGTCCTTCGTGAGAGCTGTCGACGCAGGCCGCGAGGTGATCTCCCAATCGAAATAGGTGTAGGAGAGCCCGTAGCCGAAGGGGAACTGCACGACGCCTTCGTACCCTTTGCCGTAGTCGTTATCGACGTCTGCGAAGTAGCCCGCCGCGTCCGCCGTCTCATACCACTTGTAGCCGAAGTAGATGCCTTCTTGATAGACGATGCCCGACGCTCCGTTATAGGCGTTGAGATAGACGGGGTTGTTGGTCTGATAGTCGTAGGGGAAGGTATCGGACGTTCTGCCCGAGGGATTCACTTCGCCCTTGATGATCTTGGGGATCGCCGCCGCGCCCGACTGCCCGGGGATCCCGACGAAGAGGCACGCCTTGATGCAGGGGTACTCTTCGAGGAAGCCGAGCTCCATGTTGTTGCACACGTTGACGAGCACGATCACGTCAAAGCCCGCGTTGTCGAGAGCGGTGAACATGTCTCTTTCCTCGCTCGTGAGTTCGAGGAAGGTGCCGTTCTTGTATTTGTCGATATTGACGAGCTCCGACCCGCCGCCGTTCTCCGCACCGAAACGGCTGAGCGTGACGACCGCGACGGACGAATACGTTTTCGCCTGTTGGAGCAGAGCGTCGGAGTAGAAGCTCACACCGGGATTCAGAAGGCTCTCGACGGCGTTCGCGCCCGTGGTGCCGCCCTTGCGGTAATCGGCGTCGAACGTGCTGAAATCTTCATACGCCTGCATGAGCTGGGTGTTGTATTCGACGCCCGCGTCTTGGAAGGCGTCCGTGAGATCGACGCGCCATGCGTTCTCGCTCGTGATGGACGTGCCGCCGCTGCCGCCGCCCGTGAGCAGGAAGCCGTTGTCGCTCGAACCGTAGCCGAACAGGTTGACCTTCGAGAGATCTTTTTGCGGCAAAAAGCCCTTTTCGTTTTTGAGGAGCACGATGCTCTCCTCCGCCGCCTCCCGTATGACGTCGTCGGCAGCCTTCATCACGTTGCCCGCACCCTCTTCGGAGCCCGCGGTCGCGGTGTCTCCCGCAAAGACGCGGTGGATGATGAGAGCGTAACGGTCGAGGAAGAAGTTGCCCACGCCGATCACCACCGCGAGCACGACGGCGACCGCGCACAGCACGACGCGCCTGATGAGCGAGCCCATGCTGAGCGAGATCGCGCCGATCTTGATGAATTTCTTTTCCATGAAAATCCTCCTTATAATACGGAAAGGAGCGGCGGCAAAACCGCCGCTCCGATGGCTGTTCTTCTTCGGGCCGTTATGCCTTTTGGAAGGTGCAGACCGCGATCACTTCGCCTTGCGCATTGTACCAAATGCACTGAAACTGCGTGTCGCCGGTGTTGAACTGCACTTGAATGAGATTTCCGTCGACAAGGAAGCCCTTACCTTCGCCGTGACCGTACTGCTGGCCGTTGGTCGTGACGCGGGTGGCATTCTCTTTAAGGAAATTGAGGTCAGTCTCCGACATGCCGATCTTGACGAAATTATCGGCGTAGAAGTCCGTGCTCGTAACGGTGATCTGACGGGCATTCGAGGTATCGACATCGGGCTGCGTGGGCTGATTGGGCTGCGTGGAGCCGCCGCCCTGCGCGCCGCCGCCGAGCACTTCCTTCCAATAAATGTTGGAGATCTTCACGGTCATGGTGCCGCTGCCAACGCCGTAGCACTGCAAGCTGAACGACGGGTCACCCGACACCGTCATGAGGACGAAGAGATCGTGGCTGCCCGCTTCGAGATTGGACACCTGCCCGTTGAGTTTGATCTGAAGATCTTCGCTCACTTCGATGGTCGCGAACAGGAAGTACTGTGTGCCCGCCTTGAGGGTGGTGTTCTTGTAGAAGAGCTGGACGCTGTAATCTATGCTACCGCCCGTATAGTCGAACGTGACGACGCCGTTTTCATACTTGCTTTCGTTCATCGTGACGACGGTGCCGCAGTTCCAATCTGTGCTCTCGACATACCAATACGCGAACGTATCGTTGGCTGCGGCGTCCGCGCCATTCTTCTGCATTGCCGTAGCGGAGGGATTGATCGCCGCGCCGAGCTGATAGTCGTCGGGGTCGATGGGTTTCTCATCGGTTAAGACTTCCTGCCAATACACGTCGGAGACCTTCACGGTCATGGTGCCGCTGCCGACGCCGTAGCACTGCATGCTGAACGCCGGGTCGCCCGTCACCGTCATGAGGACGTGGAGCTCGTGGCTGCCCGCCGTGAGGAAGGAGATCTCGCCGTTGAGCTTGATCTGGAGATCGCCGCTCACTTCGACGGTCGCGAACAGGAAGTACTGCGTGCCCGCTTTGAGCTTGGTGTTCTTGTAGAAGAGCTGGACCGCAAAGTCGCGGTCGAGATCGCCGCCCGTGTAGGCGAGCGTGACGGTGCCGTCCTCGTACTTGTGCTCGTTCATCGTGACGACGGAGCCGAGACCCCACTGGGCGTCCTCAACGAACCAATACGCCCAGGTGTTGTTGGTCGCTTCGGCCGCGCCGTTCTTCTCGATGGCGGAGGAAGGATAGATCGGTTCGCCGAGATCGTAGTCGTCGGGATTGGTCGAGACCTCGGGAACGGGCGCGGTGCTGCCCTCCGTGATGGATTTGATCTTGATCTCGAATCTGCCCGCCTGGATCTCCTGCGCGTTCGCCTGCCCGGGAAGCGCGAACACGAATGCGATCGTGGCGCCGCCCCTCTCCTGCAAGTGCTCGTCGATGAGGTAGGTGTGCGTACCCTCCTCGATGAGGACTTCGCTTCCGCTCAGAATGATGTGGCCTGTCGCGTTCGACGTGATCTCGAGCTCGATATCGTAGTACTTGCCGATCTGCGCCTCGGGAGCGTTGTAGTAGAGCTGGGTGTCGTCCCAATTCCCCGCGTTGTTGGCAAATTCGAACGTGACGGTGTCATTCGCGAATTGCGCCTCGCGGATCTCCACCCACGAGGACTTGTAATACGTCCACAGACCGGGGGTGGCAAGCGCGCCGCTCGCGCCCGTGCCTTTGAGCTCATAGGTGATGCCCTCGTTCACGACTTCGACCTCTACCCCTTCCGCCGATTCGGGAGAATCAATGAAGTGCGGGTTCGCAGCCTGCGCGGTGAGCTTCGTCGTGTAGGTGCCGCTCTTGATCATGCTCGTGTCGATCGCCTCGCCGCTCTTGACCGCGACGGTGCCGACGCGCGCGCCCTGTTCATTATAGAAACCGAGCAGATAGCTGCCGACGCCCTCTTCGTTGGGGTCGTCGATCGTGATCACGTTGTTTTCGACCGTGAAAGAAGGCGCTTTCAGCTGGACGCGGGTATCGGGCGTCCACTTCATGTTGCCGATGGAAAATTCGACGTCCTTGACGAAGTAACCGTTGGTGCCGTCCATCGTGTCGTACCCCGTGTAGAGGGTGAAGTTCTTGTCGCTCGTCACCTGATAGTAGACGGTGACCTCGTTTTCGCCCTTTGTGAGGTCGACAAGATTGTTGTTGATATTGAACGTGCAATCCCGGTCAACGGTGATGTCGCAGGTGAACTTGTAGAAGGTGCCGACATTGAGGCCGGGGTAGTAGCAATAGAGCTGGAAGCCGTAGAAATAGCCGGGATCCCAATCGCTCGTGTACTTGATATACACCGTGCCGTCCTTATAGTCCGAGCCCCTGTAATAGGCGTGCTCGATATCGACCTGCTGTCCCCAGCCCGTTCTCGAAGCCCAATAGTAGAATTGGCCCGCGGGGATGGGAGTTCCTTCGCCGCCTTCTGCGGGAGGTTCCGTGACGGGGTTGCCGCCGTCGCCGAATTGCAGATCGTAGTAGACGGTGCCATCGGGAGCCTTCACGTTGACGGTGACCGTGGCGCGGATGGAAGCCGTGACGAACGCCGTGATGACCGCGGTGCCCGGGCGGACTGCCGTGACGAGCCCGTCCTCTACCGTCGCGACGCCCTCGTTATCCGTCGACCAGTTGATCTCGGAGCCCTCGGAAGCCGTTGCCGTAAGCGACAGCGTGCCGCCCTCGGCGAGTTCGAGCGTCTTGCCCGAAACGTCCTCGGTGCCGTTGAAGATGGAGACCGTCTCCACGACGAGGGGATCGCCGACGGTGATCGCGCAGGTGGCCTGTTCCCCGCCGAAGGACGCGGTGAGCGTCGCGCTGCCCTTTTTGAGCGGCCTCACCATGCAGAGCGCGGAAGCAGGGGTGATCTGGGCGACCGTATCGTCCGATATGGTCCATTCCCACTTGCCCCCTTCCGTAGAGCCGCTGTACGTCGCCCTGACCGTGCCCATCGAACCGCCCTCATTGAGCGTGAGGGAGGTCGGATCGAGCTTGATCTTGCTGCTTGATTTGCCGCTGTCGTCGTTACAAGCGGCGATCCCGAACGCCATCAGCGTCGCGAGCAAGACCGTCAAGAGAGTTGTTAAAAACTTTCTTTTCATCTTTTTTCCTCCAAACCCTTGATTTTATTGATTCATCGACAGTTTGCCGATCGGATCCCGATTCTATTCCGCCCCTTTGTGAAGTCGCAAGCCTTCCCCCTTCGGGGTCGCAAGTTCTCGGCTCCTCCCGAGGAGGAGCTGTCCGCGCACCAACCCTCTTGGCGCCCCCATCGGGGTCCCCGCAAAAAGCCGTAGGATTTTTGTGGGGTGATTTTTGGGGGAGCTGTCACGGAGTGACTGAGGGGGTGTCGCCTCGGCGTCCCTTCTTTGGATTGGGCGAGCGTTTCCGTTAAAGTTTTTAGGTATTTTTGTGAAAATACCTCATGCGAAAGGACGTCCTTTCGCTGCGAGCACGCGCTCTTGGCAATGGTTCTCGGCTCCACCTTTGGAGCGGACGAGTTCTTGGCTCCTCCCGAGGAGGAGCTGTCCGCATCGCGGACTGAGGTGGGTACGATTCTAAAACTCGCCCCACCCCCCTACCCCCCTCCCACGGAGGGGGCAAAGAAGCCTTCACCCTTCGGGGGGAAGGTGGCACGGCGCAGCCGTGACGGATGAGGGGCATTCAAATTGGAAGCTCCCCTCATCTCCCGCTCCGCGGGAGCTTCCCCCCACGGGGGGAAGCCTTACTCGGCTCCACCTCTGGGGGAGCTGTCACGCAGTGACTAAGGGGGTTCCTCATTCCGAACCCCGAAGGGGTGAGTGAATCTTAAAGATACACTCCCACGCTCCGCTCGGTACTTCGCCTACGGCTCGTGCGCCGCTTCGCGTCGTCGGTATGAGGGGAGTAAATTCTCGGCGTTCCCTACACCTCTTGGTAAACGCGCACATAGTCCACGCGCATCTGCGCGGAGACAAAATCCGCGTCGGGAGCATGGTTCTGATCGTACATGCCCCCCACCGCAAGGTTGATGAGAAGGTAGAAATCGACGTCGAAGGGCGCGGTCGCGCTGTCCGAACTCCCCGACCACCATTCATCGCTCGTGACCGTGTACACGGGGTAGCCGTCGATATGCCATGTCATATAGGTTTCCGTCCATTCGAGCGCGTAGGTGTGCCAATCCTCCGTCGTCCCTTTGATGGAGGAAGTCGTCCCGCTCGAAGCCTGTCTGCCGTACGCGCCGAAGTGCGCCGTCGTGTCGATCTTGTTCCCGAGCCTGCCGCGCGCTTCCATAATGTCGATCTCGCCGTTTGCGGGCCATCCGCCGTACACATTCTGCGAATTTTGCGTGCTCGAGGGCTGCGGGAGCATCCAGAACGCGGGCCACATGCCCGTCTTTGCGGGCGTCTGCATGCGCGCTTCGAAGTACCCGTACGTCCAATATCCCTTATCGCGGGTATGGATGCGTGCGGAGGAATACTGTCTGCCGTACTCCATGTCCTCCCGCGTTGCGGTGATGACGAGGGAGCCGCCTTCAACGGTGACCGCGTCCTCGGTGTAATACTGCAACTCGTTGTTGCCCCAGAACATCGGGCCCGCCGAGCTTCCGTAGAAGTCCTGCATGCCCGTCATATAGCCCCACTTTTCGGTGTCGAGCGCGTCGCCCGAAAATTCGTCGTTCCAGACGAGAGCGTACCCCTCTTTGTAGGGATCGGAGACCTCGCGCACGCTGACGCGGCAGGCTGCCGAGGCATACGCCGTCCAAGCATAGATGACCGTCGAGCCGATACCCATGCCCGAGACCGTACCCCCGCTTACCGTTGCGACGGCGGGATCCTCCGACCACCACGTCACGGGGGAAGGATCGGAAGGCGCGGCCGTGAGCGGGTACATTTCCCCCTCCCGCACCGAGAGCGCGAACTTGGAGAGCGTTAGCGTGACCGACTCCTCGTGGGATACGTTGACCACACATTCCGCCTTCGCCGCGCCCGAGACCGCCGTGATTAGCGCGGTGCCCTCGGAAATGCCCGTGACGAGGCCGTTTTCAACGGTCGCGATCTCTTCGGACGAGGAGAGCCACACGGCGTCTTTGGAGGACGCCTGCAACGAGAACGCGTCCCCGATCTGCAAGCGCGCGCTCGTCATGGAGAGCAGGAGCCCGCCCTCATCGTCGGAACGGACGGTGACCGAGCAGGTCGCATAGCCGTCTCCCGCGACGGCGGCGATCGTCGTCTGCCCTTCGGAAATGCCCGTGACAAGGCCGTTTTCAACGGTCGCGACCTCTTCCGCACCCGACACCCATTCCACGGCGGAACCGTCGGAGACGTCCGCGGTGAGCAGAACGCTCTCCCCGGGTCTGAGCGCGAGCTCTTCCGCAGAGAGAACGACTGTCGGCGCCGTGGGCGTCGAAGGCAGAACGCAACCCGCGAGCGAGACCGCCAGCCCCGCCGCAAGGAAGCAACAGATCGTTTTTTGGGAAAATTGAACTTTCATGACCGCATCCTTGCGTGATTATATCACAAATTATGCGAAATTGCAATATATTTCCCAAAAAATACTTCTGTATTTTTCCGCCTCTTTGAAAAACCTTCTCCGCACAAACAAAAAAAAGGCGCAAGGCCTACCCCCCCTCTGGGGGGAGGCTGTCCGCTCACGCCTGTTCTTGGCGCCTCCCGAGGAGGAGCTGTCCGCTCGCGCCTGTTCTTGGCTCCTCCCGAGGAGGAGCTGTCACGAAGTGACTGAGGTGGGTACGATTCTAAACTCGCCCCACCCCCTTAGTCCCCCTCCCACGGAGGGGGCAAGATCTCGGCACCCCCTTGAGGAGGAGCTGTCCGCTCGCGCCTGTTCTTGGCGCCCCCTCTGGGGGAGCTCCGCCGTAGGCGGTGCCCCGCGCGCACTATTTGCGATTAAGCGCGGCACGAGGAGCGTAGCGACGAAGTAGGGGGTTCAAAACCCCTTTCGGCACTTCGTGCCACTTTCCCAAAAGGGGACAGCAAGAGAAAATCTAATTCCATCACGAAATACGCCATTGAGCTCCAAAACGGTCCAAACGCCGTTTTCCGAGACGTAGGTCTTTCCCGCCGAAAAATGCGTTCCGTCAATGCCGACCGCGGACACGGTAGCCCCCGATTCGATGACGATCCGCGCATTCTCCCCGCCTGCGACCCCTTCGGAGGCAAAATTTGCGCCGCTCTCCACGGTGAAGGTCTCCCCTGCGCGCAAAATGAGCGCGCCGCCCGAAAGGGAGCTCCCCGCCCTCAGAACGGCCCGCCCCGCACGGCCTTTGCCCGGAGCGAATTTGCTCGCGCGCACGAGCTCGATCTCGCCGCCCGTCTCGAGAGCCCGCTCCACGGTGTCGTATTCGCCGCCGACCAACGCCGTCCTGTACTCGACGGTGACGGTTTCGGGGAATTCCTCCGCGCCATATGCCCTTTCGTCGGCAAACGAGACCTGCGCTCCCGCGAGCGTGTAGACAGAGCCGTCGAGCGGGCCTGCCGCGGCGGGTATTCCGCCCTCGGTGAGGACCGCGCAGCCGCAGTCCACGGTGAAGTCGCCGTCCTCGAACGAGAGATGTCTCCCCGCGCCGTCCTCAAAATCCAGCGCGCCCGCAAAGGCGCGGGCAAAACTTTCCTCGCCAAAGACGATCTCTTCCCCGCCGTCGATCCCGACGACGGTTTCCGCAAGGCGGATCCCCTCGACGCGTTCGAACACGGGAGACACCGTCTCAACGTCGCCGATGACCCAATCCGCCCATACCATGTCCGAGACAGAGGCGCAGAAAATGAATGCGAGGGCGGCAACGATCGCGCCCTTTGCCCTCTTCATGACGCGTCTCCCTGCCCGACGGCCGTTGCGGAAATGACGAGCGACGCGCCGTTTCGAAGCGGCTTATAGAAATAGGCGCGATACGTTTTGAGGTCTCCGAACGCGAACGTATAAGTCACGGCGGCGGTCTCCGCACCCTTCACACGGACGACGTACGCGCCTTCCGAAAAAGCCCCGCCTTCCGCCGAAACGTACCGCTTTTCCGCAAACAGGTCGCGGCCTTGCGCTTCGGAAAAGGAAAGAGCAACTTCCACCCAAAAATCCTCGCCATACTGCTCCGTACAGGCGGCGAGGTCGATTTTGAACGTCACGGAGAGGTCCGCGGTGAACGTGTACGGGCCCTCGCTCTGCGGCATGAAGCCCTGCGCGGTGTAACCGAGCGCAGAGCAGGACGAAACTTGCCCGACGCCCTTCGCGACGGGTTCGGTCGTGAACACGCTGCTTGCGGTGGCGGGATCCGACTCCCGTACGAGGAGCCAATCCGCAAAGCCAACGCCCGCTATCGCGCCGCATGCGACGATCAAAGCCGCGCCGAGAGCGATCTTTCTACCCATATTTTTCCCCTTATTCTTCAACTTTTGTTTTCGGAAGTTCCGCCTTCCCCACGCGCGGTCAGTTCCCCGAGCCGCTCCTTCTCCTTCCTCTCCACCCTGTCCGCCGTAAATTCGTAAAAGATGAGGCAATAGAGAAGCGCGGCAAGGGTGACTCCGCCTTGCCACGAGCCGAAAAAGAGAACGACGGCGCCCAGCTTCGGGATACGGACGCCTCGGTATGCGCCGATCACGTCCGAAAAGCGAGGCTTGTACCCGTCGTCCGCATTGTTTGCGTCGCCGCGCGTCGTAAAAATGGTCTCTCCGTCCGCTTCGCTTATGGCGACGATGCGGTGGATGATGTTGACGTTCCCGTTGCGGTAGGCGATGACGTCGTACTGTTTGAGGTCGTCCGCAGAGCGCACACGGTCGAGAACGATGAGGTCGTAGCAGTCGAATCCGTCCACAAGACCGCTCTCCGAAAGATAGCCGTTCGCCTCGTTTTGGTAGCTCATCGACCCCGAGGCGACGGCCATGAGCGACTTGCCGAACACGGGCCCCGCGAGACGGGTGATCAGCAGACAGACGACCATACAAATTGCGGCAGTAAAAACGATCGCAAACAGCGCGTTCTTGACGGCGTTCTTGATCTGCTCCCTTTTGAGCGCGGCCCTTTGGCTCTTTTTGAGGATCTCCCCGTCGCTGAGCCCCGCCCCGATCTGCGCCGCCGTGCGCTTTGCGTACAGAAGGCAAAAGACGGTAAAGGCGACGGAAAAACAGACGGCCCCGAGTGCCGTCAATACAATGGAAACGATCTCGATCGTCCTCATAATCTTTTTTCGCTCACTTTGTTTCCGCGGTCACAGTTTCGCGTAATCCGTTTCCGCGGCATTTTGTCCCTTAAAAGCTCTTTTAGAAGGTGCAAACGCGGACATGGTATGCCCGTTTTGCGTCATGGAAGGATTTCATGCCCGACGAGTGCGGGCGAATATCATGGGAAATCAATTACTCCCATTGGAGGCGGTGAAGGTGAAAATGTAGTGCAGGCCGTTCAAAAGCCGTCCAAGCTCGGCGAGCGACGCGTACGCGTCCTCTCCGTAGGTCACTTCTCTCTCGGGTTCCGACGTGAAAGCCTCTTCGTTAAGATAACCGCCCTCTCGGGTGTCGTTTTGATCGTGCCCATTGTAATATGTGTACGGGTTTTGCCCGCCAAAGTGCGTTCCCCACGCAAACGTGACCGTGAGCGTCACCGTATATTGCATACCCATGTCGGCAGTTTCTGTCGCCGTAAGCGTATGGCTTGCTTCGTCAAGAGTGTATTGCTCTTTGTCCGGTCCGTCGAGAACCACTTTGATCTCGTTGCTCACGAAACCGTACCTCACGGCACTGTTCCAGCCCTCGGCCCTCGTGACCGCGTCCGCCGTTTTTCCTACATACCAATCGTAATCTATCTGTTTCGCTCCCGTGATCTTGAGCGTGAAAGTTGCGGTGAGGTTTTCATCTATATGATCGGCGCCGTTCTCGGTGAGCCAGCCTTTTTCTGCGGAATGGGGTGCGCTGAAACTGATATTTCCGTCCGCCGACACTTCGATCTTTTCGCCCGTCGCGGTGACGGTCTCGGCGCTCACGTTCCCGCCCGCATTGGCCGTCTCGCTGTTTGCGATGAGCCATGTCGCAAACCCCACACCCACGAGGATCGCGCCGGCTGCGAGCGTCGCTATAAGCAGGATCTTCTCCGACCTGCTCTTCATACCTATCCCCCCTTTATCTGCCTTTTTTCGGCGTCTTTTGACAAAAATATATCACCGCCGCCTCCGTTTGTCAATGCGTTTTCTCAAATTTGTTCGTAAAAAATATTTTTATTGCTTTCTTGACCCCTTTTGGGGGCAATTTTTTGAATTTCACACCCCTTCAGTCTCAGCTACGCCTCGACAGCTTCCCCTCAAGGGGACGCCAAGATCTTACCTTCCGCATCTCGCCCCACCCCCTACCCGTTGCGATGGCAGGGACCATCGCAACCCCGTCGGCGAGGCCACGCCTCCTGTCGCGGTGCTATTCACAGCCCACAGGGCTGTTGAATGAGAATTGCACCACTCCACCCCCACGGAGGGGGCGGCTCCTCCCGAGGAGGAGCTGTCACGCAGTGACTGAGGTGGGTACGTCTTGGCGCCCCCTTGAGGGGGAGCTCCGCTGTAGGCGGTGAGGGGGTGTCATTCTAAATTACGTCATGTTGAGCGTAGTCGAAACATGTCCTTATTATAATGTGGACACCCATTCGACGCGCTACTTCGCCTGCGGCTCGTGCCGCCCTTCGATAACAAAAGAATGTGCGGGCGGGGCAGGGTGACGTAATTGGGAACACCCCTTCCGTCGCCTGTGGCGACACCCACCCCTCGAGGGGTGGGCAAGGGGGTAAGGTGGGTGCCCGCAACTTGGCGCCCCCGCTGGGGGGGAGCTGTCGAGCATTAGCGAGACTGAGGGGGTGTCGTCCTAAATCACGTCATGTTGCCCCGCGCGCACTATTTACAACTAAGCGCGGCACAAGGAGCGTAGCGACGCAGTAGCCTGTCGAAACATGTCCTTATTATAATGCGGACACCCATTCGACTACGGCTTGCGCCTCCGCTCAGGGTGACGTAATTGGGAACACCCCTTCCGTCGCCTGCGGCGACACCCACCCCTCGAGGGGTGGGCAAGGAGGAGTCATATAAGAAAAAAGGCTTCCTGTCAGAGAGAGGAAGCCCGATTGGAAAGATTTTCGATGATGTCCCCCGCGACGTGCACGCCGCTCGCCGAGGCGTGGGAGAGGGAGTGCGTGATGCCGCTGCCGTCGCCGATGATATACAGCCCCTTGTGGCGGGACTGCAACTTATCGTCCACTTCCACTTCCATATTGTAGAACTTCACCTCCACGCCGTAGAGGAGCGTGTCGTCGTTCGCGGTGCCCGGGGCGACTTTGTCGAGCGCGTAGATCATCTCGATGATGCCGTCGAGGATGCGTTTGGGAAGGACGAGGCTGAGATCCCCCGGCGTGGCCTTGAGGGTGGGCGTGATGAACGCGTCCTCGATCCTGCTCGGTGTAGAGCGGCGGCCGCGGATGAGGTCGCCGAAGCGTTGCACGATCACCCCGCCGCCGAGCATGTTGCTGAGCCGCGCGATGGATTCGCCGTAGCCGTTGGAATCCTTGAAGGGTTCCGAAAAGTGCTTGGCGACGAGCAGGGCGAAGTTCGTGTTCGTCGTATGTTTGGAAGGGTCCTCGTAGCTGTGGCCGTTCACCGTGATGATGCCGTTGGTGTTTTCATTGACGACAACCCCCTTCGGGTTCATGCAGAACGTGCGCACTTTGTCGCCGTATTTTTCGGTACAGTAGACGATCTTGCTCTCGTAGAGCTCGTCGGTGAGGTGGGCGAACACTTCCGCGGGGAGCTCGACGCGCACGCCGATATCGACGCGGTTGGAACGGGTGGGAATGGAGAGCTCCTTGCAGACATGCTCCTGCCATTTGCTGCCGCTCCGTCCCGCGGAGATGATGCAGTTGCGGCAGGTGTACGCGCGCGATTTGCACTTGATTTCGAATCCGCCCTCCAAGACGCCGATCGTTTCGACGGGGGTATCGAAGTAGAAATCCGCCCTGTCTTTCAGATCGAGATAGAGGTTTTGCAGCACGACGTAATTGATATCCGTCCCCAAATGGCGCACGGAAGCGTCGAGCAGGTGGAGATCGTGGCGGATACATTCCTTTTTGAGCGCGGTGCCCGCGGTGGAATAGAGCTTGGTGCCCGCCGCGCCGTAGCGGAGATTGATCTCGTCCACATACCGCATGAGCTCGAGCGCGCGCTTCTTCCCTATGTATTCATACAAGGTGCCGCCGAAGTCGTTGGTGATATTGTACTTTCCGTCCGAGAACGCGCCCGCGCCGCCGAACCCGCTCATCACCGAACAGGTCGGACAGTTGATGCAGGTCTTGATCTTGTCCCCGTCGATCGGGCACTTCCGCTTTTCGAGGGCATGCCCCGCCTCGAACACGGCGACTTTGAGGTCGGGCCGCTTGTGCGTCAATTCGTATGCGGAAAAGATCCCCCCGGGACCCGCGCCGATGATGATCACATCATAATCGAAGTTCATAGGCTCCTCCAAGCAAAACGCCCCCTGCGGAGAGCAGGCCGTCATGACGGGCCGCACGCTTTTGCGATATGATTATACCATACCCCGCCCCGCTTTGCAAGCGGGAATTTGTGAAATTCCCAACAATTTTTAACAGACGAAAAAGGACCGCGACGCCGCGGCCCTTCCGTCATTTTTTTAATAAACGCTGACTTGCTTCTTGTCTCTGCCCTTGCGCTCAAATTTCACGACGCCGTCTTTTAAGGCGAAGAGGGTATCGTCCCCGCCGATGCCGACGTTGTTGCCGGGGTGGATCTTGGTTCCGCGCTGGCGCACGATGATGCTGCCCGCGAGGACGGTCTGCCCGTCCTGCCGCTTCACGCCGAGGCGTTTCGCGTTGGAGTCGCGGCCGTTGTGCGATGAACCTGTACCCTTTTTATGAGCGAATAATGCTAAGAAAAACATGATTCTTTCTCCTTGATTTATTCGGGTTACGCCCCCGTGGCGACTCAGACGGTGATGGACTCGATCTTCACCGCGGTGAAAGGCTGGCGATGACCTTGCTTCTTGCGCTCGTTCTTCTTGGATTTGTACTTATAGACGATGATCTTCCTGTACTTATCCTGCGCCTGCACGGTCGCCGTCACCTTAGCGGACTTCGCAGCTTCGCCGACGGTCACATTCCCGCCGTCCGCGAACATAACGACATCGAAAGTGACCTCCGCGCCCACTTCGGCGTTGAGCTTTTCCACTTTCAGAACGTCGCCTTCGGAAACCTTATACTGCTTCCCGCCGTTCTCGATGATTGCGTACATACGTTTTACCTCCTCTTCCCGGTCTCGCAAGTTATCTTAGGCGACCCTCTGTTGCAGGATGCTTTCTGCCCGTCCTTAGCGGCTCATTATTAAATTTATCATAGAAAAAGGGAAAAGTCAAGCGGTTTTCGTCCCCTTTTGCATAAAGAAAGAAATTTTTCTCAAGCTATATGCGAAAAGGAGAAACGTTATGGACATCAAAAAAAGCGAAGAAGTTTTGGCGGAGATCCACCGCAACTGTACCTATGCCCTGCAATCGATCTCGGACATTTTGCCCGAGACGGACGACGAGGAGATCAAGGCGGAGCTCCTCCGCCAGCATGAAGAATACGAGCGGATCGGCGGCAAGGCGGCCCTGCTTGCGCGCGAACGGGCGATCGAGCTCAAAAATCCCAACCCCATCAAGAAGGCGATGATGTGGACGGGCATCAAGATGAACGCCATGAAAGACGATTCCCGCGCCCATATCGCGGAGATGATGGTGCAGGGCACGGTGATGGGCATCACCGCCCTCCGCTCCACCCTCGGGGAGATGAGCGACGAGTACGCCGACACCGAGGTGAAGGAACTCGCCGAGGACCTTCTCCACACCGAAGAGGAGTTCGAGGAGATCTGGAAGAAAATTATATAAAAATTCACAAATTTTGTTTTGCAAGGGCGCAAAACAAAATTTCGTGAGCGGATAGGCTCCCGTACCTTCTCAAACTCTTAGCCGCACAAACCTTGCTGTTTCATCAGACAATAAGCGCGCGGCGCAAATTGGGGCAAAAAACAAAAAGCGCGGTTTTTGTTTTTTGAGTAAATTAGAAATGGGGTCGGGAAAACGAACTTTCTTGCCCCCTCCGTGGGGGTGGAGCGGTGCAATTCTCATTCAACAGCCCGGTGGGCTGTGAATGGCACCGTGACAGGAGGCGTGGCCTCGCCGACGGGGTTGCGATGGTCCCTGCCATCGCAACGGATATGGGGGTGGGGCGACTACTTGCTGTCCCCTTTGGGGTCGCAAAACGCACTTCTCGCGAAAAGCACAGTGCGCTTTTCGCGGCGTTTTGCGGTGAGTGAGCGCATCGGAAGGCGCGAACGGTGACCGAGGGCAGGAATCTACCTGCCCGAGAAAGTACCCGCGTAGCGGGGGAAAGGGGTTTTGATATAAGCGAACCCCCTACTTCGCGCTACGCGCTCGTGCCGCGCTTAGTAGGAAATAGTGCGCGCGGGGCAGTCACTTCGTGACAGCTCCCCCAAAGGTGGAGCCGAGAGCCGCCCTACCTTGCCCACCCCTCGAGGAGGAGCAACGCATTCTGCCAAAAGTCCTGTGAACTTTTGGCGCGTTGCGACAGGAGTGAGCGCATTATCTCGCGCGAACGGTGACCGAACGCGGGGCTCTACCCGCGTGAGAAGGGTGGCACGAGCAATGCGAGTGACGAAAGGGGTGTTGTTCCGATTATGCAACACCCCTTCCGTCTCGCTAATGCTCGACAGCTTCCCCTCAAGGGGACGCCAAGATTGGTTGTGTGCGAGCTCCTCCTCTGGAGGAGCCGAGAAAGGCTTCCCCCCGAAGGGGTGAAGGCTACCACCCCCCCCCTCCCCCCTTTTGCATGGCAAAAGGGGGGAGGCGAATCTCGTGTCCCCCCTTCGCGAGTTAAACGAGAGAGTGGAGGGGGGCGTTGTACTTTCCGTCCGAGAGGGCGGCGAGAAACTCCTCCTCGTTGACCTCGCCCACGAACTCGCTCCCCTCAAACAGGAGGAGGGTGAGGTACTTATCTTCGCGCAGAAAGCGGATCGCGTCCCGCACGGGGGCGTCCGCGGTGAGGGCGATCCGCCGTTCCTCCACGCCGTGCAAAAACCGCTTGGGCGAAAAGACGACCCTCTCATACGAACCGCCGCCCAAATTCCCCGCCGCGAGCAGGAGCGAAAAGGCGAGCGCCGACCATGCGGGCGAGGAGAAACACGTCCACACAAAGTAGCCTAAAATGAGTGCGGAGACCAAAAAGGAGCATACCATGCCCGCGATGCGGGCTCTTTTTTCTCCGATCGGCTGTAAGAGAAGGCGCAGGATCCTGCCCCCGTCGAGCGGGTACGCGGGCAGGAGATTGACAAAAAAAAGAGAGAAGGAAACCGTCGCCGCCAGCTCGGTGTAGGGGTATGTTTCGGGGTACAGCCACCACAGCGCGACGAAGAAGATCCCCGTCGCGAAATTGCAGAGCGGCCCCGCGAGGAGGACGGAGAGAAGTTCCCTTCTGCCGATGCCCGTAATGTCGCCCGAGATGACCGCGCCGTACGGCATGAGCACCACCCTGTCGAGGGAGTAGCCGTATCTTCTCGCCGCGATCGCATGCGCGCATTCGTGTTCTAAGGCGGCGAAAACGGCTGCGAGAAAAGAAAGAAGTCCGCCCGTAAAGGCGGACAGCGCGCCCACCGCCAAAAACAGCGGATGGACGCGCAGTTTTTTGACGGGCATCAGCTCCAAGCGATCCCGTTCTCGCCTACGGAGTAGCAGTTGAGCACGGCGTCCCCGTCGTAGAACATGACGCGCACTTCGCCCTCGCCGTCCGTCCACGCGATGGGGATATTCGAGCGCACGGTGTCCCCCGCCACGTTGTACACGTCGTCGAGCCCGCTGATGATGGTGGAGAAGGAGTCGGAATGGCGGATGCGGAGGGTATAGCCCGACTGCGCGTTCCCGCTCACCGATTCAAGCGTCCCCGAGACGGGAGGATACACCGAGCACTTCGCCGTGAAGGACATGACGCCCGTATCGGAGACCGCCACCTCGGCGTCCACGCTGTCGCCGACGACGGGCGAGAGCGTAAAGTCGGAGTAGACGCGGGAATCGGTCGCCTCCGCGTCGCCGCGGAAGAGCCCCCGCACGAACGTGTTGATCGCGCTCGTCTCATAGAAGAGATTGGTGAAGAAGATGACGGCGAGCAGCGCGCACACGGCGATAAATTCGCCGAGGACGATCCCCTTCATCACCTTTTCGCGCGGACGCTTTTTCACGATGCGCTCGATCTCTTTGCTCTCCGCATACATCGGATCGCCCGTCTCCACTCTTCCGTTCACCTCGTCGATGAGACGGTCGGAGAGTTCCTCTTTGCCCTTGCCGCGGCGCTTCTTTTCCTTGCGTTTGACGGTCACCGTCTCCACGGGGATCTCGAGCATTTCCGCATAACTCAGTTCATCGTTCATAGCAACACCTCTCGATTGGATTTCGCATTTTGTCCGTAGGCGGTTTTCCGCTCGGGCAATTATACTCTATGCGAAATATTCCGAAAGTAGAAGAAAAATTCTGTGTCGAACGAACAAGATCGGGCGCGGCTTTCATACAATGAGGACGAATTTTTCAAACCCCTTGACAGAAGCGGGAAATTGTGATACAATCAAACTCGGGAGGGAGGTATCGCGCCATGCGCGACGCCTCCCTATATCATTTCCGCAAAAAAAGGAGACCGCCATGAAACAATTTTCGAAGTTCGCCGCACTCGCAGCCGCCACGATGCTCGCGTCGCTCTTTTTCGGCGCGTGCACGCCCCCCGCTACCGAAACGCCCGCGCCGACGCCTGAGGAACCGGCCGACACGTCCGTCTATTCCCTCACGACCAAGACCGCCGCATGCAACCTGCTGCTCGGCGACGAGGCGTATTCCACCGCGCAGGCGACGTTCGTCGCGGGGAAGGACAGGAAGAAGGTGGATTCCCCCGAGATCACCTATACGATCGCCGATCCCGCCATCGCGGCGGTGGACGAAGCGGGCGTCGTCACGCCGAAAGCGTACGGCAGGACGGAGCTTGTCGCCATGTTCCACGATGCGAGCGCGCGCGTGCCCGTGAACGTATTCGAACGCACGACGGCGGAAAACGTGAACACGTTCGATGAAACGTATATCAACCGCTACGGCAGGCAGTACTTCTCGGAGGACGGCGCGCTCAACGTCGACCACGTTGCCTCGGGTTTCGAGGTCGCCTTCCTCGGCGATTCCCTCACCGTGGACCTCGACGTCACATGCGATAAAGAGGGCAACACCGTCTTTGACGTGTACGCGCACATTTACCTCGACGGCGATACCGAAGGCGAGTTCGTGAAGCTCGAATCGGGCGCGTTCACCGTCGCGGAGGGGCTCGGCGAGGGCATCCACACGGCGCGCGTCCTCAAATCCTCGGAGATCGACCGCGGCAAGTTCGCCGTGAAGGGCTTCTCCGCGGAAGAATTTTTGCGCATGCCCGAAAAGTCCGATCTCAAGATCGAATTTATCGGCGACTCCATCACGGCGGGCTACGGCAACCGCGTCGTGGGCGGGAGCTGGTCGGTGGAAAATTCGGACGCCTGCATTTCGTACGCCGCCCTCACGGGCATGCGGCTCGACGCCGATTTCTCCGTCATCGCGCTCAGCGGCATCTGCCTGAATGTGAGCGTGTACGGCATTCTCAACATGACCGAGATGCACGGCTATCTCTCCAACCGCAACCCCGTTCCGTACACCTATGACGCGGACATGGACGCCGTCG
This sequence comes from uncultured Clostridia bacterium, assembly GCA_947626685.1. Lineage (GTDB taxonomy): Bacteria > Bacillota > Clostridia > Christensenellales > Borkfalkiaceae > Gallimonas. The sequence goes on along the minus strand of CANQTD010000004.1, from coordinate 48,331 downwards.
TTCTCGCGCTCGGCACCAACGACGCCTCCTATATCGACAAGAACACCTCTTACAGACACCAATTCCCCGACGACTACGCCGCCTTTTTGAACCACCTGCGCGAGATCTATCCCCACGCGTACGTCGTCTGCATCTACGGCATGATGGGCGCGAACACCTTCGTCGAGAGCGGGATCCAAGAGGCGCTCGAAACGGTGGGCGATCCCAAGATGAGCTACCTCTCCTTCCGCAAGAACGACATGGGCGCGGGCGCGCACCCGGGCGGCGACGCGCACAAGCTGTATGCGGACCAGCTCACGGAATATCTGCGCGGGCTTCTCGGATAAAAAAGTAAAATATTTGCCGGCGGGACGCGTCCCGCCGGCATTTTTTTTGCGTAATTTTTCAGCACAACGCACCCTTCCGCAAGAATATACAAAAATTTTCATACTGTTTTGCTTGCCATTTTTCCGCACGTGTGCTATACTGACAATGCGCCACAACTGAATATGGATTTGAAAACATGGCTACAACTTTGGCAGGATGTATCCTTCTTTTCCGTGTTTTCAAATTCCGGAGAAAGTTGTGGCGCAACACATTGGGATACTCTCTGCGGGCGTTCCCAATGCGGAGCGTCCTTATTTTTTGCCCGCAAATATTTTGCAAGGAGAAAAGGAACCATGAAACACAAACTTTTGACGATGCTGCTCGCTATTGTCGCCGCATTTTGTCTCTGCTTGGGCCTCGCCGCATGTGGCGGCAACGGCCCTGATACGGGCGGCTCGCAGACCGGGCAGGGCGGCAACGGCCCGGGAGACAGTTCGGGAGGCACCGAAACGGAAAATCCGGGCGGAGGAGGAACGGGCGGAGGCACACACGCCGCCGAGTATTTTCAAGTGGACGAAACAAATCATTGGAAGATTTGCACCGACTGCGGCGAAAAATTTTCCGAGGGAAAACACAATTTCAATTCCGACAACACATGCGAGACATGCGGATACAGTACAATCTATTCGAAAGGACTTCAATATTCGCATAATATCATTACCGATACGTACACCGTGAGCGGTATCGGCACGGCAACAGACACAGAGCTCATAATCCCCGCATACTACGAAGGCAAAGCGGTGGCCTCGATTCGGGATGACGCGTTCAAAAATTGCTGGGAGGTGAAGCTGATAAGCGTAAAAATACCCGACGGCGTGACGTCAATCGGATCTTCGGCGTTCATGGGTTGCACGAATCTCGAGAGCGTTGAGATCCCCAATAGCGTGATTTCGATCGGGCAGGGGGCGTTCCAAGAATGCACCGCGCTGGCGAGCGTTAAAATCCCGGATGGCGTTACCTCTATCGAAAATGGAACGTTCCAAGAATGCAGAAATCTTACGAGCATTGAAATTCCGAACGGCGTGACTTCGATTGGAGGAGGCGCGTTCGCAAGTTGTTCAAAACTGAGAACCATTGTTATCCCCGACAGCGTGATCGCGATCGGAAGTAATGCGTTCAGAGCAACGGCGTACTATAACAATGATTCTAATTGGGATAGTAACGGCATGCTCTATTACGGGAATTTTTTAATTGGGGCATCGGGCACACTTTCGGGCGCATATACCATAAAACCCAATACCAAACTCATCGCAGGCAGCGTGTTCTCATGGTGTGAACAATTGACAAGCATCGAAATCCCCGACAGCGTAGTCACGATTGGCGAAAGTGCCTTTTACCATTGTAGCGAACTTAAAAGCGTGACGATCGGCAAGGGTGTGACCTCGATCGGAATGGCGGCGTTTCATTGGTGCGACAAATTACAGAAAGTAATCATATCCGATCTTGCGGCATGGTGTAATATTGAGTTTGAATACGCTTCCAATCCTCTCATCAATCATGCCCACCTTTATCTCGGAGCGGAAAAAGTCAACGAACTTGTGATTCCCGATGAAGTGACGGAAATCAAAAAAGACGCGTTCTATAATTGTGACTGGCTGACAAGCGTAACGCTCCATAGCGGCATGACCATCAGGGAGGAGGCATTCCAAAATTGCACCGGGCTGACGGACATTCACTTCAAGGGCACGGTAGAAGAATGGCAAGTGCTGGAAGAGGCAAGCGATTGGAATTGGAATTATAACACCGGTAATTATACCGTGACATGCACAAACGGAACGGTGAAAAAGAACGGACCCATTACATATTTTTGAACAGGAAAGTGATAAAAAAGCGTGACCTTGCGTCACGCTTTTTTATCTATTCCGAGACAGGCGGCGACGGTCTCGGCGGCAAACAGCGTCTCCGCTTCCGTCGTCTGCATGCCGAAGGAGAACCGCACGCCCCTCTTCGCCTCCCCTTCCGTCCTTCCCATCGCGGTGAGGACGTGGGAGGGAAGCGCCGCGTGCGCCGAGCAAGCCGCGCCCCCCGAGGCGGCGACCCCTTTGAGGTCGAGCAGGTTCAAGAGGGCCTCCCCGCCGTCCAAAAAAGTGATATGGGAGATATTCGGAGCGCGGTTTTCACCGTCGATGACGATACCATGTCCGAGGAGAGCCGTCAGTTTTTCCTCAAACAGCGTGCGGAGGGCGAGGGTGTGCGCGCAGAAGAGCTCGCGCTTTTTGACCGCGTTTTCGAGCGCGCAGAAGAAGCCGACGATCCCCGCGACGTTGAGGGTGCCCCCGCGCAGCCCGCGCTCCTGTTCCCCGCCCGCGATGAGCGGTCTGAGGGGCACGCCCTTCTTCACGATGAGGGCGCCCACCCCTTTCGGCCCGCCTATTTTGTGCGCGGAGAGGGATATCCCGTCGCAGACGGCGGCGATCTCTTTGAGATCCTGCGAACACGCGGCCTGCACGCAGTCGGAGAAAAAGTAGGCGCCGTGCGCGTGCGCGGCGTCGGCGAGCTCTGAAACAGGCTGCCGCGAACCCGTCTCGTTGTTGACCGCCATCACGCAGACGAGGCCGTCCCCTTCGGACATGGTACCCTCCAAATCCGTCTTGCGGACGATCCCGTCCCGTCCGACCGTGCAGACGCGCCCGCCCTTTTCCCTCAAGGGAAGCGCGGAGAGCGCGGCGGCGTGTTCAATGGGAGAGAGCAGCGCGCTCCCCTTTCCCATGCAGCGCACCGCCCATTGGTCCGCCTCCGTCCCGCCCGACGTGAAATACACCTCCGAGGGCAAAACGCCGAGGAGCGCGGCGATCCCGTCGCGCGCGTCCGTGATGTATTCCGCCGCCTTCCTGCCGTAGGCGTGCAGAGAATCCGCATTGCCGAACCCCTCGCGGAGAACGGGGAGCATGCGTTCGAGGACGTCGTCGAGCAGGGGGGAAGAAGCCGCATAATCGAGATAAACGTTCATATGATACCTGTTGTTACCCGTTGATACCCATAAAAAAGCACTCCGCCCGCATCGGGAAAGGAGTGCGAATTTGTTCTGTTTCCCTACCCCGTCGCGAGTTTGCGGTAGAGGGCGGCGTTTCCGATCACCCTGCCGCCGCCCAAGACGACGGCGGTCTGCACGTCGGCAGCGAGGTGCGCCTCCATCTGCAATTTTTCGGAGAGATAGTCGCCGAATCCCGCAAGCGCGCAGACGCCCCCCGCGAGAAAGACGCCGTTCTTGCAGATCGCAGCGGAGACCTCGGCGGGAAGCATGCGGAGAAGGAGCTCGCAGTACTCCAAAACTTTGTCGACATAGACGCGGATGGGCGGCGCGATCTTTTCGGAGGCGACGGCGACCGAACGCGGCTTGCCCGTGGCGATATCCCTTCCGTTGACGTACATGCTCTGAGAATCCGACTCGTAGAGGCTCCCGATCGTGCTCTTGAGCTTCTCGCTCGATTGCAGCCCGATCTTGAGGCCGTATGTATCCGCGACGCAGTCGATGATATGGGTGTCCATATTGTTGCCGCCGACGGCCATCGAGAAGCCCGCGATGATGCCGTCGAGGGAGAACACGGCGACCGAAGTCTTGCCCGCGCCGAAGTCCACCGCGAACACGGGGTTGGATTCGGAGAGGGGCACGTCCTGCCCGAGGGCGACGAGGTAGGGCGTTTCCACAAAGTTGACGCGGGAGACGCCCGCCGCTCTCGCGACGCGGAGATATTTCTCTTTGGAAGGATCGGGGCAGCCGCACGGCACGCAGAAGAGCACTTCCACGCCGAAGAACGCGCGCCGCACCACCTTTTTGAGGAAGTACGCAAGCAGGGCGCCCGCATACCGTTCGGACGCGATCTCCCCCTCGTACACGGGAAAGACGATCTCGGTCGCCTCGGCAGTCTTTCCGAGCAGGCGTTTCGCCTCGTTCCCGTAGGCGCGGATCTCGCCCGTCTCCTTCGAAACGGCGAGGCAGGTCGCCTCGGCGAGCACGATCCCGTTGCCGATCCTGTAGATCTTCGTGACGGATGTTCCGAAGTCGATCGCAACCTTCAACATCTCTTTCCTCCATATGCCGCCGCGAGCATGGTACCCACCTTTTCGGTCGGCAGTCCGACGACGTTCGTATAACTTCCGCGGATCCCGCGGACGAGCGGGTATCCGTCCTGTATGCCGTATGCCCCCGCCTTATCGAAGGGGAGACCGCTCGAAACGTATGCCTCGACCGTCTCTTCGGAGAGCGGGTAAAATTCGACTTCCGTCTCTTCCGCCGCCTCTTCGCAAAAGCCCTCCGCGAGCACGCAGACCCCCGTGTAGACGGTGTGCGTCCTGCCCGAGAGAAGGCGGAGCATGGCGACGGCCTCCTCCCTGCTCTTCGGTTTGCCGAGAATGCGGCCTTCGAGGGAGACGACGGTATCCGCCCCGAGAACGACCGCGCGGCGGAAGCGGGAGAACACCTCTTCCGCCTTGCCCCGTGCGAACGCGAGCGCCGTCCCGCGGGCCGAGAGCCCTCCCCCGCTTTCTTCGAAGAACGAGGGCTCTACCCGAAAGGAATAACCGAGCTGCGCGAGCAGTTCCCGCCGCCGCGGGGAATTGCTCGCAAGAATGAGTTCCCGCATGACAGGCAGGATCTCACAGGATCTCGAGGTTCTTCTTGAACGCGCGCTTGAATTCCCCGCTCGCGTTCATCGCCTGTCTGATCTCGAGGGCGGCGTCGCCCGCAAGCTCCGTCTTCATAATGACGGAATCGCCGAGCACGTCGCAGTTGAGCCCCTTCACCATGCCGAGGCCGCTCCTGTCGAGGCATTCCGCGATGCGGAGGAGCACGCCGAGCTTTTTGACGACCTCCATGTCCTCGTCGGTGACGATGTCTTTATAGCGGTTCCAATCGGAGGGGGAGAGATCTTCCTTGCGGTGGCACCCCGCGACGAACGCCGCGAGCACGATCTCACGGTGGGTCGCGCCGCAGATGCCCGAGTTGATGATCATGTAGCGGCTGTGCTTCTGATGATTGTAATAGCGCACGCGCAAGCCGCAGTCGTGCAAACTCGCCGCAATTTTGAGCACTTTCAGATAGACGCGGGGGAATTTATGCAGGACGCGGAGCTGTTTGAAGAGCTGGATGGCGAGATGCACCACATGTTCGACGTGCTTCTCGTTGCAGCCGTAGTACTTCACGAGGGTGTTGAGGGAATAGCCGAGCACGTCGGAGATCGGGCGTTCGAGCGTCATGGGGACGGCCATGTTGAACATGATCCCCTCGCGCAGGCCGTACCCCGAGATGGTGAAGCTCTCGATATGCAGATAGTCGGTGAACGACTTGATGATGGCGAGCGCGGCGGGCATGATATCCGCACGCACGGGCGAGAGCCCGCGGATGCGTTTGCGCTTCTCGACGTCGAGCACGCGTACCATGTCGTAGACGGAGATGAAATCTTCGGTGGTGAACTGGTAGTTGTGCACCGTGTTCATGGGGTATTTGCGGATGATGCGGTTGATCTTGTAGAGGTTGCGGAAAGACCCGCCCACGCCGATCATCTGCGTGTCGGGATCCACTTCGGAGAGCCATTCGATCTTCTTGAACTGCTCGGTGAAGAACTCCTCGATCTTCGCCGTCTGCTCCTCGGGCGTGCCGTCGTCCGCAAAGAGATCGGTGAGAGTGACCGCGCCGAAAGCGAGCGTCGCAAAGTTGATGACGGAGCGGCGGTTGTAGTAGATGACCTTCGTGCTCCCGCCGCCGATCTCGAGGATGATCCCCTTCGGCACGTCCATCGAATTGATGACCCCGCGGTAGACGAGGGCCGCCTCTTCTTCCTGCGACAAAACGTCGATACGGATGCCGCATGTGGCCTGTATCTCGTCGAGGAAGGAGCGCTGGTTCTTCGCGCGGCGGACGGCCGCCGTAGCGACCGCCACGATCTGCCCGACGCCCGACGCGTCGCAGAGACGCTTGAACATTTTCAGCGTCTTGATGGTCTCGGCGATGCGCTGCGGTTTCAAAAACCCGTCGCGGTCCATATCCTGACCGAGACGCACGCTCTCTTTGAGCTCGTCCTCCACCATGAAGTGGCCGTCGCCGAACATCTGCACGATGACAAGTCTTGCGGAGTTGGACCCCAGATCAATGATGCCGATTTTTTCCATTTGTTTTCTTCGTCCCGTCCTTTGAAAATTTGCGGACGCGCTTCCGTCCGCATGGGAAAAACTCCGACCGTCGGGCCGCCCTATCTTTTTATGGCCCGATCATCCGATATTTATTTACACGATTTGCTCCGTTGCTTTAGAACCCCTTTCGGCACTTCGTGCCACTTTCCCCAGAGGGGACAGCGAGCTCTCGGCTCCACCTTTGGGGGAGCTGTCCGCGCACCAACCCTCTTGGCGCCCCCTTGAGGGGGAGCTCCGCCGCAGGCGGGGAGGGAGTGTCATTCAAATCAAGCGACACCCCTTCCGTCACCTACGGTGACACCCACCCCTCGAGGGGTGGGCAAGGGGCTGATTTCCCGACCCTATTTCTAATTACTTGCCTTAGCCCGAATTTATTTCGGGCGTGGGCGACTCAATTTGCGCAACCCTTTGCGCTTATTGTCTGATGAAACGGCAGGGTTTGTGCGGCTAAGAGCTTGGGAAGGTACGAGAGCCTATCCGCTCACGAAATTTTGTTTGGGGGATTGTTGACGCATCCCCTACCCTACCCTCCCCCCTCTGGTAAAAGGGGGGAGGCGAGTGGAACGCCCCCAAACAAAATTTCGTGAACCCAATTCCCGAAATTTCCCTATTCTAATAGTTTCTCCTATTTTAGCATAGCTTTTTGCGTTTGTCCATACCCTTTTGAAAAATTTTTCCGCATTTACGCGACTTTTTTCGCGCTGTTTTTCCCGCGGGCAGGGAGTAGGGCGGAGCGCACTTCAAACAGGGAGAGCACGACGAGGAACACGCCGAACCCGCTTTTGAGCGCGTGCGCGGGCAATGCGGAGGCGAGCAGCGAAAACAACACGGAAAAAAGGAGGGCGGGCGCGATCATCCAAAGAAGCCCTTCCTTCTTCAGAAGGCCGTTCTTTTCGTGCACGGCGAGGGCAAAAACGGACATCGGCAAAAAGGCGGCGAGGTTGACCCCCTGCGCCGCCGCCTGCGGCACGCCGCACACGACCGTGAGCAGGGGAATGAGCGCGGTCCCCCCACCCATGCCCATGCCTCCGAGCAATCCGCCCGCGACGCCGCACAGAAAAAAGATGAGAAAGCTCACGGGAAGAGCATCCTCAGCCCCGCGGCGAGCATGAGCAGGGCGAACGCGAACGTGACCGCCCGCTGCGGGACGCGGACGAGCAGTTTCGCCCCGAAAAAGCCACCGGAAAGGACGCCGAGCGCGACGGGCAAAAAGACGGCGAGGGGAATGTTCCCGCCGAGAAGATAGACGAGGGCGCTCACCGCCGACGCGGGCAGAATGACGGCGATCGCCGTGGCATGCGCGCTTCTCGCGCTCCTGCCCGCCCCTTTGAGGATGGGTACGGCGATCATGCCGCCGCCCCCGCCGAACAGCCCGTTCGCCGCGCCCACGGCCGCCCCGCCGAATAGATAGACCGCTTTGTGCTTCATGTCTGGCCGAAAAAAGAGCGGGGAAGAAGTCCCCTCTCCCCTCCTTCGCAAAAAAAGTTTGCGCTTTCCCAAAAAAAATTTGCCTTTTTTGCGGATTTCACCCGAAAGTGCTTGCATGGAAAGCGTTTTTGTTATAAAATGGAGAAGTATCTTTTAGAAAAATACGGTTGCTCTGCGGTCTGCCCGCGGCGCGCCAGAACAAGGTGTATCTATGGCAAAGTTTTTTGAAAAGGGCAAGGGAAAGAAGAGGCTCATCGCAGCTCTCAGCATCCTTCTTTCCGCCACACTCTCGGTGGGTATCATGGCCGCCTGCAACCACGAGGCCGGCAATCAGGACGAGGACGAGGAAAAGACCCCGTCCGCGACCGATATCCAGTTGCTGAAAAACGGCAATTTCGAGTTCTACGGCGAAATGGACGAGGAGGACCGCGACGAACGCCGCGCCTTCATCAACTCGCCGACAAATTGGTCGTTCTCTTCGGGTTCGCCCTCGTCGGATACGGGTTCGGGCATCGTGAATATCGCCGATTGGGACTATATGACCAAGCCCGCCCCCGAAGCGGAGGGTCTCGTTCCCGACGAGCCCCGCAAGGACGCGAACGGGTCGAGGATCACCCACGACCTCACCGACGCCATTGTGGAGAAGGCAAAGACGCTCTGGGATAAAGCCAGCCTCTACGACCGCCTCAACTTCTACGATTTCTATAATGTGACGTCGGCGTCCCAATTCGAACTGTACGGCGACTACCGTTACAGCATCGACTTCGAGGATGTGCAGTACCTCGACCAGGTCAAGACGGACAACCTCCTGCATGAGGACGTCGCGGAGGACGAATCGGGCGTGCTCATGATCCACAACCGCCGCAATTCCGACTATGTGCGCGGCACGGCGCAATACTACACTTCTTCGACGACGATCACCCTGAATGCGGGCACGGCGGCGAAGGTCTCCGTCTGGGTGCGCACCTCCGAGCTCTACCACTACGCCTCGACGACGGATCAGGAAGAGGGCATCCCCGTTCTCGCACGGGCGGGCGCTTATATCGGCGTCACCAACACCGTGGGCGGCACCACCCTCGACCAGATGCAGATCAAGAACATCAACACGCAGGACGAATGGCAGCAATACACCATCTATATCCGCGCCAACACGTTCGCTAAGACCACGTTCCGCATCGTGCTCGGTCTCGGGCAGGGCAGCTCGGACAACCGCTATGAGTCGGTGGACGGCTACGCCTTCTTCGACGACGTGGAGTGCGAAATTATCCCCGGCGAGGATTTCGCCGCGGAAGTCACTTCCGAAAACGGCTACAATGAGGGCAGGAACCTGTTCGGGCTCGAGACGAAGGGCGAGGACAAGAAGTTCTCCGCGACCGAGACGCAATTCCCCGACGATGAAAGCAAGCCCGCCGACGGCAAGCCCGTCCAAAAAGATATCTATAAGTTCGCGCTCGATCTGAGCAAGGACTTCGAGGCCTATAAGTTCGAACAGAACCCCGAGGACGGCTTCGCGCTCACGCAGGAACGCTCGGGAAGCAAGACGTACACCTCCGCCGATATCGACCAAAGCCTCGGCGACACTTCCAAAGAGGCGGGAGACAGGAACAACATCGCCCGCCGCATGACTTTCGAGGAGATCGGGGCCTCCCAGAACGGCTACCTCAAAAAGATCTTCCGCGACGACTTCGAGAACGCCTTCCCCGAGACGTTCGATAAGAACAATATCGTCCTTCTCCTCTCGACGAACGGCGCGGCGTACACCGCCACCCTCAACGAGATCGAGGTCCCGAGCAAGAGCCGCATGCTCGTCTCCTTCTTCGTAAAGACGAGCTCCATCCGCACGGGCAAGACGGGCGCGGGCGCCATCCTCGTGGACGGCGACAACAGGAACGTCATCACCCCCTTCGATTCCACCACCGTCGCGACGGTCGACATCGACCCCGACAAGGAAGAGCTCACCGATATCTATAATGGTTGGGTGCAGTGCTTCTTCTTCGTGGAGAACAACACCGACTCGCTCAAATCGTTCCACCTCGAGCTCACCTACGGGCCCACTTCCATTGCGAGCACCGCCAAGACGGACTATTCGGACGGCTATGCGGCATTCGCGAACTTCCAGACCGCCGACCTCACCAAAGAGGAGTACAAATATGCGGAGACGGGCACCTATGCGCAGAAGGTCTCCCTCACTGCCTCGGTGAAAGATTCGAGCAAATTTGCGGACGCCGCCGCCAACGGGACTTCCCTTGAGGACGGGCTTGCGACCCCCGTCGGCTACACGGGCGTGCTCGCGGGCAGCAACGTGCTCGTGGACAGCGTAAAAGAGAACGGCGAGATCATCAACAAGAATCCCGGCCGCGACGAACTCGCGGAGAAATACGGCATCTACACGGGCCTGCTCTCCTCCGACTATGCGGAGAACTACGTCGCCCTCGACGAGCCGTGGAAGACGGACGTCCTCGACAAGGTCGCAGGCAACGCGCAGGATCCCTCCGTCTGGTGGAAGAACGTGTTCAGCAACGGCGGTTCGGACGACAACATGGCGTACCAGCCCCTGCTCATCGTGAACGCGTCCGAAGAGGAACAGCCTTCGTACGGGTTCTTTGCCTCCAACGTCAACGTCGCCGCAAATTCGACGAGCCGCGTCTCGATGCGCGTCAAACTCTCGGAGGGTGCGGTCGCCTATATCTACCTCATGGACGTCTCAGACGTCAACGTCCACGATAAACAGCTCCGTCCCACGATCCCCGCCGTCACGTTCTGGTATGACGACGACGGCAACCTCGTGAGCATGGACCCCGCCGCCGACGATTACGACGAGAAGGGCGAGATCCTCTTCACGCTCGAGAGCAACGGGCTCTACAAGAACGCGAAGGACGAGACGGATACCAAATACTACGCGAACCTCTCCGCATTCGGCGAACCCAACGACGACGGCAACCTCGTCACGCCGAACGGCTCGATCGCCTTCTACGGCAACGGCGAGGGCAAGTTCTTCGCCCGCTACGACAGAGACAAAGAGGAATACTCGCTCGAAGTCAACGACATCGCGGCGAGCGGCCTCGTTCCCGAAGAGAGCAAACGCTATACCGCACCCGCAGAGATCGACAACTATGCGGCGGTCATCCGCGTGGAAGGGGACGGCAGCGGCGTGTGGACGACGGTGTCCTTCTATCTCGAAACGGGCAGCCTGACCAAAGATTACCGCCTCGAGATCTGGGCGGGCCAGCGCGACTTCGTGAACGCAGAAACGAGCGAGGGCATCCCCGCAGGCGGCTATGCGTTCTTCGACCGCGTCTCCACCACAAGTTCGGTCTCCAATTACACGGCTCTGCGCGATCAGACGGCGGAGGCGATGCTCGACTTTACCGACGGGAGCGGGAAGCATATCTACCGCGACGAAAAGGACGAGGACAAGCTCGCTTCCGAGTACGCGCTCTACTACACGTTCACCTTCTTCGACTCCCCCTTCTATCTCCGCTATGACGGCGACGCGGATACGGACAACGCGGGCAACCCGTGGGGGTCGTACAAGCAGTCCGATTACACCGAATCGCTCAGCTGGCTGTACGCCGAGAACGACGGAAAACTGCTCGGCACGGCGTACCCCACCGTCTCCCTCTTCCTGAGCTATGCGGAGACGGATACGGAAGTCACGCCCGATGAGACGAACAGCTCGACGAACAACAATTCCTCGGGCAGCAACTCCTCTGACAGCGACAATAACCCGCTGGGCGGAGCGAATATCTGGCTTCTCCTCTCCTCCATTCTCCTTGCGGCCGCCCTCGTGTTCGCGGTCGTCGCGGTCATCGTGAGACGCATGCTCAAGAAGTATGGGAAGAAAACGGTGAAGGTCAAGGCGAAGGAGACCAAGCGCGTTACGCCGAAGTCTGCGGAAGAGCCTGCGGAGCAGCCCGAAGAGCCCGCAGAAAAACCCGCTCCCGCCAAGAAGAAGCCCGAAGCTCCCGCCGACGAAAACGATCCTTACAACGAGTAACGGCGGCTTTTGATCAAAATGCAAACCCCTCCCGCGGCTTTTGCCCGCAGGAGGGGTTTTTTCATGCCCGACGGGGGGAATCCGCCCCGCCTCTCGCTGTCCCCTTTGGGGAAAGCCTTTCTCGGCTCCTCCCGAGGAGGAGCTGTCACGCAGTGACTGAGGTGGGTACGATTTTAGAATCCGCCCCACCCCCCTACCCCCCTCCCACGGAGGGGGCTCGGCACCACTCTTTTATCAGAGTTCGCCTATGTGCGGAGGGGGCTCGGCGCCACTCTTTTATCAGAGTTCGCCTATGTGCGGAGGAGGCGGAGGGCCTTCGGAAGGTGGTTTTTGAGGACCCCGTTCACCGCCTTTCCGAGCCCGAGCGGGAATTCCTCGACGCAGACGACGGCCCAGCCGTCCTCCATGTCCGCGGGGACCGTCCCTCCGCGCAGATAGGTCTCGCAATCGCCGCGGGAGAGGGAGAGCTTGCGCTTTGCGCGCGTTCCGAACGCCATCGCAAGGGCATGGGCGGGCTTGAACCGCTTGCCGTCGTATTCGCCGAGCTCCACCCCAAGCCGCAGAAGGCTCACACCCGAGAGGCAGGGCATGTCCGCGGGTACGAGATACATCCGACCGTCCGCGAGGGTATGGAGCGCGCCGTCCGGCAAAAGCGGCGTTTCGAAGAAGTCCGCGGCAAATTCCCGAAAGGCGCGTTCCGCCGCGGCATTTTTCGCAACGGGGAACTTTTTGGCGGGGAGCCGCTCCCCTTCCCGCTTTTCGAGCAGGGCGGCGAAGTGCCCTTCCCCCCGCGCCGTGTGGGGATACAGCTTTTTTGTTCCGAGCAGGGCAAATTCCCCATGCCGCTCCAAGAAGTCCCCGATCTGCCATTCGTCCTCTTCTTCGGCAAAGGTGCAGGTGGAATACACCATTTTTCCGCCGCCCGCAAGCATCTCCGCGGCGCAGTCGAGAATGTGCCTCTGCCGCTCCGCGCACCGTTCGACGTTCTCCTCGCTCCATTCGGGGACGGCGTTCTTCTCCTTTTTGAACATGCCCTCGCCCGAGCAGGGGGCGTCCACCAAGATCTTGTCGAAATAGGCGGGAAAGCTCTCTTTGAGGCGCGCAGGGGACGCGCTGGTCACGGCGCAGTTCGCGATCCCCATGCGCTCGACGTTCTGCGAGAGGATCTTCGCGCGGTCATAGACGATCTCATTGGCGATGAGCACGCCCGAGCCACCCATGCCCGCGGCGAGCTGTACCGTCTTGCCGCCCGGCGCGGCGCACAGATCGAGGACGCGCTCCCCTTTTCCCGCCCCGAGCAAAGGCGCGGCGCACATTGCGGAGGGCTCCTGCAAATAATACAGCCCCGCGAAATGGTACACGTCTCCCCCGGGTTTTTCTTCCGAGATATAGAAGCCGTCCTCTTCCCACGCCGTTTTCTCCCCGAGGGGGAAGGGCGCGCGGGAAGCGAACTCCTCCGCCGAGAGTTTGAGGGTGTTCACCCTGAGCCCCTTTTCGGGCGGTCTGCCGTAAGAAGTCAAAAAGGCGGGGTACTCCTTCCCCAGCCTTTCTTGCATTCTGTTTAAGAATCGTTCGGGTAAATTCATTTTAAGCCTTATCGAGTGCCTCTTGGAGGCTTTCCAGAGAGAGGAAGGCGGCTCCGTTTTTGCGCGCGCTCTCGAAGCGCGTCCCCCCCTCGCCGCGCGCGATATACACGTTGCATTCGCCGGGGTGAGAGGTGTACCTTCCGCCCGAATTGAAGATGGAACCGACCAGCTTCACGGACATGGGTACGTCTGTTTCGACGTCCTTTGCGAAACAGAACACTTTCCCCTCGAGCGCGCCGCCCTTCTTGCGCTTGTGCATGTTCTTGTTCACGAAGCGGTAGAACTCGTCGTGCGCCTTCGCCGCGATCACGCGCTGGCGTTCCCGTTCCGCGAGATATTCTTTGAGGCCGCGGCTCGAACAATTCTGGATGCGGTGCCCGTCGAGCCGTCCCCCGCGGACGCGGTACTTTTCGATGAGCCCCTGCACGTCGAGCCCCTCCCGCCTGCAGAGAGCCTCGCAGACGCGCATGGTCGCATAGGCGTCGTCCACCGCGCGATGGGGGGTAAATTCCACCCCGAGGTCCTCCGCCATCGCGCCCAACCCCACCTGACGGGAGTAGTCGCCCTGCGTTTCCATCCAGAAGAACTGCGTGTCGTAGAAGTTGAACCTGAACGAGGGCAGACGGTACCGTTTGGTCTCCAAATTGAGGTAATTGACGTCGTTGATGGTGGCATGTCCGAGGACGATCGCCTGCGGGTCCTCGAGGAGCTCTTTGATGCGCGGGTACTCCGCGGGGAACAGGGGGTACTTTTTGAAGTCCTCGTACTCATAGGGGAGAATGAGCCCGTCCCCTCCCTTTCTGCCCGTCAGGTGGAATTTGCCCTTCGGGTTCATGAGGATGTCCTCGCGGGCGAGCGGAACGAAATTTTCATCGGTGACGACATACCCGAACGCGCAGATCTTGGCGGCGTACTTGAACACGCACGCGCATTCTATGTCGAAAAAAACGTATTTCACTGCTTGGGCACGATCTCCTTCTGCCCGCCCATGTAGGGGCGCAAGACTTCGGGAATGGATACGCTCCCGTCGGCGCGGAGATGGTTTTCGAGGAAGGCGATGAGCATGCGCGGGGGCGCGACCACCGTGTTGTTGAGGGTGTGCGCGTACTTGCTGCCGTCCGCGCTCTTGTAGCGGATACCGAGACGGCGCGCCTGCGCGTCGGTGAGATTGGAGCACGACCCCACCTCGAAGTACTTCTGCTGGCGGGGCGACCATGCCTCGACGTCCACGCTGCGGTATTTGAGGTCGGCGAGGTCGCCCGAACAGCACTCGAGGGTGCGGACGGGGATCTCCATCGAGACGAAGAGCTCGACGGTGTAATTCCACATTTTCTCGTACCAGCTCTCGCTCTCCTCGGGCTTGCAGATGACGATCATCTCCTGCTTCTCGAATTGGTGGATGCGGTAGATCCCCCTCTCCTCGATGCCGTGCGCCCCCTTCTCCTTGCGGAAGCAGGGCGAATAGCTCGTGAGGGTGAGCGGAAGTTCGCTCTCGGAGAGCGTCGTATTCATGAACCTGCCGATCATGGAGTGCTCGCTCGTGCCGATGAGGTAGAGGTCCTCCCCCTCGATCTTATACATCATGCCGTCCATTTCCTCGAAGCTCATCACGCCCGAAACGACGTCGGAACGGATCATGAAGGGGGGAATGCAGTAGGTGAATCCCTTTCCGATCATGAAGTCGCGCGCATAGGCGAGGACGGCGGAGTGCAGCCGCGCGACGTCCCCCGTCAGATAGTAAAAGCCCTGCCCGCTTGTCCTTCTCGCGCTGTCGATGTCGATCCCCGCGAGCTTCTCGAGGATATCGAGATGGTAGGGAACTTCGAAATCGGGCGTCTTGGGTTCCAGAAAGCGTTGCCGCTCCACGTTTTCGCTGTCGTCTCTGCCGATGGGCGTGTCCTTCGAGATGATATTGGGGATGCGCATCATGACGGCTTTCAGCTTGCTCTCGACTTCCGCCGTCTCCGCCTCGATCGCCGCGAGACGCTCGGCGTTTGCCGTGACCTGCGCCTTGACCGCGTTCGCTTCCTCCGTCTTTTTCTCGCGCATGAGCGCGCCGATCTGCTTGGAGAGCGCGTTCCGCGAAGCGCGCAGGACGTCCCCCTCCGTCTGAAGGGTGCGGCGGCGGCCGTCGAGGGCGATCGCCTCGTCTACGAGGGGCAGTTTCTGCTCCTGAAATTTTTTTCTCATGTTCTCCCGCACCAGCTCGGGGTCGGCGCGGAGCAAGGCAATGTCGATCATATCGTACCTCTTCGTCCTCTTTTTCCCTATTATACACCATTTTCGACGGTTTTGCAACGATTTCGCATGGGAAAAGGGATTGACTTTTCGGGGTGCGCGGCGTATAATATGGATAAAACGTTTCATACAAATAGAAAACGTACCGCAAGACCAAACAAAAAAGGAGGCGGCAGCTTGAAAGAAACGAACGGCACGCCCGCACCGAAGGACGCGCCCCGCAAGGAGAGCTTTTCTTCGCGCGTGCTCTCCGATGCCCCGAAAAAACAACCCGCGGCGGATAAAAAGCTCATGAAACGCTTCCGCCGCGCCAAAAAGATCCCCTCTTCCGACGAAGTCGTCCGCTTTACCCCCGCCCTCGACCAGGGGCTCACGCAGGAGCAGGTGGACGAGCGCATGCGGCTCTTCCTCTTCAACGACGTCAATAAGACGTATTCCAAGACGTACGCGAGCATCTTCTTCGGAAATATTTTTACCTTCTTCAATCTCCTCTGCGTCCTCGTCGCCCTCGCCCTCGTCTATGCGGGCGCGCCGATCACGCAATTCCTCTTTGTCGCCATCTTCGCGGTCAACATGCTCATCGGCATCGTGCAGGAGCTCATCGCGAAGCGGCAGATCGACAAGCTCGCCGTGCTCATCACCTCCACGGTCAAGGTGGTGCGCGGCGGGGTCAAACTCGAGATCCCCATCAAGAGCGTCGTGCTCGACGATGTCATCCTCCTCGAAGCGGGACAGCAAGTGCCCGCCGACTGCATGCTCGCGGACGGCAACGTGGAGGTCAACGAATCCCTCCTCACGGGGGAGGGCGAGCCCGTCAAAAAACAGCCCGGCGAAATGCTCTACGCGGGCTCTTTCATCGCGAGCGGGAACTGCCGCGTGCGTGCGGAACGGGTGGGAAACGCGACCTATCTCCACTCCCTCACCTCGAAGGCGAAGAAGTACCGCAAGCCGCGCTCGGAGATCATGAACTCCATCAAGCTGTTCATCCGCGTCATCGCCGTGCTCATTTTCGTGATCGCCGCGCTCATGGCTTGGAAGAATTGGGAGGCCATCACCGCGGACATGGTGGCCTCGGGCGGCGTCAACGAGTGGGAACGCATCTCCCAGACCATCCAGCTCACCTGCGCCGTGATCGTCGGCATGATCCCCTCGGGGCTTCTGCTTCTCACCTCGATCGCCATCGAGATCGGGCGGCAGCGGCTCGCCAAAAAGCACACCCTCGTGCAGGACTCCGCCTCCCTCGAAATGCTCGCGCGCGTCAACGTCCTGTGCCTCGACAAGACGGGCACCATCACCGACGGGCGCATGGCGGTGAACGACTGCATGTTCCTCGATACGTTTGAGGACAGGTCCCTCGACGAAGTCATGGGGTCTCTTCTCGCCGCCACGGGCGACAACAACCAGACGGCGATTGCCCTCGGCGAACGGTTCGGCCGATCGGGGCCTCTCAAAGCCGTCGCCGCGCTCCCCTTCTCCTCCAAGAACAAGTACTCCGCCGCCACGTTCGAAGGCGTGGGGACGTATGTGCTCGGCGCGCCCGAATTTGTTTTGAGGACCGTCCCCATTCGCGTGGAAAAGATCGTGCGCCAATACGCGCAATCGGGGCTGCGCGTGCTCGTCCTCGCCTATTCCGCCTCCCCCATCGCCGAGGGCAGGATCCCGACCGCGCTGCGGACGGCCGCCATCATCACGCTCGCCGACAACATCCGCAGCGACGCAAGCGCCACCATCAAGTGGTTCCGCGAAAACGACGTGGATATCAAGATCATCTCGGGCGACAACCCCATGACCGTCTCCGAAGTCGCGCGGCGGGTGGGCGTGAAGGGCGCGGACAAGTTCATCTCCCTCGAGGGGCTCACCGAGACCGAAGTGGAGAACGTCGCGACCCAATACACCGTGTTCGGGCGGGTCACCCCCGAGCAGAAGGCGATCCTCGTCAAGTCGATCAAGAAACAGGGCAACACGGTCGCCATGACGGGGGACGGCGTGAACGACATTCTCGCCTTAAAGGAAGCCGACTTTGCGATCTCCGTCGCCTCGGGCGCGGAGGCGGCGAGGAACGTCTCCCACCTTGTGCTCATGGACAACAACTTCGCGAATCTTCCGAGCGTCGTGTACGAGGGGCGGCGGGTCATCAACAATATCAAGTCGTGCGCTTCCCTCTACATTATGAAAACGCTGCTCATCACCATCCTCGCGGTCATCTGCGTGGCGATGGGGACGCAGTACTTCTTCAAGACGAACAACATGCTCCTCTTCGAAGTGCTGATCGCGGCGTTCCCCTCTTTCGTCATCTCCCTGCAACCCAACTCCGACCGCGTGAAGGGAAAGTTCATTCCCTACGTTTTGTCCCGCTCCATACCGGGCGCGGTGACCCTCGTCGGGTGTATCATGGCGGTGTACGCCGCCTCCTCGCTGCTGCCCGCGGAATACGGCTTTTCGGGCACCACGCTGAACGCCATGTATCTGCTCGCGCTTACCTTCGGCGGGCTCGTGATGCTCTTCCGCATTCTCCAACCCTTCAACATTCTGCGGTTCGGCGTCTATGCGTTTTCGCTCGGGCTGTGCATTCTCGTGCTCGCCGTCCCCACGTTCGGGAATATCGTGTTCAACGATTGGGAATCGGTCTCCTTTACTTTCCCGCAGATCCTGTATATCTGCTGCGTGATCCTCGCGGCGTTCCCCGTCTCCAACGCGCTCGTCAAACTCTGCGATCTGATGAACCCGACGGAGTGAGTTCACAAATTTTGTTTGGGGCACTTCCACTTGCCATCCCCCTTATACCTGAGGGGGAGGGGTAGGGGAGGGGGTGCGTCAACAATCCCCCCAAACAAAATTTCGTGAGGGGTTAAATTGTGCATCTCAACACCCCGTCGCCCGCACCCTTGTCTGACCTCAAAGACAATAAGCGCGCGGCGCAAATTGGGGCAAAAAACAAAAAGCGTGGTTTTTGTTTTTTGAGTAATTAGAATTGGGGTCGGGAAATCGGTCCCTTGCCCCCTCCGTGGGAGGGGGATATGGGGGTGGGGCGGATTCTAAAATCGTACCCACCACAGTCACTGCGTGACAGCTCCTCCTCGGGAGGAGCCGAGAATCGCCCTCCCTTGCCCACCCCTCGAGGGGTGGGTGTCATGAGCAACGCGAGTGACGGAAGGGGTGTTGCGTGATCGGAATGACACCCCTTTGGGCGCGCAAAAAACGGCGCGCCACTTTCCCCTCAAGGGGACAGCAAGAGTTTTTGGCGTGCTTGCCCCCTCAAAATTCACTCCCCAAAAATCACCCCACAAAAATCCTACGGCTTTTTGCGGGGACCCCGATGGTGGAGCCGAGGAGCCTATCCCCTCATACCGAGGCGAAGCCGAGTGTATCTTTAAGATTCACTCACCCCTTCGGGGTTCGGAATGAGGGTTCCCCAAAAAAAATGAGCCTTCCGTCGGGAAGGCTTTTTTCCATGATCAAAACTGCAACGCTATGCAAAAAAACTTCGGCGGGATCAGCTTTCCAGATGCCACGTCCAGCTCTCGTACTCCTGCTGCTTGGGAAGGAGCAGCCCTGCCCGCATGAGCGTCGAGCCGTGCAAAGTGAGCCCAAGCTCCCGGACATGGTATGCCCTGTTTTCGTCAAGACCTTTGAGACGGATACGGCGGTTGAAGTCCGCGGGGACGGCGCGCATCGTCATTCCGACGAGATACGCGCTCTTTTTGTCCTTCGAGACGACCATTTCGGCGAACACCGTCTCCCTGAACGGATCCGAGAGACGGTAGAGGTCGCCCTCCATGATCAACGCCTCCGTCTCGCGGTATGCCGCGATCTGCTTTCTCACCTCCCCCTTCTCGCCGTCCGAAAGTTTCCCGAGGTCGAGCTCGTAGCCCGTCGGTCCCAAAGACGCGAGCGCGGCGCGGGTGGAAAGCGGGGTCACGCGGCCCGTCTGGTGGTTGGGGCACGCGGAGACATGACAGCTCATTGCGGATATGGGGTAGACAAAAGACGTCGCCCATTGGATCTTCGCGCGCTCGGCCGCGTCGGTGTCGTCGCTCGTCCAGATCTGCGGAAAATACGCGAGCATGCCCGCGTCAAATCTTCCGCCGCCGCCCGAACAGCCCTCGAAAAACACCTGCGGGAAGCGTTCGCGGAGCCGTTTTGCGAGCGTGTACACGCCGAGGATATAGCGGTGGGAGAACTCGCCCATGCGTTCTGCGGGGAGCGCGGGGGAGAAAAATTCGGTGATATGGCGGTTCATGTCCCACTTGACGTAGGAGATCTCGTTCGCCGCGAGAATTTCCGCCATGCGCGCATAGACGTGGTCTACGATCTCGGGGCGGGTGAAGTCGAGCACATATTGATTCCTGCTCTTGCAGCGGGGGACGTCCGCCTTTCCGACCGCCCAATCGGGGTGGGCGCGGAAGAGGTCGGAGTCCTCCGAAACCATCTCGGGCTCGAACCAAAGGCCGAACTTCATGCCGCGCCTCTTGCACGCGTCGATGAGCGGTTTCAGACCCCCTTCGAGCTTTTGGGTGCTCACCGACCAGTCGCCCAACCCGCTCGCGTCGCCGTCCCTCTTCCCGAACCAGCCGTCGTCGAGCACGAAGGTGTCGATCCCGAGATCGGCAGCCTCGCCGATGAGGGCGAGGAGCTTTTGGCGGTCGAAATCGAAATAGGTCGCTTCCCAATTATTCACGACGATCGGTCTATTCGCCGATTGCACGGGGATGACGTGCCTGCGCAAAAAATCGTGCGCCTCGCGGGAAAGCGTGCCGAGGCCGCTCGCGGAATAGATAAGCGCGGCCTGCGGAGCGGTGAAGCGTTCGCCCGCGCCGAGCGTCCACGAAAAAGCGGTGTCGCCGACGCCGCCCTGCACGCGCACGGCGTCCGTCTGGCTCTTTTCCGCTTCAAGCGCGTAAGAGCCGCTGTACAGAAGGGTAAAGCCGAAACATTCCCCGCCGTCCTCGTCCGCATTGCGGGAGAGAAGCGCGAGGAACGGATTCATCTGATGGGAGGACGCACCCCGCGTCGAACAGATCCTGACGGTACCATGTCCGAGAGGCGTGCGTTCGTAAGCGCGTTCGGCGAGGTGCCTGCCATGCAGACGGAGCACATCGTACTCCCCTGCGGGAAGGTCCACCGAGAAGGAATAGGCGCGCTCCAATCTGACGGGCTCCTCGCCGCCGTTCACGATCTCGGCAGAGCGCACGAGCACGTCGCAGTCCTCGTAAACGGTGTAGCGGAGGCAGACCGTGACGCCGGAGAGGGCGTCTTTGAGCGTGACCGCGAGCGTTTCGCCGCCGCGCGCTTTGGGCAGACAGCTCTCCCCTTCCTCATCGCCGACCGCATGGGAGAGGTAGCGGAAACGGCTCGCAACGTCGCCGTCCGCCCTTCTCGCAAGCACGGACGGGGTGCGGAAATCCCCCTGCCCGAACGAGGCATATTCCTGCGGCGTGTGATCGAGCGAAAACGCGGGATCGTACGCGTCGGGCGGAATGGGAGAAAAGCTCAAAAAAGAGGGCGCGTTCAGATAGGAGAGGTCGTCCTCCCCCACCCGCGCGCCGAAATAGACGTGTTCGAGATAGCCGCTACCGTCCACGCGCATGACGTAAGAATAGCTCTTCCCGCGCAAATGAAAGGTCTTGTCCTTTGAAATTTCGATCACGAAAGCACCTCGAAGTAAGCGACGGTCTGTTTCGCATGCGCCTCTTCTCCCGGGGGAAGATCGCAGATCCCCGCCTTTTCGGAGAGATCTTTATCTGCGGGCGTATCAGCGCGGTCGGCAAGCGCGGACCACGGCTCGACGCAGATCATGGGCGAAGAGAGCGGACGCCAGAGGAGAAGATTGCCGAATCCCTCGAAGGAGAGCTGCGCGACGGGGCCGCGGCCGTTATGGAGCACGACCCGCCTCGACTTCACCCCGCCGAAGATCACGGTGCGGTTCCCCGAAAAGACATCTTCGGGGAGAGGGAGCTCTTTCCCCCTACCCATGTCCGAGGTCTCCCCTGTCAAATGCCCGTTTTCGTCATGCAGAAGGGCGCGAAATTCCTCCTCTTCGGAGAAGCGGAGAACGTGTTCGCCGAGGGGCGAAAAGAGGGCGTGCGAGATATGTCCTCCCCACGCAAAGGGCATGGGCAGCGGGCTGAGATTTCTCACGCCGTAGGCGATCTCCAACTCGTTTTTGCGGACGGTGTAGCCGACCTCGAGCTCAAATTCGAAGGGATAGAGCGCGCGCGTTTCTTCGTTTGCCGTGAGGCGGAATTTCGCGAAATCCGCGCCCTGTGCCACGGGCGTAAAGACGCACCTTCTCGCGAATCCGTGCCGCTTCATGGGGGAACGCTTCCCGCCGAATACCGCCGCGCACTCCCCGCAGACGGGGAAGAGGACGGGAGCATGCCCCGACCACGCGCCGTTTTCATTCTGCCACAGCCGCTCGACGCCGCGATAGCGCACGCTCACGGGCTCCGCGCCCAGCGTGTCGAGCACAACGGCAAGTTCTCCGCTTGTAATTTCGATCTTCATAAGTTCCTGTAAACGATCTTTCCGCCGACGATCGTGAGAAGCACTTCGAACGAGGGGGAGAGCACCGCAAAATCGGCGCGTTTCCCCACTTTGATGCTGCCCGTCTCCTCCGCGAGGCCGAGGTCGCGCGCAGGGTTGATGGTCGCGCAGTCGACTGCCGTTTCGAGGTCGGCGCCGACTTTCGTGACGAGATTTTTCAGGGCGTCGTTCATTTTGAGCACGCTCCCCGCGAGTGTGCCGTCCGCAAGGCGGGCCTGCCCGTCACGGACGTACACCGTCTGCCCGCCCAGCTCGCTCACGCCGTCCCCGAGCCCTTTCGCACGGATGGCGTCGGTGATGAGAATGAGCTTTCCGAGCGGCTTGTTCTTGAGAAGCAGGCGCATCGCGGGAACGGAGACGTGGACGGTATCGGCGATGAGTTCGCAGGAGAGTTCGTCCAAGAGAAGGGCCGCGCCGACGACACCCGCTTCCCTGTGATGAAGGGGAGACTGCGCGTTAAAAGTGTGGGTGACGTGGGTCGCCCCGACGGAAACGGCGGATACCATGTCCGCGAACGAGGCTCCGGAATGACCGATCGAGGCGATCACGCCCCGCTCTTTGAGATGGGCGATGAGTTCCTCCGCGCCCTCCCTTTCCGCGGCGAGCGTGACGAGTTTGACCTTTTTTCCGCTCTCCTCGTAAAACTTTTCGAACTGCTCCAAAGAGGGAGCGGCGACATGCTCCGCGGACTGCGCGCCCTTATATTTTTCGGCGATGAACGGGCCTTCGAGATGGGCTCCGAGAAGGCGCGCCCCGCGCACGGGCACATACTCCCGCACCGCGGCGAGAGCCTTCAATATTTCCTCTTCGCTCCTCGTCATCGTGGTCGCGCAGAAGGCCGTCGTCCCCTCGGCGGCGACCGTTTTGGCGATGGTCGCGAGCGCGTCCTGCGTGCCGTCCATCGTGTCCGCGCCGCCCGCGCCGTGAATGTGCTCGTCGATGAACCCGGGGAGCACGATCGCGTCGTCGGGCAGACGGATATGGGTGCCGTCCGCGCCCATGCCGATCGTTTCGACGCGGTCGGTGAAGGAGAGGTCCGTTCTCACGATCCCCTCGCCTTCGACATAGACAAGCGCGTCCTTGAACAGTTTCCTTTTGCTTGGAATAAACATAACGCCTCCTTATTTAAGATACACTCGGCTCCGCCTCTAGGGTGCGTAAGCCTTCCCCCTACGGGGGGAAGGTGGCACGAAGTGACGGATGAGGGGCAATCAAATTAGAAGCTCCCCTCATACTTCGCCTACGGCTCGTGCCGCCCTTCGACAACAAAAGAATGTGTGGGCGGGGCACCCGCTACGCGGGAGCTTCCCCCCTCGGGGGGAAGCCTTTCTTGGAGCCCCTTGAGGGCGAGCACGCCAAAAACTCTTGCTGTCCCCTCGAGGGGAAAGTGGCGCGCCGTTTTTGCGCGCCCAAAGGGGTGTCATTCAAATCAAGCAACACCCCTTCCGTCACTCGCGTTGCTCGTGCCACCCACCCCTCGAGGGGTGGGCAAGGGACTCGATTTTCCGACCCCATTCCAATAATGGCGCGTTGCAAAACCACGCTTTTGCATAAGCGCACCCCATTTGCGCAACCCTTTGCGCTTATTGTCTGATGAAACAGAAAAATTTGTGCGGCTAAGAGTTTGGGAAGGTACGGGAGCCTATCCGCTCACGAAATTTTTTCGTCAGAAAAAATTTGTGAACTTATATCATCGCCGCGGCGTCTCGGTCGCAGATGAGCGTGCAGTCGGGGTGCAGTTGCAGAACGCTCGCGGGCACCGCTTCCGTCACCTCGCCCTTGACGAGCCCGCAGACCGCCCGCGCCTTGTTCGCACCGTTTGCGAGAATGAGGATCTTCTTCGCGCGCATGATATTTTTTAGCCCCATCGTGATCGCCTTGCGGGGAACGTCCTCCTCGCGGGCAAAGAGACGGGCGTTGTCGCGGATCGTGCTCTCGGCGAGATCGACGACGTGCACCGTCGAAGAGAAGGGCGTGCCGGGCTCGTTGAACGCAATGTGCCCGTTCGAGCCGATCCCGAGCACCTGAATGTCTTGCCGCATGCCCTCGAGAAGGGCGTTGTAGCGCGCGCACTCGGCCTCGAGGTCCTCCGCTTTCCCGTTCGCGATGAACGTGTTTTCGGGCAAAATGTCGAGATGGTCGAAGAGGTTCTTGCGCATGAAATACACATAGCTCTGGTCGCTGTCCGCGCCGAGGCCCGCGTACTCGTCGAGGTTGACGGTGCGGATCTTTTTGTAAGAAATGCCGCCCCGCCCGCAATCGTCCGCCATGCGCCTGTACAGCCCGAGCGGGGTCGTGCCCGTGGCAAGCCCCAAGACCGCCGCGGGATTTTCCGCAATGACGGCCCGCACCTCTTCGTACGCCTTCTCGCTCATGCTTTCGTAATCTTTTGTGATGATGACTTTCATAGTATTTTTCCCTATATTGATAGTTTTATGACCAAAAACGGGGCACCCATGTCCGCGTTGCGGCCTCACGCGTCAGATTTTCGGGAGGGAAGCCGCCGCGATGGACTGCCCTACGCGCCTGCTCTTTTCGTCGGGCGTATAGATATTGGGCGCGATCTCGGGATACTCCTCCGCGAGGGTGCGTTTGCAGGCTTCGAGGACGGCGTCTCCGCCCCGCCCGCTCATGACCCTGCCGAGCAGAAGAATGTGCTTGATCTCGTAAAAGCGCGCATAGAACGGGATCGTGTGCGCGAGATAGACGCCGACGTCCGCGAACACGGCGAGGGCGAACGGATCCCCCTCCTCCGCGCGTTTTTGCATGACTTTGAGCTTTTGGGCGGGGGTGAGCCCCTCTTCGAAGGCATACCCGCCCATTTGGGCAAGTTTGATCACGGCGTCCTGCGAAAAGTACTTGCACCCGACGCCGATATCGCCGCTCCACTCGTCGCGCATGGCGGAGGGAGAAAAATCGACGGGCGCGAAGGCAAGTTCGGAGAGCCAGCCGTTGAGCCCCCCTTCCCTGTTGATATAGCCCGCGGCCTCGCTCGTTCCCATCGCGATCCCGAGCACCCGCCCCTCGCCGAGCTCCATACTGCCTGCGAGCGCGGTGACGTCTCCGTCGTTGGCGACCTCGATCGGGGCACCCATGTCCGCGGCGATGTTGATGTAAAGCTGTTTGATGAAGTCGCCGTACACCGCCTTGTCCACTTTCAGAAAGAGGGAGGCGACCATGATCTTGTTGTCGACATATACACCCGCGGAGGACACGCCGATGCAGTCCACGCGGGGCATTCTGGCCGCCGCCGTCCTCATCGCGGTGAGGATCTCGTTGTAGTGGTAGTGGGGATCGGGCTCGAGCTTGGGGTTCCAGACGACCTCTTCGCTGTACACGACCTCTCCGTCGATCACCGCGGAGACCTTGCGGTCGCTCCCGCCCGCGTCGAACCCGATGCGGCAGCCGCCGAGATTGCCGCCCACTTTGAGGGAGACGCGTTTCGCCTCGGGAGGGCTTTCCCTCCATACGACCTCAAAGGGACGCTCGTACACGCCGCTCATAAATTCCTCGTCGAAGGCGCGCGCCCCTCCCTTTGCGTAGTCCGCTTTGAGACGGCGGTACACCTCTTTGCTGCCCGCGACCCCGATGCGGAACCCGCCGCACACCCACAGAAGGGTCTTTGCGAGGCGCTCGGCAATGGCGTAGTTGCGCTCATCGTCCACTCCGTCGGGGAAGGCGTCGTAAACATAGATCTCATTGTACCCCCCGCTGCGCTCCACGTCAAGCGAAATGCGCGTTTTTTTCGGATAAGCGGCAACATCGCGCTCATAGGCGCGGACCGCTCCCTCCATCGGAATGAAATTTTTGTCGAAATTGAGCTCTTTCATCTTTTTGCTCCTTTGGAAAACCGCACCCGAGAGAGGGTGCGGTTTCTGCTCTCTTATTCTTCGTGGACGGGAACGAGCTCCCCGCCTTTCAGACGCGATCTCTCCGCCGCATACGCGATGAGATGGCTCTCGACGGACGCTTCGAGCGAGGTCGCGGGAAGGGTTTCCCCGCTGAGAACGGCATACAGGTCGCCGACCAGCCCGTCGTCGCCGCCGCCGTGCCCGCTCAGAACTTCGCCGAGATCGGTGATCGCGAACGTCTGCTCCTCGCCGCCGAACGGCTTGAGTTTGACGAAATTTTCGATCTCGTCGAGGACGATCTCCCCGTGCGAGCCGAAGAAGCGCACGATCCTGCCGCAGCCCGCGGTGAAGCCCATCATCGTGAGGCTCGCCTCCACCCCGTTTTCGAAGCGGATATTCACGAGCTGGTGGTCGACGACGTCGTTGTCGCAGCGGTACACGCACCGCCCGTAAGGCCCCTCGCGGAGGGCTTTGTAGAGTTCCTCCTCGGACATGGGGTACGCGCACGAGACCTGCGTGTGCGGCCAGAGCGCCTGCGCGGGGCTCCCCTGCGCGCGGTAGGTGTCGATATAGATCTTCTTTGCGCTGTAAGGGCAGCTCTCGATATACTTGCAAAAAACGCAGCGGTCCGCCGCCCCCTCGGGCGCATTTTCGGGCTTGAACCAGGCGAGGCTCCCCACCGAGGAGACGCTCACGGCGCGCGAGCCCGCATAGTATTGCAGAAGGTCGAGGTCGTGGCAGCACTTGGCGAGGATCATGGGCGCGGTCTCGTCGAGACGCCGCCAATTCCCGCGGACATAGCTGTGCGCGACGTGCCAGAACGCGACCTGCTCGAGTGCCTGAATGGAGACGAGCTTCCCGATCGCGCCGCTCTTCAAAAGCTCCGCCGCCTTGCGGAAGGCGGGCGCATAGCGGAGAACGTGGCAGACGAGCACCTTGCCGCCGTACTTTTTCTGCGCGGCAAGCAGCTCTTCGCACTCCTTTTTGTTATCTGTGATGGGTTTTTCGAGCAAAAGGTCGTACCCGAGCGCAAGCGCGCGCACGCCCTCGCGGACGTGGTCCCTGTCCATCGTGGCGATGACGAGAAGGTCGGCGCGCTTTTCGGAGAGAAAGACGTCCTCATCCGTGAAGCGGTCCTTTTCGGGAACGCCGAACCGGTCGCCGAACGTCGCGAGGCGCACGGTGTTGACGTCGCAGAGAGCGACGACCTCGAACTGTTCCTTGCGCGCGTACATGAGCGCGCCGTACGTCTGTGCGCCGCGGTTCCCGCAGCCGAGCACCGCGACCGTGAACTTTTTCATGCTTGATCCTCCGCCATAAAACGGTCGTTCGTCGTAAAGACGTTGACGAAATTCTGCGTGATCTGCACGGGGCGCGTGATCGCCCCGCCGATGATGACGTGCTTGACCCCCGTGTCGAGGACGGCGCGAAGGGAAGCAAAACTCCCGATGCCGCCCTCGGCGACCACGGTGGCGTGCCGGATACTCCCGAGCAGCTGCGCGCAGAACGCGGGGTCGGGGATCTCGAATCCCGCCGTCTCCTCCGTGTAGCTGCGGAGCGTCGTCGAAACATAGTCGAACCCGAGCGCGTCGGCGTTCATCGCCTCATCGAGCGTGGCAATGTCCGCCATGAGCGGTTTTTCGCTGTGGCCGCGGACGTAGCGGACGAGTTCTTCGAGGGTGACCCCGCCCGGACGGGGGCGCATGGTCGCGTCGAGGGCGATGACGTCGCACTTCGAACGGATGAGGGCCTTCACCTCTTTGAGGGTGGGCGTGATATAGACGGGAGAATCGGGATAGTCCCGCTTGATGAGCCCGATGATGGGGATCTCCCCGTTGATATATCTGTGGATCGCGTTGATATCGCGCACCGTGTTGCTGCGGATGCCGACGGCGCCGCCGAGCTTTGCCGCAAGCGCCATTTTGGGAATAGTGTTTCCGCCATAGAGCGGCTCATGCCTGAGTGCTTGACACGAGACGACAAGGCCTTTCGGGATGATTTTTTCCATGTCTTTCACGTTCCTTGCTTGAATTCCCGCGCCGCTCTCAGCATTCGTCAAACGGTGCGATAAGTGTTTTTTGAGGGATTGCCGCGAACTACTTGTTCTGCGCCAGACCCGCCTTAAAGACCTCATAGAGGGGTACCATGTCCGAATAGTCCTCCCTCCCGAGGATGCCCGTGTGGTCGGGATTGCCCATGATGCGGTAGCGGTTGGAGATCATCCCCGCCGCCTCGTCCGCATAGTCGTTCCCGTTGAACCAGACCGCGCCCTTGATCTGCTTGATATAGTCCGCCTTTTCCTCTGCGTTGAACGCCGCGAACATCTCTTCGACCCACTTCTTCTGCACGTCGCGATTCCTGCCGAGCTCGCCCGACGCGTTGCCGCCCGAGCCGCAGCCGAATTCGGAGAGAATGACCGCCCACTTCTTGAAGGCGCTGTTTTTGTCATACAGCCATGTGTACATGCTCTGAAAGCTCTTGCAGCTCTTGGGGGCTTCGGCCGCGCTGTAATTGTTGAGTTCGTAGTAGGTGCCGCCGAGGAGCTGGACGTATTCGCTCCCGGGGAAGTAGCAGAGGTCCTCGCCCCAACCGGAATAGGGGCAGCTCTCCGCCGTGGGATTCCAGATCCAGATCGCGTTGTCCACCCCTTCTTCCCCGAAGATGGAGTAGAGCCGCCGCCAGGTGATGGAATAGATATCGGGGTCGCACAGCGTGATGAGCCCGCAATAGCTCACCCAATCCGAATTCATCTCGTTGTTGAGGCGGAAGAGGACGGGCTTGCCGTAGTTTTTGATGTCGCGGGCGAGTTCGCGGAACTGTTCGTCGAACTTGCCGCGCATGATATCGAACATGGGCGTCGAACCCATCAGGTTGTTGTTCGCCGTGAATTGGTAGGTGAATTGCAGGACGGGCTTTCCGTTGAATCCGTCCCCTCCCGCAAGTTCCTCCGCCATGTAGACGGGGAAGCGCACCCGCTCGCCCGCGTATTGCAGGGCGGTGTAAGTGGGATAGATCTCGAACTTGTAGTCCCAGACTTCCTCGAGCCTCTGCCGGTAGCCGCGGCTGAGGCCGAGCACATATTTGTAGTTGTTGTCGTCGGGAAGATACTCGTCGCGGTACCCCGGCATGGAGATGCTGAACGCGCCCCAGTCCACCCTGTCCTGCGAGATGAACTTCTCGTAGTAACGCTTGGTCTGCTCGCTCCAATCCGGGTTCTCGATCATCTCGCCCGCGTCAAAGTAGTTGCGGGTGATGCCCTTCGGCGAGAGGCGGACGTAGCTGTCCACGATGCAGTCCATGACGGAGGACATGTCGGACGAGGATTTCATGACGAAGAGGACGTGTTCTTTGACCGTGTCCGTCTCCCTGATCGCCGCGATATGGTAGTAGGGGCGTTCGATCTCCGCGTTGTCCTCAATGAGAAGGTCGTAGCGGTACACGTCGTACCCCTCCCGGATCGCAAGGTTGCCGTTCGGGGACGACTTCGTGAACTCGAAGTCGGGCTCGCGGAGGAAGGAGATGCCGAGCGTTTCCAAAAGATCCGCCCCGAAGTACTTGAACAGCCATTCCGAGACATAGGTGTACCACCCGTTCGACTCCGCCGTGTACGGGTTGCCCGCGTTCATGGAGACGTCGAGCACCGTATCGCCGAACGTGTACGTCGTGCGGTACTTCGCGATGGAATAGTCCGCCGAGAGCTCGGAGACGGGCAGCGTGAAGGCATAACCCGCCGAAAGGTTGGCGAGGCGGACCCCCTCGCCGCCGAAGAGCTCGAGCTTGACGTCCTGCCTGCTCTTCACCGAGGAGATCTTGTCGTAATAGTTGCCGTTCACGAAGAATCTGCCGCCCGTGACGTCGCTCGCTTCCGAGAAGCCGTGTTCCCCGTCTTTGAGCTCCCCTTTCGGATAGATCTCCTCAAAGGCGAAGTCGAGCGAGGCGCGGTCGGTCTGGATCGCACCGTCTGTGATCTGCCCCTCTGCGGGAGGCTGCTCTATGGGCGGCTGCTCAATGGGCGGCTCTTCGGGTTTTGTGCCTCCCCGACCGCAGGCGGTCAGCAGTCCGAACGCGCATAACGCGGACATGGTGGCCGCCATTGCGATGGATGACAATCGTTTCATGCTCATTTGTTCTCTTTTGCGGCCGCGTCCGCGAAGCCCTTCTGGAAGGCCTTCCACGTTCTTTCAAGGTCGCTGTAATCCTCGCCCTTGTGGTATCCCGAGCCGCCGGGGATGTCCGCGAAGCGGTAGCGGTTGGTGATGGTCACGTTGTCGCCCGCATAGTCGTTGCAGTTGAACCAGATGAGGCCCTTGATCTGCTGTGCGTAGGGAGCGGGATTTTCGGCGTTGAGTTCCTCGAACATGCCCGTCACCCACTGCTCCTGCAAATCGCGGTTCCTGCCGAGCGCGCCCGTATAGTCGCCGCCCGAGCCGCAGGCAAATTCGCCGATGATCATGCCCCACTTCTCGAAGTAGGTCTTGTTCTTGTTGTAGAGGCTCTCATAGCGTTCTCTGAAGGTCTGGAACTGGTTGCGGTCGTTGGTCGCCTCGTAGTTGGTGCCGCCGAGGAGCTGCACATACTCGAAGCCGGGGAAGTAGCAGAGGTCCTCGCCCCAACCGGAATAGGGGCAACTGTCCGCGATGGGGTTCCACACCCAGATCACGTTGTCGCAGCCCTGCGCGAGGAAGATCTTGTAGAGCCGCTGCCACGTCATCGTGAAGATATCGGGGTCGAGCAGGTTCATGATGCCCGAGTAGCTCGTCCAGTCGGTGTTCATCTCGTTGTTGAGACGGAACATGACGGGCTTGCCGTACGCCTTGATATCGCGCGCGAGGCGTTCGAAATACTTGTCGTACTTGCCGCGCATGATGTCGAACATCGGCGTGACTTCCTGATCGACGAGGTTGTTGTTGGTGGTGTACTGATAGGTAAATTCGAGGACGGGCTTGCCGTTCACGCCGTTGCCGCCCGCGAGCTCTTTCGCCATCTCGAGCGGGAAGTGGTGGCGGTTGTCGTCGTAGCCGTCCGCATAGTGCTCGGCGTTCGGGTCGTCCTGAATCGGGCCGCTGCCGAGGTGGGTGTAGGTCATGTACACGTCGTACTTCTTGCCGCCCCAGGCCGTCTCCTCGATGAACTTCTGGATATCCTTGCTCCAATTCAGATGCTGTTTATAGTTGTAGTTCGCGGGGTCGAGGCTGGACTCGTCGCCGGGCATGGAGTAGCTGAACACGCCCCAGCTCTTGGAGGTCTGCGTCATGAATTGGTTGAAAAACGCCTTCGTCTCCTCGTTCCACTGCGGTTCCTGCACGGGGTCCTTGTTCTCGAAGTAGTTGCGGGTGATGCCCTTCGGGGAGATCTTCTTGTAGCTCATCATGATCTTGTCCATCATCTCCGCCTTGTTCGACTTCGACTTCATCACAAAGAGCCCGAAGTTCTTCACGTCGTTGGTTTCGTGGATGATCCCGATATTGTAGAAGGGACGCTCCACTTCGCCGTCCTCCACGTCGTTGATCTGAATGTCGAAGCGGTAGATCTCATAGCCCGAGCGCATTTCGAGATCGCCGTTTTTGACGGTGGGATAGGTGCGCTCGCCGTCCGATTTGCCGTTTTCGCCGACGGGCGTGACCTCGAAGCTGAGGTCGTTCAAGAGGGTGAGGCCGTTGTTATCGTAGTACTTGGGGTTGACGAGGTGGCGGATCGCCCACTCGTTGACGTAGACGTACCATGCGTTCGAGAGCGCCGTGTACGGGTTGTTGCCGTTCGCGCTGAACGTGAGGATGGAGTCGCCGAATTCATATTGGGTGCGGTATTTCGCGATCGTGTAGTCCGCCTTGACGCTCTCGCTCGTGGGAATGGTGAACTCCATGCCCGCCGAGACGTTGACCATGCGCGCCGCCTGCCCGTTGTAGAGCTCGAGCTTGACGTCCTGACGGCTCCCCACTTTGGAGAGCTTGTTGTAGTACTCCCCGTTCAGGAAGAAGCGCGCGCCCGTGACGTCGGCGCTGCTGTTGAACCCGTTCTCCTCGTCCACGAACATTTTTTCGTTGTAGATCTCGTCGAAGGCGAAGGTGATGGCGTCGCGGTCGGTCTGGATGGAATCGTCCGTGACGGTGGGATCGCCGGGCTGGTCGGGACCGGGCTGGTCGGGGCCGGGCGTGTCGGGGCCGGGCTCATCGGGCCCTTTTCCGAAATTGCATGCCGCCATGCCGCTGCAGCAGGCCGCGAGCATGCAGATACCCATCATCGTTGCAAAGAATTTTTTCATGTAAATCTCCTTCTGAATTATTTATTTCGCCTTGCGGCTCAGATTTCGGTTAGATGCGGCCTCATGCGACCGTTACGGTAAAGAGGTTGCTGTAAAGCCCGAACGTGACGGGTTCATCTTCGTCCGTCGTCTGTTGCAGGTAGAGGAGCACCTTCGCGCTGCCCTCCTCCTCGCTGACGACGATGAGCTTGCACTCCTTTTGGAGCTTCCAGCCGTTGTACGTCGTGCACGCCGTCTCCACCGTCCCCGCGGCGATGTCCTCCCGCGTGATAGAGGCGGGCGCGGAGATCTCCTTTACGAGCATGGCGCAGTTCTCCGCCGCGTTGGTCGTGGCGATATTCGTCCTGATCGTGAAGTGGAGACAGCTCTCGTACGTCCATGTGTTCATGGTGTAGCCGCGGGCGAGATAGTCCTTCGCGTAACCGTTCGTGGAGCCGCTCAGCGTGCCCTTCCCGTTGTCGAATTCCATTTCATCGAGCCCAATGCCGCATTTGCGCAGGAAGTTGATCTTGTCGCCGACCTTGCTCAGCGAGACGTGTCCGCCCGCATAGCCCCAACCCTTTTCGCCGTTTTCGGCTTCCAAAGAGGACTGTGCGCCGCCGAGATAGCAGCAGGGGATCTCGGGAAGGATCCTTCTCATATCCTGCGCGTACGGGGCGTAGAAGGAGATCGTGATCCAGTGCCCCTTCATGCCGGGGTATTGGTCCATGACCGTTTTGAGCGTCTCGATCGCTTTGAGCTCCTCGACCGCCTTGCGCGAACCGCCGTCGAGTTTGAGTTCGACGATGAGAATGACGTCCGTCTTTTGCAAAACTTCGCAGATATCTTCGAGCGTCGCAAACGTTTCGTTGTAGCGTTCGCTGTAATTGTTGAGTTTGAACGTTTGCAGATTGCTCAACGTCTCGTTGATGATGTATCTGTTCGGGAAGCCCGTCACCGCGTTGATATCGGTGTTGTGGCAGCTGACGAGACGCCCGTCCTTCGTGATCTGGATATCGATCTCGACGTGCGTCGCGCCCTCGTTGTGGGAGGCCATGATCCCCGTGAGGGACTGCTCGTTGGCATACTTGGTGATGCCGCGGTGCGCCGCGACATACTGCGCGCGCGCAAGTCCGCTTTCGGAGAAATAGGAGACCGCCTCGCCGAGCTCGGCGCACGAGCCCGAGACGACGCCGTAGCAGCCCGCGGCGATCGCCGAGACCGCTTCCTCCGCGTTCTCCGTGTACGCCCAGCACACCTTCGTCATCGCCTCAACGTACTCGGCGGCAACGGGAAGGTTTTGGTCGGAACCGTCGTACATGAGAATGTTGCAGCCCGCCTTGTTCGCCTCCGCGATATGCGGCCATTCGTCATAGCGGCCCGCGGTGAGCTGCGTTCCCGTGAGGTCGTACACCGTGTTCACGAGATAGCCCGCGTCGTCCGCGTACAGCTGTTCGATGACGGAAATATCGTCGGAGACGGCCATCATGTCGGAGATGGCGTAGGTGTTTTTCAGCCAGGTGAGGAAGGGGTCGACCGTCGTCTTGTCGAGGCGGACGACGGGAATGAGCTTATCTTTGATGTAGGCGTCGTAAAACGCCCCGAGAGCCATAGCGGTCGTGCCGACCGTGACCCGCATCTCCTCATCGGGGGTGATGATGACGGAAGCAGGCTTCGGCTTGGAGATGGGCGCCGCCATGAGTTCCGTCTTATCGGCGGGTTCGAGGACGAGGGTGGGCTCGATGAGAAGCCCCGAATTGTAGCTCGCGACGTTGGTGTAATTCGAATTCGTGTAGACTGTTTTGGCGGCGTCGGCCTGTATGACAGGCTGCGGGCATACCATGCCCGCGATCGCCGCGACGGAAAGTGCTGCGGCAAGCATGACCGAACCGTATTTTTTCATCTTCATAACGGTACCTCCTTTCTCAGTGGCCGCTCGTTCCCACGGTGAGCAGGAAGCTGGCGGCATACCCGTCTACGCGCACGGTGATCGTGCAGGTGCCGCGGGCGACCGCCTTGACGATCGCGGTGAGCCCCTGGTATTCCACCGTTCCGACCGCCTCGTCCGAGCTCTCCCAGACGGGCTCGCCCTCGAGCTCGACGGTGCTCATCGCCTTGACCGACGCGGTCATGTTCTTTTTGAGGACAAGGCCGCCTGCGGGCAGGAAGATGGAGAGCGGGGAAGCGGTGACGGTGACCTCGCAGACCGCGGTGAGTTCCCCTACGGTGACGGTGACCGTCGCGGTGCCCGTGCCCACCGCTTTCACGGCGGCAGAAGAGCCGCTTTCGTCGGGAGTGACGGTGACGACGGCTTCGTCGGACGACGTCCATACGAACGCGCCGTCCGCCTCTTCGAGGGTCGCGGTCAGAACTGTTTCCGCACCCACCGTGAGAGCCGCCTCCTTCTTATCGAGCAAGAGCGCGGGCGTGACGCCGTTCCCGGAGCCGCCGCCCGTACAGCCGATCATCAGGCCAAGCAGTCCGCAGAGGACTGCGAGAAACGGAAAAATCCTCAGTGATCTTTTCATAGTTCCTCCTATCTTTTATTTTCCGTAGATCCTGTCCTTCCCGGCGCGGAGCGTCTTGAAGGGGATCTGCGTTTTGTTCTTCTTTGCATAGCACTCGCGCAAATTCCACACGAGCAGAACGGTGTTGCCGAGGTCGTCGGCAAATTCGTACTTCCCCTCCCCGCTGATGAGGAAGGTGAGCTCGCAGTAACCGTCCAGACGGTTGCCGACGTCCGAGCACAGTTTCCCGCCCTTGAGGTTGAGCGCGACGCAGGAATTTTCGCGCATGAACACGGGGAGATGCCGCTCGTCGAGGCGGATCTCGTTCCACCCGCCGCCGTAGATCGCCCCCGTGTAGAGGTCGAACCACCTGCCGCGGGGAAGGTAGACCTTGCGCGTCGCCGTGTAGTCCCTGAGCACGGGCGCGACGAGCAGCGATTCGCCGAGCATGAACTCGTCCTCCACGCCGTATGTCGCGTCGTCGTCGGGAAATTCGAGGGAGAGATGGCGGAGAATGGGCACGCCCGTCTTGGCAGCTTCCCTCATGAGGTTGTAGAAATAGGGCATCAGATTGTAGTGGAGGAAGAACTGCTCGCGGAGAAGATCCAAAAGCGGCTCGTCTTTGAGGTACGCCGCCATGTTCCACGGGCTCCTGTCGTTGACTTTCCACGCCCCCGTAAAGTCGCAGCGGCCGTTGGAGACGGGGTCGCTGTGCCACTGCATGACGGGGACGAACGCCGCCGCCTGCACCGCCCTCAGATAGAGCTCGCGGCTGGGAAGGTACCCAGAGAAGCCCGCAATGTCGAATCCCCATGCGGAGACGCCCGAGAGCCCCGCGGAGAGCCCCGCTTTGAGCACCGAGGCAAACTCCTGCCATGTGGATTCCTGATCGCCCGCCCAGAGCACGGTGTGCGTGGGGCTGCGCTGCCCTCCCGCGCGGGAGAATACGATCCCCTCCTCGCCCATGAAGTCGGCGAACGCCTTCGTGTAGAGTTCGGCGTAGCGGTTCTGCCCCTCGAGGCCCGTCGTGCCGTCCGAGAAGGTGACGGTGCGGTCATGGATGAACTCCCCTCCGTCCGTCTTGAACCCGTCGATGCCGATGGATTCTTTGAGATAGCGGAGATGGCCGAACCAATGCTCGCAGGTGATGGGATTGGTGAAATCGGGCACCATGCTCCCGATCATCCATGTGTGCGGGATCTCGTAAGGGGTGCCGTCCGCATTGAGCACGCACTCCTTGTGCGCCTTGACGTAGGCGTTGTCGCGGAGGGTCTGCTCCACGTTGCAGCGCGTCTCCATGTTCTCGCCCTGCGCGTAGACGGGGACCGTCCACAAGAGGACGCGGACGCCGTCCGCATGCAGATCGTCCACGAGGCGGCGGGGGTCGGGCCACGGCTCGGCAAAGTGCATCTCGCCGTACGTCGCGCTCTCGTTGCCCTCCTTCGCGGGGATGGAGCACTCATTGAAGAGATAGTGGGTGGTGAGGTCGCTCCACGGCTCGATCACGAGCACGTTGTGCGGGAAGTTCCACTTCTTGCTGAGGACGCGCTGCTCCTCCACCTCTTCCTGCGTGCGCCAGCGGTTGGCGCTCATCCACGCGCCGAGCACCCACTTCGGGAAGAGACGCGGCAGCCCGACAAGGGTGCGGAACTGCGTCAGAATTTCCTTCGGCGTGCCCTCGAAATACCAGATATTCGCCTCCTCGCCGCGGCTCCCCGCAGGGAAGGAGATGGTGAGCTCCCCCTCTTTGCGGAAATCGAAGTCCACTTCGACGTAGGTGTCGACATAGATGCCGAACCCGTCGGGCGTGAGGAAGAAGGGCATCGAAAAGTAGGTGTACTCGCCCTGATAAAAGCACTTTTCGCGGACGCAGGCGCGCACAAACTTGCCCTTTTGGTTCACGCTGTCGAACTTCTCGCCGAAGCCGAACACCGCGCGGTATTCCCGCGAGAGCGTGAGGAAAAACCCGTCCGCCGTCTTTTTGATGTGTCTGAAATTGATTTTCTTCATATCGTTATTTCAATTTGAGCACGAAGTCCATCTCGAACGTCCTGTTCCACGGGCTCGTGACCTCAATGTCCGCCACCATGTCCGAGAGCTCGGGGTAATTTTCCGCCATATAGCGGAGAAGTTCCCCCTTCGCCGCCTGCACGCATTTGCCCTTTTCCCCGTCGAGTTCGAACACGGTGCACCCGTTTTGCTCGACGACGTTGACGTCGATCCACGTCCGCGAGTGGGAGCAGTAGCCGACGTCGTCGTAATAGCGGTGCAGGAGGAAATAGCGGTTGCCCTCGTCGTCGTGCCCCGCAAGGTAGAGGGAGGCCTCGCAGATCACGGTGCCGAGCGTATTGGAGGAAGTGTTCCAGCCCGCATAGCCGTGGATCTTGAGGAGGAGCCCCTCGTCGCGGAGGAGTTCGGCGAGTTCGAGATCGTTGTGCGTGGGGAACGCGACGTCCGCCACCGCAACGAGCTTGCCCTTTCCGAGGGCGTATTTGATATAGTCGATATACTCGGGAAGGCTGCGTTCCACGTCATAGGCGACGGTGAGCTGTTCGAAAGTGCCCTCATAATACATTTCGCTCCCGATATTCACGGCGAGGACGATGTCGCACTCTTCGAGGCTGTACACCCGCCTGCACCCCGCGGCGCGGATCTGGCACTTCACGGTCGCGTCGATCGTCCTGTCCTCGAAGCTGGGGACGACGAACGGGCCGCGCGCAGACGCATAATACACATAGACCGCGGGCATGGTACCCCTCGATTCGTTCACCGCGCGCGCGAGCATGGTCATGCCCGTGTCGTCGGCGGCGGGGTAGACGGGCACTTTGAGCTGAAGCCCGTGCTCTTTGAGGTACTTCCTCACTTTTTGTTGGTCGAGGGAGGTGAAGCCGTAGGGCGCGCTGTCGTCCTGCGGGACGATGAACCCGTCGATATAGCCGTCCTCCACGAGGGAGAGGGTGTGCAGGAGCACTTCGAGATTGACGGCGCGCCGCCCGATATAATCCGCGAGCGCCTCGGCGGGAAGTTCCCACTTGATGCGGTCGAAATCCGTCCTCTCCTCCTCGGTCAGAATGCCGAGCTGTTCCTTGTGCGTGTAGCCGCCGTAGCGGTGGATATCCGCCCCGTACGTCCAATAGTAATCGGGTTCCTCGTCGCCGTTCGAAAAACGCGGACAGCGCATGATGGTCTGGAACGCATAGATCTTGAGCGCGGGGAAGCGTTCCTTCATCTCGCGCACGAGATCGGCGCGGGCGCAGAGCGTCTCCTTGCTCTCGAAGTGGAGGCGGGAGGGAATGAGCCCGCCGTACACGAGCGTGTCCATCGAAAGGATGAGGATATCCGCATTTTGCGCGTTTTCCCGCACCCATGCCGCAAGACGCGCGGTGTCCGCAGGCCTTTTTTTGAGCCCCATCATGCCAATGGGCGGCATGATGAGCTCGAAGTCCGCCTTCGGCATGATCTGCGGAAAGCGATAGTTGCACGGCCGCTCGTCGAGCGGGATCATGAGGATCTTTTTCATATCAACCTTTTACGGAACCGATCTGCAAGCCGCTCTTGATATAGCGGACGATGTAGGGATAGAGCATGAGGATGGGAATGATGCTGAGGAGCATCATCGCCGCCTGCACGTTGGCGTAGTTCATCGAGAACACGGGGTCGCTGTAATCCGTCGACGACCTGTTCATGAAGTAGTAGATATAGTAGGCGAGGGGCATGACCGAGACGTACGTCGGCGATTCCGTGATGAAGAGGAGCGCGGTGCCGTAGCTGTTCCATGTCCCCACGACGGTGAAGAAGCAGCAGCTCCCGATGATGGGGAGAGACATGGGCACGATGACGAGCATGAAGAGCTGCAATTCGCTCGCGCCGTCCAGCCGCGCCGCTTCCTCGATATCGGAGGGGATCCCCTCGAAGAACGTCTTGAAGTACAAAAGGTGCGTGACGTTGCTGATCGAGATGAACACCACCGACCAGAGCGTGTTGTTGAGGTGGAACATTCTCATGAGCTGTTGGATGGGCACGATGCCCGCGGAGAACAGCATGGTGATGATGAAGAACAGCATGATGCCGCTGCGGAACGGGCAATCCTTCTTGGAGAGGACGTACGCCGCCATCGCTTCCACGAGATTGGAGACGACGGTGATGATGAGCGTGATGAGCACGGAATTGCCGAACGATCTCCAGAAGTTGAGCGCGCCTTCGCCCGCGAAAATGTAACGGAACGGGTAGAACGAGATCCTGTTGGGCCAGAATACGATCCCGAGGTTGAAGTTGCCGTCGTTGAACGCGAGCGAGAAGTAGTTGAGCAGCGGGAGGATGATGAGGAACACGCCCAAGAAGAGGAGCACGACGTTGAGGACGCCGAGCACGACGTCGAACACGCTCTCGCGGATATTGTTCGCAATGTGGAGCGCGCGCTTCTCCTGCTTGGTCAGGTTGAGGTACACCGTCTCTCCCCTCTCCGCGACCGCGCGGGCGATGCCGAGCATGATCTTATGCGTCTTTTTCAGAATGACGATAAACCAGCCGCCGAGGGCGAGGAAGAGGACGCCGAACACCGACAGCAGAACGACCGACCAGACCGCGGCGGGGATCACCCCCGTGCCGAGCAGAATGGCGATGACGATCATCACGGCCGCCGTGAAAGCGAGCAGAACGGTGAGCGTCACCGTGAGCGTGAAATACACGTCGCCCCCTTTCTGCCGTTCCTGCGGCGCTTCGTATGCGCGGGATACATTCGTTTGATCCATATGCCTTACCTCCTTACCAAAGCCCGCGTTTGAGCGTCTTGGTGGTGATCGCGTTGCCGACGAGCATCAAGATGAGCGCGATCGCGCCGTTGAACACGCCGAGCGCAGTGGGGAAGGGAATGTCGCTGGGGTGGATCTGCGTGAGGTTGTAGATATAGGTATCCAGCGTGATCTGCGAATCCACGAGCGCGGAGTTCGCCTTCATCATCGTCCAGACCTGTTCGAAGCCGACCGACATCATGCCCGAGATGTTGAGCACGAGCATGAGCGCGATGGTGGGCAAAATGGACGGAAGGGTGAGATACCACATCTTTTGGAACTTGTTGGCTCCCTCGAGAGTGGCGGATTCATAATACGTCTTGTCGATGGACATGATCGCCGAATAGAAGAGGATGCACCCCCACCCCGCGCCCTTCCACGCGGAGAGGAACACGACGAGCGGCTTGAACCAGTTGTCGAGCGCCATCATGTTGTCGATGCCGACGCTCTTGAGCCAAACGCCGAAGAAACCCGTATCGGGGTGCAAAAAGCCCGACCAGATACCGATGACGATCGCCCACGAGAGGAAGTTCGGAATGGTGATGATGATGAGGATGAACTTCGAGAGCGTCTGGTTTTTGAGCTCGGAGAGCATGACCGCGATGAGGATGGAGAGCGGGAAGCAGATCACGAGGCGGATCACGTTGATGATCAGCGTATTGGTGACCGCGAGCAGCATCGTCTCATCCGCAAAGATATCGATGAAATTCTGGAACGTCCAGCTCTTGAACAGCGTCTGATAGATGAGGTTCTCCGTGACGCCGAGATTGGTCGGGGCCAACAGGTTGAAGTCGGGCCCCTTGAACGCGAACAGGATGCCGATCATGGGGAGATAAGAAAAGACCAGCGTGAACGCAGCGGCAGGAATCAAAAACCACAAGAGTTTCCTATACTTCTTGATGCGTTTCCACTGGTCTCGCCAAAATCCCGGCTTCTTTTGGTCTTTTTTGGGGGGAGCCTTGATCTCGAGCTCCTCCGCGGGAGCCCCTACCGCTTGCGCGGCAGGGGTCTCTTGCGTGTATTGCAGGTTATTTTTCATAAAAATTCACCTCGCTGTATGTGCCCGCGGCACCTGATCTTGAAATTTCTCTCTAAGGGATCAGTCGCGGCCGAGCTTGACTGTGTTGTACCACTCGGTCATCTCATCGCTGATGGTATCCGACCAATAGTAGTACCTTTCGCCGTTGATCTTCGCATACGACGACTCGCGGGCGGCGGTGCGTGCGTTGTTGAGCACGGCCACGGGGTCGAGACGGGGATTTGCGGCCGCGTCGATCGCCTGCGAGATCGCATTCTTGAGGTCGGTGCGGCAGAGAATGGACACGGGCGCCCAATGCTCGAACGCGGGGCACATCGCCATCGGGTTGAGAATGAGGGTATCGTCGGTGGGGACGATGACGCGCCATGCGCCGAAGCCCGTCTCGCGGAGGTGGAAGAGCGCGCGCGCCGAAACTGCGTTGGTGCCGTTGCAGTACTGCGAATTGTTGTTGATATGGTCGATATAACGCTCCGTGAGCTGCACCCACATGCCCTCGTGGGAGACGGTGACCTCTTCGGTGCCGACTTTTGCGGGGTCGCTGCTGAGAATGTTGCCGTCTGCGGGGTCGAGGTTGTAGTAGCGGGTGTAGCTGAACTCGTAGGGCGCGAGGAACACGACGCGGTTGTCGAGGTCCTCATAGTCGTTGAACCTCGCCTCGATGTCGTCGATATTCTTGCCTTTGGCGACCATCTGCGCGCAGTCCTCTGCGGTGGGCGCGCCCTCGGGCGCTTCGATCTCATACCAATGGGTGTCTGCGGGGAAGTTGTCGACGCTGCCGTACTGCTCCTGATCTTCGAAGCTGAGCCCGTTGCCGCCGTAGAATTCGGCGAAGTAGATCATTTTCTTCGCGAGGAAGTCGATGGTGTAGAGCGCGGTGTCCGCCATGTACCACGGGATGACGGTGTAGTACGAGACGCCCGCCGAGCCGCCCTCGATGCGCGCTTTCTCCTGGTTCACCGAGCCGTCTGTGCCGTCGCCGCGGACGCGGAGCTGCCAGCCGAGGATCTGCTCCTTCACGATCTTATAGCTCTCGGGCGTGTAGTTGCCCGTGCTGCCGATCTTGACGAAGGACGATTCGGGGATCCCGAGCTTCTTGGGGATCTGGTTGATGCTGATGATCGCGTTGTAGAGGGGGATCATGTGCCAATAGCTCGTGAACACGCAGGAGTAATTTTCTTTTGCGAAGTTTTGGTTGAGCGTGCTCTGCTGTTCGTTCTGCCATGCGGAGGACAAAATGTCCGCCTTGCGCAGTTTCCCCATGTAGAGGGCGTAGTTCGTGGTGTTTTCGCTGAAAACGTATTGCTGGATCTTGCCGTTTTCATCGACATAGAATTGGAACGGAACTTCGAACGCGCCCTTGAGCTGGACGATCTCGTTGGAGTTGTTGCCGGGAAGCCCGAGCGCGTGATACGACTTGTTGCTTCCGAAGTGCTCCTGCAAGGTGTTGAGCGCCCAGGTCACCTGCTCCACCGTCTCGGGGAGCCCGTTCTCGGTGTCCGGGTACTTCTCTTCGAACCCGATCTGGGCGAGGTGGTCCCTGTTCCAGATCATGGCGGAATCGGTCATGGAGACATAGCCGAAGTCGGGAATGCCATAGATATGCTTGGTGCCGTCCGCGTCATAGGTGGTGACGGGGTCCCAGCCGTAGTCCATGAGGTTGATGAGCTGATACAGGATCTTGCCCGATTCCGTCTTTTCGAGCAGCTCGGTGAGGTCGAGCAGGGAATGGTCGGCGACCTTCGGGTGGTACTGCGCCTCGGTGAGCTTCATGAAGTCGTATCTCACGCGGTTGAGGACGAAGTCGTTCACGTCGTTGTCCGCGTTTGCACCGAGCTCCGTGTAGGTGATTTTATAGCCCGTCTTCTGCTCGATGATCTTGGCGGTGTCGTCCTTACCGAACGCACTCATGCCCGTATCGGGATAGAGGCCGCTGAGCGGGATCGGGTTGGAGAGGTCGACGTTCCAGTTGATGCCGTCGCCGTTTTGTTCTCCCGAGCCCCAATTACATCCCGCGACCACGGAGAGCCCCGAAAGGAGCAGGACGCCTGCGATCGCGACAGAAACGAATTTTTTCATACTGAAATTTCCTCCGATACTTGGATTCCCCCCTTGTCCCGACATCCTTCCCCCGCCACGAGGGTCGGGGGAAAGATCGGGAGTGCCCTCTCTTCCGCTATAAGGGGGGGAGGTACGGAAGAGAGTGGCAGGGTAAGTTGAGAAAGGTTCGGGCTCTCCCTTGCGGGAGTTCCCTGCGGGGCCGCGCGGCCCCTTCCCCCACCGTGCCCCCTCCCAAATGCGGGAGGGGGAGTATGGAGGAATGTCACTCACTTTTCAGTGAGGGATGCGGTGAGGTCATTCCGCTTTTGCGGTGATCGGAGCCTCGATGCCCATGAAACAGTCGTCGGGAGCAGAAGCATGGTCATACTTCAATGCGGTCGCGCCGTAGTTCTCGACGAGGTAGTTGATCACGAGCGCCTGATAGACGTCGAAGGTCTTCGTGAGGCCGAAGTAGGACTTGTAGCCCTTCGAGTTTCCGTGATATGACACAACGTCGCCCTTGAAATTGCTATCACTCGTGAAAGCCCAGCTGAAACCGCCGTCCACAAATTTCGTTTTGCCGACGAGATTGTCGTTGACGAGCTTGATCTCCTCTTCGGTGAGCACATGCTCAGCGTCCGCGTCGATCGCCTTCGCGAGCTTCATGATCGCGATGATGTACTTGATATCCGTCTCGAACTTCTCGGCGGCCGTCTCTTCCATCTTCACGGCTTCCATGCGGGTCTTGATGACGGTGGGGATCTCCACGCCCATGCCCTCGAGTTCGAAGTAGAAGAAGTAGGGACGGAAGGAGACGCCCTTGTCGATGCCGTTGTCGAAGCCGAGCTTTTCGCCCGCGGCCTTCGCCCTTGCGATCGCGTCGAGCAGCACGCCGAGCGATTCGCCGACCGTGTAATCTTTCTGCTTCGAATCCTGTTTGTCGCTTTCGGCGGCGTGGATGATGAGCTCTGCCTGTTCTGCGTC
This sequence comes from uncultured Clostridia bacterium, assembly GCA_947626685.1. GTDB lineage: Bacteria > Bacillota > Clostridia > Christensenellales > Borkfalkiaceae > Gallimonas. The sequence continues at coordinate 4,595 of CANQTD010000004.1, read as the reverse complement.
GAATGCAAGCACTTCGGCGGCAAGGCTTTCCCAATCCGCCATGTTCTGCGCGCCGACGAGCGTCGTGACGGTCACAAGATCTTCGGGGCTGAGCGCTTTGATCAAAGGTTTGATGGTGTTGGTGTAGTATTCCGCTTCGCTGTAAAGGTAGCCCTTGATCGGGGTTTCCGCGGGAGCCTTCCAGCCGAGCGCGACGTAAGTATCGAGGTTGCCGATCTTGCCGAATTCGTCAAAGACCTTGAGGGAGTCCTCGGTGAGGGTGACGGCGAGGATCTCGTCCGCCGTGGTCCCCCAGCCGTTATCTTTGATGGTGTAGAAGTTGTCGGAAAGGAATTTCGAGAGAACTGCAACGTAGTCCTTCACGAGATCCTTCGTTGCGCCGCTCGTCATGGTGCCGCCGAGATCCTGCACGAACTTCGGGGATCTGTCGCCCCACCAGCCGCTGAACTTGTTGCCGTCGCCGTTCCAATGGGTGGCAAGCTGGCCTTTCTGCTCATAGCCCGCCGTCCACACTTCGTTGAGGAAGGCAAGCTCGTCGTCGGTGAAGTCCTCCATCGTCTTGATCTCTTCCTTGTAGATGCGCTCTGCGATCGCAAGGGTGGTCATGACGGGATAGTAGAGGTTGGTGTAGAATGCGTTGTAGTCGATGGCGTCGAGGTTGGCCTTGACGGTGGCGGGAAGGGTGACGCCCTCATCCTCCGCAAGGAGCACCAGCTTCGTGATCCACATGGAGGTGAAGAACGCGCTCTGTTGGGTCATTGATTTCGCGCCGTCTTTTTCGTCATAGTGGGCCATGCCCGAAAGCACTTTGCCCGATTTGACGAGGTAGGTTGCGTTGTAGATCTCCGCAAGGACCTGTTCGCCCGTGAGCGTCTTGTTCGCCGTCTTGTTGCAGCCGGGTTCCAGAACTTCGAAGGTCTTGGTCCAGAAGTTCTCTTTGGTCTCTTCGAGTGCGGCGATCTCGTTGGAGAGCGTCGTCCACGCCTCGTAGTTGGCCTTGTAGTCCACCGTGTTCGCATTGACGTACGCCTTTTCGATGACGGTGAGAGCTTCGCGCTTCGCCGCAAGGGTGCGGAAGGCGCCGAGTTCGGTGAAGAGGTAGCCGACGTTGCTCTCCGCTTCTTCGGGAGCCGTCCAGCCGAGGTAGCTGTAGCTTGCAAGGTCGGTGAGGGCTTTGATCTCGTTCACGACCGCGATCGCCGCTTCGCTGCCCGTCTTGGTGGGATCTTCGGTGAGCGGGGTGACTTTCTCTTCGAAGCCGAATTTGCTATCCTGCACTTTCGCGTTGGGATCGCACGCAAGCACGACGTCGAAGATGAGCTGGAGTGCGGGTTCCATATCGTCATCGTCCGATTTCTCGCCGTTGGGCAGGCCGAAGTAGTACTCATAGTTGGTCAGTCTGTCGCGGATGCCGTAGTGCTTTCCGTTCCCCCAGTTCCAGTTGAAGCCCGTTTCTTCGAGCGAGGTCCTGCCGATCATGTACTTGTTGACGACTTCCGCGATGTGCTCGTCGAGCCATACATATTCGCCCTTTTGCTGTCTCGCGTAGATCTCGCCCGCAAGGGTGAGCACGGGATAGAGATAGGTGTCGAAGTCATTGACAAAGCCCTGCGCACGGGCGGTGCTCGTGACGAGATCCATCATGGCGTCGACAAAGGCGGGAAGCTCTACCTGCTCTTTCTCCATCATCTTCATGAGGAAGAGCATATGGAATTCATACATGAAGCCCGTCTGGCTGTCGGAGTCGAGCACATAGTCGCCCGCCGCGCCGCTGCTCTTGAAGAAGTTCGTCCTCACCCTGTAGAGGATGGCGACGATCTTCTGGAGAGCTTCTTCGCCCGTGTAGGTGACGAACGAGCCGTCCATGTTCATCGCGCCGAGCTTGTAGCTCTTCGCCATGTATTCTTCGTTTTCGAGATAGGCTTTGACGGAAGTGTAAGCGAGTTCCCAATCGTTGAAATTGTCCTCGCTGATACGGGTGAGCACCTTGTTCTGCTCGTCCTCTTCGAGGGCGTTGAAATCCTCGTAGAGTTCGGCGAAGTACTGCGCTTCATCCCAGAAATAACCTGCGACGGGCTCTTCGCTGCCTTCGGGCCTCGTCCAGCCGGCGTAGGGATACGTCGTCGCGGTGCAGGGGCTGAGCGTCTTGAACGCCTCGATGAACGCCTTCGCCTCGTCGCTCAGGTTGAGGGATTCCTCATACACGGAGACGGACGCTTCGTACACCGAGAAGTCGAGCAGGTTGAGGTATTGCTGGGGCATGCCCGAGCTTTGGTCGTGGTTGGCGTTGAGGCCGTACCACTTCGTGACTTCGGTGTAGTCGTCGAGATACTCGTCGATGTTCGCCGCCGTCATGTTCGCAAGGCCGTTGATCTTATCCTGATAGGTCTTGAGGAGACCGCCGAGCTCGTTCGCGGAGACGGGCGTCCCGTCGTAACGGAAGGAGTAGTAGTCGACGCTGTCCTTCGCTTCATACGTCGTGCAGGCGTACGTTTGAAGAATGGTATAGTCGTAGGTGCCCTCGGACTCGGTGTCGTTCGCGAGGAGCATATCGTACCAATTCCCTCTGAGGAGCGGGTCGATGGTGACTTTCGCCTCGGTGTCGTTGAGCTCTTCCAGCGTGGGGAAGTAGACCTGCGCGCTCGACACGACGAGGTTGAGGAACTTCGCGCCGTTGAAGTAGTCCGCGTTCTGCACGCGCACGCCCGTCTCAATGTCGTTCTTGATATCGAGGCCCGCGGTGAACACATAGCCGTTGTCCTGCGAGTAGGTGGCCGTCGCGACCGAGTTGACCTTTTCGGCGTCGATCAGCGTCTCGAATTTGACTTCGCCGTCGATCGTGATCTTGTATTGGTCCTCGAAGTAGTTCTCGTCGTCGAGTTCGTCGTACTGCTTCACCGTCTTGATCTCAAGGGTCAAGGTCTCGGCGTCGGGAGTCCAATACCCGTCGTTGTCGCCGAGGTCCGTCCACGTGGACTTCATGATGGGGTCGCCGAGATTGTATTCGACGTCGGAGAAGGAGTCGTCGCGCGAGGTGCCGATATATTCATACCACACGCCCGTCTCGGTGTCGCAGGCGATGCCGTTCGCAACGACATAGTAATCCTGCCATGCGTAGAAGCCGATGAACGCATACACGGGGTATTCGTAACCGGCGTAAGGGGGCGTGATCTGGATCTCGGAGAGGTCGATCTCATATTTGAGACCCGCAACGCCCTGCTTGCGGACGGGGAACGTGAGAACGCTCGCGTCCATCGCGTTGCCGAGCTCCCACGACTGGACGACGGTGTCGAGCTCCTTGCCGTGTTCGTCGAGAACGCCGTAGCCGTTCCACGACTGCACGGAGCTGAGACCCATGTTCGTCGTCTGGTGGGTGATGACCTTCGAGTTGGTGATCATGCCCATCGAGTCTGCGTCGGTACCCGTGTTGTCCCAGCAGTTGAAGCCCGCGAGCTCGCTGCCGTTGACGTAGTACCAATAGATATCGGAGTTGCCTTCCGCATACCCCTTCTTGTTGTCAAAGAGGTGCTTGGTGCCGCCCTTCTTTATGACGTAGCCGCCCTTGCTGCCGTCTGCGATCTCTTCGTCCTCCATGAAGTCGAGATCGGCCTCGACGGTCGCGTTGATCGCGTCTGCGATCGTCTTGTACGAACCTACGAGCTCATTGTTATAGTCGTAAGCCTCGTAAGCGGCCTCGCGGGTATCGGCACGGCGGGGCGCCTTTTCGTCGTCTACCGTGGGGCCGGGGCCGGGCTTGTCGGGGCCGGGCTTGTCGGGGCCGGGCTTGTCTTTGTTGCACGCCGCAAGGCCCGCGACCATCGTCGCCGCCATCACGGAACCGAGCAATAGTGCCAACAGTTTTTTCATAAATTTCCTCCTCGGATATTTTTTCGCACTTTGTGCGATATCGCCTTTTTTGCTTCCCCTTGCGGGGGTGCGCGCCTTCTTCCTATTATATTTATGACGGAGCGGGGCGCGGTGCTCTCCCGCGGGCAAAAAGAGCGCGCTTCGCCCATTGCGAGAGATACTTTGGTAGTGTTATTGTACTCCTCTTTGCCCCTTTTGTCAATAGGTTCTGAAAAAAATTTTTATTTTTTCACGGAAAAATTTCCCTTTTCCCGCCGATTTTATGTAAGTGCTTTACAAAATTCGTGAAAAAATCAAGCCTCTGCGTGAAAAAGATTTTCTTTGTGAAACAATTTTCACGTTTTGAGGGCAAAAAAATCCCCCTCCGTCCCCGGAGAGGAAAATTTTTTCATCTTGGCTCATGGAGAAGTTCTCGGCGCCCCCTTTGGGGGAGCTGTCCGCATCGCGGACTGAGGGGGTGTATCCCTCATACCGAGCGTAGCGAGTGTATCTTAAAGATCCACTCACCCCCTTCGGGGAAGCTGTCCGCGCACCAACCCTCTCGGCTCCTCCCGAGGAGGAGCTGTCCGCATCGCGGACTGAGGTGGGTACGATTAAAACACGTCATGTTGAGCCTGTCGAAACATATCCTTATTATAATGTGGACACCCATTCGACGAGCTACTTCGCCTGCGGCTCGTGCCGCCCTTCGACGACAAAAGAATGTGCGGGCGGGGCAGGGTGACGTA
>CANQTD010000003.1 GCA_947626685.1 uncultured Clostridia bacterium | reverse complement strand
GTTTCTGGCGCAGAAAGAGGGATTCGAACCCCCGTATACATTCCTGCATAACACGATTTCGAATCGTGCGCGTTCAACCACTCCGCCATTTCTGCAACAAGGTTATTTTACCCCAATCCGCGCAAAAATGCAACCGTTTTTACACATAGTTTCCGAGATTTGACGAAAAACTTTTTGGGAGAAACCGCCCCGCACGCCTCAGTTCAGCCTTCGGGTGGAACGGCGGGGGATGAGCTCCGTCTCCACGATCGCGCGCTGTGCGGGCACGCCCCCGATGATCCCCGCGAGGGCGGTGAAGCCGAGTTCGCCCGTCCTCTCGAAGTCCTGCCTGATCGTCGTAAGTTCCAATCCGGGGGCACCCATGTCGTCGTATCCGATCACGGAGACGTCGTCGGGGACCCGTTTTCCCGCTTCCCGCATGCGTGCGACGAACCCGCCCGCCATCACGTCCGAGGCGCAGATGATCGCCGTGAACTCCTTGCCGTATTGCAGATAGTACTCCGCCGCGTCAACGCCCGCCTGTGCGGAATAGTCGCCGAAGTATGTCAGGTCATAACGGTATTCGATGCTGTTCTTCGCGAGCCCCAAAATGTACCCCGCGAGCCGCTCCGCGCCGACGAGGGATTCCCGTTCTCCCCCCAAGAAGGCGATGTGTTCGTGCCCGAGGGAGACGAGATAGTCCACCGCTTCCTCGACCGCATGGATATTGTCGCTGCCCACTCCCGAGATGAGGGGATTGCCCGCGAGATAGTTGTCTACGAGCACGAGCGGGTACTTCGTCTTTTTGAGCTGGGAATAGATGCGGGAACGGAAGTTGATGCCGAGCAGGAGCGCGCCTCCGAAGCGGTTCCCCGCGAGATAGTCGTTGAGGTCGAAATCCTCTTCGATGACTTTGGAGACGACGATATAGCGGGCGTTGGAAGCCGCGCGGGAGAAGGCGTCCGCAATGACGGAAAGGGGACCGCTCTCCTGCGGTTCCTTGCCCCAGAGGACGGCGAGCCTGCCCACGATCGACGAGGCTTTGCGGGATTGATAGCCCACCGACTGCGCATATTCGCACACGAGCTTTTTGGTGCTGCCCGAAATGTCCGAGGAGCCGTTGAGCGCCTTCGAGACGGTGGAAATGGATAGATTGAGTTCTTTGGCAATATCCGTGATCGTCATAACGCATTCGATTATAACAAAAAAACAGACCTGTGTCAACCTTTTTCCGTCGGCTTCTTTTCGAAAAAAGAAAGGTTTTTGCATAAAATAGAAAGTTTTCTCAGTTTTCGAAAAAAATCGCTTGCGTTTTTATAAAAAACATGATATGATGGTACAAAACGCGAAGGAGGGGAAACGATGAAGAAGGCCGCAGGGATCCTGATGCCCGTCTATTCGCTTCCCTCTCCGTACGGGATCGGGACGCTCGGGCGCGCCGCCTACCGCTTCGTGAACTTCCTGCGGGACGCGGGCTGTTCGCTCTGGCAGGTGCTTCCGCTGCAACCGACGGCGTACGGCGACAGTCCGTACCAGAGCTGCGCCGCGGACGCGCTCAACCCGTACTTCATCGACCTCGATTTTCTCATCCGCGACGGGCTCCTCACCAAAGAGGAAGTGCAGGCGGTCGACTGGGGCGGCGAACGGGTGGATTACGGCAGGCTCTACCGCTACCGCATCCCGCTTTTGAGAAAGGCGTTCGCACGTTTTGACCGTACCATGTCCGAATGGCAGGCGTTTGTGCGCGGCGGAGCATACCGCGATTACGCCGTCTTTTCGGCGCTCAAAGACGCCCACGGCGGCGCGCCCTTCGACGCGTGGGGGGAGTATGCCGAATACGACGCGGAAAAGGTCGCCGCCTTCGCGGGGGAACATGCCGAAGAGGTGGAATTTTACACCTTCACGCAGTACCTCTTTCTGAAACAGTGGCGGCAGCTCAAAGCGTACGCGAACGGGCGGGGGATCTCCATCGTGGGAGATATGCCCTTCTACGTTTCGCGCGACAGCGTGGAGATGTGGAAGTACCGCCGCGAGCTCTTCGTTTTGGACGAAAGGGGGGAACCTGCCGAGCAAGCGGGGGTCCCGCCCGACGCCTTTTCCGAAACGGGGCAGCTCTGGGGCAATCCCGTCTATGACTTTGCGAAGATGCAAGAAACGGGCTATACGTGGTGGAGGCAGCGCGTCGCAAACGCCCTCGCGCTCTACGATATCGTGCGTATCGACCACTTCATGGGTTTCGTCCGCTATTATTCTGTCCCCGCGGGGGAAAAGGACGCCCGCAACGGGAAGTGGAACCGCGGCCCGGGCAAGGAGCTGTTCGCGGGCTTGGAGAACGCGCCCATCGTGGCGGAGGACCTCGGGCTCATCACCGACGAGGTGCGGCGGGGGATCGACGCGATCGGCTATCCCGGCATGAAGATCATCCAGCACGCCTTCGACGGCAACCGCTACAACGAGCACAAGCCCTCCAACTATACGGGGCGGTTCTTCGCCTACACGGGCACGCACGACAATCTCACCCTTTATTCCCGCATTGCGGGCATGCAGGGGGAAGAGCGGGAACGGATGCTCCGCGACCTGCGCTCGGAGTGCGTGAAGGCGGGGGTGCCCTTCAAAGGAACGAGCGACCGCGCGCTCTGCCGCACCGTGATGCGGCTTCTGTACGCCAGCCCCGCCGAGGCCGTCCTGTTTCCGTTGCAGGACGCGCTCTACATGGGGGACGAGGGCAGGATCAACCGCCCGTCCGAAGTTTCGCCCCTCAACTGGTCGTACCGTTTCCGGACGTCCGATTTCTCTTCCAATCTCAGGGCGCGGCTCAGAACGCTCGCGGCGGAGAGCGGGAGAGCGCCCAAACTCTGAACCGAAAATCTTAAAAGGGGATATATGGTATGAAAAAACATTTTGCAGCGATCCTCTCCGTTCTGCTCGCCATGCTCTTTGCGTTCAGCGCGTGCAACGGAGGGAACCAACCGCCCGCTCCCGACATAGAGGACGGGCCGAAGGACGAGTACACCCTCCCCCTCGAGGACGGGATGAAGCAGCTCACTATCTACTACTCCCGCGCGGGAGGGTACGAGGGCTGCGACATCTGGCTGTGGTACGGCGAAGTCGCGGGCAGGGGTTATCTCATGCACGAGTGCACCTACGGCGCGAAAGTCGTCGTCAACGTGCCCGAGGATATCCGTCAGGTCGGCTTCATCATCAGAACGGGCTGTTCGGATCCGGGCGGCGATTCGTGGGGGACGGCGACCAAAGACGGCACGGACAGCGACCGTTTCGTCTCGCTCAAAGAGAGGGAGACGGTCATCTACACGAAGTCGGGAGACGCCAAGTCCTATGTCAGCGACGACGGAGGGCTCACCTTGAAAGAGATCAAGAACATCGACATTGCGGATCTGCAAGATCTGACCCATATCAAATATGTGCTCAGCACGGCGGTCAGCCTCACGGCGGAGCAGATCTCGCTCACCGACGGCGACGGGAAAGAAGTCGCCCTCAAGAGCGTGACTTCCAACAACGCGAACGGCGTCATCGAGACGGCCGCGCCCCTCGATCTCACCCGCTCCTACCTGCTCACGGTCGAAGGGTTCGGCGACCCCGCGCCCGTCATGCCTCTCACCTACTTTTCGAGCGAGGAGTTCGCCGCGGAATACAATTACGACGGCGAGCTCGGCGTCAGGATCGCAGACGGCAAGACGAACTTCTATCTCTGGGCGCCCACGGCGTCCGACGTCAAGCTCAACCTTTTTGCGGAGGGCGACGGGGGCAGCGCGGAAAGGACCGTGCCCATGACGAAAGGGGAGAAGGGCGTCTGGACATATTCCGAGAACGCCGACCTCTCGGGGAAGTATTACACCTATACCGTGTCCACGTCCGCGGGCGTGCAGGAGGCGGTGGACCCCTACGCGGTCTCGGCGGGTCTGAACGGCGACCGCGGCATGATCCTCGACCTCGCGTCCACCGATCCCGATGGCTGGACGGACGAGGTTTTCGTCCCCGAGAACTTCGAAAACTACACCGACGCCGAGATTTGGGAAGTGCATGTGCGCGACTTCTCCAACAAGATCTCGCAGTCCAAGTATAAGGGCAAGTTCCTCGCCTTCACCGAAACGGGTCTCACGGAGAACGGCATCCCCGTCGGCGTGGACTATCTCAAAGAGCTCGGCATCACCCATGTCCACCTTCTGCCCTCCTTCGACTTCGCCACGGTGGACGAGAGCAAGGGCGAGGGCTTCAACTGGGGATATGACCCGGAGAACTACAACGTGCCCGAGGGGAGCTATTCGACCGACCCCGCCGACGGTTCCGTCCGCGTGCGGGAGTTCAAGCAGATGGTGCAGGCCCTCCACGCGCAGGGCATCGGCGTCATCATGGACGTCGTGTATAACCACACGAGCGGGCTGGATTCTAACTTCAATCGCATCGTGCCCTATTACTACTACCGTTTCAACGGCGACGGCACGGCTTCCAACGGTTCGGGCTGCGGGAACGAGACGGCTTCCGACCGCTACATGTTCAGCCGCTTCATGGTGGATTCCGTCACCTATTGGCAGAACGAGTACAATGTGGACGGCTTCCGCTTCGACCTCATGGGGCTTCACGACGTCGCCACCATGCAGAAGATCGAGACGGCGGTGCACGAAAAGAACCCCAACGCGCTCCTCTACGGCGAGGGGTGGACGGGCGGCACGAGCACCCTCCCCGCGGGCAGCCAAAGCGTCCTTGCCAATCTGAAAAAGCTCAACGGCAGCGTGGGCGGGGACAGCAAGAACCACACCAACGGCGTCGCCATGTTCTCCGACGTCATCCGCGACGCGATCAAGGGCTCCGTGTTCGATATCAATGACGTCGGTTTTGCGACGGGCGCAAAGGCGGGAGCTTCGTCGGCGATCCGCTTCGGCGTCAACGGCGGCGTCAACGACGCGGTGTTCGGCACCAAAAACAGCAACGGCTGGGAGTCTTACAACCCCACCAACGTCGTCAACTACGCCTCCGCGCACGACAATAACACCCTCTACGACCGCATCTGCCACATCTATGGCGAGGGAGAGGACACGCTTGCCGACCGTCTCGCCTACAACCGTCTTGCGGCGGCGATCGTGCAGACCGCGCTCGGCATTCCCTTCATGCAGGCGGGCGAAGAGATGCTCCGCCAGAAGAAGAACGCGGACGGCACCTACAACGAGAACAGCTATAACGCGTCCGACGAGGTGAACAACCTCCGCTGGGATCTCCTCACAAAAACGTCCGACCAGTACCGCATGATGCAGTACTACAAGGGGCTCATCGCGCTCAGAAAGGCGTTCCCCGTGCTCCGCAGCGCGACGACGATGGGGCAGGGCTACAACGTCTGCAACCTCGTCAAGGCGGAAGGCGCGTTCCTCGCGTTCACGATGACCCTTCCCACGGACGGTTCCTCGCAGCTTCTCATCGTCTACAACGCCGAAAAGACGGCAAAGACGGTGGATCTGCCCGAAGGGAGCTGGGCGCTCTACGCCAACGGCACGCAGGCGGGGGCGGCGGCGATCGAGAGCAATTTGTCAGGAACGCAAACGGTTTCGCCGATTTCTTGTTACGTTTATAGCAAAATGTGAAAAAAGCAATCTTTTTTCGAAAAAAACAGTTGACAGTTTTTGCCATGCGTGGTAAAATGTAATCACTGAAAAAAATTTTCATATTTTGGCAAGAGGACGTCCTCTTGCTTAGGTATTTGCCCACAAATACCTAAAAAACATTAACGGAGCCGCCGCAGGGCGGCGGAAAAAAGGTCGATATCGCAGAAAATGCGAAAATAAATATCGGAGGAAAGAAAACATGAAAGCAAAGAAGTGGCTGGGCTTGTTCATGGCGCTCGCTATGGCAATCTCGATGACGGCAGTTTTTGCCGCGTGCAACAATGAGGGCAACAAAGTCACCGTGACGTGGTACGACGGCCGCAACGAACTCAAGGTCGAGAAAGTCGAAAAGGGTTCGAAAGTGACCGAATGGACGCCCGAGAAAGAGGGCTATGAGTTCAAGGGTTGGTTCGCAGAGGCTTCCCTCACCACCGCCTTCGACTTCACCAAGACCCTCGAAGAGGATACCGATATCTTCTCCAAGTGGCTCTCCAGCGAGTTCGTTGCGGATACCAATGAGTATTACCTCGTCGGTAGCGGCAGCGGCAGCATGAGTGCGAGCAGCTGGGCTGAAGAATACAAGCCCGAACTCAAACTCACGAAAGATGAGACCGCCGACAAAGCGAACATCTACACCATCGAAGTTACATTGTATGCGGGCGACGAGCTTCAGATCGTCCACAGCCCCAAGACCAACGATAACTTCTGGGATGCGCAGATGGGTATCGGTTATTTCAAAGGCTGCGAACAGAACAGCGAAGAGGCCACCGATCCTCAATACTATGTTGTAAAGGACAGCACGGGTGCCATTGTATTCCAGGCGGCCAAAGGCTTCGGCGACAGCCCCCTCGGTTGGAACGCCAAGCTCGCGGAAGGGAAAGACGGCAAGTATGAGATCAAACTCACGACGTATCCCAGCGATCCCTCCAACAACGTGATCGAATTCAAGTTCATCGAAGGCATCGAGGCCCTCGAAAAGACCCATGACATGGCGTTCATCGGTATCAACGGGTGGACGGAGGATGACCTCGTTGCGATGACGGAGTCGCAGGACAAGGCTACCTGGAGCGGCTTCATCACGGCGGAAACCGAAGTTGTCTTTAAGGTGTATAACAAGATCAACAAGGCTTATATCGGCGGCTCCGAGGATGGCATCATCGGCACCGACACGGGCATCACGATCGAAGCCGAAGGCATGGGCGCGGGCAATATCCATCTCCCTGCGGGCAAGACCTATGGCATTCGCTACACCGTTGCGACGGATAAGGTCGAAGTCGAGGTCTGCGACTACTACCTCGTAGGCACCCTTAAGATCGGCGACGAGAAGGTCGAGTTCACCGTTTCGGCAAATTCTCCCAAGCTGACGAAGAGTGCGGACAACACCTATACCTGCGACTATGAAGTCACCGACGTTTCCGCAGATTTCACCTATATGAACAAAGGTACCCTTGCTGAATTCAAGGCTGTGTTCGGCTGCTCCATCTTAGGTGCTAAGGATTGGGCGTCCGTGAATCCCGCGGGCAGAGACGGCAACCTTGAGATCACCGAAGCCGGCACCTACACTTTCACGCTGACCATCGGTGAGGGTATGACGCTCACGGCTGCTAAGAAGGCGTAAAGCAAAGAAGAACGAGACTTCCCTCCCCGCAAAAGCGGGAAGGGAGTTTCGGCTCCATAGGAGGTCAAAATGAAAAAATTCGGTAAAATTTTGGCAGTCGCGCTCGGCGCGTGCATGACGGTCGGCATGGTCTCCGCTCTGGCGGGCTGCGGCGGCGGCAACGGCGGCAACAACAGCGGAAAGGCGACGACCCTCGTCGTCTGGTGCCCCGAGGCGGACCATGAATTTGCAAAGCAGGTGGCGGCGGATTTCCAGGCCGCGCACCCCGAAAAGACGTATAAGTTCCAATTCGGCATTCAGGGCGAAGGGGACGCGGCGACCAAAGTCCTCAACGACGTTGAGAACGCGCCCGACGTATTCTCGTTCGCGAGCGATCAGATCAACAAGCTCATCATTGGCGACGCGCTTGCCCGCATCGGCGGCGACCGTCTGCAATGGATCAAGGACAACAACGAGGCGGACGCCGTGGATTCCGCGACGATCACCATCGGCGGCGAAGAGCAGACCTATGCCTTCCCTTACACCGACAACACCTTCTTCCTCTACTACGACAAGAGCAAGCTCACTGAGGACGACGTCAAGACGCTCGACGGTATTTTGGCGAAAGCGGACAAGGACAATCAGTTCTACTATCCCACCGACGACGGCTGGTACGTCTCCGCCTTCTATTTCGGCGCGGGGCTCGACTATGAAGTCACCCTCGGCGACAGGCTCGAAGAGCTCTCCGTCACCACGACGTTCGGCGGCGACGAGGGGCTTGCCGTGACCAACGCGCTCTGGGGCTATGTACTGCAGGATGGCTTCAAGGCGGACTCCAACGACAGCAAGCTCATCGCGGGCTTCCAGACGGGCACGGCGATCGCGGGTGCGAGCGGCATCTGGAACAAGGCGCAGGTGCAGCAGTACCTCGGCGACAACTTCGGCGTCGCGAAACTTCCCACCTACACGTTGGACGGGGAGCAGGTCCAGCTCAGATCGTTTGCGGGCTATAAACTGCTCGGCGTCTCCAAGCACTCTCCCAACATGGTGGACGCGCTCGAATTTGCGCAGTTCTACACCAACAAAGAGAACCAGCTCAAGCACTTCGACGCGCGCGGCTTCGTCCCCACCAACAAGGAAGCGAAGAACGACCCGAAGGTGACGGCGGACGACTGCGCAAAGGCGATCAGCGCGCAGCTTCCCTTCACGCATTCGCAGAAGAATGTGCCCGGCGACTTCTGGACGCCTATGGGCGGCCTCGGCACCGCAATGCTCAACGCGCTCGCCGACCCCGCGGGCTTTGACGCTAAGGCGCAACTCGACGCGCTCGTAAAGGGTTTTGAGAAACAGCCGTCATAACGGACGGAACTCCTTGCGGGGGCGTTCAGCCCCCGCATACCTTTATTCGGGAGATAAATTATGGATATTTCGACGAAAACTGTGCCAAAGACGGCAAAAGGGGAAGGCGGTTTCTTCACGCGCATGTGGCGCAAAGTGAAGGACTTCGTGCTCTCCGTCGTGCACGGCTCCGCCGCAACGAAGATCTCCTGCCTTTTCATGGGCGTGGGACAGATGATGCGCGGGCAGTACGGAAAGGGGATCATCTACTTCCTTCTCGAGGTATTGTTTGTTCTCTACATGGCCTTGTTCGGCGGCCCCTATATCTGGCATTTGGGCGACCTCGGCACGACCCTCGGCGGGCAGGAATGGAACGACGCGACGCAGGCATACGAATACACGAAGGGCGACAACAGCTTCCTCATCCTGCTGTACGGCGTCGTCTCTCTCATCGTGCTCCTGCTCTTCGTCGCCGTTTGGTTCATGAACGTCAGCGGCAATATCAAAAACGACAAACTGCGCAACATTGCCGCGAAAGCCGCGCCGCAGCTCTTCCTCGATACCAAGACCAAGCTCGTGCAGGGCGCCTGCTCCATGAAGCTCTCTTCCCGCGCGATCGCCATGCAGGGCGGGCGCGTGCGCGTTTACCTTTCGGGGAACTGTGAGGGCGCGTCCGTCGAGATCGACGGAGAGCGCGTTCCCATATCGGAGCTTCGGGAGGGAGACCGCTTTGGCAGCCTCCAAACGCTCATCTTCAAGGGCATGGGGCAAGACAAAAAGAAGGGGACGTACGCCGAGTTCCTCCGCGACGAGAATATCTACACGAAGGAGCCGCCCGTCCACTGCCTCTACCTGTATTCGGAAAACGGCGATCTGAACGGCGCGGAATATCTGCGCGAGTGCGGCAAGGTCTCCACCTTCAAAGAGGACTGCGCCCAGCTCATCAATAGAAAGTTCTACGCGCTCCTCCTCGCGCTTCCGATGCTCGGGCTTCTCGTGTTCACGGTGATGCCGCTCATCTTCATGATCCTCATCGCCTTCACCAACTACGATTTCAGCCATACCCCGCCCGGACAGCTCTTCGATTGGGTCGGCATGGCGAATTTCAGCAAGATCTTCTCCATCGGCAGCGGCGGCTTGGACTTTTTGCTCGTTTTCCTGCGCGTGCTCGTCTGGACGTTCATCTGGGCGTTCTTCGCAACGTTCACGAACTATTTCTTCGGCATGATCCTCGCCCTCATGATCAACAAGAAGGGGATCAAGCTCAAAATGTTCTGGCGCACCCTCTTCGTCTTGGCGATCGCGGTGCCGCAGTTCGTCACCTTGCTTCTCATGAACAAGATCCTCGACGCGGACGGCATTCTCAACGTCATCTTGGGGACGAAGATCTTGTGGCTGGGCGACAGCTCCCATTGGGCGATCATTCCGAGGATCACCATCATCGTCGTCAACATGTGGATCGGCATTCCCTATACCATTCTCATGTGTTCGGGCATTCTCATGAACATTCCCGCGGAGATGTACGAAGCCGCCAAGCTCGACGGCGCGAACCCCATGCAGATGTTCATCAACATTGTGCTGCCGTACATGCTGCACGTCACCACGCCCTACCTCATTACGCAGTTCGTCGGCAATATCAACAATTTCAACGTGATATGGCTGCTGTCGGGAGGCGGGCCTGTCGACAATATCAACTACGGCGCGGGTGCGAAGGCGCAGGCGACCGATTTGCTCGTCACTTGGCTCTACCGTCTCACGACGGATGTGAACCCGCAGTATAATCTCGCCTCCGTCATCGGCATCATCATCTTCGTGATCAGCGCGGCGCTTTCGCTCATCACCTTCAACCGCTCCAAAGCGACGAAAAACGAGGAGGACTACCAGTAATGGAAGAAACCCGTAATATGACCGTCCGCGAAGACAGGGAAAAGAAGGAAAAGAAAGAAAAGAAAGAAAAGCTCACCGCTCTCTTGCTCTGCCTCTTCCTCGGCGAGTCCGGCGCACACAAATTCTATCAGGAACGCTGGGGGATGGCAGTTTTGTACCTTCTGACCTTCGGTCTCTTCGGCGTCGGCGTGTTCATCGACTTCTGGGGGCTTCTCTATGAGGCGGGCGGACAGAAGATCGGCGACATCATCTCCAATACCCTCATCTATATCGCGCTCGCCGTGCTCGGCACCCTTTGGGTGCTCCCCATCGTGTACCTGCTCTACACGGCATTCCGCGTCCAGCCCTCCACGGGCATCATCTATCAGCTCTTTCCGTCCGACCTCAAACTCGGCTTCGACAACTTTGTGACCCTGTTCAAGGAAACGCAGTTTTTCAGATGGCTCATGAACACCTTCCTCGTCGCGATCTGCTCGTGCGCGCTCACGACCATGTTCATCCTCATGGTGAGCTATGCCTTCTCGCGCATGCGCTTCAAACTGAGAAAGCCGCTCATGAACGTTTTGCTCGTGCTCGGCATGTTCCCGGGATTCATGAGCATGATCGCCGTCTACTTCATTCTCAAGGCGATGGGGCTCACCAACTCTCTGTTCGCGCTCATTCTCGTGTACTCGGGCGGCGCGGGGCTGTCGTACTACATCTGTAAGGGATTCTTCGATACGCTTCCCCGCTCTCTCGAAGAGGCGGCGATCCTCGACGGCGCGTCCCAATGGACGATCTTCTGGCGGGTCACGATCCCGCTCGCAAAGCCGATCATCGTGTACACGGTGCTCACGTCCTTCATCTCGCCGTGGTGCGACTTCATCTTCGTCAACACCATCATCAACGACGCGAACAAATACACCGTCGCCCTCGGTCTGTACCGCCTCATCAACGCGGAAAATAGCTCGTTCAGCGAGAACTTCACCGTGTTCTGCGCGGGCGCGACCATCGTCGGCGCCATCATCAGCGCGCTCTTCCTCAGCATGCAGAAATACTATGTCGAGGGCGTCTCGAGCGGCGCGGTCAAGTGAGGGTCGCATGAAGAAATTTTTTACGGCTGTCTTATGCGTTGCCGCCCTGCTTCTCCCCGCGGCCTGCGGCGGGAACGGCGGCTCCCTCAACATTCTCGACGACAACTACCGGAATTGGTACGAGATCTTCGTCCGCTCCTACTTCGATTCGGGGGACGACGGGATCGGCGACCTCAAAGGCGTGACCCAAAAGCTCGACTATATCGAGGAAATGGGCTACAACGGCATCTGGCTCATGCCCGTCTGCGAGTCGACGACCTACCACGGCTACGACGTCGTCGATTACTACACGGTAGAGAAGGATTACGGCACGAACGACGACATGAAAGAGCTTGTCCGTGAGGCCCATGCCCGCGGGATCAACGTCATCGTCGACATGGTGTTCAATCACACCTCGGGCGCGAACGCATGGTTCAAGAGCGCCGTCTCCGCACTGCAAAAAGGGGAGACGGAGGGCGCGGACGCCGCCTATCTCGAATATTACAATTTCTCCGAGCGGCAACTGAGCGGCTATTGCCCCGTCGCGGGCGTCGACGGCATGTTCTACGAGGGTCAGTTCGATTCCAACATGCCCGATCTCAACCTCGACAGCGGAGCCGTGCGGGAGGAATTGACCGGCATCATGGAGTTTTGGCTCACCGAGATGGACTGCGACGGCTTCCGCCTCGACGCATGCACGAGCTACTACACGGGCAATCTCGAAAAGAACGTCGAATTTTTGCGCTTCGTCAACGAGACGGCGAAGTCCTTCAAAGAGGACGCCTATATCGTAGGCGAAGCATGGCTCGGCTCCAATGCGCAGATACGGCAGTACTACGACAGCGGGGTAGACAGCTTCTTCCTCTTCCCGATGAGCGCGGGGGCGAGCGGCATCAGCTCGGTCAAGGCGCTGTTCGGCTCCCTCCAATCGCGGCCGGGAGAGGCGTTCTGCAAACTCCTGCTCGACTACCAGAGCGTCTACGACGTCGGTACCCAAGCTCCCTTCCTCTGCAACCACGACACGGCGCGCGCCGCCAATATGCTCGCGGGAGCCATGCAGATCAAGATGGGGGCGGGGCTCATGTCCCTCATGAACGGCAACGTGTTCGTCTACTACGGCGACGAGATCGGCATGCGCTGCTCCGACCCCGACTCCGACCCGACAAAACGCATCGCCATGCGGTGGTCGGACAAGGACATGGCGGAGGGACAGGTGTTCATTCCGCCGCAGCCGGGCGTCGCAATGGGGGCGAGCGCCTACCCGAACGGCTCGGTCCAATCGCAGCAAGGGGACCCGGGGTCCATTCTGAACTACTATAAGGCCGCGATGCGGCTCAGAAACCGCCACCCCGAACTCGCCCGCGGCACCGTGGAACAGCTCGATATGGAAAACGGCGATATCGCCGCTTTCACCAAGACGTACGGCGGCGGCAAGATCACGGTGCTCGTCAATCTCTCCGCGACCGAAGCGCACAAAGTCAACGTCTCGGGATACGGCAAACTGCAAGACACGCTCGACGCGTCGGGCGAAAAGACTTCCCTCAGCGTGTCCACGCTCACCATGCAGCCCTATTCGATCGCGATCTTCCGTTGACCTTTCGCCGCGGTTTTCATCGACCTGATGATGGCAATTTATATTATCCCGTTCGACGGCAATATGCTGCGCTCTCAGATCCGCCCCAACAAGGCGGATCTTTTATGCCATTCCGTCTGAAATCACATTTCGAAAAATATCATTTCAGCGATTGTTTTCGGTGCAGATTTGTGTTATAATAGTCAAAAGTCGGTCGCGAATTTTGGGCTTAGATAAATCGCGAAAATACGATATGGGGTAGGGAAACAGCCTGCATATGGACATTTCCGGCATCGGTGAACGGGAAAGACAAACAATAGACGTGATTTATCGGCGTCTGAAAGCAAGTTTCCCGCTTGCGGAGTATGTGGAGCGGGGAAACATTCTCGGCATCGGAGAGCCCGGGA
Source organism: uncultured Clostridia bacterium (assembly GCA_947626685.1). Lineage (GTDB taxonomy): Bacteria > Bacillota > Clostridia > Christensenellales > Borkfalkiaceae > Gallimonas. The sequence goes on along the minus strand of CANQTD010000003.1, from coordinate 100,797 downwards.
AGCATTTGATGTGCTATTTTTCCGTCCGCGGCAATGGTCTGCGCATCAAATTCAAGAACAAGGACGCCGTGTATCTCTCCGACGGCGCAGATCTTTCGGCGCTTGCAGACGACACGATCGCGTTATTCCGGACAGACGATTTCCAATTAAAACGCACGCGGCGGCATTCCGCCCCAAAACCGAGCGCGGCGCCGTACACTTTTGATATCAATCAAACGTTGTATAGCCGCTCGAACGATGAGTTCTTCATGATGGAAAAGCTGGGCAGTGAACTTGCCGACATGAAAGAGGAGGTGAAAAGCCGCACCTTCGACGGGTGTTCCGCAAGGCTCAGAAATGCTTTCCTGCGGCGCGGGATCGTGACGGTCGGCGACCTCTGCGCTTACACCCCGCAAGAGATTTTTGCGACAAAGAATTTCGGATACAAGTGCCTTTTGGAGCTCTATCGTTTCATTCTGCTCGCCGTCGGGAAACAGGCTGACGAGCTCGGTCTGCCCCCCAAACTGCCTCCGCGGGAAATCGTCTACGAAACGGCGTATGCGGATTATTTGGCGCACAGGGACGCGTACGAGGAAGAATACGGTTTTTTGAGCCAATGTATTCTACATATTGCCGACGCAAAGCTCAAGGGCCGTGAAAAAACCGTGGCGCTTGATCGCCTCGGCGTTTTCGGGAAGCAAAAAACATTGCAGGAGATCGGCTCCGGCATGGGCTTGACGCGGGAGCGGATCCGGCAGATCTATGTAAAGTTCAAGCACAAGCTGTTGAGCCCACGGCTGCCGATGGGCGTTTCCGAAGAGATCCGGGAATTTGCACAGCAAACGGCTGCGGAGCCGGCGGGCGGATTTCTGGCGTTTCTCTTCCTCGAGGGCGGCGGCATGAACCTCGCGGAATATACATGCGTACGGTTTTTCAGACGAGAGTTCCACAGGGAAGAACTTTCCGCCCAAATCAAAAACGCCATAAAAGAAGAGAGGCGGACGGTTGCGGCCGCCCAGAAGAGGGAAAAATTCAATTCCGAGATCGAGGAGTTGATCGTCTATCCCGCGCAAAAAACTCCGTCCGAAGCTTTCTTCGAAAGCCTGCACACGGAGCGGGAGGTGAGCACGGAGGATGAGGAGCTCGCCGCATTCGAATACGAAGGCCGACCGTACGCTTGCGAGTCCTTCCTCGAACGGCATGTCTTGGAACGGTTTTTGAGGAACGGGACTTTTCGGGAAATCAAAACGCAGTCACTCAGGATCCCGTTCAAGCAATGGTTTTATCATCCCGATTTTCAATGTTTGACGCACGACGGAACGTTGGTGCTCGTTGAGGTCAAACCGCTTTTCAGAATGTTGGAGTATGAAAACATCGAAAAGTTTCGCGCGTTGAAGGCGTATTGCGAGGAAAACGGCTTCGGGTATCTTATCACGGACGACAAGAACCATTCTTTCGAAGCAATAGATGTGCACAATGCCGCATTTGAAGAACGGATCATGCAAGAGCTCGATTTCAGGGGCTATGTCGGGTTTCCCCGTTTTCATGAGATCTATCGGGATACGCGGGCGAACATACGGCACTTTTTGACGCTCATTAAGTCGCAGGACCTCGAGCTGCAAACCCCGTTCTCCCTGCAGAGAGCATATTGAAATTCATTGCAGTAAAGGCACAGAAATTATTCAGCGGCTAACTAATAGTCTCCCCAAAGCGATCATTACGTAAGATTTGCCTCAGAGGGCGTCCAAATCTTTTCAAACGATCCCGTCTGCTGTTGACTTTCCGGGCGGGGTGTGTTATGATACGGGGAGAAAAGGGGAATAAACTTTTTATGCAGAAGGTCTACGATACGGCGATCGTGGGCGGCGGCATTGCCGCCTTCACCGCAGCGCTCACGGCAAAAAATCTATTGCTCGACTACGTTTGGCTGGGGGAGAGGAGCGACAAGCTCCGTCTCGCCGAGAAGGTGACCAATTTCCCCGCCGTCACGGGGACGGGCGCCGACTTTGCCGCGGCCCTGCAAGCGCAGATGGAGGCGGAGGGGCTCGTTCTCACCGAACGCAGGATCGACGGCGTCTTTCGCACGGGCGGGTTCTACACCCTCACCGCGGGCGCGGAAAATTTCCTCTCCAAGACGGTGATCCTCGCCACAGGTGTGGAATCAAAGGGCGTCTGCGCGGGCGAGAAGGAATTTCTCGGGCGGGGCGTGAGCTACTGCGCCGTGTGTGACGGCGCGCTGTACCGCGGGAAGAAGATCGCCGCCGTGATCTCCTCTCCCAAATTCGAGGAGGAAGCCGAATACCTCGCGAAGTTCGCGGACACAGTGTACTGCGTTTGCCTCTATCCCGTCTCCTGCCTCGCGGGGGAAAATATCGTCGTTCTTCACAAGACGCCGACCGCGGTCTCGGGCGGCTCGCATGTGGACGCGCTTCTCTTCGGGGAAGAACGGCTCGAAGTGAGCGGCGTGTTCTTTCTCAAAAACTCCGCGCCTGCCGACGCTCTCGTCTATGGGATCGGAATGGACGGACCCCATGTGCGCGTTGGGCGGGATCTCTCCACCGATCTTGCGGGGGTATTCGCGGCGGGCGACGTCACGGGCAGGCCGTACCAATACGCCAAAGCCGCGGGGGAGGGATGCGTTGCCGCGCACAGTGCGCGCGCGTTCGTGCGCTCTATGGGAAAAAATTGAGGATTTTCAAAAAATATTCTCCGATTCCCTTGTAAAATTTCTTATTTCATAGTATAATAATCCTATCACAGGAACGATCAAGGAGGAAGTATGGAAGAACAAGTCCGCGAAGAGGGCGCCGTGACCGAAGAGCAGGAGCCCGTTGAGGCCGCTGCCGCGCCCGTTGAAGAAATTTCCGCAGAAGAGGCTCCCGCAGAGCCCGCCGAAGCCGTTTTGACGGAAGAGGAGGCACCCATGTCCGAGGAGGAGCCCTCCGAAACCGAAGCGGCGCGCCCCAATCTGATCGGCAGGAACCTTGCGATCAAGGGTGAAAAATTCGTCATTCTCCGCTTCCGTCTGAGATCGGAGCCCGCACGGGAGAATGCGGGCGAAGAGGCCGTCGAGATCACCGAGGAGCCTGCGCCCGACATCGGCGACGTCGACCTTCTCGGGCTCAAAGGGCGGATCGGCGAACTCGAATACACGGCGACGTCCATCGAGGGCGCGCCCGTCAAGCGTGCGTTCGTCTATCTTCCCGAAGGGTACTCGCCCGACAAGAAGTACCCCGTGCTCTATCTTCTGCACGGCGTCGGGGGCGGGGAGTCGGAATGGCTGCCCGGCGGAAACGGCAAGGGCAACTGCCTCAAACTGCTCGAATCGCTCCGCGCCGAAAACAAACTCAAAGACTTCCTCATCGTGTTCCCGAACGGGAGGACCTGCCCCGATTTCCAAAACATCCACAACCGTTTTGTCGGCGGCAAGCTCGAGAGGACGCCCAACGTCGCGGGTTTCTTCGAATTTGAAAAGGAGTTGAGGAACGACCTCATCCCCGCGGTGGAACAGGCATATTCGGTGAGCGCGGACCGCTCCGACCGCGCGCTCGCAGGGCTTTCGATGGGCGGCATGCAGACGATCAATATCGGCGTCTGCCACTGTCTCGACCTGTTCGGCTGGTTCGGCGCCTTCTCGATGGGGACGGATACCGTCTCGGGCGAAGAGGCGGGGAACGCGATCGCAGGCAGCCCTTACCGCGTGAACGGCGTCTACCTGTGCTGCGGCACGGCGGATGAGCTCTGCTATCCCGTCTACCGCGCATTCACGGGCGAGTTTTCCGTCGCGGCGGGCGACGCGCTCAGAACGTACAAGACCGAACTTCTTCCCGGCCTCGGGCACACCTTCGAGGTATGGGATCACGCGTTTGCGGAATTTGTGCAGTTCGCGTTTGCGAAATAATTCCGCCATCAAACTCATTTCGTTATCGATAAGAACTCGGCAAAGATCCCTGCCTGCGTCTGCGGGCAGGGAAATCAAATAAACGGGGCGGTCCCCCGGGGAGGAATTTTTTCTTATATGGACAGTAGCGACATAGGTCTATTGGTCGCACTCATCGTGTTGGTCGTGCTCTCCGCGTGTTTTTCGGCGACGGAGACGGCATACACGAGCTTTTCGACGGTGCGCATGCGCCGTTTTGCCGTCAAAAAAAGATCGGCCCGCGTTGCGCTCTCGCTCAGCGCGGATTACAATAAGGTGCTCACGACGCTGCTCATCGGCAACAATATCGTGAACATTGCGGCCGCGACGATCTCCACGATTTTGTTCACCCATGCCATCAACGGCGAGATCGGGCCCACCGTTTCGACGATCGTGCTCACGGTCGCCATTTTGATATTCGGTGAGATCACGCCCAAGACGCTCGCGAGGGAGGAGCCCGAGTTCTTCGCGCGGGCGATGGCGTACCCGCTCCTCGTGCTCTCGTGGATCTGCTGGCCGTTCAACTACATATTCGGCCTCTGGAAGAAGCTCCTCTTCTTCCTGTGCCGCATGGACAAAAACAAGAAGAAGTACACCGAGGAAGAGTTCAAAATGCTCGTCTCCGACGTCAAGAAGGAGGGCGTCCTCAACGACACCGAGCACGAACTCATCACCCGCACGCTGCGCTACGACGAGTTGCACGTCGGCTCCTGCATGATCCCGCTCGACCGCGTGGTGATGGCGGAGATCCGCTCGGGCGACCGCCTCGTCTACAAAATCTTCCGCGAGACGAACTTCTCGCGCATTCCCGTCTACAAGGGGACAAAACAGAATATCGTCGGCGTGCTGTACCGTGCGGATTTCTACGAAAATCTGCTCGCGGGCAGGAAGGATTTCGCCAATATCATCCGCCCCGTCTCCTACACGGCGACGGACGAGAAGGTCTCCGACCTCATGAAGCGGCTGCAATCGCTGCGGGAGAGCATGGTGATCGTCGGCTCGGAGGGGAACGCGCTCGGGCTCATCACCCGCGAGGATATGCTCGAAGAGCTCCTCGGGGGCGACATCGACGACAAGTACGATCTCACGCCCGTCACCTCGCCCATCCGGCCCTATATCCCCGAGCCCGCCGACCCGCAGACGGTAGACGAAACGGAGGAATAACGCCGCGCTTTTCTTCGGCGAAAGGCGCAAAAAAAGGAACCGTATGAAACTTCTCATTCCCGCCGCTTCGGGCATCGAAGCGGCGGTCAAACGTGAAATCGAACGCCTCGGTCTCGGACATGCCCCCGCCGTCCGCGGCCGTTTGGAGCTGGAAGGCGGCTGGGATACGGTCGCGCGGCTCAACGTTTCCCTGCGGGCGGGGGAGCGCGTTCTGATCGAACTTTCCCGCTTCCGCGCCGAGAGTTTCGACGAGCTCTTCGAGGGCGTTTCCGCCATTCCGTGGGAGGAATACTTCACCGCGCACACCCGCATCCTTCTCGACGGAAAGAGCTACAAGAGCAAGCTCGCCGCGGTCAAGGCGGCGGGCGGCGTCGCGAAGAAGGCGATCGTAAGGCGGCTTTCGGAGAAACTGCACGTCCGCACCCTCGACGAACGCGGGGAACGCGCCGTGGTGGGCGTCTCGCTGTTCGAGGACTGCGCGAGCGTCACGCTCGACACTTCGGGCGACGGGCTGCACAAGCGGGGATACCGCGTGCTCTCCTACGACGCGCCGCTCAGGGAGACGACGGCGGCGGCGATCGTCGAGGATTCTTTCTACAACCGGGAAAAGCCGTTCGCCGATCCCTTCTGCGGGAGCGGGACCCTTCCCATCGAGGCGGCCCTCTACGCCCGCGGCGTCTCTCCCGGGCTCGGGCGGTCCTTCGACTTCACCCGTTGGAAGTGCGCCCCGCAGGGCGCGCTTCTTCATGCCCGCGAGGAGGCCGGAGAGGGGGAATACCGCGGAAAAGTCGCACCCATATACGCTTCCGACCTCTCGGAACGCGCCATCGCCGCCGCTAAGGAGCACGCGAGACGGGCGGGCGTGGAAAAGGACATTTTCTTTTCCGTAGGCGACATGCGCGCCTTCACGGCAGCCGAGAAATTCGGCGTTCTCGCGAGCAATCCGCCCTACGGCGAGCGCATGGAGAAAGGGGAGGACCTCTTCCCGCTCTACCGCGATCTCGGCAGAATGTTCCGCTCGCTTCCCGATTGGAGCGCGTATATCCTCTCGGCGTACGAGGGGGCGGAGGCGGCCTTCGGGACCCCGAATAAGCGGCGCGTCCTCTACAACGCCAACCTCAAATGCTCTCTGCTGTCATATTTCGGCAAAAAACCCGAAAAGGGGAAATAGCGGAAACGATCTCTGTGTGAAAGGATTGTGAATTCGCAAAAAACGGTTGTTCAATCCTTGACAACACCCTTCCGATTGATTATAATCTTAATTGTTCAATATATGAAACGATATAATCAGCCCAAGCATACGGAGGAAAACAATGGAGATCAACCAATATCTGGTCAAACTGTTCTGCATCACAAAGAGCATGGAGGGGCTCGAGATCTTCTCGGAGGCGCAAAAGCTGTCGAGAACGGAGTTCCGCCTCATCCGCGAGATCCTTTTGGAGCGGGAAAACGGCAATTCCATCATCGCGTCCGAACTCGCGAGAAGGTTGGGCGTGACGCGCTCGGCGATCTCCCAGATCGTCACCAAGCTCGAAAAGCGGGGCATCGTTTTGCGCGAGGATTCTCCCACCGACAAAAAGATCGCCTATATCCGCCTTTCCGAATACGCGCTCGGCGTGTTCGAGGAGCAGTGCAAGTTCGCGAACGCCGTGATCGAAGAAGTCATTGAAAAGATCGGCCCCGAAAAGATGGACGCCCTCATCGAGGGATACACCGAATTTGCCTCCATCCTCATCAACGTGCGCGACAAGCGCGACAAAGCGCAGGGCGGAAGCATAGATTGAAAAGAAACGATTCCGCACGCCGCGGAAACGCAACCGATATAAGGAGAACGATATGACATATTGCCGCCATTGCGGAACGCAGTGCTGGAACGGCGCGAAGTTCTGCCCGCACTGCGGCGCGCCGCTGCCTCGCGAAAGGGCGCTCCTCAAACTGACGAATATCAAGAAAGACTACAAAGTCGCCTCGGGCGCGGTGCACGCGCTCAAAGGCGTGAGCCTCGAATTCCGCAAGAGCGAATTCGTGTGCGTACTCGGGCAGAGCGGCTGCGGCAAGACGACGCTGCTCAACATCATCGGCGGGCTCGACAAATACACCTCGGGCGACCTCACCATTCAGGGCAAGTCCACGAAGAAGTACAAGTCGCGCGATTGGGACGTGTACCGCAACCACCGCATCGGCTTCATCTTCCAGACCTACAACCTCATTCCCCACCAGACGGTGCTCGGCAACGTCGAACTCGCGCTTACGATCGCGGGCATCGGCAAGGCGGAACGCCGCAGGCGCGCAAAGCGCGCGCTCGAACGGGTGGGGCTCGCGGGTGAGATCGACAAGCGCCCCAACCAGCTCTCGGGCGGCCAGATGCAGCGCGTCGCGATCGCCCGCGCCATTGTCAACAACCCCGACATTCTGCTCGCCGACGAACCGACGGGCGCGCTCGACTCCAAGACGAGCGTCGAGGTCATGGAGCTCATCAAGGAGATCGCGAAGGAAAAGCTCGTCATCATGGTCACCCACAACGGCGAGCTCGCGGAGCAGTACGCCTCCCGTATCGTCCGCCTCAAAGACGGGCTCGTGGAGTCCGATTCCGATCCCTATATAGGAAACGCGGGGAACGCACCGCAAGAGGCGAAAAAGACGAAGGAACGCGCCAAGATGAGCTTCGGAATGGCGCTCGCCCTCTCGTTCAGGAACCTGCTCACCAAAAAGGGGAGGACGTTCCTCACCTCCGCCGCGGGGAGCATCGGCATCATCAGCGTCTGCCTCGTCCTTGCGCTCTCGAGCGGCTTCAACGCCTATATCCGCCACACCGAAGAGGATATGCTCTCCTACTATCCCCTGCATATTTCGGAGAGCACCTTCGATATCAGCTCCGTCATGAACGCGATGAATTCCACGGCCGATATGCCCGACCTATCGGAGCTCCAGGATAAAGTCTACATCAACTCCTTCCTCACGGGGCTCGCACGGGGCATGTCCGTCACCAATAACCTCTCCGACAAATATCTCGAATACATCGAGGACATCGACCCCGCGCTCGTCTACGCCGTGCAATACAACTACGGCGCGACCATCGGCGACAATCTGTTCATGGAAGTGGATTGGGGCAACATCAAATATACAGACAAGGTCTTGGGCGAGACGGTCTCCCCCGAGGAGACCCGCTACTATTCCGTCTCCCAGCTCACCGAGGACTATCTCAACGAATTGCAGACCAAGACGGACAACGAATACGCCAGCTTGCTCCCGTACACGAGCATGTTCACGGACGTCGTCAACAAGATGCCCGGCACCGACGACTTTGCCGCGGGCGACTACGCCGAATACGTCCTCTCGCAGTACGACGTCATCGAGGGCACCTTCCCAAAAAATATCCACGAGGCGGTGCTCGTCGTCGGGTCGAACAACGAGATCCTCGACATGACGGTCGCCCAGCTCGGCATGATCTCCGAAGAGCAGTTCATCTCCCCCTTCATCGTGGGGACGGAGGACGACGAGCGGACATCTAAGCTCGACTTTGCCGATATCGTCGGCAAGAAGTACGTTCTGTACGGCAACGACGCCGTCTACACGAAAAACGCGGACTACTACGGCTTTATGTCCTCGATGGCGGGAGGGTATCCCTTCAACTACAAGGGGCAGAGGGACGACCTCGCCGTGAACGGGGAGGAGGGGATCGAGATCACGGTCTCGGGCATCCTGCGCCTCAAGAGCAACTTTACCTACGGCTGCCTCACGGAGGGGCTCAACCTCACGGAGGCGACGGTCGAAGAGTACATCGCCATGAACAAGGAGAGCGAGATCGTCAAATGGCTCTCGGAAGAAGAGGGAAAGGTCCCCTCGCAGCTTTTCGACCCCGATAGGCTCGAACAGTTGGGCATCACCGTCCCCGATAGCTATCTGCCCTATCTCGAACAGCTCCGCAACGCAAACTGCTACTTCTCGCCGTGCAGCCACCTCAACGAGAACTACACCGATTTCGGCATGTTCTATGTCACCTTTATGCCGGATTCCGTCATCCGCACCGTGGGCGGGAGCGACAGGCCCATGCAGATCAGCCTCTACCCGCGCGACTTCGACGCCAAAGAGGACCTGCTCGCCTATCTCGACGCGTGGAACGACACCTGCGAGGAGCAGGACAGGATCACCTATAACGACACGGTGGGCATTCTGATGGGCATGATGCAGACCATCCTCGACGTCATCACCTACGTCCTCGTGGCGTTCACGGCGATCTCTCTCATCGTCTCCTCGGTCATGATCGGCATCATCACCTACGTCTCCGTCGTCGAGCGCATCAAGGAGATCGGCGTTCTCCGAAGTCTCGGCGCGCGGAAGAAGGATATCCGCAACCTCTTCAACGCGGAGACCTTCATCATCGGTCTCACGGCGGGGCTCATCGGCATCGGGGTGTCCTATCTCCTTTCGTGGATCATCTCGCTCATCATCTTCTCGCTCTCGGGCATCGCGGGCATCGCGACCCTGCCCCCGCTCACGGCGTTCATCATGGTCGTCGTCAGCGTCGTGCTCACCCTCATCTCGGGGCTCATCCCCGCTCAGGCGGCGGCGAGAAAGGATCCCGTCATCGCGCTCAGAACGGAGTGACCTTCCCCCCCGAATATTTCCCGCAAGGAACGCCCATACTTAGCGTATCCTATCTTTCGAGGTGAAGTATGGCGAAGAAGAAGGTCAAAAAACTCACAGACGAGGAATACGAGCAATATCTCAAAGACCTGATGAAAAAGTAGAAAAAACCGCGGCTTGCCGCGGTTTTTCCATGATCCGACGCAATTCGTCCAAACTTCCCGAAATCGTGTCCCGTGCGCGTGCTATCATGGGTCATATCGGAAAGGAGGGCAAACATGGCAAGAAAGATCGTGGTCACTTCGGGCAAAGGGGGCGTGGGAAAGACGACCGTCTGCTGCAACGCCGCCATCCAGCTCGCAAAGCGGGGGAGCCGCGTGCTCGTCGCCGACTTCGACTTCGGGCTCAACAACGTCGACGTCATGTTCGGCATGGAGAATCTCGCGACGTACGACCTCATCGACGCCGTCGAGGGGAGCTGCCGCGCGAGGCAGACCCTGATACGCCACCCGCGCTTTCCCACGCTCTACATTGTATCGAGCAACCGCGTGCCCGAAAAATACATCTCCCCGCAGGCGCTCCGCCTCGTGCTCGACGCGCTTTCCCCGCAATTCGATTTCATCTTCCTCGACTCTCCCGCAGGGGTGGGCGAGGGGTTCGTGCGGGCCGCGTCCTGCGCCGAAGAAGCCCTCCTCGTCACCACGCCGAGCATCTCTTCCATGCGGGACGCCGACCGCGTCTCGGGCATGCTGCAGGGCTTTCGCCTCGGCAAAGTCTCCCTCATCGTCAATTTTGTGAAGAAGGAGCTCGTGCGGCGGGGCGCGGTCTTTTCCCCCGAGGAGATCGCGGTCGCGCTTCGTCTGCCCGTTCTCGCGGCGATCCCCGAAGAGGAACAGCTCTCTCTCGCGGGGACGGCCGACCGCAGCAGACCCTTCCGCAGGCTCGCGGACGCCCTGCTCGCAAAGGACGGCGAAGAGAGGGGGCAGAGCCTGTTCGCGGCATGGGGGAGAAGGGGATGACGGGCGACCGCATGCGTCTCGAGCGCATTCTCGAACAGGACAAAGAGGAGATGAGCGAACCGTCGCGCAAGGCGGCCCTGCGCGATTTCAAGAGGGTCGCGGAGGAGTATTTCGAGACGGACGGCGGCTTCTCGCTCACCCTTCGCCGCGACGCAAAGGGGAAGGAAGTCCTCTTTTCGTTCCGCATGGTCCGCGCAAAAAATTTCACCGTAATTCCATGATTTTTTAACCGTTCAGACGTTGACAAAATGAACATTTCATGGTAAACTTATCATACTCGGGCGGCTGGGTAACGCCTCATATTACAGGAGGCAAATCATGGAAAGGAAGTTTTCTATCATCACCGATACGGGGAGCGATCTCCCCGCAAGCTACTATGCCGAGCACGGTTTGGAGGAGATCCCGCTCGGATTCACGATGGACGGCACGCTCTACGGTGGAGAGGAGGGCGGTTCGATGGACGTCGGGGAATTCTACGCGAAGCTCCGCGGCGGCTCGATGCCCAAGACGTTTCAGGCGACCCCTGAGCAGGCGCGCGCGCACTTCGAAGCGCATGCGGCAAAAGGCGAGGACGTGCTCGTGATCGCGTTCTCCTCGGGGCTCTCGGGAACTTGCAACAGCTATCAGATCGCGGCAAAGGAGATCATGGAGAGGTATCCTGCGTCGAAGATCGAGGTCGTGGATTCGCTCTGCGCGTCTCTCGGACAGGGGCTGCTCGTCGATTACGTCGTGAAAAAGGCGGACGCGGGCGCGACCCTCGAAGAGACGGCCGCATACGCGAGGAGCCTTGTTCCGCACATGTGCCACTTCTTCACGGTGGAAGATCTCTACCACCTCAAACGGGGCGGGCGCGTCTCCAAGACGACGGCGTTCGTGGGGACGGTGCTCAAGATCAAGCCCGTTCTGCATGTCGACGATGCGGGGCACCTCATCAATATCGGAAAGGCGATGGGGCGCAAGAAGTCCATTTCCGCACTCGTCGATAAGATGAAGTCGCTCGCCACGCTCGGAGAGGACGATCCCATCTTCATCAGCCACGGCGACTGCATCGGCGACGTGAATTATCTCATCGGGCTCATCCAAAACAGTTTCGGCGAGCGGGAGATCTTCGTGAGCGACATTGGCCCCGTCATCGGCACCCATTCGGGCGCGGGCACCCTTGCGGTCTTTTTCAGGGGCGAACACAGGTAACGATCAATGCAACCAAAAAGCGGGGGAGCGCCATTCGTTCCTCCGCTTTTGCTGCTCCGCGAGCTCTCGGCTCCCCCTTGAGGGGGAGCTGTCCGCGCACCAACCCTCTCGGCTCCCCCTTGAGGGGGAGCTGTCACGAAGTGACTGAAGGGGTGTCCTCATTCCGAACCCCGAAGGGGTGAGTGAATCTTAAAGATACACTCGGCTTCGCCTCGGTATGAGGGCGTGCCTCGGCTCCCCCTTGAGGGGGAGCTGTCCGTGCACCAACCCTCTCGGCTCCCCCTTGAGGGGGAGCTGTCCGCATTGCGGACTGAGGGGGTGCCTTGCTGTCCCCTTTGGGGTCGCAAAACGCATTCCTTGCGAAAAGCACAGTGCGCTTTTCGCGGCGTTTTTGCGGTGAGTGAGCGCATCGGAAGGCGCGAACGGTGACCGAGGGCAAGGTTCTACTTGCCCGAGAAAGTGGCACAAAGTGCCGAAAGGGGTTCAAAACCCCTCATCACCCGCTCCGCGGGAGCTTCCCCCCACGGGGGGAAGCCTTACTCGGCTCCCCCTCGAGGGGTGGGCAAGATGCGTACTATCCTCTATTTCCGCGGCTTTTTCTTCACCTCGGCCTCCTCTTCGGGAGAGGAGAACGTAAACGCGATCTTTTCGTTGCGGGAGGTGAGTTCGCGGATAAAATCGTCGTACAGCGAAGCCTTCACGACGATAAAGACGTAGTTCGTCTTAAAATCGTCGAAATAGACGGCGAGCCTGCCCGAGCCGCGGAAGAGGTGGACGGAGACGATCTTACCCAGCTCGTATTTTTGGCGGATGAGTCCGAACTGCATGATGAGCGAGCTTTCGGTCAGAACGTACTGCGAGCGGATGAGCATGGCGGCAAGCAAGACGATGAGCAGCAGGCTCACGAGATAGAGAAGGGCGAATTTCAGCCAATCGTAGACGGAGGAAATGTCGCTTCCGCGCAAAAAGGCGGCGAGCTGCCAGCTCGTGAGCGCGATGCAGGCGGCGGAGAGGATAAACCCCGCCGCGCAGAGCACGATCATGAGCGGAGAAAATTTGAAGGGAAAGCGGGCGTCGTCCCGCGGTTGATCTTTCATGCTTTCAGTATAGCGGATTTTCCGCGGAAATGCAAACCATTTGCGCATTCAAAAAAAATTTCGCGGCAAATCGCACGGAATCCGCCGATGCGCTTGAAATTTCCGCATAATCATGATATGATAAGGATACCACACGATGGGAGCTTGATCTATGGGACTTGAAGAATACAGAAACGCGATCGACCTCACGCCCTATCCCCGCCCCGCCCTGCTCGGCGAGGAGGAAAAGTCGGAGGCATGCGATAAATTGCTTCGCTTTCTCCTCCGCGAGAGAGGGGTCATCGCGGCGTTTTCGGCGTCGTACGAAAAGAAGCGCAGTCTCATCCGCGAGGCGATGAGCGCGCGCGACCCGCTTCCCATTCCGCCCGACATTCTCGCCTTGCAAGACAGTTTATTCTGGACGGAGAGCGTGGAGCGCAAGATCGTCTCTCCGCAGGAATTTTCGTTCGGACCCTACGACATCGCTCTCTGGGAGGGGGACATCACGCGGCTCGCCGCCGACGCCATCGTGAACTCGGGCAATTCGTCCCTCATCGGCTGCCTCATTCCGGGGCACAACTGCATCGACAATCTCATCCACTCCGCCGCGGGCATGCAGCTGCGCGCCGATTGCCGCCGCATCATCTCCACGCTCGGGCATGAGGAGGAGTGCGGAAACGCCCGCGTCACCCGCGCCTACAATCTCCCCGCAAAGTATGTGTTCCACACCGTGGGGCCGCGCGTGGGGAGGGAACTCACCGAACAGCAGCGCGCCCAGCTCCGTTCCTGCTACATTTCCTGCCTCGACCTTGCCGAGGAGCTCTCCATCGGAACGGTCGCCTTCTGCTGCATCGGGACGGGCGTGTTCAACTTCCCGTCCGACGCCGCCGCCGAGATCGCGACGGGTGCCGTCGTCAACTGGAAGCTCAGGCGCGGGTACCCCGTCAAGGTGATCTTCAACACCTTCAACCCCGCGGACACCGCCATCTACCGCACGATCTTGGGCAACCTGTAAGGCGTTCCCTGTTTCGTTTTGTGAAATTCGGGGTATATCATAACCGATATATCCCAAAGGAGATAGATAAAAATGACAGGATTGAATTGGTGGACGATCGTCCTCATCATCATTGCCGCCGTCGTGGTCGGCGTGCTCGTTCTCGCGCTCTTGGTCGGGCTCGCGTTCCTCATCTGGGGTCTCGTCTGCCGCAACAAGTTCGTCGAACTGCGCAACAAGATCGAAGAGGCGTGGGCGACCATCGACGTCAGCCTCAAAAAACGCTACGATCTGATCCCCAACCTCGTCGCGACGGTCAAGGGGTATGCAAAGCACGAATCGGAGACGCTCGAGAGGGTGATCGCCGCCCGCAATGCCGCCATGACCGCTTCGGGGGACGCCAAACTTGCCGCGGAAAACGCGCTCTCGGGCACCCTCAAATCGCTGTTCGCCCTCACGGAGAGCTATCCCGACCTCAAAGCGAACGCGAATTTCATGGATCTCCAGCGCCAGCTCCAACGCGTCGAAGAGGAACTTTCCGCGGCGCGCAGATATTACAACGGCGTCGTGAAGGCCTTCAATACCAAGCTCGAGACCTTCCCCTCCAACCTCATCGCGAAGATGATGCACCTGACAAAACGCGCCTATTTCGAACTCGACAGCGCGGAGGAAAGGCAAAACGTCAAAGTGGAATTTTAACATGAAAGCGATCTTTCGGAGAAAGGGGCCCGCGCTGCTTGTCGCGGCGCTCTTTCTCGTTTTGATATGCTCCTTCGCGGGCATGGTACCCGCGGACGCGCCCGTCAAGGCGGCCGCGGCGGGGGCGTACGACTACACTGTGGAGTCGTATTCCGTGGAGATGGACGTCGGGAAGGACTGCACCGTCCGCACGACGGAAGTCATCCGCGTGCGCTTTTCGGGATATTCGAGCCACGGCATCATCCGCGACTTCCCGCTCGGCGGCGGCGTGACGTATTCGGGCTTCGGGGCAAGCTGCGACAATGCGGACTTTTCTCCCTATTTCCGAAAGGACAGTTCCGATGTTCTCTCATGGTATCTGCGCGGGGAAGGCGTCGTGACGGGGCAGGAGCGCACCTACACGCTCCGCTACACCGTCCACGCCCGCACAGTGCAAGGCATGCTTCCTCTCGACGTGCTCGGCTACGGCATGCAGTCGGATATCGCCGAATTTTCCGCCGTCGTCCGTCTGCCCGCGGCGGCGCAGTCGGTCGAAGTCTATTCGGGCAGATACGGCACGAAAAGCGACGAAATGGGGGTCGGATCCCTGCTCCGCGAAGAGGACGGGGGAAGGACGGTCGCCCTTTCCCTCCATGATCTCCGCGCGAACATTGCGGACGGGAGCGGCTACCTGAACGTCCCCGGGATCACGCTCGGCTTTTCCCTCGGAAACGGCGTTTTGAAAAGCCCGTTCATGGACATGGGTACCGTCGTTTCGCTCATCGCCGCGATTTTGGTCCTTGCGGCGGCCGTCCTCATCCTCATTTTCGGCTGTAAGAAGCCGCTCATGACCAAGACGGTCAACCTCACCGCGCCCGAGGGGATGGACCCCCTTCTCATGGGCAAGCTCATCGACGGCAAGATCGACCCTGAGGACCTCGGCGCCCTCGTTTTCTACCTTGCGTCGAAAGGGTATCTCGATATCGACCTCTCGGGGGACGAGGAGAATCCCACCCTCATCAAAAAGGGCGAACTCCCCGGGGACGCGCCCGCCCATCTCGTTCTCTTCTTCCGCGGGCTCTTCCAAAGCGGGGATGAGGTGCTCCTCTCCTCACTGACGAACAGCTTTTACAGGACGGCGAACTCCGTCAAGACGGCGGCGGACGCCGCCGCGGGCAACAACTATGCGACGCGCGGAAAGGTGTTCTGCGCCCTTTTCGCCGTGTTTGCCCTGCTCTTGGGCGCGCTCCCGCTCGTCTATTCCCTCATCGCGGTGGGAGGGGGGTATCTGTACTTTGCCGCCCTCATCTTTGCCGCGATCGCGTTCGCTTGCGGGGCGGGGTTCTCCTGCGTCGCCTCCATCCGCGCCCCGAAGTGGGGGAAGAAGGCGTTTTGGTTCCGCCTCATCGGTCTCCTTTGGGGGATCCTTTCCATCGTCATCTTCGCGTTTTCCTTTTTCCCGTGCGCCGCCATGACGCCCGCCGCCGTCTGCATCCTCATCGCCGCGGCGTCCGTTCTCGGCGTGCTCGCGGGCTACACGATCATTCCCACGGAGAAGTACGCGGCCCGTCTCGGACACATTCTCGGCTTCCGCGACTTCATCCTCTACACCGAGAAGGACAAGATCGGCGCCATGCTCAAAGAGAACCCCGAGCTCTACTACGACATTCTGCCCTACGCGCAGGTGCTCGGCGTGACGGACGCTTGGACGGACAAATTCAAGGGGCTCGACCTCGCGCCCCCGCGCTATGCCTACGGTTTTTCCGACCCCGTGTTCGACATTATCCTCTGGCACCATACTTTCCGCACCCTCTCGCTCGGCATGTCCCGCACCTTCCTTTCGAGACCTTCCGCCTCGGTGCACGGGCACGGCGGGTTCGGAGGCGGCGGATTCGGAGGCGGCGGCATGCGCGGTTGCTGATCCAAAGGAGAAGTCTATGAAAGAATACATCATTTCCCTCGACGCGGGCACAACTTCCATCCGCGCCTTCCTCTATGACGTTGCGGAGAGGAAGTTCGTCCACCGCGCCCAGCAGGAGGTCGCGAGCAGTTTCCCGCACCCCGGCTGGGTGGAACAGGACGCCAGCGAGATCTGGTTCAAAGCGGCATACGTCCTCTCCGACTGCCTCCGTGCGGCTTCGGGCGGGAAGGTGATGGGGATCGGCGTCACCAACCAGCGCGAGACGGTCGTCTGTTTCGACGCGGCGACGGGGGAGCCCGTCGCTCCCGCCATCGTGTGGCAGTGCCGCCGTACGAGCGCGTTCTGCGCTTCCATTCCGGAGGAGGACGCCGCCCGCATCAAGGAAAAGTGCGGGCTTCTTCCCGACGCTTACTTTTCGGCGAGCAAGATCGCTTGGATCCTCCAAAACGTACCTGCGGCGAGAAAACTCAAAGAAGAGGGCAGACTGCGCGCGGGCACCGTGGACAGCTATCTCATCTATAAGCTGACGGAGGGGAAGTCGTTCGCGACCGACTGCACGAATGCCTCCCGCACCATGCTCTTCAATATCCGCACCCTCGATTGGGACGACGATCTGCTCGCCTACTTCGGTGTGTGCCGCGACATGCTCCCCGCTGTTCTTCCCTGCGACGCCGTTTTCGGCATGGCGAAACTCGGCAAGGGGGAATACCCGATCGCGGGCGTCCTCGGCGACCAGCAGGCCGCGCTCTTCGGGCAGGCGTGCGTCAAAGAGGGGGACGTCAAACTCACCTACGGCACGGGGCTCTTCATGCTCTTTTCAACGGGCACGCAGCCTGTATTCTCGAAGAGCGGGCTTCTCACCACGGTGGGGAGCGTGTATAAGGGCAGGACGAACTACGCGCTCGAGGGCAGCGTCTTTCATGCGGGAAGCGGCGTACAGTGGCTGCGCGACGAACTCGGGCTCATCGAAAATGCCGCCGAAACAGAGCGTTTGGCGCTGTCTGTCGCGGACACGGGTGGGGTCTTTTTCGTCCCCGCCTTTACGGGGCTCGGCGCGCCCTATTGGAACAGCGAGGCACGCGGGCTCATCTCGGGCATCTCGCGGGGTACCCGCAGGGAGCATATCGTGCGCGCCGTCCTCGAGAGCATCGCCTACTCCGCCCGCGACCTTGCGGACTGTATGGAAAAGGACAGCGGCATCCCGCTCACGCTCGTCCGCTGCGACGGCGGCGCCTGCGCGAATAACTTCCTCATGCAGTTTCAGGCGGACGTGCTCGGTATTCCCGTCGACCGTCCCGAAGAGCGGGAGAGCACCGCGCTCGGGGCCGCGCTCATGTGCGCGCTCGCGCTCGGCCTCGCCGACGAGGATATCGGGTCATACCGCACCTCGGAGCGGGTGTTCGCGCCCTCCCTCGACAGGACGTATTTCGACGGGCTCTATGCCCAATATCTGGCGGCCGTGAGGCGCGCCCTCGGCTGAACTTCCGCGCCCAACACCGCCCCAACAAAGCAGCAACGCCGCAGCAAAAAAGCCCGGGAAATCGTCCCCCGGACTTTTTTCTATTATAAGAAAATCGTGCGATAGTAAATTGCGCTCATGCCCGATCTTGGCGCCCCCTTGAGGGGGAGCTCCGCCGTAGGCGGTGAGGGGGTGTCGCCTCCACTTAGAAAATAATAGCGAGACTGAGGGGGTTCAGAACCCCTTTCGGCACTTCGTGCCACTTTCCCCAAAGGGGACAGCAAGAGGTAGGGGGGTGGCATTTGCACCCTGCGTGCCGTTCGTACTTATTTGCTCCGCATCGAATTGAAAAATTCCTTCCCATCCGCGAAAGTTGCGCCCTTTTCGATCTCTTCGAGACCTTCATTGATGAGGGCGGCAGCCTGCATCTTGGTGAACATTTCCTCGTAGAGCTCTACGCTCATCATGACCGCCGCGCCGTATCCGTTTTTTGTGATCACGATGGGAACGGGGCTCTCACGGCATGTTTTCATGATGTGTGCCGTGTTTTTCAGCTCGTTTACAGGTAGAATTTTAGGTAAAGGTTGCGTCATCCGATTGCCTCCGAATCATATTGTGTTCTTATTATGGTCTTATTGTACCATAATATGCGCTTTTTGTCAACGGGTTTCGTTCATTTTCCAAAAAATCGCGCCTGCCGCTCCATTCACCCCCGAAAAATTTTTCGCATACGATACCAATACGCCGAACCGCGGCGTACGGAGGGAACTTTGGGGAAATATTTCGGTACGGACGGCTTCCGCGGGCTTGCGAACGAGGGGCTCACCGCGATCCACGCATTCCGCGTCGGGCGGTTTTTGGGACGCTATTTCGCACGGGGGAAGGCGGAGCGGGCGCGCATCCTCGTCGGAAAGGATACCCGCAGGTCATCGTACACGCTCGAGTATTCGCTTGCGGCAGGCGCAACGGCCTCGGGCGCGGACGTCTATCTTCTTCACGTCACGACGACGCCTTCCTGCTCCTTTATCACGCGTACGGAGGGATTCGACTGCGGCGTCATGATCTCGGCGAGCCACAATCCCTACGCCGACAACGGCATCAAGCTCTTCAACGCCGCGGGGGAGAAAATGGAGGATGGGATCGAAGAACTCATCGAACACTATCTCGACGGCGGGACCCTTCCGCTCGCGACGGGGGAGGAGATCGGGCGGACGGTGGACTACGTTGCGGGGCGCAACCGATACCTCGCGTACCTTCTGTCCCTGCCCCGCGTCTCCTTCCGCGGTATGCGGGTGGGGCTGGACTGTGCGAACGGCAGCGCGTTCATGCTCGCGAAGTCGGTGTTCGACGCGCTGGGCGCCTCCACGTTCGCCGTGGGCGTCTCCCCCGACGGGCTGAATATCAACGAGGGGTGCGGTTCTACCCATCCCGAGCGCATCCAAAGGCTCGTCGCGGAGAACGCTCTCGACGCGGGCTTTGCCTTCGACGGAGACGCCGACCGCTGCATCGCGGTTGACGAGCGGGGGAGGATCTTGGACGGCGACGCCATCCTCTACCTCTCCGCGAAATCGCTGAAAGCGCGCGGGGAACTCGACCGCGGCGGGATCGTCGCCACCGAAATGACCAACCGCGGCCTCGAACGCAGCCTCGCGCCCGAACAGATCTCCGTCTCCTATGCCGCCACGGGGGACCGCTTCGTGTACGAGGAGATGCTGAAAAGGGGGTTCCTGCTCGGCGGGGAGTCGTCGGGGCACATCATCTTCCGCAAATACGCCCAGACGGGGGACGGCATCCTCACCGCACTCAAAGTGCTCGAAACGGCGATCGAGGGCAGGTGCCCGCTCTCCCTGCTCGCGGAGGGGTACGCGCCCCTTCCGCAGGTCAAGCGCACCGTGCGGGTGCGGGAGAAGAACGTCATTCTCCAAAACGAAGGGGTGCTTCTCGCCAAGAGGCGGGCGGAAGAGCTGCTCGCGGGCGGAAGGGCGGTCCTGCGCGCCTCGGGCACCGAACCCGTCGTCCGCATTCTCACCGAGGGGGAGGATGAACGTCTCTGCCGCGAGGCGGCGGAAAGTCTGGAACGCGCCGTGCGGGCGGCGGAGGAGGGCATGTAAATGTGCGGCATCGTGGGATATGCGGGCAAAAGGCGCGCCGCGCCCCTTCTCTATGCGGGGCTCAAGCGGCTCGAATACCGCGGTTACGATTCGGCGGGCATCGCCACCCTCGCCGAAAAGATCGAGGTGAAGAAGTGTACGGGCCCCGTCGCCAATCTGCGCGCGGCGGTGGATCTGAAGGGAACGTGCGGGATCGGCCATACGAGATGGGCGACGCACGGAGCTCCCACGGCGGCGAACGCGCACCCGCACGTCTACGGACGGTTCGCCGTCGTCCACAACGGCATCATCGAGAACGACCGCGCCCTCAGAAAAATGTGCGAAGCGCGAGGGGAATCGTTCTCCTCCGAAACGGACAGCGAAGTGATCGCGCACCTTCTCGAACGCCTGTACCGCGGCGACCTCCTCGAGGCGTTGAAGAGGGTCGCTTCCGTGCTCGAAGGGTCATATGCGCTTGCCGTCCTGTGTGCGGACGAACCGGGGAAGATCGCCCTCGCCCGCGAGAAAAGCCCCCTCGTTTTAGGGCGTGGAAAGCTCGGGAATTTCCTCGCGAGCGACGTGCCCGCCCTCGTCGGGGCATGCCTCGAGATCTGCCCTCTCCGCGACGGAGAATTTGCCCTCATCACCGAATCGGAGGTAACCATGTCCGAAGGAGAGCGCTTTATTTCACCGGATTGGCTCCCTCTCGAACGGGGAAGAGGGGAGAGCGGAAAGGCGGGGCACGCCCACTACATGGAGAAGGAGATCTGCGAGATCCCCGCGGCCCTTTGCAGGAGCAGGGAGACGGCCTCGGGCGCGGTTTTCTCCCGTGTGCGGGAGGAACTGTGCGCGGCGAAGAACATCCGTCTCGTGGCCTGCGGCACCGCATACCATGCGTCCCTCGCGGCGAAATACGCGTTCGAAAAACTTGCCCGCGTTCCCGCCGAAGTCACCGTCGCGAGCGAGTTCCGCTATCAGGACCCCATTCTCTCCGAAAACTCCGCCGTCATCGCGGTCTCGCAGAGCGGGGAGACGGCAGATACGCTCGCCGCGGCGAAACTTGCCAAAGAACGGGGCGCGAAGGTGATCGCGGTCGTCAACGAGGCGCGTTCTTCCCTCTCCGCCCTTGCGGACGAGACGCTTCCCATCAACGCGGGCAGGGAGGTCTGCGTTGCGGCGACGAAGAGCTACGTCGCCCAACTCTCCGTGCTCTACACCCTCGCCGCGAGCGTTGCGGAGGCGCAGGGGAGACGGGGGTACGGCGACCTTCTCTCCGAACTTCCCTCCCTCGCGCGGGAGACGGTGAAGGCGGGGCGCGCGGTCGGGGGATGGGCTCCCCACTTTGCGGCGGCGAGATCCGCGTACTTTATCGGACGGGGCGCAGACGCGGTCACCGCCCTCGAGGGCAGCCTCAAACTCAAAGAGGTCTCCTATCTTCCGAGCGAAGGATACCCCGCGGGGGAGCTCAAACACGGCACGCTCGCCCTCATCGAGGAGGGAACGCCCGTCGTCGCGGTGCTCACTTCGCAGGAGCTCGCCGAAAAGACGATGAACGCCGTGCACGAGACGCGCGCCCGCGGTGCAAAGGTGTTTCTCGTCACTTCCATCCCCGCCTATGCGGGGGAGAAGGGGCTCACGGGCTGCGTCGTCATTCCGCCCTGTACGGAAGTGTACTCTCCCGCGCTGGCTGCGATCCCCCTGCAGCTTCTCGCCTACTACGTCGCCCTCGCGCGCGGGTGCGACCCCGACAAGCCGCGCAACCTCGCCAAGTCCGTCACGGTGGAATAGGCAACAAAAAAGTCCGTCTCGGAAAAGAGGCGGACATTTCTTTCGGAAGGGGTCAAGTTTCTCCCCAATGGCCGGGCGGGGAAGAGGGCAGCGGCTTCGGCTTGAGCTCCCGCCGGTACGACCATTTGAGCAGAATGGGCGTGAGCACCGAGGAGAGCAGAATGATGAGAAAGACGAACGGGAAGAGCGATTCGCTCACGAGCCCGGCCGAGACCCCCCGCTCGGTGCAGATGAGCACGACTTCCGCGCGCACCATCATGCCGAGCCCGACGCGGAAACTGTCCGTCCACGAGAACTTGCACAGTTTCGCCCCCGCGCCGCAGCCGAGGAGCTTGCCGAGGAGGGCCATCGCCACGAACACGAGCCCGAACGCGAGGAAGGAGAGGGAGATGCCGCCGAAATCGAGATCCATGCCGATGGAGGCGAAGAAGATGGGGGAGAAGAAGAGATACCCCATCGTGTCCACTTTGTTCTCGACGTAGGGCGTCTCCGACAGCGTCCCGCCGAGCAAAATGCCCGCGATATACGCACCCGTGATGTCCGCGACGCCGAAGAACTTCTCCGCGCAGTAGGCGTAGACGAAGCATGCGGCGAGCGAGATGATGGGCACGCGGCGGTTGTGCGGGGCCCTGCGTTCCATGAGGTCGAAGAGCTTTCTGAGCCCGATCCCCACCGCGATCGCGGCGATGAAGAAGAGCACGATCTTGATGACGACGAGATAGGCGTTGGGGCGGAACCAATCCCAGCCTCCCTCGCCGCCCGAGGAAAAGCCCGTGAGCACGGAGAGAATGATGATGCCGATCACGTCGTCGATGACGGCGGCGGCGACGATGGAAGTGCCCACTTTGGAGTCGAGCTTGCCGAGTTCTTTGAGGACGGCAACGGTCACCGAGACAGAGGTCGCCGTGAGGATCGCGCCGTAGAAGAGCCAAGAGACCACACCCATGTCCGGGATCAGGCCGAAGCGGGCGAAGAGAAAGGCGGTGAGCGTGCCCAGCCCCATCGGGACGATCACGCCGAACAGCGTGATCACGACCGAGGCGAACCCCGTCTGGCGGAGGTTTTTGAGGTTGGTGCCGAGGCCTGTCGAGAACATGATGAGCACGACGCCGATCTTGCTCATCACGCTGAGGGCAAATTCCACTTCGGGGGAGAAGAACGCGTTCTGCAAAGGCTCCCACGGGATATACCGCAACAGCCCGACGAGGATCCCCGCGACGAGCATCCCGATGACGGCGGGCATGCCGCACTTGTGCGCCCCGAGCCCCATCAACTTGGAGAGAAGAAGAATGAGCGCGAGGGGCAATAAAATTTCAAAGGCTTCCATGTTTTCACACTTTTCATGCACGGTCCCGTGATGATGCGGAAGATCGGCTTACAAAAATCAATACCCTATTATAATGATATTTTGCCGAAAAGCAAGTGATTTCACAACTTTTCTCAAAATGCGATTTTTTGGTGCAAACATCACGCTTTCCGAACCGTTTTCACCTTGCAACCGCTTGCATTTCCGCGCGCCTTCTGCTATAATAGATACGATGGCGAATTTCGACGCGCCCGTGGAGAAAGAACGGGCGAAACAGATGAATCCGGTGGTCCTCGCCTTTGTGGGCGACGCCGTCTATACGCTCTATGTGCGGCGTTCTCTCGCCCTCGCCCACGGCAGCAAGACGGGCGAACTCAACAGGGAGGCGTCCTCCCTCGTCTCGGCGCACGGCCAGAGCGACGCGCTCGGCCGCATTCTGCCCCGTCTCACGGAGGAGGAAGAGGAGATCTACCGCCGCGGCAGAAACGCCAAAAAATCGACGAAGAGCAAGAATGCGAGCGTGCAGGAATATGTCCGCTCGACGGGATTCGAGGCGCTTCTCGGCTACCTGTACCTCACGGGCTGCAACGACCGCATCGAAGAGCTGTTCTTCTCCGATGCCGCCTCCCCGCCTCCCGACGCCCCATAAGCAAGAGCCCTCTCGGCTCCACCTTTGGGGGAGCTGTCGAGGCGAAGCTGAGACTGAGGGGGTTCTCGGCTCCACCTTTGACCTCCCTCTTGCCCTCCCCCTTATATTTGAGGGGGAGGGGTAGGGGAGGGGGGTGCTCTTCTCGGCTCCACCTTTGGGGGAGCTCCGCTGCATAGCGGCGGTGAGGGGGTGCTCTTCTCGGCTCCCCCTTGAGGGGGAGCTCCGCTGCATAGCGGCGGTGAGGGGGTGCTTCTCTCGGCTCCCCGTCCGCGCATCGCCCTCTTGCCCTCCCCCTTATACCTGAGGGGGAGGGGTAGGGGAGGGGGTGCTTTCCTCGGCTCCTCCCGAGGAGGAGCTGTCCGCACTGCGGACTGAGGTGGGTACGCTCTCGGCTCCACCTCTGGGGGAGCTGTCGAGGCGAAGCCGAGACTGAAGGGGTTCGCTTGTACCAAAACCCCTTTCGGCACTCCGTGCCACTTTCCCCAAAGGGGACAGCAAGGATTTCTTTCCCCTCACGAAATTTTGTTTTGCGTCCTTGCAAAACAAAATTTGTGAACCCCATTCCAATAACGGCGCGTTGCAAAACCACGCTTTTGCATAAGCGCACTCAATTTGCCGAACCCTTTCGGCTTATTGTCTTTGAGGTCAGACAAGGGTGTGGGCGACGGGGCTGTGAGATGCACTTTCCTAACCCCTCACGAAATTTTGTTTTGCGCCCTTGCAAAACAAAATTTGTGAACTAAATCGTGTGAACTTAAAACAATTATGAAAACCGAAGGTAGAAACGCCGTTTTGGAACTGCTCAAAACGGACAAAACAATCGAAAAGATCCTCATGGAGAAGGGCGCGCAGGGCACGCTCGGCCGCATCTTCGCCGAGGCGAGGGAGCGGGGGGTCCGCGTGCAGTTCGTTCCCCGCGCCGTGCTCGACAGGGAGAGCGCCGAAAAGCGTCATCAAGGGGTGATCGCGTTCACGACCGATTTCGAATACGCCGACTTTTCCGAACTCGGCGGCGGGGAAGAGAGCCTCATCGTTCTCTGCGACGGCGTGGAGGACGTGCACAATCTCGGCTCCATTCTCCGCGTTGCGGAGTGTGCGGGCGCGGACGGCGTCGTCATTCCCAAAGCGAAGGGCGCGAGCGTGACGGAGGCGGTCGTCCGCATTTCGGCGGGCGCGGCGGAGCACATTCCCGTCGCAAAGGTGCCCTCCGTCAACTATGCGGTGGACGAGCTCAAAAAGCGCGGCTATTGGGTGTATGCCCTCGAAGCGGACGGCGAACCCATCTACGGTACCCGTCTCAACGGCAAAGTCGCTCTCGTCGTGGGCGGCGAGGACTGCGGCGTGCACCGTCTCACGCGGGAGAAGTGCGATAAAACGCTCTCCATTCCGCTCGCGGGGCGGGTAAATTCCCTCAATGCGTCCGTCGCGCTTGGCATTGCGGTCTACGAGGTGGTGCGTGCAAGATTACAGAAATGAAACGGATGAATCGCTCGTCCTTCTCGCAAAGGGCGGGGACGCGCATGCGGCAGAAGTGCTCATGGACAGGTACAAGAGCTTTGTGCTCAGGTACGCCCGCAGGTCGGCGTTCAACCTGCTCGCCGAGACGGACGACCTCGCGCAGGAGGGCATGATCGGGCTATATACCGCGATCGGCAGCTACGACCCCTCCGCGGGGTGCAAGTTCAAGACGTTCGTCTACACCTGCGTCACCCGCAAGATCTACAGCTATCTGCGGTTCGTGAACAGGCGGGAACCGACGGGCGAACGCGCCGAGATCGACCCCGAGAGCCTTTCCGAGGGGGAAACGCCCGAGGAACTGCTCCTTTCGGGCGAATCGGAGGGGGAATTTCGCCTCCGTCTCTCGAAGGAGCTCTCCGACTTCGAGTTCCGCGTCGTCACCATGTACCTCGAAGGCATGAGTTACACGAACATTTCGGAAGCGACGGGGCGGCCGGTCAAGAGCGTCGACAACGCCCTCGCCCGCGCAAAAAAGAAGTTGCAGAAGGCATTTTCCTGACACGGGATCATGGGAGGAACAGATATGCCCCATTTATCGCTTTACAGAAAATTCAGACCCGAGACGTTCGGGGAGATCGTGCGGCAGGAACACGTCGTGCGGATCCTCACGAGCCAGATCGAGAAGAACGCGGTCGGGCACGCCTATCTCTTCACGGGTCCGCGCGGCACGGGAAAGACTTCGATCGCCCGTATCTTTGCGCGCGCCGTCAACTGCGAGAAGCCCGTCAACGGCTCTCCGTGCGGGGCATGTCCGACATGCCGCGCCCTTTCGGAGGGCTCCCTCGACATCACCGAGATCGACGCCGCTTCCAACAACGGCGTAAACGAGATGCGCGACCTTCGGGAAAAGGTGCAGTACCCGCCCGTCTCGGGCAAGTATAAGGTGTACATCGTAGACGAGGTCCACATGCTCACCGACAGCGCGTTCAACGCCCTCTTAAAGACGCTCGAAGAGCCGCCCGCACACGCCATCTTCATCTTGGCGACGACGGAGCCGCAGAAAATCCCCGCGACCATTCTCTCCCGCTGTATGCGGCTGGATTTCAAACTCATTCCCGTCGAGGATCTCGAAAAGCACCTGAAATCTGTTTTGGAGCGCATCGGAAAGGAGTACGAAGAGGAGGCGGTCGCCGCGATCGCCCGCGCGGGCGCGGGGAGCGACCGCGATATGCTCTCCATCGCCGAGGCGTGCATCGTCTATTCCGAAAAACTCACCTACGGCGCGGCGTGCGCCGTGCTCGGAGCGGCGGACTTCCACGAGACGGTAAAACTCGTCCGCGCCATGCTCTCCTTAGACATGCCTACCGCGTTTTCGGTCTGCGAGGGGATCCTCGCGGAGGGGAAATCGGTCGGCGTGCTCCTCAAAGACATCTTGGATCTGCTTTCGCAGGTGACCGTCGCAAAGACGTGCAAGAACGCCGAAAAACTGCTCTCCCTTCCGAAGGAACTGTATGCTTCGGTCAAGGAGATCGCGGACGGCGCAGACGGCAGAACGGTCCTGCGCGCCACCGAGATCTTCATCAAGACGGAGAACGAGCTCCGCTTCGTCTCCTCGCCCCGCATCTCGTTGGAGGCCGCGCTCATGCGGGTCGCCTATCCCGAGGCGGACGCCGACGTCGAGGCCCTTCTCGTGCGGGTGAACGCGCTCGAGGCCAAACTCGGCTCCCTTCCGCAGTCCCTGCCCGCAAGCCGCGCGCAGGCCGAAAGACCCGCGGAGCCGCAGCCCGCACCGTCCGACGACGGCTACGAATTTCCGACGGAAGAACCCGTATTCGAGGAGGCGTACTTCTCCGACGGGCCCGCCGCAGGAGCGAAAAATGAGGCTCCGAAACAGCCCGCCGCGGAAGAAGTGAGGCAAAAGATGGATACCATGTCCGAGCCTCCCGTGCAAAAAACGCAAACGGCCGCGCAAAGTCCCGCCGACGAGCCCGCCACCAAACCCGCGCAGACCAAGAGCGCAGGCGACGCGGAAGGGGCGTACGCAAGGTTCATGCGCGCCCTCCGCACGACGGCCAAAAACGGCGTGCTGTTCACGGTATGCAGCGATCTTCTCGTGCACTACGAGGGTGAAAGGCTCGTGTTCGAGACGGAGTCGAAAACGATTTTGGGCATTCTCGAAAAGGACGCGAACAAGCGCACGATGGCGGAGGTGCTCGGCAGCGTCGGCGTCACCGACTACGAGGTCCGCTGCCGCGGGGAGGTAAAGAAGAACCCGCGCGACGCCCTCGAAGAACTCAAACAAAATTTCAAAGATTATCCGATCGACATCAAATAGGAGGAAACAGCGATGGCATACGGCAGAGGCGGAATGGGCGGCATGGGAGGCGCGAACATGCAGAATCTCATGAAGCAGGCACAGAAGATGCAGGAGGAGATGCAGGCGACCGAAAAGCTCCTCGATGAGTGGGAGATCGTCGGCACTGCGGGCGGCGAGGCGGTCGTCGTGTACATGAACGCGAAGAAAAAGATCGACGGCATCGAGATCGACAAGGACGTCATCGACCCCGAGGACGGCGAGATGCTCGAGGACCTCATCCTCGCGGCGATCCTCGACGGGTACAAGAAAGCGGACGCCGTGTATGAGGAAAAAATGTCCAAATTTTCCGGATTCGGCGGCGCGGGAGGCCTCCTGTAATGGAGATCTTTATCGAGCCGATCGGCAGGCTCATGAACGAGTTCGGCAAGCTCCCGGGCGTGGGGAGAAAGACGGCGCAACGGTATGCCTACCGCGTGATCGGCATGTCGGAAGAGGAGGCGCGTGCGTTCGCCGAGGCGATTTTGGACGTCAAGCGCAAGGTGCGCTTCTGTAAGACGTGCGGCAATTTTACCGAAGAGGAGACGTGTGCGATCTGCCGCACGCGGGATCCCTCGGTGATCTGCGTGGTGAAGGAGCCGAAGGACGTCGCCGCCCTCGAAAAACTGCATGAGTTCAAGGGGGTGTACCATGTCCTGCACGGGGTCATTTCCCCCATCAACGGCGTGGGTCCGAACGACATCCGCATCCGCGAACTTCTCGCGCGCATCGGCGAGGGCACGCAAGAGGTCATCATCGCCACCAATCCCGACGTGGAGGGGGACGCGACCGCCATGTACATCGCAAAACTTTTGAAGCCGCTCGGCGTCAAAGTCACCCGCATCGCGCACGGCGTGCCCGTCGGCGGCGAGCTCGAATACACCGACGAAGTGACGCTCGCCCGCGCCCTTTCCGACAGGAAGGAGATGTGAGCAGCCCCGCTTCGAAGAGTGAAAAGAATGCAACATGAGAAAAGCAATCATCGGTTAAGAGAGGAAATATGAACATATCCGTTTTAGGTTGCGGCAGATGGGGGTCCTTCATCGCATGGTATCTCTCGCGCAAGGGGAACCGCGTGCTCAGCTGGGGGCCCGAGGACAGCGAATCTTACCGCGTGCTCAAAGAGACGGGGCGGAACGAATACGTCGCCCTCGACGAGAGGATCGTCCTCTCCTGCGATCTCGAAGAGGCGGTGAACTCCGCCGAGATCATCGTCATCTCCATCTCCGCGCAGGGGCTTCGCGGCTTCATGCAGCGCGTTACACGGTACCATGTCCGCGACAAGGTGTTCGTTCTCTGCATGAAAGGGGTGGAGGAGGAAACGGGCAAGCGGCTCAGCGAGATCCTCGTGGAGAGCGGCGTCTCCCCCGATAAGATCGCGGTCTGGGTGGGCCCGGGGCACATCCAGAGCTTTGTGCAGGGCGTTCCCAACTGCATGGTGATCGACTCCGCAAACGACGCTTTGAAGCGCACCCTTGCCGACGAATTTCGCTCCGACCTCATCCGTTTCTACTACGGCGAGGACCTCATCGGCACCGAGATCGGGGCGGCGGCGAAGAACGTCATGGGGATCGCCGCGGGCGTGCTCGACGTGATCTGCGTCCCGCTCAAAGGGCCGCTCATGTCGCGCGGCGCGCGGGAAGTCGCCCGCCTCATCAAAGCGATGGGGGGGAACGAGCTCTCCGCTTACGGCCTCGCCCATCTCGGCGACTATGAGACGACGCTCTTCTCGCCCTACTCCCACAACCGCACCTACGGCGAAATGCTCGCGAAAGGGGAGCGGTTCGCAAAACTCGCGGAGGGGGTCGCGACGTCCGCCGCCCTGCTCAAATTGGGGGAGAAGTACGCCGTCGATCTTCCCATCACCCAAGCCGTCTACAACGCGTGCTACGGCGAGGGGGACGACGCTGCGCGCTGCCGCGCCGAGATCGGCAAACTCTTCAACCGTCCGCCGCGGAACGAAATGTACAGCTGAGCTTGACCGAAAAGGGGGATACCATGTCCGAGAACGACGATCACTTACAAGAAGACGAGAGGGGCGAGTCTCTTGAATGCCTTAACGGGCCCGCGCACGTTTGTACCTATGTTCCCGCCCCGCCCGACGGGGGATTCGAAACGACCGTCACGCTCGACAAGACCCTGCAAAAGCGGGTCAGCCGTTCGTCGAAGATCCTCGGCGTCATCTGCGTCGTGTACGGCCTCGCGATCATTCTCGTCATGGCGGTTATTCGCAGCGTCATGTTCCTGTTGGACATGGAAGCCGATCTGCTCCAATTCTTTTTGATCGTCCTGTTCGGGCTTTCCCTCGCGTTGATCGGCCTCATGCTGCTGGTGGGATATTCGCGCAACCTGAAATTGGCGGAGAAGAGGATGCGGACGGCGGTGTACCGTTTTTACCGCAGTTTCTTCACGGTGACGACCGTGCGCGCAGGAGAGAACATGGGCACGATAAAAATTTACTATTCCGACCTCGTGCAGACGCGCGAGACGAAAGAATTTATTCTGCTCTATGTCAATGCGGCGGCGGTGTACCCCGTCGATAAAAAGTCGCTCACGGGCGAGGAGACCGCGCTCATCCGCACCCTGCTCGGAAAATGAACCGCCTTGTAATTTCTTGGGAAAATTTGTGAAAATCCGCGCATTATCGCTTGACGAACGGCGCGGATTTTACTATACTATAAAGGCATCGTGTCCTTGTGCAAAGAACAGCTTCGAATATGCCGGTGTAGCTCAGCAGAAAGAAGCGCAGACTTGGTAAGATGAAAAAGAATCGAATATGCTGGTGTAGCTCAGCAGGTAGAGCGCATCCTTGGTAAGGATGAGGTCGGCGGTCCGAGTCCGCTCATCAGCTCCAAAAGAAAACTCCCTTATCGGGAGTTTTCTTTTGGAGCTTCTTCGCGGCCTGCGTCCGCTACTTCTCCTACGGCTCGTGCCGCCCTTAGTAACACAATAGAAGTGCGGGCGGGGCATCAGCTCCATGAGAAAAGGGAATGCCAACGGCATTCCCTTTTCTCATGGAAATAATTTCGTGCTTGGACCGCCGACCGAAAAGGGTCCTGCGGAACATATTTCATCTCGCTGTCCCCTTTGGGGTCGCAAAACGCATTTCTTGCGAAAAGCACAGTGCGCTTTTCGCGGCGTTTTTGCGGTGAGTGAGCGCATCGGAAGGCGCGAACGGTGACCGAGGACAAGGTTCTACTTGCCCGAGAAAGTGGCACGAAGTGCCGAAAGGGGTTTCATATTTCACACTCCGCGTGGAGCGGGCAGAGCTTAATCCGCAATGTCCGCGAGGAGATCGTTCATATCGTAGAGGCCGTTGGGCTTGCCGATGAGCCATGCCGCCGCGCGGAGCGCGCCGTTTGCGAACACGCTCCTGCTCCGCGCCGAGTGGGAGATGGTCACGATCTCATCTTCGCCCGCGAACATCACTTCGTGCTCTCCGACGATCGTTCCGCCGCGGATCGCATGGACGCCGATCTCGTTCGGCCGACGCGCTCCGACCATACCATGTCTGCCATACACCTCTTCGAGCGGCCTTTCAGACGCCTTTTTCACGCTCTCGGCGAGCATGAGCGCCGTCCCCGAGGGGGCGTCCTTTTTTTGGTTATGGTGCCGTTCTACGATCTCCACGTCGAACCCTTCGAGCACTCTTGCCGCCTTCGCCGCGAGCAGTTGGAGGAGATTGACGCCGATGGACAAGTTCCCCGTCTTGAAGATGGGGATGCGCGCCGAAACCTGTTTAACGAGTTCTTCGTCCGCCTGCGTGTACCCCGTTGCGCCGAGCACCGCGGGGATAGACCGTTCCGCAGCAAACCGCAGCCGCTCCTCAAGACCCTGCGCGGAAGAGAAATCAATGAGCACGTCCGCTTCCTCGCGGACGTCCGCAAAGGAAGAGTAAACGGGATATGGGGTGGGTTTTGGGGCAATGTCCACGCCGCAGACGATGCAGACGCCCTTTTCGGGAGCGAGCTCGGTCACGGCTCTTCCCATTCTCCCGCACGCGCCGCAGAGGATCGCTTTCATGCTTTCACCTCCATGCCAAACGCGAGGAGTTCTCTTTTGAGAAGTTCGCGGTGCGCGTCCTCGAGAGGGGTGAGGGGGGCACGGGGCACGCCCGCGCGGAACCCGAGCAGATTCATTCCCTCTTTTACGGGAATGGGGTTGACTTCGCAAAAGCACGCCTTCGCAAGCGGGAAGAGCTTATCGGCGAGCTTGTTCGCGGTGTAGAGTTTCCTCTCTCCGACGGCGACGGCCAGCGCCTTCACCGCCGCGGGAACGAGGTTGGAGAGAACGGAGATGACCGCCGACCCGCCCGCGCAGAGAATGGGCAGATTGAGCGCGTCCTCGCCCGAGTAGAGGTCGCACTTTCCGCGGATGCGGCGGAGCGTATCGAGCGTCTGCTCCATGTTTCCGCACGCGTCCTTGACGCCCGCAAGATTGGGAATGCAAGAGAGGGCTTCCACCGTTTCGGGCAGCAGGTTGAACCCCGTGCGGCCGGGCACATTGTAGGCGATCACGGGCAGGTCCGCCGCCGCGCAGACGGCGCGGTAATACTCGGCCGCGCCCTTCTGCGTGCACTTGTTGTAGTAAGGTGTCACGGCGAGAAGCCCGTCTGCGCCCAAAGAGGCGGCTTGCCTTGCGAGAAAGACCGCATGCCGCGTGTCGTTGCTGCCGACTCCCACGACGATCTTCACCCGCCCCGCCGCCTTTTTTACGGCGTAAGAAATGGTTTCCGAACGCTCTGTCTCGGACATGGTGGCGGGCTCGCCCGTCGTACCGAGGATGACGAGGGCGTCCGTTCCGCCCGCGATCTGGTATTCGATCATTTCGCCGAAGCTCTCGAGATCGACGCCCGTCTCCGTGAACGGCGTGATCATCGCGGTCGCGCTTCCCTTCAAAAATCCTGTCATAACGTCTCCTTGTCAAAATATCCCTTTGCCGCCAAGAGTTCGGCGAGAAGGACGGCCCCACCCGCCGCGCCGCGCAGCGTGTTGTGCGAGAGGCCGATGAACCGGTAGTCGAAGAGATCGTCCCCGCGCAGACGGCCCGCACAGATCGCCATGCCGCCCTCCATCCCGCGGTCGAGTTTGGGTTGCGGACGGTCCTCTTCCCCGAAATAGTGTATGAATTTCGCAGGCGCGGAGGGGAGCCCGAGCCGTTGCGGTTCGCCCTCGTACCCTTCCCACGCCGCAAGGATCTCCTCCTTCGAGGGCTTTTTGCGGAAGGAGACAAAGACGGCGGCCGTGTGCCCGTCCGAGACGGGAACGCGCACGCACTGCGCCGTTATGATGGGGCTATCCGCGGACATGATATGCCCGTTTTCGATGTGTCCCCAAATTTTGAGGGGCTCCCGCTCGCTCTTTTCCTCCTCGCCCGCGATGAAGGGAATGACGTTGTCTGCGATCTCGGGCATGCGTCCGAGCGTCTTTCCCGCGCCCGAGACGGCCTGGTAGGTGCAGACGGCCACGCGTTCGAGCCCGAACGCGCGCAGCGGGTGCAGAAGGGGGACGTACGATTGCAGCGAACAGTTGCTCTTCACGGCGACGAACCCCCGTTTCGTGTGAAGGCGGGCCCTCTGTGCGGGAATGACGCCGAGGTGCTCGGGATTGACTTCGGGGATGATCATGGGGACGTCGGGGCAGAAGCGGTGCGCCGAATTGTTGGAGACGACGGGGATCTCCCGCTTCGCATACCTTTCTTCGAGGGCGCGCGTCTCCTCTTTGGGAAGATTGACGGCGCAGAATACGAAGTCCACATTCTCCGCGATCGCGTCGACGTCGGAGGCGTCGCAAACGGTCATTTCCCGCGCAAAAGCGGGAATGGGGTCGGGTATTGACCATCTTTGGCCGACGGCCTCCGCATACGGCAGCCCCGCGCTCTTTGCGCTTGCGGCGAGCAGGACGGGCTCGAACCACGGGTGGCGGGCGAGCAGGCATACGAACCTCTGCCCGACCATGCCCGTCGCGCCCACGACGCCGACTCTGTACTTTTTCATGCCAAAGCGAACCTCCGTGCCGTGCCGCGCGCTCCCCCTCGGTGCCGCGGCCCGTTTTTCCTCGATAATTTTACCATGCGCATGGTGAAAAATCAAGAAAAATCCCCGATTTTCATTGAAATATTTTTGCGTATGTGTTATAATGGTAAAAACGCGGGCGTATGCGCGCGAAATTTTACGGAGTCGGTCATGGCGGAAAGAGAACATAAAGGGCTTGTTGCCCGTTGGCTGGAAGGGAAAGAGCGCAGCGAGGACTATGCGCGCAGCACGCTCCCGACCAACCGCTGGGCGTTGTTTTGGGATATTCTGAAGGGAAGGCTGGGCAGGCTCATGCTCACCAATCTGCTCATGCTCGTCACCTTTTTGCCCCTCATCGCCGTGATCGTATGGCGCGTGTTCCAGGTCTACACGCAGGGGCTCATCGGCCCGTACGGCGCAGGCCTCGGCGTGGGGTATCCCGCCATTCCCAACATCGCGGGGACGGCGGAATATACCATGCTCTACGGCGACCTCATCTTCTTCGCGCTCTTCATTCCGTGCGGGGCGATCGCCTCTCTCGGGATCTCGGGCGGCGCGTACATCATCCGCAACCTCATCTGGACGGAGGGCGTCTTTGTCGCGAACGACTTTTTGCGCGGGATCAAGCGCAACTATTGGAACGTGGCGGAGGCCGTCCTCATCTTCACGCTCATCCTGTTCGTGGCGCGGGCGATGGGGAACCTTGCCGACGTGTTCGTCGCGACGCATTCGCCCTATTCGGGGTGGATGATCGCCTCCAAAGTGTTCGGGTACATTCTCGTCGCATTCTCCCTGCTCGTCTGCATGTGGATGATCGCGCTCGGGATCAACTATAAGCAGGGCCCGTGGGCGCTCGTCAGAAACGCCGTCGTCATGACGGTTGGCACCTTCCCGCAGACGGTGTTCTTCGGCGTCCTCGCGACTTGGCCCGTGTTCCTCGCCATTCTCGGCGGAAACAGCTTTTTCACGCCGATCGGCATCATACTGCTCGTGCTCATCGGTTTTTCGTACGGGTTCCTCGTATGGCTGGACTTCACGCAGTGGGCGTTCGACAAATATGTCAATCCGAGCCACGGCTTCGAGGTCGGGCGCGGCCTTTACAATAAGGACAAGGGCGGCGAGGGCGCGAAGCCCGCAGACGACAGCGCGGCGATGCACGAATACCGCCGCATGATCGTGGCGGCGGGCAAATCCACGCTCGTTTCCCGCCCCATCAAGCCCATCGACGACGGATTGGAGATCTACCAGCTTCCCGAATCGTTCTCCCGCGAGGACCTGCGGAAACTGCGCGAGAGCAAGGAGATCATCGAGGAGGACACGAAAGCGTACTACGAGGAGCACAAGAACGACGCGCAGTACGTCGAGTACAACCGCCAGTTCGAGGACCGCGAGAAGGCTCTCGCCGACGAAAAGACCAAAGCGGGCAAGAAAAAGAAGCCCCCGAAGCCTCCCAAGATGCTCAACAAACGGAGCTGAACATGGCGTACGAATACCTTGCCGAGTGGTTCGAATACCTCAACGATGACTGCGACTATCAAAAGTGGTCGCAGTATTTTATTCGGGGTCTCGAGGCGTTGCAAGCGGGACGCCGCGGGCTCGAGCTCGGCTGCGGAAGCGGCGCGTTTTCCCGCGTCTTGACCAAAAACGGCTATATCATGACAGGGATCGACCGTTCGGAATCCATGCTTACGAAGGCGGCGCAGCTCGCCGCGCGCGAGGGGCTCTCCATCCGTTTTCTGCGCGGGGACGTGCGCGATCTGCGCGCTCTTCCCGCCTTCGATTTTCTCCTCGCGCCCAACGATTGCTACAACTACGTTCCGCCCGCACAGCTCGGCGGCGCGTTCGGGAGGGCGGCGGCCTGCCTCAAAAGGGGCGGTCTCTTTTGGTTCGACGTCAGCACCCCTTGCAAACTTCGGGGCAAAGTTGCAGATACTGTCTCGGCGGATGACCGCGACGATGTCACCTACCTCTCCTTCAACCGCTCAGAGGGGAACGCCGTGATCATGGACGTCACCCTCTTCGTGCGGGAAAAGGACGGCAGGTTTTCCCGTTACGACGAGATCCATACCCAATACATCCACGAGGAGGCGGAGATCGTCTCCGCCCTGCGGCACGCGGGATTCGACGTGCTGAACGTCGAGGGGCATCTCGGCGAGAACAAGGAGGGGAGCGACCGATGGAACTTCATATGCAGGAGAGCATGATCTATAAAACGCTCATCTGGGACGGAGCCGTCTCGCTCGCCGTCCTCGATTCGACTTCCCTCGTCCGCGAGGCGATCCGCCGTCACGGGCTCAGTCCCGTCGCAGCGGCGGCGCTCGGGCGTACCATGTCCGCGACCGCATACCTCTGTAGCTGGCTGAAAGAGGAGAAAAGCACCCTCTCCGTCACGATCTGCGGCAACGGCGCGGGCGGAAAGATCTGCGTCGCGGGGGACGGGGGTCTGAACATGCGCGGCTTTTGCGAAAACCCCGCGGCGGACCTTCCTCTCCGTGCGGACGGCAAGCTCGACGTGGGCGGATTCACGGGCAGGAGCGGCACGCTCACCGTCATCCGCGACGACGGCGACGGCATTCCCTTCGTGGGGACGAGCGAACTCGTCTCGGGCGAGATCGCGGAGGACTTCTCCGCCTATTTCCTCGCGAGCGAACAGCGTCCCACGGCGGTCGCGCTCGGCGTGAAGGTGGGGGCGGAGGGCTGTCTTGCCGCAGGCGGGCTCTTTCTGCAACCCCTCCCCGGTGCGGGCGAGGAGATCTTGCGGCGCGTCGAACGGGAGATGGCGCGCTTCACCCGCCTGTCCTCTCTCATCGAAGAGAAGGGCGGGGTTGGCGTCCTGCGCATGCTCGCGCCTTCGGAGAGCTACGACGCCCGTCCCGTCCGCTTCCGCTGCCACTGTTCCCGCGAACGCATCCGTTCCCTGATCGTCTCGCTCGGGCGTGAGGAGGCGGAGTCCATCCTGCGCGACGAGGGGAAGATCTCGGTCTACTGCCACTACTGCAATACCGAATACGAATTTCTTGCGGAAGAGGCGCGTGCCCTCTTCGACGCGGCGGAGTGATCATGGAGAAACAAACGAAGCTGAATTTCGACAACGATTTCCTCTTGGACAGCGCGCAGGCGCGTTACGAAGAAGGGGACTATTTCGGCGCGCTCACGATCCTCAACAAGCGGGAGCGCATGAACAAGCCCGTCGTCGACGCCTATGAGATCTACGCCGACGTCTATGAGACGCTCGGGCTCTGGCCGCTCGCCGCCGACGCGTGGTTCCGCTTTCTCGACACCTGTTCCACGGACGATTTTTCCGAGGGCTACGAGGGGCTCGCCGTCGCATTTATGAACATGGGGAACGAATTTCAGTCGGAATACTACTACCGCCGCGCCCTTTTGGAGAGCGACGAGGATCCGCTTCCTTCCATGCTGAGAGAGCCCGACCCGCCCGAGAACGCGCCCGCGCTGCGCCTCGTCCACGCGGAAGGGATGGAGACTTCTCATCCCGAGCTGCTTGAACAGGGGCTCGCCCTTCTCAAAAGCGGCAGTCTCGAAGAGGCGCGCGAGGTCTTTGCGGAGATCCCCGAGGAGAGCTCCGACTATCCCTCCGCCGCGGGGCTCTCGGCCATGTGCACCCTCATGATGGGGGAGGACGCGGAGGCGGAAAAGACGTGCGAGGAACTCATCGCGCGTCACCCCGACAACGTGCAGATCCTCACGACGTACTGCGCCGTTTTGGGCGCGCTCGAAAAGCGGGAGGAGGCAAAGGAGGTCGCGCGCCGTCTCGACGAACTTCCCGTCTCGGCGACCGACGATCTGTACCGCATTGCCACCGCGCTCTGCGAGACGGGGCTCCACAGCCGCGCCTACGCCAAGCTCACCCTTCTCAAAGAACGCCTTCCCTACGACGAGAACGTGCTCTGGTTCCACGCCGTGGCGGGCTTTCACATGGGGGAACTCGACGAGGCCATCTGCTCGCTCGAAACGCTCACCACCCTCTTCCCCCGCAAGGAGGTGGCCCTCTGGTATCTCGGACAGTTGCGTATGCTCCGCGACGGCGAGGGCGAAGAGGGATTTACGATGACGTATTTCTACCGTCTGCCCGAATCGAAGTACCGCGACGTCGCCGGCTATCTTCTCGAAGCGGCGCACGCAGACGAAGCCGAGGACGGCTATCCCGACATGCCTGCCTTCGACGAGATGTTCCGCCTCGCCTTCGACGAGATGGAGGGGCACGACGAGAAGTTGCAGCTTCTCGCCTCGAAAGTCGCCGTGAAATGCCGCGCGGACGACCTGCTGCGCGAGGTCCTCTTGGACTGCGAGGGCGACGAGATCGTCAAGCTCTCCATTCTGCACGACCTCGTCTGCCGCAACGAGGAGGATTCGTACGGCTCCGTCATTCTCAATATCTATAAGGAGCTGCCCGTCCACCGCCTCGACATCGGCGAGAAGAAGAGCGTGGCGTTCTTGCAGGCGTTCGCGGACGTCTATTCGAAATACGCCCTTCTCGGCGAGGAGAGCGAGATCAAGATCTGCGACGCGGGCGAGGAGATCTACTACGCCCTGTCCGACGCGGACGCGCTGGCGCTCGCCGACGAGAGGGAAGCGCTGGCGGCGGCGATCTACCGCGAATCCCGCCTGCACAGCGGCGAGCGTTCCATCGAGGAGATCTGTAAGCTCTTCGACGCAAACGAGCTCGTCACGAAATCCATTCTCAACTTTGTCATGTGAGGTGCGCCATGAAAAAACTCATCGACTTCGACGGTCTCTTTGACGAAAAACTTGCCGAATACATGCAGATCAACGCGGGCAAATATACGGAAAAGCAGTGGGAGGCCCTCATTCCCAAGCTCTACCGGCAGTTCGGGGACACCTTCATTCCCAAAGCGGGCGCAACGCCCAAACAGTACTATGCGGAGATGTCCGACGCGGAGCTTGCGGAAACGCTCGCCGCCCACGTCAGGGAGGGGGTCCCGCCCTCCGATTTCCTCTGCCGCGAGCTCGAGGGAAGGGGCTGCCCCGACGAACTCGTCTCCCTTTTGGGGGAGAGAGATCCCGAACTTCTCACGATCGCGGTCAACCTCGTCGGCGGGAACGCAAAGGGGATCCCGGGCTACTTTGCGATCCTCGCGAGAGAGGACGCGGACGAGGACGTCGCCGAAGCCGTCTGCGAACAGCTCAAATCGAATGCGGACGGGGCGAAGGAGTTCGCGCTCGACTTTTACCGCAGGGGGATCCGCCCCGAGCTCATGCTCGAGATCCTCTCCCGCACGACGGGGAAGGACGACGAGGTGTTCGCGATCCTGCTGCGCGCGTTCCGCGAGAGCGGCGAGGAGATGCCCATGCGCGCGAGCTATCTTGCGGCGTTCGGCGACGCGCGCGCCCTTCCCTCCCTGCTCGAGACCATCGACCGCGATGACGTCAACTTTCTCGAATATCAGGAACTCAAATATGCCATCGAGGCGCTCGGCGGCGAATATACGAAGGTGCGCGATTTCTCGAACGACCCCTATTTTCTCGAGATCGCCTCGCAGCAGGCGGGCGCGGTCGACATTCTTCATCCCAAGAAAACGGACGCCTGAACGCGCCCTTTGCATAGACATGTAGAATGAACGTCTATGAAGAGGTGCGCGCATTCTACGAAAGCTACCGCGGCGAAAAGCGGGTGATCGGAAGAAGCGCGGAGGGGAGAGAGATCTTCGCCCTCCATATCGGCCTTTCCCGCGGGAAACAGGGGATCGCGCAGTATGCGATCCACGGCAGAGAGTGGATCACAGGCGTCATTGCCCTATACCATGTCCGAAGAGGGCTTTCACGCGGCGGGGCATGGGTGATCCCGTTGTCCAATCCCGACGGCGCGCTGATTTCCGAGGTCGGGCTCTCTTCTCTGTCCGAAGAGCGGAGAAAACGCGTCATGCGGATCAACGGCGGCGCGGACCTCCGCCTCTGGAAAGCGAACGCGAACGCCGTCGATCTCAACGTGAATTTCGGCGCGCGCTGGGGCACGGGCGTGCACAACGTCACCCGTCCCGCCCCCGAAAACTACATCGGGGAAGAGCCCTTTTCCGAACCCGAGACGAGAACGCTCCGCGACTTCACGGCGGAGATCTCCCCCGCGTACACGGTGAGCTTCCACACGAAGGGCGGGGAGATCTATTGGCGGTTCCACCAGCCCCTGTTCCGCATGCTGCGCGACAGAAGGCATGCGGTGCGCCTCTCGCGGGCGACGGGGTATCCGCTCGCAAGCGCAGGGCGGTCGGCGGGCGGCTATAAGGATTGGTGCGTCGCCGAATTCAAGATCCCCGCATTCACGGTGGAAATCGGACGGGACGAGCTCGCGCACCCGATCGGGCGGGAATCGCTCTCCGCCCTTCTCCCCGAAACGCTCGGCTCTCTCGACGCGCTCGCTTCTTCCGTCTGCGGAAGGAAGGGCTGACAGTCCGTACGGAGGTGGACATGCAAGAAAAATTCATGCGGGAGGCGCTCCGTCTCGCGAAAAAAGCAAAGGCGGAGGGAGAAGTCCCCATCGGCGCGGTCGTCGTATCAGGCGGCAAGGTGATCGGCCGCGGGTACAATCTGCGGACGAAATTGCAGATGGCGACCCAGCACGCCGAGGTGCGCGCCATCGACCGCGCTTGCAGAAAACTCGGCTCGTGGCGGTTGGAGGGCGCGGAGATCTACGTCACCCTCGAACCCTGCCCCATGTGCATGGGCGCGATCCTCAACGCGAGGATCGACAGGGTGTATTTCGGCGCGTACGAGCAGAAGGGGCGGAGCCTCACCGCGCAGCTCGCGGGGGCAAATCTCCTCAATCATACGGTAGAAGTCGTCGGCGGCGTCCTCGGAGAGGAATGTTCCGAGGTGCTCACCTCCTTCTTCACCGAGATGCGCGCCCGCGAAAAGGCGAAAAAGCCGTAAGCGCACGGCGAACAATAAGCGGCGGCAAAACAGCCGTAAAACAGCGTCAAAAGATTTCAAAACGACGTCAAAGCGGCGTAAATGACATCAAAGCAGCGTAAAACGACGTCAAAGCGGCGGCGAGGCACATGCCTTGCCGCCGCTTGTCATTCCCCCGATTTTTTGTTCTTGCCCTCCCCCTTATACCTGAGGGGGAGGGGTAGGGGAGGGGGTGTGTCAATCAGTTGGCTCTATCTTCTTGCCCTCCCCCTTATACCTGAGGGGGAGGGGTAGGGTAGGGGGTATGTTCTCAATCTCCCCTTGAGGGTCCTGCGCGATTCTTATATCAGCGTTTCATATTCCGAATAGAGCGCGTCCGTCTCCTTGCGGATCTCCTCCTGCCGCGCCGCGATCTCCATGAGCTTTTTGTAGTCGGAGGCAAACAGGACGAGCTTCTCCGTGAGCTCCGCGTCCTCACGCTCGAGTTCTTCGAGCCTTTTTTCGATCTCCCGCACACGGGCACGCTCCCGCGCCTCCCGCGCCCGCTCTTCCTTCGAGCGGAACCCGTCCGTTTTCTTCTCTTTTGTGGACATGGGTACGGGTTTTGAGGCGCGCTGCGCCGCGAGAAAGTCGTCGTACCCGCCCTTGAAGTAGGTGAGGTTCCCCCCTTCGATGTAGAGGACGCTCGTCGCGATCCGTTCGATGAACCGCCTGTCGTGGGAGACGAAGAGCAGCGTCCCGTCATACTCCGAGAGCGCGTCCTCGAGGGATTCGCGCGCGGGGAGATCGAGGTGGTTGGTCGGCTCGTCGAGGAGGAGGAAATTTCCCTTTTTCGCTTCGAGGATGGCGAGCTCCAACTTTGCCCGCATGCCCCCCGAGAGCTCTTTCACCTTTTTGTCCATGTCCTCGGCGAACAGCCCCGCCTGCGCCAGCGTCTTGCGCGCGTCCGTCTGCGAAAGGAGCCTGCATTCGCTGCGGAACGCGTCGAGCACGCCCTCTTCGGGGTCGAGATCGGCGTT
Organism: uncultured Clostridia bacterium; assembly: GCA_947626685.1. Lineage (GTDB taxonomy): Bacteria > Bacillota > Clostridia > Christensenellales > Borkfalkiaceae > Gallimonas. The sequence goes on along the minus strand of CANQTD010000003.1, from coordinate 59,249 downwards.
CTCCTGATCGTAATACGCCGTTTTCACGAACCTTCCGAGCGTCACCCGCCCGTCCCCCGAGAGAAAGAATTTGAGCAGCGTGCTCTTGCCCGTGCCGTTGTCGCCCACGAGCGCGCACTTTTCTCCCCGCATGAGGGTGAAGGACGCCCTCCCGATCAACGTCTTTCCGTCCGCTTCGAGGCGGAAATCCTTCGCTTCGAGCACCCGTTCGTAAGGTTTTTCTTCGGTGAGGAAGCAAAAGCGCGGCGGACGGGGCGGGGGAAGGGGCTTTTCGAGCACTTCCATGCGGTCGAGCCTGTTCACGCGCGAGAGCGCGCTCTTCGCGGTCGTCGCCCGCACGAGATTGCGGTCCACATAGTCTTTGAGCTTCGCGATCTCCTCCTGCTGCTTTTCGTAGGCGCGCGTCTCCTCTTTGAACCGCTCCTCCCTGAGGATCTTGTACTTCGAATAGTTCCCCCTGTAAGAGGTCAGCCTGCCCCGTTCGAGCTCGAGCGTGCGCGAGGTGAGCTTGTCGAGGAAATACCTGTCGTGCGAGACGACGAGGATCGCCCCCTTGAAAGAGGAGAGGTACTCCTCGAGCCAGAAGAGCGTCTTGATGTCGAGATGGTTGGTCGGCTCGTCGAGAATGAGCAGCTCGGGCTCTTCGAGAAGAAGGCGGCAAAGTTTGAGTTTTGTGCGCTCACCCCCGGACATGGTATCGACGATTTGCGTGTACCTGTCCTCAAAACCCATGCCGCCGAGCACCGTCTTGATGCGCACGTCGTAGTGGTAGCTGTCCCTCGCGGCGATGCGTTTTTCGAGGCTCTCGATGCGGGAGGAAAGGGCGGGGAGCGCGGAAGGGGAAGCGGTCCCGAGCCCGTTTTGCGCCTCATGCAGACGGGCGATGAGCTCTTCGTCCTCGCGGAACACTTCCCGCATCGCGTCGTAAACGCTGAGCGAGGAGGCGAACCCGCCCCGCTGTTCGAGATAGCCGATGCGCGCCCCGTTCTTTCTCGTCACCTCGCCGCCGTCGGGAACGAGCTCGCCGAGGATGAGGCGGAGGAGGGTGGTCTTTCCCTCGCCGTTCCCTCCCACGAAGCCCACGCGTTCGCCCTCGGAGATCGAGAAAGAGACGTTCTCCACGTTGGGAACGCCGCTGTAACCGAATGTAACGTTGTCGAGGCTCACGAGCATACTTTTTTACTCCGCGAAAAAACTGATGGTATGAGCAGAAAGATCGGCCTTGCGAGGATCCGCGCCATCGAGGAAGCGCTCAAAGGCGCAAGCCCTTCCGAAGCGGGAAAACTCGCCAAAAAACTCGTCAAATACAAGGAGAAGTGGCTGGAAAGTTAAAGATCCCAATCGGGGACGAACGCCGCCTGCGCGCTCTCCTTTCCCTGCGTGAAGAGATTTTCGAAGCCCAGCGAGAGGGCGTAGTCCACCACGCGGCGGTACTCCCGCCCCGTCACCCGCCTCTGCAATTCGGGGAACTTCGCCGCGTCTCCCATCGGCGTGTATTGCCGCATGAGGGAGAGAGGAGCGGACGCGGGCAGGACTTCCTTCAAAAAGTCGAGGACGCGCAGCGAATCGGACGTGCACGACGGCAGCACGAGATGGCGCACGAGAATGCCCGAGAGCAGCCGCTTTCCGTCCCACGCGATCTGCTTTTCCGCCATGAAGCGGATAGCCTTTTCCGCAACGGCAAAGTAGTCCTCCCGCCCCGTGTACCGTTTCGAGAGGGCAGGACTGAAAAATTTGAGATCGGGCAGATAGACGTCCACAAAGGGGTCGATCTCCCTGAGCGCGTCCACCTCGGCATAGCCGCCCGAATTGTAGACGACGGGCACGCGCGGACGGTAAAGAGAGAGCGCTTCTGCGACGAGGTTTGAGACATGGTCGGGGGTAACGAGGTCAATGCAGTCCGCACCGCCCTCTTCGAGCGCGCGGAAAATATCGGCGAGTTCGCGTACGGAGACCTCTTTCCCCCGCGCCGCGCGGGAGACCTCGTAGTTCTGGCAGAAAACGCAGCGGAGGGAGCAGCCGCCGAAAAAGACCGCGCCCGCCCCGTTCGTATGGCAAATGGGCGGCTCCTCATAGGGGTGCAGGTAATATTTCGCCACCGTCAGCCCCTTTACGCCGCACCGCCCCGCAAAATGTTCCCTGTCCGCCCCGCACTTCACGGGGCAAAGCGTGCATTGCATGGGAAGAGAGTATCACAATCCGAGCCTTTTGTCAAGAAAGGGGTCGCACATTCCGTGGAAAATATCAATAGGGGGCGCGCTTTTTCCAAAAGCGCGCCCCGCGGCAATTTTAATAATCATCTTTGAGCCCGAGCAAGAAATCCGCGCTCACGTTAAAGAACAGCGCGAGCTTAAAGACGGCTTCCGCCGAGGGCGTCTGCTTGCCCGTTTCCCAATAGCTGACAGAGGCATTGCTCAGACCCAAAACTTTTGCGAGCGCATTTTGCCCGATATTCTTTTCCGCCCGCAACTCCTTCAGCCGCTCCGCGAATTGCGCCCTGTTGAACTCTTTCATAAAATTATACTAATAATAATTAGCGCAAAATCCTTGACTTCTAATTATAATTAGCGTATAATCCTATTGTGCAGACATAAATTTCCCCCAAACACTTGCAAATTCGGCGGGAATGTGTTATACTGAAAATGCGTCACAATTGAATAGGTTTTTGCAGGTGGTTACAACCTCAGCGTAGGTGTATCCTTTTTTTCCGCTTGCAAAACCGGGAAAATTCAATTGTGACGCAGACAATATGGGATACTCTGAGCGGGCGTTCCATATTGGAACGTCCTTATTTTTTATGTCGGGGATAGAGTAGTGGGCAAGCCTTCCCCCCTCGGGGGGAAGGTGGCACGAAGTGACGGATGAGGGGCGTTCTCATTGGAAGCTTCCCTCATACCGAGGCGAAGCCGAGCGTATCTTAAAGATTCGCTCACTTCGCTTTCGCTCCGTTACTTCGCGCTCCGCGCTCGTGCCGCACTCAGAAAAAAATAGAAACTTCGTGCGGGACGGAATGAGGGTTATCTTGGCTCCTCCCGAGGAGGAGCTGTCACGTAGTGACTGAGGTGGGTACGGTTTTATAATCCGCCCCACCCCCATATCCCCCTCCCACGGAGGGGGCAAGCGCGACGAAGTAGGGGCCCTCAGCCCTCATCTTACAAATCAAAAAAATTATATAAAAAGGAGAAAAAACCATGAAACACAAACTTTGGCTCATTATGCTCACATTTGTGACCTCACTCTGCCTCACGTTCAGTCTTTCGGCGTGTGGATTGTTCGATCTTATCGCGCCCGAAGGCCTCGGCGGCGAATGGCTACCACCCTGGTTGCCCAAAGGCGGTTATTCCGATAACGGGCTCTATTTTGATCTGAACGGGGATAGAATAAGCTATGCTGAGGATGAAAGAAGCTATACCGTTTCCAAAGGCAATTTCGATGGAACATCTCTCAATATCCCCGCCACGTTCAACGGTGCTCCCGTGACCTCAATCGGGATTTATGCGTTCGAGGATTGCAGCGGACTGACGAACATTACAATCCCCGACAGCGTGACTTCGATTGGAGAGTATGCGTTCTCGGGTTGCAGCGGGCTGACGAGCATTACAATCCCAGACAGTGTAACCTCGATCGGAGATGATGCGTTCTATGGTTGCAGCGGGCTGACAAGTATTAAGCTTCCTGACAGCGCGACCTCGATTGGAGATGATGTGTTCAATGGTACGGCATACTACAACAATTCTTCAAATTGGGACGAAAGCGGCGTGCTCTATATCGGGAATTATTTAATTGAAGCACAAGAGACGATTTCGGGGAGCTATACGATTTGTGCCAATACAAAAGTAATAGCGGATAGTGCGTTCTTTGATTGTAACGGGCTGACAAACATTACGATTCCCGACAGCGTGACCTCAATCGGAAGGAGTGCGTTCAATCGTTGCAGCGGGCTTGAAAGCGTGACAATCGGGAGCGGCGTGACCTCGATCGGAAATGCGGCGTTCCTGTATTGCAGCGGGCTTGAAAGCGTGACAATCGGGAGCGGCGTGACCTCGATCGGAAATGCGGCGTTCAATGGTACGGCATACTACAACAATTCTTCAAATTGGGACGAAAGCGGCGTTCTCTATATCGGGAATTATTTGATCGACGCAAAAAATACAATCTCGGGGAGCTATACGATTCGTGCCAATACAACAGTAATAGCGGATAGTGCGTTCTTTGGTTGTAGCAAGCTGACGAGTATTACAATCCCCGACAGCGTGACCTCGATCGGAAGGAGTGCGTTCGAGGGTTGCAGCGGGCTGACGAGCGTGACGATTCCCGACAGCGTAACTTCGATTGGAAGTTCTGCGTTCTATGGTTGCAGCGGGCTGACGAGTGTGACGATCGGCAGCGGCGTGACTTCGATCGGATATGGGGCGTTCGAGAATTGCAATGGGTTGACGAGCGTAACAATCGGGAGCGGCGTGACCTCGATCGGAGATAGGGCGTTCTATGGTTGTAGCGAGTTGACGAGCGTGACAATACCCGACAGCGTGACCTCGATTGGAAATGAGGCGTTCGAGGATTGCATTGGGCTGACGAGTATTACGATCCCCGACAGTGTGACCTCAATCGGAGAGGAGGCGTTCAGAAATTGCAGCGAGCTTGAAAACGTGACGATCGGGAGCGGTGTGACCTCAATCAAAGTTCTTGTTTTCTATAATTGTAGTAAACTGAAAGCCGTTTTCTATAAAGGAACCGTCGAGGATTGGGGGAATATTTCTATCAACAATACATATTTCCGTAATTTTTCTCTCCTTAATGCGACCCGCTATTACTTCACCGAGGACAAACCGACGGCGGAGGAATGGGCGAGCTACGATTATTGGTGGCACTACGACCCCGCAACGAATAAGCCGACCCCGTGGGTAAAAGATCAATAAATCGACCCCATATGGCGAAGAAAGGCTCCTCCCGAGGAGGAGCTGTCACGGAGTGACTGTGGTGGGTACGATTTTAGTATCCGCCCCACCCCCTTAATCCCCCTCCCACGGAGGGGGCACTTTGCCTCCCCCCTTTTGTTTTGCAAAAGGGGGGAGGGTAGGGTAGGGGGCAAGCCTTCCCCCCGAGGGGGGAAGGTGGCACGGCATAGCCGTGACGGATGAGGGGCATTCTAATTAGAAGCACCCCTCATCTCCCGCTCCGCGGGAGCTTCCCCCCACGGGGGGAAGCCTTTCTTGGCTCCACCTCTGGGTGGGCTGTCCGCGCACCAACCCTCTTGGCTCCACCTTTGGGGGAGCTGTCGAGCGTAAGCGAGACAGAGGGGGTGTCATTCCGATTCGGACCTCGGGATGAGGGTTCCCGCCGCCTTTTGGCTCCTGCAAAATGAGCGGGTACAAAATCTTCATTTTCGGTTGACTTTTTCGCACGGGCTTTCTATAATAGGAGAGTACAACAGCGAGGAACAGAAATGAAGAGATTTTTTACAAGCGAAAGCGTGACCGAAGGGCATCCCGACAAAGTGTGCGACATGATCTCAGACGGCATTCTCGACGCTCTTCTCGCGCAGGATCCCAATGCGCGTGCGGCGGTGGAGTGCTGTGCGGCTTACAACACCCTGTTCATCACGGGGGAAGTGACGGCAAACGCGAACGTGGACTATCGGGCGATCGCGCGCGGCGTCATCAAAGAGATCGGCTATCTCCACGGCAGTTTCGCCTATGACGCATGCGATATCATCGAGCTCGTCCACGGGCAGTCGGCGGACATTGCCCTCGGCGTAGACGCCTCTATGGAGAAGAAAGCGGGCGGCGACGAGAGCGACCTCATCGGCGCGGGGGATCAGGGCATGATGTTCGGCTATGCCTGCCGCGAGACGGAAGAGCTCATGCCGCTCCCCATCGTTTTGGCGCACAAGCTCGCCTTCCGCCTTGCGCAGGTCCGCAAGGAGAAGCTCGTCGGCTATCTTCGTCCCGACGGTAAGACGCAGGTCACCGTCGAATACGAGGGCAAGACGCCCGTGCGTGTGGACGCCGTCGTCATTTCCGCCCAACACAATACCCATGTCACGCATGAAGAGATCGAGCGCGACATGATCGAACTCGTGGCGAAGGCGGTCATTCCCGCAGAACTTCTGGACGAAAACACCAAATACTTCATCAACCCGACGGGCAGGTTCGAGATCGGCGGCCCGGAGGGGGACTCGGGGCTTACGGGCAGGAAGATCGTCGTCGACACCTACGGCGGCAGGTGCCCGCACGGCGGCGGCGCGTTCTCGGGCAAGGACCCGACCAAAGTGGACCGCAGTGCGGCGTATATGGCGCGTTATATCTGCAAAAACATGGTGGCGGCGGGGCTTGCCGACGAGATGGAACTGCAAGTTGCCTACGCGATCGGCGTCGCGCACCCCGTCTCCGTGTTCGTGGATACCTTCGGCACGGGCAAACTTCCCGACGACCGCATGGCGGAGATCGTGAAGCGGGAATTTGACTTGCGCCCCGCGGCGATCATCAAAAAGCTCGGCCTTCGCGCGCCGATCTATTCGCGGACTTCTTCTTACGGACATTTCGGCCGCCTCGGTCTCCCGTGGGAGGCCTGCGATCGCGTTCCCGACCTCAAAAAGTACCTGTAAGGTCTTTGGTCGGCGACTCCATGTCATCGACGAACCGAATCGCATAGAGAAATTTCTCTTGTGAAGAAAGGCTTCCCCTCGTGGGGAAGCCTTTCTTGCCTTCACCCTTTTGCGCGCCAAAACACTCCCACCTTGCTGTCCCCTTTGGGGAAAGTGGCACGAAGTGCCGAAAGGGGTTGACGTGATTTATGAAACAGGCCGGCAAGCCTTCCCCCTTCGGGGGGAAGGTGTCACGGAGTGACGGATGAGGGGCATTATAAAACACGTCACCCTGAGCGGAGGCGCAAGCCGTAGTCGAATGGGTATCCGCATTATAATAAGGATATGTTTCGACTTCGCCCTTACGGGCTCCGCTCAACATGACGATAAAAAGAGCGGGTGGGGTAGGGGGCGAGGGGGATTGATGCGACCCTCAGAGGGGACAGCAAGGGCCCCTCATACCGAGGCGAAGCCGAGCGTATCTTAAAGATTCGCTCACTTCGCTTTCGCTCCGTTCGGAATGAGGGTTCTCGTTCTCTTGGCGCCCCCTTGAGGGGGAGCTGTCGAGTGTTAGCGAGACGGAGGGGGTGGCGTTTGATTTGCGGTCTATGGTTGGTAAAGCCACGGTTTTTGGTTATTCACCCGACAGCCATCCGATTCAAAATAGGTGATCGGTTGGCTGACTTCGTATTCTTCTCTATGTGGGTTGCCGGCCAATAAGCCAAAATCTCCGTAAAACACATTATCTCCATAAAGTTGAGGACCTATAATACTTTTGGAAACATCGGTGGTAAGGTATCGCAACTCCGCGCCATCGTCGATCATAGGTCTATAATTACTATTACCACCAGGTAGTGATGGCGCGCTCCTCACTGCAAAAGTGAACGAGAAATTCTCGGTTGTTGGCTGGTACCCCATAAAATCAAGTTCAAAGCGTTTGTCTCGGAATACATTGTGGAGCATATTCACTAATTTTATCATGTCATTATAAGTATCTTTGTTTATGCTCGCTTTGCTGACGTTTACCGGCTGTTTTTCATAGGTCAATTCCTGAATAAAGAAGGGCGCCTGCACATATCGGCCCTTGTGCAGAAGTTCCAGATCGCTGTACTCCTGCTCCGTCAGTTCATATTGCAGGACATAGCAGGTATAATAGTTCCCCTGCGGGTGCTCGCTCTCGATTCTGCACGCAATGTACAGATTCGTATGGTCGTCGCCCAAAAAATACACGTCGCTATCGACTTCTAACCATGACTCTGTATAGTAATAATACAGATTCAAGTCGTATCCCTCTTGCTTCAAAAATCCGGAAGGGATTTGAAGATATTCTTCGCCCAAAGTTATGCTATCCTTCTTTATCTCACAAAGTTCCTTATAATAATTGCTCGTCAAAACATTCTGTAAAATTTCGCTGAACTGGGAGAGATCGATCTCGCCGTCATCCTGCTGTCCGTCGTCCTGTCCGTCCTGCCCGCCGTCGCCCTGCGGCTGATCCTGTCCGCTCTGCCCGCTTCCGGAGGGGCCGATCGTGATCGAGCCGTCGGGATTTCCGATGATCGTGCACGCGCCCAAAGCGAACGTAACGGGGACGGCCATCATGCCCGCAAGCGCGAGCGAGGCGATCCGCCGCATGAGGCTGCCGCGCAGGAACGCCATAAGGCGCGCCCATTTTTCCGCCAATTTTTGGGCGAATTTGTTTTGGAAAAAGTGTTGCATAGGATACCTCCATAAAAAAAGTGTGTTTCCAAATCCGGAAACACACTTGCATGGTATCTCCGAATTTGTTACCACACAAATTGATAATTCACATTTAAGACAAACGGAAAAAAGAGATACGCAATGCCTGATTGTGGATCCGTTTGCCTGTTTGTATTCAATTTGTGTGGTAGGATGAGTATAGCATATTTCGGGCGGAAAAGCAAGCCTTTTTCATCATTTCCCTCGCCGCCTCTCATATACAATGGAAGAAGCTGTTCTCGGCTCCGACTCTCGCCTCCCTCTTTTTATGCGCCAAAACACTCCCACCTTGCTGTCCCCTCTGGGGAAAGTGGCACGAAGTGCCGAAAGGGGTTGACGTGATTTATGAAACAAGCTGGCAAGCCTTCACCCCCTCGGGGGGAGAAGGTGTTCGCGCACCAACGCTCTTGGCGCCCCCTTGAGGGGGAGCTGTCGAGCGTAAGCGAGACGGAGGGGGTGTCATTCCGATCGAGAAAACACCCCTTCCGTCACCGTTGGCGACACCCACCCCTCGAGGGGTGGGCGAGGGGGATTGATGCGACCTCAGAGGGGACAGCAAGGCCCCTCATACCGAGGCGAAGCCGAGCGTATCTTAAAGATTCACCCACCCGCCTACGGCTCGGTAACTTCGCCCTTACGGGCTCCGCTCAACATGACGTTTTTATAGTGGGAAGCCTTTCTTGCCCCTCCTCACAGGTGCCGAAAAACGCTTGCCAAAACGAAGAATTTTTGTTATCATATCCATATATGGCATCTCACATTGCAAGTAAATTCAAGAGTGTCTCGCGGGACGTCGCTTCGATCGCGCTCGCGGTCGCGCTCATCACGGTATGCGCGTGGATCTCCGTCCCCGTCGGCGCGATCCCCGTCACGTTGCAGACGTTCGCCGTCTGTCTGATCGGGGCTCTCCTCGGCGCGAAACGGAGTGCGGCGGCCGTGGTCGTCTATGTGCTCATGGGGCTGATCGGTATCCCCGTGTTTGCGGGTTTCAAGGCGGGCTATGCCGCGCTCTTCGGGCCGACGGGCGGCTATATCTTCGGCTTTCTCTTCGCCGCGCTTCTCCCCGCCCTCGCAAAACTCCTTCCCGTCCGCAACCGGTGGGGGAGAACGGGCATCTTCTATCTCGCCATGATTTTGGGGCTCGCCCTCTGCTACACCTTCGGAACGGTATGGTTCGTGCTCATGTACAAGTGCGGGGTGGGGTACGCCCTGACGCTCTGCGTGCTTCCCTACCTGCTGCCCGACGCGGTCAAACTCGCCGTCGCCGCGCTCCTTGCGGGGCGGCTCGAAAGGTCCGTCCGCTGAAAATGACAAAGAAATTTGCGGAATTGACAAACTTTTTTTCTTGATAAACCGCCCGTCATATGAGATAATCGGAGAAAAAAAGGAGTTCCGCACATGAAAAGACCAAACCGTCTCGACAAGATCTTTCTCATTCTCGGCCCGACCGTTCTCGCGGCAGGGCTGTTGCACACGGGGATCGCCTACGCGCTCGAGATCGTGCGCCAGCACGAGAAGCCGTTTTCGACAAGTTTCCCGCCCGAGGTCATGCTCTTCCTCTTTTTGCCCTACGCCGCCGCGCTCGCCGTGCTGTTCGCCGTCTGGCTTGGCCTGCATGAGAGACGGCGCGGCGTGGGAAGAGCCGACGTTGCGATCCGCGTCTGCGGCGCGCTCGTCCTCCTGACGGCGGCCGTATGGCTCGTTACCGTCATTCTTCTCTCCGTCTGCGGCGGAAGGGCGGACATTGTGGAGATCTGCGGCGTCTCGGCTCCCTTTTTCGCGCTCGCCGCGCCCATGCTCTTGACCATGCTGGTGTGTTTTCTTGTGAAGAAGTTCCGCCCCGCGGGGAAGAAGGCGGAAGAAGGGGAGAAAAAGGACGCGGATAAGGAGGAATGACCATGCTCGGCGAAAAGATCCGACTGCTGCGCGAGGCGCGCGGGCTCTCGCAGGAGGAGCTCGCGGAGAAGCTCGACGTTTCGCGGCAGACCGTTTCGAATTGGGAAAACGACCGTGCCACGCCCGACGCGGTCAAGCTCGGCGCGCTCTGTAAGACGCTCGGCGTGAGCGCGGACGAAATGCTCGCCCTTCCCGCTCCCGAAAAAAAGCGGACGGGAGAGGGGGAAGAGAAGAAGAGGCTTTCGAAGTGGCTCGTGCCGCTCCTTGTCGCCGCCGCTCTTCTCACGGTGGCGGCGGTCGGGCTCATTCTATGCGCGACGGGCGCGATCCCCTCGCGGGATGTCGCTTCCTCCGTGGTGATCTTCACGAACGAGACCGTCTTTTATCTCTTTCTCGTGCTCGGCGCGGGCTGTGCGCTCGCCGCCCTCATTCTCTTTCTCAAACGCAAATAGCGGCCGCACCCACGGCAGGGTGCGATTTTTTTATGCGGGGCGAAGAGCGATTCGCTTGACGGACGGCTTCCGTTCCGATATAATAAAGCGCGGAAACCATCTTTCAGAGGGAGAAACATATGGATTACAGAGCAGAATCTCTTAAAAAACACGGGGAGTGGAGGGGCAAGATCGAGGTGTCGTGCCGCGTGGAAGTGGACAGCCGCGAAAAGCTCTCCCTCGCCTATACGCCCGGCGTTGCGGAACCCTGCCTCGCCATTCACCGCGATATCGAAAAGAGCTTTGACCTCACGAGGCGGTGGAACACCGTCCCCGTCATCACGGACGGGACAGCCGTCCTCGGGCTCGGCGACATCGGACCGGAGGCAGGCATGCCCGTGATGGAGGGCAAGTGCGCCCTCTTCAAGGCGTTCGGCGGCGTCGACGCGATCCCGCTCTGCATCCGTTCGAAGGACACCGACGAGATCGTCCGCACGGTCGAGCTTTTGGCGGGCTCCTTCGGCGGGATCAACCTCGAGGACATCGCCGCGCCCCGCTGTTTCGAGATCGAGCGGCGCCTCAAAGAGGACCTCGACATTCCCGTCTTTCACGACGACCAGCACGGTACCGCGGTCGTCACGGCGGCGGCCCTCCTCAACGCCCTCCGCATCACGGGGAAAAAGCGGGAGGAGCTGTACGTCGTGATCAACGGCGCGGGAGCGGCGGGAACGGCCATCGCGAAGTTCCTGCTCCGCCTCGGCGTGTCGGACGTCGTCCTCTGCGACCGCGCGGGCATTCTCTACGAGGGGGACGGGACGCTCAACGAATCCAAGCGGGAACTTGCCGCGCTCACCAACCGCACCCTCAAAAAGGGCACGCTGAAAGACGCCATGCGCGGCGCCGACGTGTTCATCGGCGTCTCGGGCCCCGGCTGCGTGACGAAGGAGATGGTGCGCTCGATGAACGAAAACGCCATCGTGTTCGCCTGTGCCAACCCCGTTCCCGAGATCTCGCGGGAGGACGCGCTCGAAGCAGGGGCTGCCGTGGTCGGAACGGGCTCCTCGGAGAAGCCCAACCAGATCAACAACGTGCTCGTGTTCCCCGGGCTCTTCCGCGGCGCGCTCGACGTCCGCGCGACGGATATCAACTTCGAAATGATGCTCGCGGCGAGCGAGGCGATCGCGTCCTGCGTGACCGACGAACAGCTCTCCCCCGACTATATCCTTCCCTACGCCTTCGACAGGTCGGCGCACGAGGCGGTCGCGGCGGCGGTTTCGGCGGCGGCGCGGAGAACGGGCGTCGCAAAATTGTAACTTGAAATCTTTCGGAAATTTCCCCCGAAACATTTGACGAAAGCACGGAAAACAGATACAATAGAAATAGCGGAAAGCATCGGGCACAACGGAGGAATCGAACGTGATTACACACGGCAACGAAATCAAGCTGTTTGCGGGCAACTCTAACCTTCCACTTGCACAGGCGATCGCAAGAAAGCTGAACACGAGCCTCGGCTCCGTCGAGGTCTCCAAGTTTTCAGACGGCGAGACGTCCGTCCATATCTGCGAGACGGTGCGGGGGCGCGACCTCTTCATCATCCAATCGACCTCTTCGCCCGTGAACGACAACTTGATGGAACTGCTCATCATGATCGACGCGGCGAAACGTGCGTCCGCAGGGCGGGTGACCGCGGTCATGCCCTACTTCGGCTACGCGCGGCAAGACAGGAAGGCGCGTTCGCGCGATCCCATCACCGCAAAACTCATCGCCGACCTTCTCACGAGCGCGGGCGCAGACCGCATCCTCACGATGGATCTGCACGCGGCGCAGATACAGGGGTTCTTCAATATCCCCGTAGACGATCTCTTGGGCGGGCCCACGCTCTACAATTATTATGCCGACAGGTTGGATGGGGACTATGTCGTCGTCTCTCCCGACGTCGGCTCGGTCAACCGTTCGAGAAAGGTCGCCGAGCGGCTCGGCTGCGCGCTTGCGATCATCGATAAACGCCGTCCGCGCGCGAATGTCATGGAAGTCATGAATATCATCGGCAACGTGGAGGGGAAGAAGTGCCTTCTCGTGGACGACATGATCGACACGGCGGGCACCATCGTGCAGGGCGCGGAAGCGCTCGTGAAAGCGGGCGCAAAGGAGATCAAGGCATGCTGTACGCACGCCGTCCTCTCGGGCCCCGCCATCGAACGGCTCGAACGGTCGCCCATCGACGAGCTCGTCATGCTCGACACCATCTTGCTCCCGCCCGAGAAGCGGATCCCCAAGATCAAGATCCTCTCGACGGCGGAGATCTGGGCGGCGGCGATCGAGAACGTCTATCTTGATAAGCCGATGAGCAAGATTTACGACTGAGAGAAGGGTTCACAAATTTTGTTTTGCAAGGGCGCAAAACAAAATTTCGTGAGCGGATAGGCACTCGTACCTTCTCAAACTCTTAGCCGCACAAACCTTGCTGTTTCATCAGACAATAAGCGCAAAGGGTTGCGCAAATTGAGTGCGCTTATGCAAAAGCGTGGTTTTGCAACGCGCCGTTATTGGAATTGGGTCGTGCCCTAAGCCCTACCCCCTACGGGGGGAGGGTGGCACGGCGTAGCCGTGACGGATGGGGGGATTCTCGCTGTCCCCTCTGGGGAAAGTACCCGCGTAGCGGGGGAAAGGGGTTTTGAACCCCCTTACCGCCTATGGCGGAGCTCCCCCAAAAATCACCCCACAAAAATCCTACGGCTTTTTGTGGGGACCCCGATGGTGGAGCCAAGAGCGAACCCCTTCGCCGCTCCGCTCCTCGCGGTCCCTGTTTCGCAAAAAATCATCAAATCGCATGCCGCCGCGGCGAGCGGCGGTTTTTCAATCGGCAGGTAGAGTATGTTTTTGATCGTTGGGCTCGGCAATCCCGAAAAAAAATACGAAAAGACTTACCACAATCTCGGTTTTCTCGCGGCGGGAGATGTCTGCGAAAAGCTGCACACGTCATTCAAAAAGAGGGAGTGTGAAGCGAGCGTCGCCGAGGCGCGGCTGGCGGGGGAGAAGGTCCTGATCGCCCGCCCCGTGACGTATATGAACGCCTCCGGCAGGGCGGTCCGCCAGCTCATGGCGAAGTACAAAGTCTCGCCCAAAGAACTCGTCGTCATCTACGACGATTACGACTTACCGAAGGGGCATGTCCGCATCCGCCCCTCCGGAAGCGCGGGCACGCACAACGGGATGCGCTCGGTGATCGCCGAGACGGGCGTCTCCGAATTTGCCCGCATCCGCATCGGGATCCGCGACGAGAGCGCGCAGGTCCCGCTCATCGACTACGTTCTCTCCGATATTCAGGAGGAGGACTACGAGCTCTTCGTTTCGGCATGCCGCCGTGCGGCGGAGGCGGCGGTCGCGCTCGCTGCGGGCGAGCCCTTCGACCGCGTCATGACAAGGTATAACGGATGAAAGATTTCTTTTCGTTTGAAGAGCTCGGCGGCGACTATCCCGCTCTCGGCCAAGACCTCAAAAACGGCTTGCCCGTGGCGGCGTTCGGGCTGTCCGACATGCAGAAATACCTCGTCTGCGCGGCCGTGCGGGGCAGGGTATTCTATCTCGCGCCCGACGCGCTCACCGCACAGAGAGCGGCCGACGCGATCGCGGCTCTTTCGGGGAAGCGCGTCGCAAGACTCGCCGCAAAGGACGAAGTCCTCACCTACCGCAGAGCGTTGTCGAAGGACGCGCTCTTTTCCCGCCTCACCGCGCTCTATGAGTGGGAGAGGGGGGCGGACGTGCTCGTCGCGGACGTCGAGGCGGCCGTCCAGCTCATTCCGTCCCGCCTGCCCGTCTTTCATCTCGAAACGGGGAGGGAGACGGGGATGCGCGACCTCGTCGACGCCCTCGTGCAAGCGGGCTATTCGCGGGAATACGCCGTGGACGGAAAGGGCGCTTTTTCGGTGCGCGGCGACATTCTCGACATCTGGCCCATCAACTGCGAGCATCCCGTCCGCATCGACTTTTTCGGCGACGAAGTGGAGGCGATCAAGCCGTACGACGAGGTGACCGCCGAACGCTATCCGCAGGCGGAGAAGCTCGACATCGTCGCGGCGACGGACGCGATCGTGTCCCAAGAGGACGCGGAAACGCTCAAACGGCTCTTTGCGGAGGAATGCGCAAAGGCGCCCAACCCCTCGGCGTATGCCCGCATGCGCAAGATCGCAGACGAGCTCACCGAGGAGCCCCGCTCCGATTTCCTTCTCCCCGTCCTCAAAGGCTCCGCTACGGTATTCGACATTCTCCCCCGCGACGTGCTCTTCATCTTCGACGAGGGCAAGCTCATCCGCGACAAGCAGCAGGGGCTCTACGCCGAACACCGCGAACGCTTCCGCCTTCTCTATGAGGGGGGCGAGGCGATGCGCTTTACGGAGCGGCAATATATCCCCGAGGAGCGCATGGCGTCCTTCAACGGCTGCCGCTGCCTCGCCTTGCAGACCTTTGCCTCGAACGTCGGGTTCTTCGACCCGATGAAGCTCTACAACTTCCGCTCCGCCCCCGCGCGCAGGTATCTGAATTCCTTCCCCGACCTCGTCACCGATCTCAAAACGTGGCGCAGAACGGGGTATCGCACCATCCTCTTCTGCGGCGGCGAGGAGCGCGCCCAAAAGATGCGGGATTCGCTTTCCGAAGAGGAGGTCTCGTACACGGTACTGCCCGATCGCCTCTCGGGGCTTCGCGGGAACGCCGTCATCGCGGAGACTTTGCAGACGGGATTCCTTCTCCACGAGTGCAAACTCGCCGTGATCGGGACGGGGGATCTCTTCACGAAGGCGGTGAAGGCGCGGCGCATCAAGCGCAAGAGGGGAGACCTCTTCCTCGCGCCCGAAGTGGGGGATTACGCCGTCCACGAGACGCACGGCCTCGGGCGCATCACGGGCACGCAGAAGATCGAGACGACGGACGGCGTCAAGGAGTACATCGCCCTCGAATACAAGGGCGGCGACGTCCTCTACGTCCCCGTCGAGCAGATGGATATCCTCTCCAAGTACATGGGGGAGGAAAACCCCGTCCTTTCCAAGATCGGAGGGGGCGAGTTCGAGCGCGTGAAAGCGCGGGTGCGCGCCTCCCTCAGGAAGATGGCGTTCGACTTGAAACAGCTCTACGCGGAGCGGCAGGAGCGGCACGGCTATGTGTTCCCCGCCTACACGGAGGAGATGGAGGAGTTCGCGGCGGCGTTCCCGTACGAGGAGACGGAGGACCAGCTCCGCTCCATCGCCGAGATCGAAGAGGACATGTGCTCGGAAAAGGTCATGGACCGCCTTCTCTGCGGCGACGTCGGCTTCGGCAAGACGGAAGTCGCCCTGCGCGCGGCGTACCGCTGCATTTTGGCGGGCAGACAGGTCGCCCTGATGTGCCCGAGCACCGTCCTCTCCGAACAGCACTACCGCACCGCATGCGAGCGCATGAAGGACTTCGGGGTACGCGTCGCCTGTCTCAACCGCTTCCGCACCCCGTCCGAGCAGAACAAGATCCTCGCGGATACGCAGAAGGGGGAGACCGATCTGCTCATCGGCACCCACCGCCTTCTCTCGGACGACGTGAAATTCCACGATTTGGGGCTCCTCATCCTCGACGAGGAACAGCGGTTCGGCGTCGAGCACAAGGAGAAGATCAAGACCATCAAGCGGGACGTGGACTGCCTCACCATGACGGCGACGCCCATTCCGCGCACGTTGCACCTCTCCCTTTCGGGCATCCGCGACATTTCGACCATCCAGACCCCGCCCAACGCCCGCCTTCCCGTGCAGACATACGTCGCCGAGGAGACGGAGACGCTCATCCGCGACGCCTGTGTGCGGGAGATCGCGCGCGGCGGGCAGATCTTTCTCCTCTACAACCGCGTGGAGAGCATCCTCTCGTTTGCGGGAAGGGTGCAGGAGATCGTCCCCGAGGCGCGCGTCGCCGTCGCCCACGGGAGAATGGAGAAAACGCAGCTCGAGCGGAACGTGTTCGGCTTTTACCGCGGCGAGACGGACGTGCTCGTCACGACGACGATCATCGAGAACGGGATCGACCTGCCCAACGCGAACACCCTCATCGTGATCGACGCCGACCGCCTCGGCATCTCGCAGCTCTACCAGCTCCGCGGCAGGGTGGGCCGCGGGACGCGCCTCGCCCACGCGTATTTCACCTATAAGGCGGAGCGGGTCATGACGGTAGCGGCCGCCGAACGCCTCAAAGCGATCATGCAGTTCACCGAGCTCGGCTCGGGCTTCCGCATCGCCATGCGGGACCTCGAGATCCGCGGCGCGGGCAACGTGCTCGGCGCAGAACAGCACGGCCATATGGACAAAGTGGGCTACGAGCTCTACGCGAAGATCCTCAAAGAGGAGCTCACGGGGGAGAAGAGCGAGATCGTCGATCTCGATATCAAGGCGACGGCGTTCATTCCCGAGAGCTATGTGGAGTCGAACGCGGGCCGCATGGACAGCTACAAGCAGATCGCCGAGATCCGCAACGCCGCCGATTACAAGCGGGTCTACCTCTCGATGGAAGAAAACTACGGCAAGCCTCCGCAGTCCTGCCTCAACCTGCTCGTCATCGCGCTCATGAAGAGCTACGCGCAGAAATTCAAGGTCAAAAAGATCTCCGTCGGTCCCAAAGGGGGCGCGTTCGAATTTACCGAGCTCGCCGCCCTCTCCGACGCGCGCATCTCGGCGGCGATGGAGGAATACGCGCGCTTTATCAGCCTCGAAATGACGAGCGCGCCCGTTCTCCGCTTCAAAAGCATGGGGGACGGCGGGAGAACGATGGTGCAAATGACAAAATTTTTGCAGTTTGCGTCAACTTTTCACTGAATTGCATGCGGAATTATTTGCACAATTCGGAAAAATGCGTTATAATATTGGGAGATTGAAGTGCGTGCGCGTCCCTACGCGCGCGTGAGAATTTAATTCGGAGTACAGCTATGAACAGAAAAAAGAAAGTCGCCGCAGTCGCGATCGCCGCGATCATGGCTTGCGGGGTGCTCGCAGGGTGCGATAACCTCACCACGAAGAACGTGAGCAAAGACTATGCGCAAGTCATCGCCACCGTCGATCTCAGTTCGAGCGACGATTTGAAAGAGGGCGGCGAGTTCGCGGGTTACGGAGAGCTCGTCGGCGAAGTCGGCGTCGTCAAGCGCGACCTGATCGCGAGCTACGTCTCGAGCGGCTATTCCATCCAGCAGCAGTACGGCTGGTCGTACAGCGACGTATTCGGCGCGATCGTCGATTCCCTCGTCAACAGGCAGATCTATGTGCAGTACGCCAAGCTCTACCTCGCGAAGCACAACGACGCAGACGGCAACGAGTTCACCGTAGACGGCTACAAGGACGCGATCGAGAAAGCGGGCCCCAATGCGAGCACGGACGCGAAAGAGGCGGCGGGCCTCGCCTATTTCCTCACGCAGGAGGAAAAGGACAAGGCGGACTACGACCTCAAACATTCCATCAACGACGCGATCGACTCCATCGAAGAGGGGTTCATCGAGCTCGAAGAGGATGAGCACGACCACACGGCGGACGCCGACGTGCGCACCCTGCCCACGGGCGCGGAGACGGAGAACTCCGATTACTACACCACCGACTACGCGATCTATACGGGCCGCGAGAGCCTCACTTCGCTCGGCGAATACGAGCCCGTCGACGGCTCGACCGCGAGCACGCGCAAGAAGGCGTACACCCGTTTCCTCGCGAACCTGAGCGCGAACGACCTCGTCTCGAAGCACGAGGACACGAGCGACTTCACGAAACTCTCCTACTACGCGATGGAGCAGAAATCCGCTTACGAATCGGCGATCATCAACAAGATGAGCGAGAAGTTCGAGGCGGAAGCGGTCGCAAATCTCGACGATGATTGGGCGAAAGCCGAATACGACGCGCTTCTCCGCTCCCAGAAAGACAGCTACACGAACGACGCTTCCGCATTCGAGACGGCGTTCGACGGCATCTCCGATACCTCTTTCGTCCTTGCCGCGCCCCAATCCGCAGATGATAGCGGCGAGATGAAGTACGATAGCTACGGCTATGTGATCAATATCCTGCTCCCGTTCTCCGACTTGCAGACGCAGCTGCTCAACGAGTCCTCGGGCGACTTCGGCGACGACAAGAACAATCACTTTGCCGCCCGCACCGCCCTCCTCAACATGGTCCGCGCGACCGATCAGCGCGGCACCTGGTTCACGGGGCACGATGACTACTCCTTCGAAGCGGGCGAGGACGCTTACACGGCAGGCAATGCCGACCGCAACCGCCTCTTCTTCGAGAACGGCTTCTCCAAGACGGGGGAAGAGAACGCGAAGTACGAGACCATCAAGAACTATTACGGCAAATACACCTACAACGGGACGGTCACGGAGACGGACGGCGAGTACAAGCTCACCCCCAAGAAGATCGACATCGAGGACTTCCTCTCCGAGATGGAAAACTATGTCAAGTTCGCGGAGTACGGCGAAGGGCAGAATCTCGGCATCGAGATCACGCGGAAATTCACCAACTACTTCGACGAAACGGTGCGCGGCGGCTACTACTATACAGACGAAAAAGACGGGCACAAGGCCGGCGACGTGAACTACGAAAAGTTCGTGTATGCGACGGGCAAGATCACGGGCGACGCGCCTTTCAACGCCAACAACATCTTCGTCCGCGGAAGCTGGGAAAACACCGCCATGTCCGTCATAAACGAGCTCTCCTTCGCGTATAATACGGATACGGCGGGGCTCAACACCTACCTCGGCTACTCCATCTCCCCCGGCAAGACGTCGTACATGTCGGAGTTCGAGTATGCGGCGCAGGAAGTCTGCAAAGAGGGCGCGGGTTCCTTTGCGGTCGTTCCCACCGACTACGGCTGGCATATCATCTACTGCACGTTCTCGTTCGCAGACGTGACGGGCGTCGACGGCGGCGCGTTCGTCTACAACGCAGACGAAAAGGACGTGGAGGGTTCGTTCACCAACCTCTATTTCGAGACATTGAAGTCCACGACGGCGAGCTCCTACGCGACGAACAGGCAGACGGAGGCCGTCAACGCCTATGAGGGCTGCTCGAAGGTCTATGAATCCAAATTCCGCGACCTTCTCGACCTCGGCAAATAATAACTTGGGATCGGCGGAATAAAGGTTCATGGGATTTTGGGAAGCGATCTGGAAATCAATTTTACTCGGTACGGTGCAGGGGCTCACAGAGTTCCTGCCCGTTTCGTCAAGCGGGCATTTATCCCTGCTCCAACGCCTCTTAGGGTATCCGCTCGATGGGGGAAGCATGACGTTCGTCAACATCATGCTGCACTTCGGCACGCTCATCGCGGTCGTGGTTGTCTTTCACAAGCAGCTCTTCGCCCTCTTTCGGAGGCCGTTCAAACGCCTTTGGATGCTCCTCGTCTGCACCGTCCCCGCGGGGCTCGTCGGATTTTTGTTCGAGGAGAAGATCGATGCGGTCTTTGCGGGCAAAAAGGGCGTTTTGTTGCTGTCCGTCTGCTTCGGCTTGACGGCGGTGCTTCTGCTCGTCTG
The DNA here is from genome assembly GCA_947626685.1 of uncultured Clostridia bacterium. Taxonomy (GTDB): domain Bacteria; phylum Bacillota; class Clostridia; order Christensenellales; family Borkfalkiaceae; genus Gallimonas. The sequence goes on along the minus strand of CANQTD010000003.1, from coordinate 39,085 downwards.
CGAACTTGTCTCCTCGCAGAGGAAGCGGTCATACCCGCTCGGCTGGCGGAACACTCTCCCCATGGGGTTCATACAGGCGGTCGCCATTCTCCCCGGGATCTCGCGGAGCGGCTCCACCATCGCCGCGGGCACGATCGCGGGCGCAGACGTGAAGGACGCCTCCGAGTTCTCCTTCCTCATGAGCGTCCCCGTCATCTTGGGCAGTTTTGTGCTCGGCTTGAAGAAGGCCTTCATCGATGAACCCGAGATCGTGTCCTCGCTGGGGGCGGGAACGGTCGGCATGCTCCTCGGCGTCCTTGCCGCGGCGGTCACGGGCTACCTCTCCATCAAACTCATGCTCAAACTCGTGGAGAAGGCGAATTACAAGTGGTTCTCGCTCTATCTGATTCTGCTCGCCCTCGGCTCTCTTTGGCTCAACTTTTTGGGCGTTCTCTGAAAAATTTTTTATCCGCGCGTATAGAACCTCCGCACTCCGCACAATCTGAGAGTGTCGGAGGTGAAACATGAGATTGAATTCCGGTGACGTCTGTCCCAAGACGGGCGCGTACAAGGTGATCGACAAGGACGGCAAGGTCGTGAACACCGTATATGTCGGTGAGGGCGAAACGATGCCGCCCACACAGTATTCCGGTTGCCACTATGAGTTCGATTCATAAGGTGCGCCAAACGCGCTTTACGAGTTGAAAGAGAGGAAGAAAGATCTGAAAGCCGAAGATGAAAAGGGGAGTGCCGTCTGCAAACGCAGGCGGCACTCTTCGCGTTCCCGCCCTTCCGTAAAAAAAAGGAACACAAGGCGGGCGCCGCGCATAGCATGATAAAAACGGGAACGGGGGAGAGAATGAGGGAATTATGCTGCGTTGAAACACTTCAAGGCGGGTCGCTCCGCGCCATTCTGCCCGTGTATGCGGGCAAGGACGGCATGCTGACGGCGGTACTCCAATACGTCTATCAGGCGATCAGGCTCGGCGGCAGCGGCAGTGCGGAAGAGGGGAGGGCGATCGAGACGATCGCGGGCGAAAAACTGCGCGACTTCGAAGTGCTCGGCGCCCTCATCGCACAGCTCGGCGCAGACCCCGTATTCACGGCATGTCCGCCCTATCCCGTCTCCTACCACAGCGCGGCGGGCGTGGATTACGCCAAGACATACCCCGAGATGCTCCTTGCCGACATCCGCCTCGAGGAGCGGCTCATCGCGCGCTTCGAGGAGATCGGGCGTCAATTCGGTGCATGCACGGCGGGGGAGACCGTCGCACGGCTGCGCCTGAGCGCGTGTTCCCATTTGGAGCGTCTCCGCAAGATGCTTTCATCCTGCGGGAAGAAATAACAAAAAGGGCAAGGACGTCTTGCCCTTTTTCTATGGGAACTGCCGTCACCCCTTCTTTTCGGGCATGAATTTCCAATACCGCACGGGCATGTAGCCGCGCATCTGTTTGAGACGTTTGCGGGAGGGAATGTTCACGCCGTCATAATAGTCCCGCCAGAGGGCCTGCCACTTTTCCTCGCCCGCGGAGAGAACGATCTCGGCGCGGTCGAGCGGGGCGAGAAAGGTGTGTTCCCCGTCATAGACGGCGGCCTTTTTGCGCTTGACGTCGTGGATGACGAAGGGAAACCCCGGAAGGCGGGCGCGGAAGTGGGGGACGAGCAGATCGCAGATGTCGTTGTCGGGCGAGATCGGGGCGTAGAGCGCGCCGCAGCCCGTCTCCATGAACCGCACGAACCCGTGAAAGCGGTGCACCTCGTTGCCCACCCGCCGCATGCACTCGGCGGCGGCGAGCACGCAGTCCTCGGCGAGCATCTCGCGCACGGGCCGCCCCGTCTTTGCGAGGAACTTGAAGTAATCGAGGGCCACCATGTCGCGATCGCCGTCTCCGCTGCGCAATAAAACAGACAGATCCCGCATGCTGCCTTTGTCGATCGCGAGCAGCCGTTTCTCCGCGCGCCGCGCACGGGAAAAGTCGGCCTGCACGAACACCGTTTGGCTGCCGATCGAAAGTTGCGCGCTCCCCGATGTGAGCGTCGCGTCCCCGTCGTTGTAGGCGAGGAGGAACGCCGTGAGAAAGGCGTCTTTGCTGCCGTCGTAAAAGTAGATCACAATTCCCCCGTGAGCGCGGAACGCGCCGTTTCGAAGTCGGAGAGGAGCGCGTTCTGCCCGTCTGCGAACATGCTCATCTGGACAGGCGTACGCACTCCCGAGGAGAGCATGCCGCGCACGGCGGCGCTGTTCTCCGAGCCGTAAAATTTCCCGCCCGCCGTGATGAAGTGCCGCGCCCGTTTGAGCACGACGCGCATCTTCGCGAGCGTTTCAAAGGTGAGAGAGGCGTATTTCCTCGCCTCGGCGATCTTATATGCGCTGCGCGCCCCGATCCCGGGCACGCGGAGCAGGACTTCGACGGGCGCCTTGTTGACTTCGACGGGAAAGAGGTGCAAATTCCTCAGCGCCCATGCGCACTTGGGGTCAAATTCGAGGGAGAGGTCGCCGTCCTCCTCCAGGAGCTCCTCCGCGTCGAAGCCGTAGAACCGCAGCAACCAGTCCGCCTGATAAAGGCGGTGCTCCCGCAGCTCCCCCGTCGGCATATCCGGAAGAAGGGGGTCGCGCACCACGGGCACATAGGAGGAGTAATACACCCGTTTGAGCCCGAACGTGCGGTAGAGGCTCTGCGTGAGGCGGATGATCTGCCCGTCCTTTTCCGGGCTCGCGCCCACGATCATCTGTGTCGTCTGCCCCGCGGGGAGGAAGTGCCCCTTGTGCTTTTCCTCTTGGAAGGCAACCTTCTCCCTGCGGAGCTGTTCCATAGGGAGAAGGAGGCTCTCCCTGCTCTTTTGCGGGGCGAGCAGTTTCAGGCTCTTCTCGCTGGGAAGCTCGATATTGTAGCTCATGCGGTCGGCGTACTTCGCCGCCTCGCGGACAAGCGATTCGTGGGCATGGGGTATGCCTTTGAGGTGAATGTAGCCGTAAAAGCCGTATTCCGTCCGCAGTTTTTTCACGGTGAGAAGGAGCTGTTCCATCGTGTAGTCGGGGGACTTGTGCACCGCGGAGGAGAGGAAGAGCCCCTCGATGTAGTTGCGCTTGTAAAAGTCGATCGTCAGCTCGCAGATCTCCTCGGGAGTGGCGCTCACGCGGGGCACGTCGGCGTCCGCGCGGGACATGCAGTACTTGCAGTTGAACACGCAGTCGTTGGACATAAGGATCTTCAACAGGGAGATGCACCTTCCGTCCGGCGTGAACGAATGGCAGCACCCCGCAGCGTAGCCGTTCCCGATGCCGCCCCCGTTTTTCCGCTTGCTGCCCGAGGAGGAACAGGAGACGTCGTACTTCGCGCTCTCCGTGAGGATCTTCAATTTGCTCTCCGAGATCATGGATCTATGATAGCACGCAAAAGAGGATTTGTCAAACGTTTGTTCTATCTTTTCAGAACTTTTGTTTGAAATTTTTTTTCTTGCGAAAGTTGACGGAATATGGTATAATAGAGGCAAATCCATCATTTCACCGCATTTTCACATGATTGTTAGGGGAATATTATGTATGCGCGGTAAAATGGTACGGCAGGAGGAAACGAATGAAGGTATTGATCGTAGACGATGAAGAGATGATCCGCGAGGTGCTTCGCGAATATGTCGAATTCGAGGGCGGGGAAGCGGACGAGGCGCAGGACGGCATGGAGGCCGTCAAAAAGTGCCGCGAGAACGACTACGACGTCATTCTGATGGACATCATGATGCCCAAGCTCGACGGGTTCTCGGCGGTCAAGGAGATCCGCAAGTTCAAAGAGACGCCCGTGATCATGCTTTCCGCGCGCGGCGAGGAATACGATAAGCTCTTCGCGTTCGAGATCGGGACGGACGACTACGTCACCAAGCCCTTTTCGCCGAAAGAGGTCATGGCGCGCATCCATGCCGTCATCCGCCGCGGCAAAAATCCGCCTGCGGGCAGCGACGTCTATGAGTTCGAGGGTCTGAGGATCGACATGAAGGGCCGCAACGTCTATGTGAACGGCGAGAAGGCCGATCTCACGCCGAAGGAATACGAGCTCCTCTTCTACTTTGTGCAGAACGCGGGCGTCGCGCTCACGCGGGAACGCCTGCTCAACAAGGTGTGGGGATACGATTTTTACGGCGACGACCGCACCGTGGACACCCACGTCAAGATGCTCCGCGGCAATCTGAAGGAATACAGAAAGTTCATCGTCACACTGCGCGGGCTCGGCTATAAGTTCGAGGTGTGATCTCTCCGTAAGAAGGGGGATTTCCGCGCAAAATATCACCGCAGACCGAAGAGGGGCATACCATGTCCGAGAGAAAGCGTGCAAAATGGAAGATCGGGTCGGGCGTCAGCCTGAACCTTATCCTATGGTTTGCCTTTTCCGTTTTCGCCCTTCTCCTCGTCGTGATCTTCATGGCGGTGCAGAGCCTTCTCGTCAGCAATCAGTACCGCGAGCAGACCCTTTCTCTCATGCGGGAGGCGAGCGGGAGGATGTCCGAGTCCCTCTCTTCCGCCGAGGACGTCACCGATCTCACCCTCTGGCGGGAGATGCGCGCCATCGAGGACGAGTACGACGTCAACCTCCGCTTCCTCTATTTAGACGGGCGCAGCGTGTTCAGCGATACGGAGGACGAGAACTTCCCCGAGATCGCGGAACGCCTTAAAGACAGCCTCTCCGCGGGCGATGACGACGTCGTTGTCAGCGACGGCTCCACGATCGCCTATGCGACCGTCGTCAACGCAGGGGGGCAGATGTACTTTCTCTACGTCTCCGATTCCCTTCTGCGCCTCAACACGCTCGAAGCGAGCCTTCGCTGGCTCTCCATCGCCACCGCGCTCTTCTCCGTCGTGTTGGCGTTCGTCGCGAGCGGCTTTTTGGCGATGATCATCACCAAGCCCGTCTCCGAAGTCACCGAACAGGCGAAAGAGCTCGCGCGGGGCAGTTACGACCTCAATCTCCGCCGCGACTATTTCTGTTCGGAGATGACCGAGCTCTCGGGTGCGCTCGACTATGCCCGCGAGGAGATCTCGAAGGCGGATTCCATGCAGAAAGAGCTCATCGCGAACGTCTCGCACGACTTCCGCACCCCGCTCACGATGATCAAGGCATACGCCTCGATGATCCGCGAGATCTCGGGGGACAACAAGGAGAAGCGGGACGCGCACGCCAAGATCATCATCGACGAGGCGGACCGTCTCAGCACCCTCGTCGAGGACGTCCTCGATCTCTCCAAACTGCGTTCGGGCGTGGGGCTGCAGGCGCCCACCGTGTTCAATCTCTCCGAGCTCGTCTATATGATCGCGGGCCGCTTCGACTATCTCAAAGTGACGGGCGGGTATGTGTTCGAATGCGAGATAGAGGACGACCTCTATGCCTACGCCGACCGCGAGCGCATCGAGCAGGTGGTGTATAATCTCGTCGGGAACGCGGTCAACTACACGGGCGAGGACAAGAGGGTGAAGATTCGCCTGTTCCGCAAGGGGAACGCCTCCCGCGTCGAGGTGTGCGATACGGGCAAGGGGATCTCGGAAGAGGAGAAAAAGACGATATGGGAGCGTTATTACCGCTCCTCGGAGACGCACAAGCGGCCCGTGCAGGGCACGGGGCTCGGGCTCTCCATCGTCAAGAGCATACTCGTCAAACAGGGGTGTCCTTTCGGCGTCGAATCGGAGGTCGGAAAGGGCAGCGTCTTTTGGGTGGAATTTCCGTCCCCGCCCGAGGATGGCACGGATATGAAACGGGAAGGACGGAACCGAGGAGGAAAATAAGCCTATGGGGAAGCGTTTTGGCGCGATCTTGCTTGCGGTCCCGCTCTCCGCCGCATGCCTTGCGGGCGGAATGACGGCGCGGACCGAGGCAGACGCCGGCGCGCAGCAATATCAGGAAGGGTGCGCCGTTTCGGGCGTCCTTCCCTGCGGGGAGAGCTCCGTGATCGTGGAGAAGGAGAGCATCCGCTTCGACGTCGGCACCCTTCCCGCGCAGGAGAGCGAGACAGTTCCCTATGCCGCCTGCGTGACGACGGAATATACCCTTTACAACCCCGAGGAAGAGGACGTCACGCTCGCCCTTCTCTTCCCGCAGACGGCGCGTCCCGCCTATTTCACGGGGGAAGGGGAGGCAGGGGAGGCATGCCAGACCGTCACCCTCAACGGAAAGCCCGTGCAGACGGAGATCCGCCACAGCTACGTCGGCTACTACAACCACTCCCTTGACATCGATAGCAGTCTCGCGCAGATCGCGGACATTGAGGCGGAGGACGCATTTTACGCCGATCCGGAACTTCCCGTCTGCGAGTATCTCTTCCACGTCTCCGTTCCCGAGGCGGCGGTCGCGGGGTATGACCGCAAACTGCTCGCCTTCGCGCTCACGTTCGAATGCAATCCCGCCCGCACGCGCGTGCTCTCCGAGAGCCCCATGACGGCGACCCTCGAAAACGGCAGGATCCGCGCCCGTTTCGACGTCACGGCGGGGGAGAACGAGATCAAGCTCACCACGATCGGGGAGGGGATCGAAAACCTCTCCTACGGCGTCTATGCCGACCTCTTCTGCACCAACAAGCTCGAGATCGGGAGCCCGTATTATTATTCCGAATCGTATACGACGTTCCCCGTCTATGCCGAGGGGTTCCGTCCGCAGGGTTCGGAGATCTCTTCGTCCGACTGGTTCAGCGGGTTCGTCCGTCTCCTCGTCAAGAACACGAGCGCGTCGAACAAGTGCATGATCTTCGGTTCGCCGAACGCCCTGCGCGAAGAGGCGTTCATGCCGTGGTATTTCTATCAGATCACCGTGCCCGCACAGGGCAGGGCGGTGCACACCGTGTCCGCGCCGCTCTATCCCACGCTCGAAGAAAACGGCTGCGAGTATTCCTATCTTCTCTCCTCGCAGCAGCGCTGGTCGAAGGTGAAGAGCGTCGAGATCGCGATCCGCACCCGCTATCGCCTTGCGTACAGCTCCCTTGCGTTCGAAGAGCGGGAGGAGGGGTATGTTTTCCGGCGCGACCGACTCCCCGTCGGCGAACTCACGTTCACGCTCGCCGATCCCGCGCTCACCGCGGCGGCGGGCAGTACGCCCCGCGTCGTATCGCCCATCCTGCTCCTCGCCCTCTTTCTCCTCGGCGGGCTTGCCGTGCTCGCGCTTGCCGCGGGCGGAACGGTGGCGGCGGTCATGCTCGCGAGGCGAAAAAAACGCGCGAAGGCGCAACGCGGCGCGCAGACGCGATAGCGTCCGCGCTTCGGGCGGGGAACACCCGCTCTTTTTTTGCCCGTGAAAGGGCGCAAAACGCTTGCAATCTCCGCGTTTGCATGGTATAATGAAAGCACCTGAACGGAAAGAGCGTTCTGACCGCAAAGGGCAAGGAAACGAAAAAAGACGGCGGAACTTCCGCAAAGTCTCCCTTTGCCCTGCGGCAAGGGGAGTTTTATTATGGAAAACGTACAAAATAGTTCCGAACAGTGCCGCATCGCGAGCCTCTCCGTCATCGTGGAGGATCTTTCCTCCGCGCCGGGCGTCAACGCCTTCCTCTCCGAATACGGCGCGTATATCGTCGGCAGGATGGGCATTCCGTACCGCGAAAAAGGGGTCTCCGTGCTCTCCGTCGTGCTCGACGCGCCCCCGTCGGCGATCAACGCCCTCTGCGGGAAGTTGGGCAAACTTCACGGCGTCACCGCGAAGGCGCTCTTCAGCAGATTCTGACGCTTATTTTCGGCTCCCCCAAAGGGGACAGCAAGGGGTGGTGTGCTTTGCACCGTCACCGCGTCCGCCCATACCATGTCTGCGATCAATCACTCAAAAAGGAGAAATGATATGAAAAAAACCATCTTTTCTGTCGCGGCGGCAACGCTCATGCTTTGCGCCGCAGTCGGCGTCTCGGCATGCACCGGACCCAACACGCAGGGCGGGACCGCCCTCTCCGTCTACGCGCCCGACGGCGCGCCCGCGCTCGCGCTTGCGAACCTCATCGCGGGCGAAGAAAAAGAGACGGGGAACTTTTCCTACGACGTCCATGTCGTGGACGCGGGCACGATCGTGACGTATGTCACGGGGGAGAGCCCCGCGGCGGACTTCTGCGTCCTGCCCGTGAACGCCGCTTCCCTCAAACTCGGCACGGGGGAGACCTATCGGATGCTCGGCACCGTCACGAACGGCAACCTCTTCTTCCTCTCGGGGGAAGAGGGCGAACAGCTCACGTCGCAGAACCTTGCGGACGCGCTGACGGGCAAGAAGGTGGGCGTCGTCCGGCTCTCGGATGTGCCCGGCCTCACCTTGCAGGCGACGCTCGCGGGAAGGGGCATTCCCTACCGCATTCTTCCGAGCGCGGGCGAAGAGGGGGACGCGGATAAAGTCAACCTGATCGCCTTTGCCCCCGAGGACGTGACCCCCGCGGGCGGCTGCGACTACTATCTCTGCCCCGAGCCCGCCGCAAGTGTGAAAATTAAGGGCACTTCCACCACCGCAAAGCCCTTCAAAATGGCGGGAGATCTGCAAGAGCTCTATGGGGAAGGCGGGTACCCGCAGGCGGTCATGGTCGCGAAGAAGTCGGTCATTGAGCAGCATTCGGAGGCGGTCGGCGAGATGATCTCCTACCTTACAAAAAGTGAAAATTATCTCTCCGAAACGGACGCCGCGACCCTCGTCTCCCTGCTCGACGGCAAGCGCACGGCGGGGCTCGCGCCCTCCTTTACGGCGGCGAACCTCACCCCCGAGGTCGTCGCGCACTGCTCCGTCCGCTTCACGGCGAGCAAGGACTGCAAGGGCAAAGTGAACGCCTTCCTCGCCGAACTCATGGGCGTGAACGGGAGCGCGGCGGCCGCGGTCTCGGACGATTTCTACTACCTCGGGTGAGCTCCCCGCGGAGCCTCCCGCAACGGAGACGGTTTTGAAAAAGAATTTCCTCTTTTCCCTTACGGCGGTCGCGTTCCTCTGGCTCGTCTGGATCGTCGCGTATTTCGCCGTACGAAACGACTACGTCCTCCCGTCCTTTTGGGAGACGGCTGCCGCGCTGTGGGATCTGCTCAAAAGCGCGCACTTTTGGCGCGCCTTCGCGGGGACTTTGGGGCGCGCCGCTCTCGCCTTCGCCGTCTCTCTCATCCTCGGCGTCGGGCTCGCTCTGATCGCCAACTCTCGGACATGGGTACGCTCTTTTCTGTCTCCCATCGTCTCTTTCCTCAGAACGGTGCCGACGATCGCGGTCATTTTGATGCTCCTCATCTGGACGACGCCGCGCATCGCTCCCGTCATCGTCTCCCTCCTCGTGCTCCTTCCCGCCGTGTACGCCGCCACCCTTTCCGCCCTCGACGAGGTAACGGAAAATTACGGCGAACTCGCTTCGGCGTTCCGTGTGGGCATGGGGCGGAAGGCGTTCAAGATGTACCTTCCTCTCGCCGCCCCCGCCGTGCTCGGGCAGGCGGGCTCCGTCTTTTCGATGGGGTTGAAGATCACCGTCTCGGGCGAAGTGCTCGCGCAGACCTTCCCGAGCGTCGGCTATCTCATGCAGGACGCCAAAATGTTCGTGCAGATGCCCCGCCTCATCGCCCTCACCCTGCTCGCCGTCCTCATCGGTTTCGCATTGGAGGGGGCATGCTACGGCGCGTATAAACTCATCGTGAGGTGGCGGGGATGAAACTGCTCGGCGTGACCAAAAAATACGGGGACAAGACCGTCCTTTGCGGCGTTTCCCTCGAGATCGGGGAGGGGAAGATCACCGCGGTGCTCGGCGAGAGCGGCGCGGGCAAGACCACCCTCCTCAACGTCCTCTCGGGCATGACGGCGTACGAGGGGACCGTGGAGGGGAGAACGGCCGTCTCCTATCTCTTTCAGGACGCAAAACTTCTGCCCCATCTCACCGTGGAGGGGAACCTGAAATTCGTTCTTCCCAAGAGCGAATGGGGCAAGATCGGCGGCATGCTCGAACGGGTGGGGCTGAAAGGGCGGGGGAGAGACCTCCCCAAGACGCTCTCGGGCGGCGAACGGCAGCGCGTCGCCATCGCCCGCGCCTTTCTGTACCCGCACGGGCTGCTTCTTATGGACGAGCCCTTCTCCTCTCTCGACCTCGCGCTGAAAAAGTCGCTCATCGCGCTCGTCGCTTCCCTTTGGCGGGAGAAGGGGGAGACCGTCGTCTTTGTCACGCACGACGTCCATGAAGCCGTCCTGCTCGCCCACCGCGCCGTCGTTTTGCGCGGGGGAAGCGTCGTCGGCGACCTGCCCGTGGAGGGGGATCCCCCCCGCGATTTCTTCTCCCATCCGCCCGTCGAGGACGCGCTTGTCCGCCTGCTCATGGCGCACGGCGGGGAAGAATGAGCGTTTGTCATCTCCCTTGTCATACCGCCGTCATGGCGCGGTCATAAACGAAACAAAGCGTTTATTTCGGTTCTCCACCCCTTTGGGGGTGGTTTTTTTTGCGGAAAATCGGAAACTTGGAAAAAAAATGAAAAAATTTTCACAATTCCTTTGACAAGTTGTCATAAGTATGGTAGAATTGTGTCATAAAGATTTGTTACACGATCCTCGCGCTCCCGTCCTCGGGAAGAGGGCGGCAGGCGAAACGGAGGGAAGAATATGAAAAAGAAGATCGCAACGGGAAAAGTTTCGTGGAGGTGGAGCAACGTCATGAAGACGGTCGCCGTTCTTTCGGCGGGCGCCGTCCTCGGGCTCGGTGCGTTTGCCGCGGCGGACGTGATCCGCGCCCTGTTCAGCCGCGCGGACCTCAACGCCGTCGGGACGGACTATGCCTCCGTCTCCTTCGAGGTGCAGGAAGGGGAGAAGTTCTCCCCCGAGCTCTTCTCCTCCGAGATCACCGACGAGGACAACGGCGCGGAGGGCGGCTTCACCGCGCTCGAGATCTTCGGCCGTCTGAACTGGAAATTCTCTCAGGCGAGATCGTGGACGAGCGAATACCACAGCACGGTGAGTACCGTCGTGCAGCAGGAAGTCGCCAACTATAAGGCGTATTCGGACGGCGTGCTCCTCTCCGCCGACATTACCAAGAGCAGCGTCATCAACGAGGCGAGCCTCTTCTGCTTCCTCAAAGATGAGAACCGCGTCATGTGGCAAAAGCCCGTGAACGCAAAGGCGATCGACCCGTTCGAGTGGCTCTCGATGGAGTGGACGACGGGGACGCCTTACCGCAACATGGCGATCGAGCCCTCGAAGGAAGCGGAGGACATCGACCCCGAAGCGTATTTTAAGACGGCGAACGGCCTTCCGGGCTATGTGCTCTCGCCGTACATCATCCGCGAGGAGACCATTCTCTCCGAAAAAGACGCGAACGCCAACCTCGCCGCGGGCGGGAGCGACGAAGTCGTCGACCTCATCGAGAACGGGGACGGCACCTACACCGTCGAGTTCGTCCTCAAACCCGAGACGTGGGAAGTTGTCAACGAGTCGGGCGGCAAGGAGACGCACGGCGCGGCGGCATACTATATCAACCAGATGATCTTCACGGGCGGCCTTCCCGAAGCGCCCGTGTTCAGCGAGATCACCCTCACGTTCACGTTCGACAGCGACTGGACGGTGCTCGCCACGGGCGTCGAGGAGAAATACACCGCGAAGTACGGCATCATCTCCGCCCCCTGCACCTCCACGTCGCACAAAGAGATCTACTACGACGGCATGCTCTACGGGCACAACGGCGTCGCGGAGCGCGAGAACGCCGAGTTCATGGAGGAGTACTACACCAAGTACTTCGAACCGTACGCCGACGGTCCCTTCGACGGCAAGGTGGGAAGGGATCCCACGCCGACGGATTGCCTCCTCTCGATGGCGACGGGGCTGCTCGGGCGCGAATCCTCCCTCGCGCTAGACGTCACGTTCGGCGACAGAAGGACGGACGGCGTCATCTTCCTCGATACGAAAGACCTCGATATCGGAAACATCGATTTCGAAAACCTCGATCTGACCGCCCTGCTCGGGCAAGTCGACGCGCGCGTCCGTTTGGGCGACGCGCTCAGGCTGTGGCTGAGCGGGGGCGACGCATATCTTGCCTACGGCGGGGTAAAGGGGAAGCTCGGCATAGACGGGCTCATCGGCTTGGTCTCGCCCCTCGTCTCCGCGCAAGAAGAGCAAGAAGGATCCGCCGCACCGCCCTCGGAAGAACCTCCCGCGGAGCCCGCGGAAGAGGAGAGCGGTCTTCTCGCCGCGATCACGGGCGGGGAGTTCACCTTCGACGAGGAGCACGCCTCGCTTTGCAGCAAGCTCCCGCTCTTCGGCATTGAGATCCCCGTGAATTTCTACTTCCTGCTCGACGAAAAGGGGAACGCTTCCCTCGACCGCATCACCCTCGAGATGGAAGTGAACGGCGAACCCTTCTCCGCAACCATCGCCTATGGCGACGAGACGCTTCCCGCGCTCGGCGAGAGCGAACGGGAGGAGTATATCGACCTCATTCCCTATGCCGAAGATCTGCGCGGCCTGCTCGCGTCGCCCTACCTGCACGCGACGGTCGGCTACACCGCGGGGGGCGTTGACCTCACGGGTGAGATCGACGTGTTCATGGAGACGTACGGCGTCTCCGCGACCCTCACCGCCTCGAGCGTCGCCCATCCCGAACTTTCCAAGACGGTGACGTTCGCCTATACGGACGGCTCCTTCTTCGTCGCATTGGACGGGATCAGGCTCAAAGCGAGCTTGTTCGACGTCGCCTCTCTCGTCTCGGGCTATCTCGACATGCCCGACGGCGGGGACGGCGCCTCTCTGGACGTGGGGGATCTCGTGTTCACCCTGCTCGATCCCGCCTTTGCCGAAAATATCGCAACGTATCGCGAAGAGAACGCCCTGCTCGTCGCCCTCAAGGGGACGGAGCTTCTCAAAGCGTTCGGGATCGACTTCAAGCTCGGCGACGTGTCGCTCGCGATCTCCGAAGGGCGGCTTTCGGCAGACGCGCTCGGCATCGGGCTGTCCGTGGAGCCCGGCGCTCCCTTCACCGTGGACAAGACGGGATATATCGACGTCGCGCCCTATGCAAAGCAGCTTCTCCGCGTGTTCGGCGGCGGCTATGCGGAGGCGGAGATCGGCTACGAAACGGGGGACTTCTCCGTGCGGGCAGACCTCGCCTTTGACCTCGGCGCGCGCATCGCGGCGGGGGAAGTGCGGCTTTCCTACCGCTCCGCGGAAAAACTTCTCCGCGTCGCCCTTCTCGGCGGGACGGTCTATCTCGAAGCGGACGGCGTCAAGCTCTCCGCGGGCGTGCGGGAGGCGGCGGAACTCGTCGCCGCGTTCGCAGGCGTTCCCGCAGGGGACGAGGGCAGTGCGGAACTGACGCTCATCGAACGCGTCCTCGGCTTGGATGTGGACGCTCTCGCCTCTCTCGGAGAGGAAAACGGCGAGCTCACCCTCGCGATCGAGGGAACGGAGCTTCTCAAAGCGTTCGGCGTGGACTTCGGCCTCGGCGGCGTCACGGTCACGGTGGGGGGAGACGCGCTCTCCCTTTCCGCGCTCGGCGCAGACGTCGAGATCAGGGCGGGCGAGCCCTTCACCGTCGGAACGCTCGACGGCTATCTCGACATTCTGCCCCATATCCGCGACGCGATCGGGCTCCTCTCGAAGAAAGCGGTCGCGCTCGAAGTGCATTACGGTGCGCCCGAAGCCGATTGGCAAGTGCAGGCGTCCCTCTCGCTCGACCTCGAAACGTTCGCCCTCGGCGGCACGGCGGCCGTGTCCTACCGCGGCAATGCCAAAGAGATCGGCGTCGCCTATGCGGACGGCGCGATCTATCTCGAACTCGACGGCCTCAAAGTCTATGCGGGCGTCAAGGAGGCTGCGGGTCTCGTCCGCGCCTTCGTCTCGGAGAGCGAAGAGAGAGGGGAAAACTCGCAGGACGCGGTGGAACAGCTCCTCTCGCTCGATCTCGGCGACCTTCTCGGGCTTGTCTCGGAGGACGGCGTGCTCACGGCGACCGTGCACGCGAACGCCCTTCTTTCTGCGCTCGGCGTGCCCTTCGAACTCGGCGACGCGGCAATCACGGTGGAACAGGGCAGGATCACGGCAGACGTTCTCGGCGTCCATGCCGTCGTGACGCCCGGCGATGCGCCCGCGATGCCGGATACAAGCGACTATATCGGGCTCGTTCCCTATGCGGAACAGCTCGCGGACATTCTCGGCGGCGGGCTCGTGCATGCCGCTGCGGAATATACTTCAAAGGACGGCGCATTCTCCGTCTCCGCCGAAGCGGACGTCGACCTCAACAACCTCGCCGCCCGCGCGCAGATCACCGTCGGCTACAAGGGTGCGGAAAAGCCCGTCGTCGCCGTCTATGCGGACGGGACGGTCTACCTCGATATCGACGGCGTGAAGCTCTCGGCGAACGCGAAGGACGCGGCGGAACTCGTCGCAGCGGTCTGCGGCGTGCCCGAAAGCGGCGCGGAAGAGCTCGGCCTGCTCGAAAAGGCGTTCTCGCTCGACCTGTCGCGCTTTGTCACGCTCAAAGAGGCGCAAAAAACGCTGCTTCTCACCGTCTCGGGGACGGAGCTCCTCAAAGAGTTCGGCGCAGACCTCGCTCTCGGGGGCGTGACGGTCTCCGTGGGCGGCGGCAAAGTGACCGCGGAAGCGTTCGGGGCGAACATAACCCTTCAAAAGGGCGAACGCGCGGTCACGGGCGCGGAAGGGGACTATACCGACATTCTTCCCCATGCCCGCCGTCTCATTGCCCTGTTGCAAAACGACTATCTCTCGGCGCATGCCGAGTATGAGAAAGATCGGCTCGCCATCACTGCCGATCTCTACATCGACCTCCGCGCGCCCGCGCTCTCCGCTATCGTCACGGTGGCGTACGGGAAAGCGGAGAAAAAGCTCTCCGTCATCTACGGGGAGGGCACGGTCTACCTCGACGTCGACGGCGTGAAGATCTCGGCGGATCTGGACGAAGCGGTCTCCCTCGTGCTCGCAGCGGTGGGCGCGGAGGACGCTTCTTCCGAAGAGCGCGATCTCATCGCGGACGTGTTCTCGCTCTCCTTCGGCGGCGTGCTCGGCTTGGAGACGGATTCGGACGCGCTCCGTCTCACCGTCGCGGGAACGGAGCTCCTCAAAGCGTTCGGCTTTGACTTCGCTCTCGGAACGGTGACCGTCACCGTGCGGGACGGCTCTCTCGAAGCGGCGGCGTTCGGCGCGACCGTCGCCGTCACGGCAGGCAATGCGCCCGATAGGGCGGACCCCGACGACTATATCGGCGTCATGCCGTACGCGGAGACCATCGCCGATCTCGTGCTCGGCGGCGTCGTGCGCGCAGAAGTGGGGTACACGGCGAAAGAGCTCTCCGTCAAGGGGGATATCTCCGTTGCCTTCCGTGAGGACGTGCTCGTCAAGGGCGAACTCAACGTTACATACGGCAAGATCGGCAAAAAAGTCGGCCTCATCTACGCCGGCGGGACGGTCTATGTGGAAGTCGAGGGCGTCAAGGTCTCGGCGAACGCAAAAGAGGCGGCACAATTCGTTCTCGCCCGCATGGGCGTCACGCTCTCCTCGCCCGACGAAGAGAAACTCTTGGAGAACGTGCTCGGCCTCCGCTTCGGCGACTTCATGCAGTTCTCCGAATTGGGCGAGAGGGGAGAAAAACTGCATATCGCCGTGAACGGCGGGGCCCTGCTCCAAGCTCTCGGCTTCGACTTCGCGCTCGGTGACGTCGCGATCGACGTCACCGACGGGGCGGTCTCCGTCTCCGCAATGGGTGCGTCCGTTACCCTCACCGCGGGCGAACAATTCACTGTCGCAACGGACGGCTACGCCGACCTCATGCGCTATGCGGAGATCGTGTACGGCCTGTACGAGGGCGGCTATCTCACCGCCGACGTCTCCTATGAGACGGAGACGCTCCAAATCGGCGGGACGGTCGACTTCGCCATCGGCGCGCTCGCCGCGCAGGCGAACTTCATCCTCTCCTATAAGAATGCTCCCCATACCCTCGACGTACTCTACACCGACGGCGTGCTCTGCCTCGGCGTCGACGGGATCCGCGTCAAGGCAAACGTTTCCGACGCGATCGCCTTCGTGAAACAGTTCGTCGCGATCGAAGAAAACGACTTCGACGCGCAAAACCTCATCGAGACCCTTCTCTCCGTCCCGCTCAACGAGATCGTGGGCGTCAGCGAAGCGGAGGGCGCACTCAGCGTCGTCGTGCACGGCATGCGTGTGCTCGGGCTCCTCGGCGTCGATCTCAAGGGCGTCGAACTCGGCGACGTCACCCTCACGGTCACGGAGGGCGCGGTCACGGCGGCAGCGATGGGGGCGAACGTCACCGTCAAGGCGGGAGGCGAATTCCCCGTCTCCACAGACGGCTACGCCGACATTCTCAAATATGCCGAGGCCGTCAAAGAACTCATCGACGGCAAAGACCTGCATGCGGAAGTCGCATACACGGGCGAGACGCTCTCCGTCAAGGGCGAAGCCGATCTCAGCCTCAAACCGCTCGCGGCAAAGGGGACGTTCGATCTCACCTACAACGAAAAAACCAAGAAGATCGGCGTCATCTACAAGGACGGCGCGGTCTATCTCGAACTCGACGGCATCAAGGTCTCCGCAAACGCGAAAGAGGCGGCGGAGCTCGTCGGGCAGTTCGTCGACATTCCCAAAAAGGACTTCGAGGCGAAGGCGATCCTCGAAGATCTCTTCCAAAAGGACCTCGGGGCCCTTCTCAACGTTACCGAAGCAAACGACACGCTCAGCCTCACCCTCGCGGGGACGGACATTCTCTCCCTTCTCGGGATCAAGTTTTCCCTCGGGGAAGTGCAGCTTGACGTCTCGCAGAGCGAGATCGTCGCAAAGGCGCTCGATGCGACGGTCACGCTCACCGCAGGCCGGCCGTTCGAGAACGATACGGCGGGCTATGTCGATATTCTTCAATACGCGAACGCCGTGTACGGGCTGTATGAGCACGGCTATCTCGCCGCGGACGTCGCTTTCGGCTACGGCGACCTCGCGGTGTCGGGAGAGGTGAAGCTCAACTTCAAAGATCTCTCCGCCGTCGCAAATCTCAAAATTTCTTACAAGGGAGAGCCGGAGGGCGGCAAACCCGTTACGGTCATCTACGGCACAGACGGGCTCGTCTATGTCGCGGTCGACGGTCTCCGCTTTAAGGCAGACCCGAAAGAGGCTTACGCCGTCGTTGCGGAGTACTTCCTCGAAGGCGACGCCCAAGAAGAGGGCTCGGAAGAGGCGAAACTGCTCGAAACGCTGTTCTCCATCGACGTCGGCACACTCGTTCCCGCATTCGGGGAAGAAGAGGACGTTTTCTCGCTCACCGTCGCGGGCGGCGAACTCATGTCGCTGCTCGGCGCGGACGTCGAACTCGGCGACGTCGTTCTCACCGTGGACAAAGAGGGGGCGATCGGCCTCAACACGACGCTGTTCGGCAAGACGGCGTCCATCAACGTCAAAAAGACGAACGCCTTCACCGTCCTGCCCGCGGGCACCTACGTTGACCTCGTTCCCTATCTCGACGTCCTGTTCTCCATCGCCAAGAGCGGGTATCTCACCGCCCAAGTGCAGTACGGAAAAGAGGGGGACGCGATCGCCGTCTCGGGCACGCTCGACCTCGGCTTCCGTCCGCTCGTCGCAAAGGCCGCGCTTTCCGTCGTCTGCACGGGAGAGGACGGCAAGAAGCAGACGAACGAGATCGGCGTCATCTATCAGGGCGGCACGCTCTATCTCCGCCTCGGCGATACGGTCAAGGTATGCGCGGGGCTCGAAGATGCGATCGCGCTCGTCACGTCGTTTACGGGCAGCCAGGACGCCCCCGACCTCATCGCCGAGATCCTCTCATGGAATTTCAGCGACATCATCGGCATTGCAGAAGAGGACGGCGCGCTCCGCGTCGGCATTGCGGGCAGCGTTCTCCTCGAAAAACTCGGCGTTGATCTCAAAGATTTCGAACTCGGCAGCGCGACGCTGGAGATCGGGAAGAAGAACATAATCCTCTCCGCGCTCGATGCTACGGTCACCGTCACCGCAGGCGAGCAGTTCGAAGCCGAAACAAAGGGCTATGTCGACCTCATTCCCTATGCGGAATTTGTCAGCTCCCTCATCAAGGGCGGCTATCTCGAAGCCGACGTTGCATACACGGGCGGCAAACTCACCGTGCAAGGGAGCGTGCGCGCCGACCTCAAAAAACCTGCCGCCGTCGCGGAGCTCTCCCTCACCTACAACGGAGTGCCCGAAGAGGGCAAACGCCTCACCGTCATCTACGGCGCAGACGGGACGGTGTACGCCGCGGTCGACGGTCTCCGCTTCAAGGCGGACGTCAACGAGCTCATCGAGCTCATCGGCGGCTATATCGACCTCTCCCCGTCCGACGTCGAGGCGAAGAAAGTCCTCGCCGACGCGCTCTCGCTCGACCTCGAAAAACTTCTCACCGTCTCGGAGAACGAGGAGGACGAACTCACCCTTGTACTCAAGGGCAGCGACCTCTTGAAACTCTTCGGCGTGGACTTTGGCCTCGGCGACGTGACCCTCACGGTCGGGCAAGAGGAGCTTTGCGCCGAGCTCAAAGGCATGGGCGTCTCTCTTTCCGTGCGGCGCAGCGACGCCTTTGCCGTCGTGCCCGTCGGAACGTACATCGACGTCGTCCCTTACGCGCAGACAGTCGCGGAAATTTTGGCGGGCGGCTACGCGCACGTCACCGCAACGTACGACTACGGCAAACTCTCCATGACGGCGGACGCCCGTCTCGGCTTCGGCGGCCTCAAATCGCTCTCGGCGGTCGTCGGGCTCAAAGTGACATATAACGATCTTCCCGAAGGCGGGAAGTCGCTCACCCTCTGCTACACGGAGGGCAAGATCTACCTCGAAGCGGAGGGGATCAAAGCCTCCGTCACGGCGGAAGAACTCGTCGCGCTCGTCAAACAGCTCGCAGACGTCAAGGAGGACGACGAGAGCGCGAACGGCGCCATCGAAGCGTTGCTCGGCGCAAACTTCGCTTTCCTCCTCAAAGACCTCAAAGAGGAAAAGGACAAGGACGGGAACGACGCGCTCTCCTTCGCCGTCGCGGGAAGCGAGCTCCTCGGCCTCTTCGGCGTGAAGTTCGACCTCGGCGACGTGGAGATCCAAATCGGCAAGGCGGGCGTCGGCGCTTCGCTCACCCTCCTCGGGAATACGCTCTCGCTCAACGTCGAAAAGGACAGCGAGGAGAACTTCCCCGCATTCGATCAAGAGAACGCCGTGCCGCTCGGCGACTATATCGGGACGGTGGCAACGCTCGCGCAGTCCGAATACCTCGTCTCCGATATCTCCTATACTTCCGATCTCCTCACGGCCGAAGGGAAGATCTTCTTCGCGCTCAAAGCGTTCGCAGCGCAGGCGGAGCTCACCGTCACCTATCAAGAAACGGAGCACGCCGTCAAGATCGGCTATGTGCAGGAGAGCAAGACGCTCTATCTCGATATAGACGGCATCCGCGTCAAGGCGGACCCGAACGACGCGATCGCATTCGTCAAGAAGATCGTCAAGATCCCCGAAAGCGACTTGAACGCGCAAAAGCTCCTCGAAAAGCTCTTCTCGGCCGATCTCGGAAAGCTCGTCAAGCTGAGCGAGACCGTCTCCGAAGAGAAAGACGTGCTCCGCCTTGCCATCGAGGGCACAGAGCTTTTGAACGCCCTCGGGCTCGATCTCGGCAAATTTGAACTCGGCGACGTGACCGTGGACGTCGGGCAGGACGGTTCGGTCAAGCTCTCCGCGCACGGGGCGACCGTCACCGTTACGGCGGGCGACGAGTTCACCGTCGATACAGCGGGCTATGCCGACATTCTCCGATATGCCGAGGCCGTCAAAGCGCTCATCGACGGCAACTTCCTGCATGCGACCGTCGCATACACGGGCGAGACGCTCTCCGTCAAGGGCGAAGCCGATCTCAGCCTCAAACCGCTCGCGGCAAAGGGGACGTTCGATCTCACCTACAACGAAAAAACCAAGAAGATCGGCGTCATCTACAAGGACGGCGCGGTCTATCTCGAACTCGACGGCATCAAGGTCTCCGCAAACGCGAAAGAGGCGGCGGAGCTCGTCGGGCAGTTCGTCGACATTCCCAAAAAGGACTTCGAGGCGAAGGCGATCCTCGAAGATCTCTTCCAAAAGAACCTCGGGGCCCTTCTCAACGTTACCGAAGCAAACGACACGCTCAGCCTCACCCTCGCGGGAACGGACATTCTCTCCCTTCTCGGGATCAAGTTCTCCCTCGGGGAAGTGCAGCTTGACGTCTCGCAGAGCGAGATCGTCGCAAAAGCACTCGATGCGACGGTCACGCTCACCAAAGGCACGGAGGTCACGGCCGAGACCGCGGGCTACGCCGATCTCACCGAATACGCAAAACAGCTCGCCAAGCTCTATAAGGGTAACTTTCTCGCGGCGAACGTGAACTATCGGACGGAGAATGGCAAGTTCTCCGTACGCGGAGAGATCTCCTTCGATATCAAAGAGCTCCTCGCGCAGGGCACGCTCTCCCTCACCTACAACGGGAAAACCAAACAAGTCGGCGTCATCTTCTCGGTAGAGAAGGTCCTCTCGGAGGGGGAGACCTCGCTGAAGCCCGTGCTCTATCTCGAACTCGACGGCGTCAAGCTCTCCGTCTCCGCGCAGGACGCGGTCTCCGTCGTCATGCAGTTCATCGGCTCGGAAGACGGCGCAGAGAGCGGAGAGGACGAAGAGGCGAAAGATCTCCTCGCGACCCTCTTCGGCGTCCGTCTCGGCGACCTTCTCAAAGTCTATGAGAGCGCGAGCGAAGAGGGAGGGGAGAACGACACCCTCAACCTGCTCCTCAAGGGCAGCGACCTTATGAAACTCTTCGGCATAGACTTCGCTCTCGGCGACGTGGATCTCACCGTTGGCGGCGGCGAAGTGAATGCCTCCGCGATGGGCGTCACCATCACGGTGCAGGCGGGCGAGAAGTTCACGCCGCAGAGCACGGACGGCTATCTCGACGTGGGCGCATACGCAAAGGCGGTCGCCGCAGTCGTCAAGCAAGGCAAACTCGGCGTTGCGCTGGATTATGAGAACAAAGAGCTCGGTCTCGCCGTCTCGGGCACGCTCGACCTCTCGCTCGAAACGCTCCTCGCGCAGGCGAAACTCACGCTCACCTACAAGAGCGCGACAAAGCAGTTAGACGTCCTCTACGGGGAAGGCGTGCTCTACCTCACGCTGTACGGCGGAGAGGGCACGACCCCGATCAAGCTGTCCGCGGGCGTCAAAGATGCCATCAAGATCGTCAAGGAATTTGTCGCTCTCGACGACATTTCTCTCGAACAACTCCTTACCGCGCTCCTTTCGCTCAACTTCCGCGAGCTCATTCCCGCCATCACAGCCGCGGAGGACGGGACCGCGCTCGACGTCGCCGTCGCCGTCGACGAACTTCTCAACAAGCTCTCCGTTCCGTTCTCGCTCGGGGAGATCGGGCTCAAGATCGGCACGGACGGCACGGTCGAGGTCTCCATGCTTGATGGAACGCTCACCGCCACGGCAGAAGCGGGCGAAAAAGCGCCGGATGAGGCTATTCCCGAAGAGTATATCGACGCGATCCCTTACGCGAACACGATCGTCTCGCTCATCAAGAGCGGCTATCTCGAAGTGAAAGTCGGATACACGGGCGGCGGGCTCACCGTGCAGGGAACGGTCGGGTTGCAGCTCAGCCCGCTCCTCGTCAAGTCCGATCTCACTCTCCGATACGGCAGTATCGACCGTACGCTGCACGTTGCCTATGCCACCGAAGAGGAGGACGGAAAGCCCGTCGCCTATCTCTATATCACGGTCGACAATCCCGGTTCGTCCGAAGTCCTCAAACTCAAAGCGAACACCTCGGAGGCGGTCGGGGTCGTCATGGGTCTGCTCGGCATAGAAACGGGCAGCTCCGAAGAGAAAGACGTCCTCGAACGCGTGCTCGGGCTCGACTTTGCCGCGCTCCTCACCCTCTCCGAGATCTCTCCCGAAGGCGGAGCGGAGGGGCACGTGCTCAAACTCACGGTCGCGGGGAACGAACTTCTCCAAGCGTTCGGCGTCAATTTCAACCTCGGCAACGTGGAACTTACCGTGACGGACAACGTGACAGACAAAGAGATCAAGGCGGAGGCAAGCAGCTTGGGCGTGTCGCTCTCGGTCAAGAAGGGAGATACGTTCACCGTCTCGACGGAAGGCTACTACGACGTCACGTCCGTCATCGACCTGCTCCCGAGCCTTCTTGCCGCAAAGGGCGTCTCCTTCAACGGCAATATCCAGATCGATCTGGGCGGAAAGAACGCGGAGGAAGCCGCTTCCACTTCCCTCGTCCTCACGGTCAACGAAGGCTATCTGAGCTGGAAAGAGGGGCTGCACGTCTATCTCGACGGCGCGCTCGTCGTCAACCACGAGACGGAGATCGACCTTGTCGTTGCGATCGACTTCGGCAAGGACGAAGAGACGGGCAAACTGACGGAGGGCGAACTCACGGTCGTGTACAGCGGCATTGCGGTTCGGGTCTCCTTCGATGAACTCCAAGATCTGCAAGCAGCCTTCCGCTCCGTCTACGGCCGCATCCGCACGCTGCTCAACAAGATGGTGCAGGACGACCTCGGCCCGCTCCTTCCCGAAGAGCTCTCCGCACTTTTGCCCAAAGATCTCTCCGATCTGCTCGGCAAATTGCAGGGCGGCGCCGACCTCGCAGACGCGCTGGGCGGCTTCGATTGGACGAAACTCGTGCAAGATCTCATCCTCACCAACTATGCGGACAAGGCGCACACAGACATGGCAGGCGGCGTCCTTTCCGCAACGTACAGCGGGCTCGACGGCTTCGGCCTCGATATTCTCGAACCGAAGAAGAACGGCGAAGAAGGTCCCGCCCTTCAGCTCAACCTCATCTATACGGGGAAGGAGACCCTCCGCTTCATCGGCACGGGGCTCGGCCTCGACGTGATCAAGGAGGAAGACGTTCTTCCGAAGCTCAAAGCCGAGGGTGCGCTTCAAATCGCCGACTTTGCCGACCTTCTCGACTATCTCGGCGCCGCCGTCTCCCTGCTCGAACAGCACGATCTCACCGTGCAATTCGGCGGGCTCATCGAGGCGGAGTCGTATGTCGACGAATCGGGCGAAACGGTTTCCTACCCCAAGAATTATGTTGCTCCCGACGGCGAAACGAAAGAGCACGAAAGGGGCGTCCGCTACTCCTTCGACGGCGCCGTCTCCTACAACGCGGGAGACAACGGCGATACGGGCCTTCCGTTCCATCTCGACAGGGAAAACAAGAATTTCTATGTCGATCCCGACATTTTCCTGAAGCTCACGTTCAATCTGCGCGCCACCACGGCCGCCGACACGAGCGTCTACCTCGAGATCGTCGCCCTCGACTCGGATATGAGCGGACAGCAGAACAATTATCTCGACTTCTATATCACCGCCTCCACGGTAGGGGCGGGGAAGGAGGGCTACGATCCTCTCCGCGTCTATGTCTCGGGGGACGAGATCCTCACCGTGCTCGCGGGCGTGTTCGAGGTCCTCGGCGTGGATACGTCGCTCGGCGAACAGCTCGGCGGCCTGCTCACGGACTACTTCATCGCGCCGTGGATGGAGACCTTCGCGAAGGGGATGGAGGGCGTTGACACGCAGGAGATCCTCGCCCGTCTCAAGACGCTCGGCGAAAGCCTGCTCTATTCGCTCGGTCTCACGGGCGGAAAAGAGCCCGCGGAAGAAGCGGCGGGAGCGGACGGCGGAACGGACGCGTCTTTGCCCGAACAGACGGTCACAAAGCGCGACTACATCAAGAGCGTCACCCGCACGGAAGGCAAATTCGAACTCGTTTTGAGCGGCGAAGCTCTCTTCGGCAGCGGCGCGCAAGATCTCACGGCTTCGATCGAAAAGAGCGGCGGGGCGGGCAGTTCCGTGCTCACGGGCGTTGCGCTCTCGGGCATTCCCGCAGGCGGCGGCAACCTCTCGCTCCATGCGACGTTCGACAGTCAAACTCCCGTCGAAAACGCATGGGAAACTCCCGCACGCTATTCCGCGACGAACACGGACGGCTACTTCGCCGTCGAGGGCGTGAAAGACATTCTCATCGCCCTCGGCATGACCGCCACGCACGAGGCCACGGCGGAGGAGATCGCGGCGAGCGAAGGCGCGTTGAAAGAGGGCGACTTCGTCCGCAGCAACCTGTTCTTCGTCGACGGAGAACTCAAGCTCGACCTCTCGATCATCGGCCTCAATCTCGAGACCATCAATATCAAGATCGACGGTCTCACGGTCAATTTCGACGAAAAGGGCGATATCAGCATGAACGCCAAGCTCTCCTATGACGGCGTGCGCAATACGTTGGCGGGTCTTATGGGTGATTCCGTTATCATCAAGGGCGACACCGTGCTCGAGCTCACCATGAAAGAGGGCATGATGTATCTGCGCAGGACGCAGTCCACCTACTTCGACGGCAGCAATGAAAAGCCTTTGGCGGCGCCCGAAGTCATCTACCGCGCGTTCCCGCTCTCCAACTTCATGAAAGATACCCCCACCATGATGGATCATATCTGCTTCATGTTCAATCTGAGCGAGAAACTGATCACAAACATTATGAACAATATCACGGGCGGAGGAGGAACGCCTGCCGCTTCTCCCACCGACCTCGGCGGCTACCTCAAAAAGTATGTCAAAGAAGCCAACTATAAGCCGCTCGGCACTGCGGGCAGCCTCGATTACTCGCTCATTCTCAACGGGGCGGGGCTCACGGGAAGCGATTCCTTCGGAGATATCACGGTCGACCTCGGGATCAGAAATTTCAATCTCCGCTCCATCACGATCCCGACCTTCTCCATTGCAAGCGTCGTCAAGATCAATGCTGCGCTCAACCTCAGAAACCCGGGCTATCAATGGGATGCAGGCTGTTCCGACACCACGACGAGCATCGCAAACATTCTCGAAGAGGGCATGAAGAGCAAACTGACGACGGCGGATTGGAGCGCGACAAAATATCTCGAAGGCCAGCTCACAACGGCGACCTATATGCTCGGCGACGATACGATCGGAACGCAGTCCATCGTGTTCGATACGACGACGAAAGAACTCTACGCCGATCTCGTCTATCCCGCATTCACCGAGGAGCAGAGAACGCGCAATCCGGGATTCGCCCCCGTCTGGAGCGAGCCCGACCGCAGCGATCTCGCCGCGGGGATCAAGGTCTACGCTACATATCAGCCCAACTCGTACACGTTCGTGTTCGACAGCGAGTACGAATTTGAGGGCTTTGAAAAGAACGGGAGCGGTTGGAGCATGTCCTATGAATGGACGGCGCAGACGGGCAAATTCCCCGTTCCGGAGGCGATCAACGGCGAAAAGGAGATCGTCGGCCTCACCTACAACGGCGAACTGCTCGATCCCGATATCTCCACATGGCTTTGGCTGTTCGATCACGAAAACGGCGATACCGTTCATTTCGGCGTTGCCACGAAGGACGTGGAATACACCGTCACCTTCGATGTGAACGGCAAGACGCAGACCGCGGCCGGAAAATATGGCGATAATATCACCTATCCCGCAACCGAAGGCACCAAGACGGGCTACTCCTTCAAGGAATGGAGCGAAAATCTCGCGACCTTCGGCGAGATCTGGGAGAAACACGGTCATGCCACCGAGCTTACCATTACGGCAAGCTACACGCCCAACACCTACATCGTCACCCTCGTAAGCGATTATATGATCACGTTCGACGGGTTCGAATTTGGAGAGAGAGGCGACGGCCAATATTTTGCGACCTATAACTTCACTTATGATACGGAAGTGAAGCTCCCGACGTTCAACGACGGCGTGCAGCTCTATGTTCTCAACGGGTTCACGCTCGACGGCGACGAAACGAATACGACGTACACCCAAATCCCCAACGTTGCCCGCGATATGGTGCTCAGAGCTGTATGGGCGGAGCGCGGCGTCGACGTCGTTTTCGGCGAAGAGATAGTGAACCGTCATGTCGGTGAAACCATTCAAACGTCCGAGATCCCCGCTGCGCCTCATAAAGACGGCTATCGCGCCTACTGGACGTTGAACGGCGAAGAGCTTTCGGGCGCATATACGTTGAACGAGGATGATATCGGCGAAGGCGGCAAGATCACCTTCGAGGCAGGCTATGAGGCGATCGAATACACCGTCACCGTCCGCAGCGCACAGCCCGTAGCGGGCTTCGAAGAGGACGAGAACGGCTACTACAAGACCTATCGCTACACCTTCGATTCGACTGCCCAAACGCTTGAAAACCTTACGAGTTCGGGTTACGATTTCGTCGGCTATACCTATAACGGGACGGCGTACAGCCAAATCGACTCCTACCTCATCGCGGCGTTCGGCTACAAAGACGGCACGCTCACCGTCGAGTGGAAGAACAACAAGGTAGAGGTCACCTTCTACAGCGACTTTGACTTCGAGGGAAGAACGGGCAGGGACAGCGTCACCATGCTCTATTCCGTGACGAACGAGTATAAAGACGGAAGCTATGAAATCGGTAGCTTCACGCTCACTCCTTCGACCCGCAACGATATCCAACAGCTCGGCTGGTGGTATCAGGACGAGGGCAAATGGAGCAACGTGACGAATGTAAGTAAGTTCGTAAGCGAGAATGCCGACGAATCCAAAGTCTCCCTCTACGCCCTGTGGATCGAGAACATTGTCGTAACGCTTACCAATCTTCAGCCCGATGACCCGAATGCCTTCTCGACATACTCCTTTGCCGGGACTTCGACGGGCGGCCGCGTGATCGGCAATCAGAGCGACGAGATCTATAAGACTGCCGGCATCACCAAAGAAATGACCGCAAAATTCATCATCTATATCAGCCGTAGCAGCATTATGGGCGGAGGATATAACGCAGATGAATTGAGCGGCGGCGATTCCTTCACGTTAGGAGATGACGGAGCGTTCTCGGTTGGCCCGCTTACTTCGGGAAGTAGCTTCCTCGGCGGCGGCGCGGAATACGGCGGTGTCCATATCATTTTGACATTCTCGTACAAGGGAAGCGACAATCAAACGCACAGCATTTCTACCGATTGGAACGCCGCAGTGAGCTACAAGAAGTATTCGGTGCGGGTCATAAGAGACGGCGCTGTCGTCAAAGAACAGGACTGCCGCGATGATTTTGACGAAATGCTTATAACGAAGGGCGCGACCTTTAGTAAGAATTACGATAACTGGACGTATGTCCGCGACATTTTAGACGGCGTACTCCTTGCAAAAGAGGGCTACACGGCCTATTGGGCGATCAACGGTGTTCCCGTCACGGGCGACGAAAAAATCACGGGTGCCACGGATATCGTTGCGGTCTATACCCCCAATCGGTACGCCGTGCAGTTCACGTCCGATAACGGATTTGACGACTACAAAGCCGAAGCCGCCGACACGCTCCGCGATCTTACGGAACTTCCTTACGGCTCGCAGATCTCCTTCGTCGCGGAAGGTGCGGACAATACGACCTTTACGGTCGGGATCGGCCCCAACAACTTCACCGTCCCCGCCGTCCCCGTGAGAACAGGCTACACCGCGGGCAAATGGCGGCCGGAATCCGATACGACAGATTCCAACGGCGCGCGCAAGATCGTGTTTACGGTCGATTACACGGTCAACTACTATTCCGTTAAGGTCACGGGCGAGGAGAGCGAAAACTACGCGGGTCTCCTCCCGAGCAAGCTTCCTTACGATACCGTCATCAGTTTCGTGGAATCGGTCGGTGGTCACAATAAGGTTATTAAGACGTACACCGTCACCGTCGGCGAGAATACGATCGCGCTTCCCGAAAAAGAGGGCTACACGGCGAGCTATTCCGTCAGTAGTAACACGGGCAACGTCATCACGGTCGAAGTCACTTACGTCGAGAAGACCTTCAACTACACGATAAAATTCCACCATAACGACGGAACGGAGACCGTGGACGAAGTGCCCGAGACGGCGCACTTTACCAACACGACATACGAAGTGACCGTGCTCGAACACGGTATCACCCGCGAGTTCTATGAGTTTAAGGGTTGGTATTTCGACAAGGCGGGCGAGCAGCCTTTCACAGCATGGACGGCGGAACCGAACAAAACGCTCGAAGTGTACGCAAAGTGGGAAGCGATCGACTATAAGATCGTCTACACCTCGCAAGGCCTTCCCGAAGGCGCGGAATTTACACACGAGAATGCGAAAACTTGGAATGCGGAACAAGTGCTTTTCTTGCAGGATGCAAGTTACAATGATAGTTACACCTTCGGCGGTTGGTTCGCCGCAGACGGAACGCAGGTCACGAAGATCGACAAGGAGAACGCAAAGCAATATATCGACGAAGCGACAAAACAAATCAGTCTCTTTGCGAAATTCTATGTAGATACCACTTATACGTTCCATTATAGCGTCTCCGAGAAATACATCGAACTTACTTGCGCAGAAACGGCAAGCGCGAAGGTCGGCGGAAGTATCACTCTCCCCGCCTATGACGCAAGCGGCGTGAACAAGTACGATAACGACATCGTACAACAGTGGTACTTTGCGGGTTGGCAGCTCCCGAACGACGATACGATTTATGAACTCGGCGCAAAGGTCATGATCACCACCGACCACGTTTCGAACAACGCCGATGCGACCGTCATCATCTCCGCCGTTTGGAAGGAGAAGACCGTCGTCACATTCCAAGATACGGTCGTCGGCTTCACGAGCCGCAACTACTACTATCTCTCGGAGCAGACGGTGGCGATCTCGGGCGTGACCATTACAGCGAACAACACGACTTATCCGCTCACGAACGCCGCGGGCGAGGACGCGCTCTCCACCCTGCAAAGCAAGGACTACGATGTCAACGTTTCGACTTATTACAACGAAAGCGAGACTTGGGGAACGAACGCCGGCACCACCGCGGGCAGCGGCTCCGCCTTCACCGCCACAAGGTCGAATAAGGTGATATTGACGGTAAATGTCACCGCCACAGGCAAAGAGGGGACAAAATCGGCTTTGGTATGGGACCAAAAGACAGGTGACGATGTTACTTTGACGGTCACTTTGAGCGGTGACGAGACAAAGACAGCACAATCAATCGGTAAGGGTGGAGAAAAAGGATGGGCGTTTAGGAACGAAAGTGTTCCCGGTAGCTCAGATCCTAAGTCATTTACTCTTTACCTCAAACCCGATCAGGATTACACGATCAGCTATCAAGCGAGTGCGAATGCCACTGTAAAAGTTGACAACGTACAGGTCGGCACAACGACGGGTGAAGTGAAGGGGAAAGCCGGAAAGGACGATTTCACCATAACGATCACCGCAAGCTAAAACCGAAACGCGCGCGGGGCGAAAAGCCCCGCGCGCACCTTTCTCCCCGCACCCGCACCCGTGCCCGTCACTCTCATCGTCATTCGAACATGCTCCGCGCGCCCTCCTCATTATTCGAGCAAAGGCAAAGCGCACATACTTTGTCATTTCGAGCAACGGCAAAGGACACCTTCCTTGTCATTTCGAGCAAAGGCAAAGCACGCCTTTCTTGTCATTTCGAACAAAGGCAAAGGGCACCTACTTTGTCATTTCGAGCGGAGGCGAAGGGCACCTACTTTGTCATTCGAGCAACGGCAAAGGGCATCTTCCTTGTCATTTCGAGCAACGGCATAGCGCACACCCTTGTCATTTCGAGCAAAGGCAAAGCCGTAGTCGAGAAATCTCAAAACGAGGAGCCCTATCCAAAGGGGCGGCGCAAAGGGGACGCTGTAAAAGAATTTTTTTGAATTCTATGAAAAAGGGATAGAAAACGGTTGCCTTTTTGCGGTTTTTCGTGTAAAATAGCAATGTCGTTTGCAGAGATGTCCGAGCGGCTTAAGGAGCACGATTGGAAATCGTGTGTAGGTCAAAAGTCTACCCGGGGTTCAAATCCCCGTCTCTGCGCCAAGTGGGACGTAAGTTGAACTAAACTTGCGTCCCATTTTTATTGTAAAAGAAAGCGAGGGCATTTTTCCGCCCCCGCTGTTTTCATCCCCAATGCGACTGCAAAAACAGCAACAGCTGCTTATTCAAAATTTGAATGTATTTCTCGGTGACTTCCCACTCCTGTGCAAGTGCCTTTTGCGTCTTTTCTTGAAGATATAGTCCCTCATACACCTGCGCCTGCCGCTTTCAATAACCGATTAAAATCTTATTCATTGGTCGTATTGAACAAATTTAATGATTTCTCAAATATTCTTCTAATCTGTGAATCCAATATCGTTTTTTCCATGCATTAAATGTTGTTCTCTGTATGTCCGAAAACTGTTGATAGGGGTCATGAAGAACACGTGAATACCCTTTATGAGTAGAATAAAGTAATTCTACAATAGGACTGTCGTCTGTTTGAATTGTATGATGGAGTTCCATTTTATATCCATCAGCCCCAACTGGAGCACGGCCTTCTTTCATTTCATTTTGGTTATCTTGCGAAAACGAAAATAGGCCATCTTTGTAATATACTTTTTTCCCTTCAAACTCTGTAACCTTGTACTCCCCCAAATTATAAGAATATTCTCCAAATTCTCCTTTGTGAATCGTAATGGGTTCATCGCCTTCTTTCCTTGGCAACTTATCTGGAATAAATTTCCAATCAATGAATTTTCCGGGAAGTGCTAATCTTTCTCCATCAGTAGTTTTTAATACTGATGAAGAATTCCATCCATCAAATACCCCACTATATTTTGTACCATTACTAAACGATATCACACCTCGGCCTAAAGGTTTTCCATCTTGCCATTCACCTTCGAAAAAACTATCCCCACCCTTAAAGGTATATTTCCCGTGCCCCGACCGTCGGTTTTCTTTAAAATCTCCCTCATAAATACTCCCATCGTCGTATTTGATTAATCCCTTTCCTGTCCACAAGTCACCATCTCTGAATTCGCCAGTAAACCAAGCACCATTAGGCCAAGTTATTTTCCCTTGTCCATGCATTTCATCGTCCTTGTAATCTCCTGTGTATGACCAACCTTCGTTGCTTTTGAGAGTTCCGTGGCCGTTTCGCTTATTATTGCGCCATTCACCAGTAAAAATGCCATCAATATAATGCATTGTGCCAGTTCCAGAGCGATTCCAGCCTTGCCAATCTCCTTCGTACCAAGCGCCATCGCTCAAAGTATATTTCCCGCGACCATACGGCTCATCGTTTCTCCAGTTTCCCGTGTACGACCAACCTTCGTGGCTTTTGAAAGTCCCGTGACCGTTTCTTTCACCATTGCGCCATTCGCCATCATATACTCCGTTTGTGTAATGCATTGTACCAGTTCCAGAGCGATTCCAGCCTTGCCAATCCCCTTCGTACCAAGTACCATCACTCCAAGTATATTTCCCATGTCCATACGGTTCGTCATTGCGCAAGTCTCCTACATAATAATTACCGTCAGCGAAATAGTACTTGCCACGCCCATTAAAATCCCCGTTGCGGAATTCTCCTTCGTAGTATCCACCATCAGCGAAATAGTACTTGCCGCGACCATGCATTTCATCGTCCTTGTAATCTCCTGTGTATGACCAACCTTCGTGGCTTTTGAAAGTCCCGTGACCGTTTCTTTCACCATTGCGCCATTCGCCATCATATACTCCATTTGTGTAATGCATTGTACCTGTCCCAGAGCGATCCCCGCCTTGCCAATTACCTTCATACCAAGTACCATCACTCCAAGTATATTTCCCGTGACCACATGGGTCACCATTAATCCAATTTCCCACATAACTGTCCCCATCATTCCAACAAAAAGTGCCATAGCCATGCTCTTCCCCATTATAATTTGTTTCCCCGTCATAATAGCCATTTGTATATTCGATATGCATACTCTACTCCTTCGCGCTTATAATTTTACTTTTATCTGCTTGTTATAATTTATCATTGACATTTTAACATTGTTAAAGTTAAGTGTCAAGTAATAAAAAGTGATTTTGGCATTTAGGCGTGAGCTTGTCTTTCTATGGCAAATGCGGACGCGCTATATGAAAGAGCAAAAAACAAAAGGGCACTTCGGGGGGAAGTGCCCTTTGAGCATATTTTTTAAGCAGCGAGAGGGGAGCGGTCAGCGGAACGTCACGGTGACGGTCGCGGAGGTAGCGGAGACCGCGCCGATCTCGATATCGAAGTTGAGCAGTTTTCCGTCGTTGCGCGCATAGGAGGGGAAGGCCTCGGAGAGCCGCCCGCCCGTCCGCCACAGGTCGGAAGAGGCCGCCAAGCCGCCCGAACTTCGGAACGCCGTCTCGCCGTCCGCCTCCACGAGCTTGATGAGCGCGTGGTCGGTCGTCGAATTGTTATAGTCCGTGAACGAGCCGTAATCGTCTGCGTAGGGGGAATCGGCGGAGGAGGAGATATGGTAGATCCTCACGCCGTATGCCGCCCCGCCGTAGAGCAGGGTGTCGTCCACCGAGGCGTGCAGTTCGTTCAGCCCCTGCGCCGCATAGAGGTCGATGAGCAGATATTCGCAGAAGTAAGAATTGTCGAAATCGAGGGGGATGAGAATGGCGTCCCCGACGCTCTGCGAACTTCTGATCGTGACGGTTTTCGTTTCGTTGACGATCTCGGGTTCGAGCCAGCCGAGCATGATCTTGGAGTAGACGTCATGGTCGCCCACGTTGTAATCCATCATGTCCGCGCCGCCGACCCCTTCGCCGCAGCCCTTCTCTTCTTCATAATCGTAGTAGTCGTCGAGCCCGAGCAGGTGTCCCGTCTCGTGGATATAGGTCGCCGCATTGATCTTGAGCCCGGGAATGGTACCGTAGCCCGAACCGGGATCGTTTTGCGTGCTCTCGTCCATGAATTGAAGCCCCGCGAACAGGTAGGAATACCCGTAGAGCCCGTCATACGTCTCCTCGCCGTAGTACCACGTCACATACGCCCAATAGAAATCGGCGTCCGTATAGTCGACGGGAGCGGAATAGATGAGGTAGACCGCGTCGAGCGCGCCGTCGCCGTTGTAGTCGTATTTCGTAAGATCGAGGCTGCTCTCATAGTAGGAGAGCACTTCCTGCAAGATGAGGCTGTCGCCCGTCTCCGTGTAAGTTTCGCCGTTTTCGTTATAGCTTTTTTGATACCGTTCGTAGTAACTCGCACTGTGCTGCGCTTTGTAGACGGGCTGGATATCGAACATGAGATTGAGTTTGCCGTAAGAGGCTTTGCGATAGTAGGAGTTCACGCTCTCCCAACCCGTCTGCGTGCTGCTTCCGTTGAATGCGATCCTCAGATCGGCGAGGTCGCTTTCGGAGATCGCGTCTCCCGAAAACTGTACGGGGACGACGAGCGCGGAATAGCTCCCGACGGAGGGCAGCCCGATCATCTCGTCGGTTTTCAGCATCTTGTCCTGCAAATTTTCCCCGTCGAAGGTCGCGGCGTTGTACGTCTGTTTCTCCATCACTGTGGGATCGGAGGGGGAAGGCGTGGGCGTGGGGCTCGGCGTGCCCGCTTCGGGAAGGGTGAAGCGGATCTCCCCGTATTTGGAGAACGCGAACTGCTGCGTATCGCCGTCGTTCATGACGGCAACGATCTTGGCGATCTTTCCGTCCGCGAGGTAGAGCTCGAACGAGACCCATGTATACCCTTCGTACTCGCCGAGCACACCGTTTCCCGCAGCCGAGGGGTCGTCCGCAACGTAGCGGCCGTTCCCGAAGGAAAACGCATAGTCTCCGAGCACGGTCAGATCGACATAATACAGGTTGTAATAATTTTCCTCGTATTCGTACGTTCCCTCGTCGTAGACCTCGTAGGTCCCGTCCCCGTTGTCGTAATAGTAGGAATAGAGGTTCGCCTTCTCGTCGTATCCGAGATAGTCGACATAGGGGACGCCCTCGTATGTATAGGAGTTCATCACGTTGCGGCCGCGATACTCGTAGTATTCCGTGTAAGTCTCCCCGTCGAGCACGTCGGTGAAGTCGACGGCGAAATTCCATTCCGAGGGATCCGCATACGCCCCGACCGCCTCGGCGAGAATATCGGCAGGGGAGGGCTCGGGCTCAGGCCCGGGTTCGGGTTCGGGCTCGGGCTTGGCAGGGCCCTCCTCCACATAGAAGGTGAGCGAATCCTTCGCGTCGCCCACGGTGATCCAGACGGTAAAGAACCCCGCGCGGGAGGTATCGGCTTCGCTCAGATCGAGCATGTCCTCCGTGACGACGATGCGGTTCCCGTTTCGGTCGGTCACGGTGAAGTACTGCGTGAAGTCGACTTCATCGCCGATTTCGAGAAGGCGCGGCATGTCCTCCGCCGCTTCGATATGGTAGACGGGCTTTTGGGTACAGGCGCACAGCAGGCAGACGGCCGCCGCAACGGAAGCCAAAAACGCCCAGAACAGCTTTTTGTTTTTCATGAGTTTCCCCGTTTTCGGTGAGATTTACATTCCATTATACAGCAAACCTTCGCAAATTGCAAGAGGTTTTTTCCGGAAAAATTCACGGTCGTATTTCCGCGGGGCGGGAGCCCCCTTTCACAAAAAAATACAGAAAAAAAGGCCCAAAAAAATCAGAAAAATCGCTCTATGTTTATTGACTTGTACATTCGGTTTATGGTAAGATACATAATGTCAAAAAATCAGAGGGATTTTTCGGCTTTTTTCGCGTATGGCAAAAATACAGGCCGCCGCCGCATAAGCTGAAAAATGTAGGGGAACCGTATGAAAAACAAACTCGTAAACAGATCTTTTTGCTTGCTTCTCGCTTTCGCGCTCCTCTTCGGCGAGGGCGTCCCTTCACTCCGCCGCGCGGACCGTTCCGCCGCTTCCGCTGCGGAGCAGACGCAGACCGTCCTCACCGCGCAGGACGAAACGCCCGCGCTCACCCAAGAGACGGCTCTTCCCTCCGAGCAGAGCGAAGGCGTCGTGCGGCCCGAGGAGATCGACGAGGGGCTCACGCTCAACAGCCTCGACGATATCCGCGGCAGACGCGTGACCGTCCGCCAGCCCGTCATGGAGATCTTGGAGGACGATATCGTCCGCAAGCCCGCCGAGGTCATGGACAACGTCTATGAGATGTTGGACCTCAAAACGGGCAATAAGATGCACGAGCTCGCCAAGATCGACTTTGCGAGCGACCGCACGCTGCAAGCGGGCAACAAAGACCATCCCATGTATCCGATGAAGGGGCTCGACCGCTCGCCGAAGGACGCGGACGGCAAAGTCACAGAACAAAAATACTTCTCGGAATTCAAAAAGTACATGCTGTTGAGGCAGGCGTACTATTTCAACACGCACGTCAGCGAGATCATCCAGAACAACGAGCTCAAAAAACACCCCGCCGCAGACTATATCTACGGCAAGATCCCCGATGAGGCGAAGGCGGTCAAAATGCGCATCGTCACCGACCCGATCTACCGCTCTCCCATCACGACGGGGCTCTACCTCGTGCCCGGCGAGGTCGCCACGGTGAAGATCAAGGGGCTGAGAACGGGCGAGACCGTCTCCCTCTACACCCATCATCAGGACACGATGGGCTATTTGGGCTACGATGAAAACGGCAAGGGCTTCGGCAAGATGGAAGATTATCTCCGCTATTGGGACGATAAGATCGTCGCCGAGGCCGAACGCGCCCAAAAGACGGGCACGCAGCCCGAATTTGAAAAGCTCGGCTACGGGCTCCACGGCCAATGGCAGTGGCAGAACCAAAAAGTTCCCTGCATGGGCACGACGTTCAATATCGTGGGCACGGGGCAGGACACGGAAGTCAAGATCGGCAGCATGTACGGCGGGCCGCTCTATATCAAGCCCACGTCCGACGCGGTGGAAGTGGAGATCACGGGAGCCGTGCTCACCCCGCACTTTGTTTTGGGCGTGACCACGGTGGAAGAATTTGAAAAAGAGCTGCGTTCCGCGCCCGGGCTGGTCGCCACGCTGGACGTGGAAAACGGACAGCTCATCGGTCCCGCCGACGCCATGCGCAACTGCGACGATATCGAAAAGCTGGCGTACTTCTGGCACAGCGTGTTCGCGATCGACATTTCTCTCAACGGGCGGGATTACAACTATAATATGACCATGTGCTACGATATGCACGTTCCCGCGGGCGAAGCGGTCGCGCTCAATTCCAATTTCTGCGCCCAGCCCGAATATTGGTTCCCCGTCTGCATGAATTACGAGACGCTGACCACAAAGGGGAATTGGGGGACCTTCCACGAACTTGGGCACGTACAGGCCAAGACGCACGGCGTGAATTGGGGCTTCTGCGACGGCGACGGCGAGGTGTGGAACAACACGCTGATCCTGCTCATTTACAGCATGCTCTGCAATATGGACAGCCGCGTAGTGGGCGTGGAACACGGCGAATACGTCCACCCGTACACGGCGGTGGAGCGTTCCCAAAAGATCAC
Source organism: uncultured Clostridia bacterium (assembly GCA_947626685.1). GTDB lineage: Bacteria > Bacillota > Clostridia > Christensenellales > Borkfalkiaceae > Gallimonas. Next base: position 2,890 of record CANQTD010000003.1, on the reverse strand, counting down.
ACAGGAATACACGGACAAGGAGACGAAAAAAGTCGTTAAGATCAAGGATTACGGCGAGATCAACGAGGGCAACGGCGCGCACTTCGACCAGCTCTCCATGTACGCGACCCTCCTGCACAGTTTCGGCTCGGATAAATTCGTAGATATGTTCTACACCTACAAGATGGACCCCGCCTACTGCGCCAACAAGCGCGCCGACTTTGTGTACCGCATCGGCGTCGTGGACCGCGTCAACATTCTCGATTGGGTCAACGAGAACTACTTCGCCAATATCACCGACGATATGTTTACGGCGAGCCAGCTCGAATTTTTGCGCAACCTTCCCACGTTCGTCCCCGTGGCGTACCGTTGGGCGAACGGCATCGACGGGCACGAAACGGCGCGCAAATACGACGTGGACGGCAAGCATCCCACCGTGTTCGATCTGAGCGGCGACAATATCACCTCGCCCAAAGACGTGGAGATCGTCTCGGTGACGGGCGCTCAGCACGGAAATATCAAGTACGACGAAAAGACCCAAAAAGTCACCTACACGCCGCCTACAACGCCCACCGAGTACGACCGTTTCGACATCATCGTAAAGACGGAGGGCGGCAGGCGCGTCACCCTCAACGTCAACATGCGCCTCGTGTACAAGGGGCTTTACGGCGAAGTATGGGTTTTGGACGACTATACGGGCAAGAGACCGACCGTTTCCCAAGCGAAAGAAGCGGTCAAAGGGAAAACCTACAACTACACCGTCTCCTCTCCTACGGCGGGGGTGCGGTTCAACAACCAGAACAAAGAACAGAACTACAACCCCGTGGAATACCTGCACATGCAGCTCATGTTCCGCGCTCCCGAAGCGGGCAAGTACACCTTCTATGCACAGGCGGACGATTATGCGGAGATCGACCTTTACAATGGGAGCATGAAGGGGAATAAAGCGGGCACGATCGAGATCAAAGGGGACACCACAAGCTACACCCGCTATAACCATGTCGAGATGCAGTTGTCCAAAAACGACATTGTGTTCTTCGACTGCCATCTCGTGAATTGGGGCGGTTTGGGGCACATGACCGTCGGCGTGCACCTTCCCGGTGCGCCCGAGGGCGAGATCGTCGCGCTTCCCGCCGAAAACCTTCTCAGCGCGAGCGTCAAGGAGAGCGAACTTCCCACCGTGGACGCCTTCAAGGGCTGGCAGCCGCGCTTTGTCGACAGCATCAAAAACGCCACGATCGACTATCAGAATTCCAACGTCGGCTGGGCGATCCTCGAGGAGCCCGCAAGCGAAAACGGCAGCGACGGCAAGAACATGGTGGACGGCAACGAGGGCACCTTCTTCCATTCGAAGTACAACGGGCAAAAGGCCGAAACTCCCCATGTGTTCGTGGTCGATACGCAGGAGGAGCAGACCTTCAACTTCTTCGAGATCGTCCGCCGCACCAACGGCAACGATAAGCTCGTGGATTTCGAGCTTTACGCCTGCGGAGACGGCGAGTACGAGACGGCGGGAAAGGGCACGGAAACGCAAGGATGGGATCTGCTGTTCAAGGGGTCGAGCTCCAACGTCAACGCCGCCCGCCAGAGGATCAGCTTCTCCCGCACGACGCTGCGCTATTTCAAGTTGATCGTCACCGTCAACAGCGGGCACACCGTCATCAGAGAACTGTACGCGGGCGTCGAATCCAAATTGAGCCAGACGGTCAAACCCTCCAATTACATGACGGAGAGGCAAGACTTCCAAGAAAACTCCGCCAACGGCAAGCTCTCCGCAGAGACGCAGGGCGCGAGATTCGAGTTCAAATTCTTGGGGAGCAGCTTCGAGCTGTACGCCGATACCGATCCCTCCTTCGGGAGTGCCTCCATCACCGTGGACGGCGAAGAAAAGGGCGTGATCGACCTGAGCGACAGGCCGCTCTTCAACAAACAGGTCTACGGCAGCGGGGAGATGGAGACGAAGGAGCACACGGTCGTCGTCACTACCCTCGACGAAAAGCCTTTCAATATTAGCTTCATCAACGTCGGATATGGCACGCCCGTTGCGGCGGGCGAGTATCCCGCAGACAAGACCGAACAGGGCGAGGACGACTTCGGCGACGTGAATGTCCCGAGGCAGTTCACCCGCGAGTGGAAAACGTTCGTAAAAGACTACAAGACGCTCACGAGCATCAAGTTCTTGAAGCAAGCCCCGGACGGCTACAAGGATACCTATGTGCGCGTGGATACCTATATCCGCCTCTACCGCAAAGACAGCATGATCGCCTTCGTGTATCCCGGTTCGATCCTTGCGCCCATCGAGTGCGGGTCCCTGTTCTCGGGTTGCGAAAAACTCACCGAGCTCGACTTGAACAACTTCGACACGACGTACATGCGCGGCGCAACGAGCATGTTCTACGGCTGCAAGTCGCTCCAAACCCTCGACGTGTCTGCGTTCAAGACGGAGAACGTCCTCGGCTTCGGCAAAATGTTCGGCGGCTGCACGAGCCTGCAAGAGGTGGACCTGAGCGTTTTCAAGTTGGACGAGAACGCCAACATTTACGCCATGTTCGAAAACTGCGTCGGGCTTCAGACCATCGAGCTCCCCGATGAGATCGACGGCGCGACCCTCCGCGCAAGAGTGCGCAACGCGCGCAGTGCGGAAGAGGCCGTGATCTCCTGCGAACTTCCCTACGTCTACCGCGTCGAGGGCACGGATACTTACCTCACCGAGCTCGTGATCAGCGAGAAGTTGGCGGGGAGCAAGCTCGTCTTGCACAACGAGCATAACTTCCTTTCCGCCGATTGCCACAAGCAACAGGATCCGACGTGTACGGAAGAGGGTACCGTCGCCTACAAGGAGTGCTCGGTCTGCCGCTGCGATTTCGACTACGAAAACGGCACGACGCTCTACCGCGACCTCACGATCCCC
>CANQTD010000002.1 GCA_947626685.1 uncultured Clostridia bacterium | reverse complement strand
TTTTGGTGCGGATGACAGGACTTGAACCTGCACGGTCGCCCACAGGAACCTGAAACCTGCGCGTCTGCCAATTTCGCCACATCCGCATGGACCCGTAATTTTTACTCGGCACGGGAGCCGAGGCGGGAGATGAACCCCCGCGCCGTCAAAACTGCGTCTTGACCATCTTCTCGCCTGTTCCGTCGAGAAACCACACTTTTCCGCCCGATGAAATACTGCGGACGGGCTTTCCGTCCTCGATCTCGAGCGCGGCGCGGTTTTCAACGCCCCAAGCACACCATTTATTATACAGCACGATTTTGTCAAAGTCAAGCATTCTCTCGTCGTAATGCGGAGAAATTTTTCCTTTCATGAATCCGAGCCCGCGATACATTGCATATTCCCCTTCCGCGACGGAATCGGAATACATTTCCTCGAACCAACAGATCGCGCCCGCGGAGAGCCCGCAGATGAGCTTGCCGCAGGCGTAGGCTTCCTTGATCAGGGAGAGGAGACCCGATTTTTCCCAATGCTCGAGCATAAAGACGGTATTCCCCCCTCCGATGTACAGGAAATCCGCTTTTTCGAATTTGGCGCGCATTTTCTCCGCGTTGAAATCCCGCCCCACCGTGAGCGCGACGTCCGTTTTCAGCCCGAACTCCCCCGTGTAGACTTTATGAAACGTATTGTAGTACGGCATGCAGTCGTGGCTTGCGGTGGGAATGAACAGTCCGCACGCCCTCCTCTCCCCCGCAAGCTCTTTTGCGAGGGAAGCGATATAGCCGTCGATCTCCATAGTCTCGCGGTTTTTGAGTTCCCCGCCCCCGATCAGGATCAAATGCGCCATTTCAGTCCTCTCTTCCGCTCTCGGCGACCTCTGTGACGGAGATGCCCGCGGTCCTGTCTACGGGGAGGCAGAAGATCACGCCGCCCGCCTCGGTCTTTGCGCCGACCGCGCCCGAAAGAGCTTCCATGACGGGAACTGCGAGCTCCTTTTTGACGAGAATAAGCAGGATCTCCTGTTCGAGCGCAAGCGCGAAACCCGTAAACTGCTGCGCTTTCGCGTTCTTGACGGAGCGCGCATGAATGATCGTGCCGCCCGCCGCGCCTGCCTGTCTTGCCGCTTCGATGGCGGCGTCCACATAATTCACCGCAACGGCGGCGACGACCAGTGAGTATTGTCTGTCTTGCCCTTTCATGATTTGCACTGCTCCGGATTTATTTGTTGCAGCGGCGGAAAGCCCGTTCGCCACGATCATGGAGATCCCCGTAAGCGGTACGGTGAACGAGATCCCCCTGCCGACGAGATAGAGCGCCATCTCATCCCGGATCCGTCTCATGATGAGTTCCTCGTCGCACTCGGGAATGACCGAGAGGACGACGGATTTCTCCGTATCGCCGAGCCCGAGATAGTCGAGGACCGCGGAATGCGCCGTGCCCGTCGCCGCGAACTGATAGGAAACGCCCACCGAAGCGTCGTCCAACACTTCTTTGAGACGTTCCACGTCGGCGCGGTTGACGATGCCGACGAGCGCTTTCATGCGTCCTCCGCTCTCCTGAGAGCCTTTTGCGGGGGGACGGACGTTCGCCGTCGCCGCGCGCGGCGTTTTTTCTTTCTTCTTCCCGAACATCAATCCACCTCGTACAAAACGATCTTGTCCTCGACGGTGAGGAAGTTCCGCTTGACGCGGTGCGTCTTATGGCGGTAGATGAGACCGAGGATCTGGATGGAAATGAGCGGCGTGAGCGCGACGAACGCGACGCACCCGAACGCCTGCGTCATGATCCCCGCGGGATCGAGCACATTGCACGCCCCTATCGCGAGCGGAAGCACGAAGGAAGAGACCATCGCCCCGCTTGCGACGCCGCCCGAGTCGAAGGCAATGCCCGTAAAGATCGGCGGCGTAAAGAGAGACAGAAGGAGCGCGAGCGCGTATCCGGGCACGAGGATCCACATGATATTCATCCCCGTGAGGATGCGCGTCATTGCAAGCCCGAGCGAAATGCAAACGCCCGCGCACAGTCCTCTTTTCATTGAGGACGCGGAGATCGCGCCCGCCGACATGCGCTCCACCTGCTTATTCAGAACGTGCACTGCGGGTTCGGCGGCGACCACGAAGTATCCGATCAGCATGCCGACGGGGATGAGCCCCCATCCGCCCCAAATCCCCGCGAGCGCCGCGCCGATCTCTCTGCCGATGGGCATGAATCCGACGTTCGCGCCCGTCAAAAACAGGACGAGGCCGACATATGTATAGAGGAAACCGATCAAAATACGCACGACCTGACGGAAGCGGAAGGAGCGCGTACAGATCTGGAAGAGCAAAAAGAAGAGCAGGATGGGCGAGACGGCGATGGCGACCTCTACGGCGTGATCGGCAAATCCCCAAAGATAGGCCGTCAGCACCCCTCTCGTATCCGCGATCTCGCTTAAAGGCTCCACCGTATAGGGAACGTTCTCTATACGGAAGGCGATGCCGAGGATGAGCACGGCGATGATGGGGCCTACGCTCGCGAGCGAAACAAGGCCGAAGGAATCGTCCTGCCCGCCCTTGCCCGTTCTCAAAGAGGCGACGCCCATGCCGAGCGAGATGATGAACGGCACGGTCATGGGACCTGTCGTCACCCCGCCCGAGTCGAAAGCGACCGCCCAAAAAGAGGGCGTCACGAATATGCTCAGCACGAAGGCGACAAAGTAGAGAACAAAGAGAATGAGGTTGAGGCGGATATGGAACACGATGCGCAGCATCGCGACCATGAGGAAGATCCCGACCCCCACCGCGACGGTAAAAATGAGCAAATAGTTCCCGATGGGCGTTTTTTCGGCGAGACATGGGACTTGCTGCGCAAGAATTTGCAGATCGGGCTCGGCGACGGTGACGACGATGCCGATCACAAAGGAGACGAGCGCGATCAGCCAGATCTTCCCCGTGCGCGTGACCGTTGCGCCGATCCTCTCGCCGATGACGAGCATCGAGCGGTCCGCGCCGAGCGTAAAACAGCCCATTCCGAAGATGAGCAGGACTACGCCGATGAGGAACAGGGTGAACGTCCCCGTGTCGACGGGCGCAAAGACGAGCGCGAGAATCAGGACGATGACCGCGATGGGCAGGATCGACGTGAGCGATTCCACCGTCTTTTCTTTGAGCGTGGCATTCTTCATGCTCTGCGCTCCTGCACAGAAAAACGGGAGAAAGAATGTATTATGCGTGACATATTACTCTGTTACTTCCCGTATTTTTGTTCTAATTTGGCGATTTTTTCCAGCCTGCGGCAGTGTTTTTCCTCGTTGGAAAAGGGCGTATCAAGAAATACGCGCACGATCTCGAGAGCGAGGCTCGACCCCACGATCCCCCCGCCGAGCGCGAGAACGTTCGCGTTGTTATGAAGGCGGGTAAGCCTTGCGGAAAGCGGATCGGAGCAGAGCGCACAGCGGATCCCTTTCACCTTGTTCGCGACGATCGAAATGCCGATCCCCGTCGTGCAGATGAGGATCCCCCTTTCGCACTCCCCGCTTGCGACCGCCTCCGAGGCGGCGATCCCGAAGTCGGGATAGTCGCACGAGTCGTAGGTCATCGTGCCGAAGTCGGCGACTTCGTGCCCCTCCTCTTTCAGGAAACAGACGATCTTTTCTTTGAGCGCGAGCCCGCCGTGATCGGCTCCGACTGCGATTTTCATATTCTCCTCCTATTCACCGATCTTCGGACAGCAGACCTGAATGATCTTGGGCAGACACTCGCGGATCACGCGGAGCGTCGTGCGGTATACGTCGATCCCCTGTCCGTAGGGATCGGGAATTTCTTTCCCGCAGAGGGCGGGAAAGCTCGTGACGTTGGGAAAATCTCTGAGTATTTCCTGTTGTGAAGAGGTCATGCAGACGACCGCGCTCGCCTCTTTCAGCATGGAAAGCGAGAGCTTTTGCGACAAAAACCCTTCGTTGAACGGGATCTTGGCCTCGGAGAGCGCTTGACGGGCATGTTCGGACATGGGGCTTCCGGCCGTCGGCGCGAGCCCCGCGGAAGCGACGCGGTACCATGCGATCTTCCGCTTTTTGAGCTCCTGTTTCAGCGCCGCCTCCGCCATAGGGGAACGGCAGGTGTTGCCCGTGCAGACAAAGAGTATCTTTTTATGTTTCATGATACACCCCGAAGGCGCGTTTCATGCGGTTGAGAACGCCCGCCATCACGCCCTCCTTTTCATATGGTTCGATCCCGATGAGAAGGCTCGCCTTTTGCTCGCCCTTCCGCAGAAGCGAATAGAGCCGCCGCGCCATCTCCTCGGGCGTGCCGCCCAAATCGAACGCGTTGTATTCTTTGAGCACGGCGCAGACCTTGCTCTCGCAGAGAAAGTAGGGCGAGCCCTCTTTTTCCTCTTCGCGGTAGCATGCGACCGCGTCGCCGAGCCTGTCGCCCGTAAAATATGCCGTTTTGCAGCGGGGAGAATAGTGTTTATACGCCATGCCCGGGCTCTTCGGCCTCTCCCCCTTTTTCATCGCGTATATGCCGCAGTCGCCGACGGCCGCTGCGATCATCTCGCGCGTGACGAGCCCCTCGCGTAAAATGACGGGCTTTTCTCCCGTGCAGTCGAGGACGGTGCTCTCGATCCCGCCGCTGCAATCGCCGCCGTCGAGGATGAGCGGGATCTTTCCGTGGAAATCGTCGTCGACATGGCGCGCCGTGACGGGAGAGACGTGTTTGGAAAGATTGGCGCTCGGCGCGACGATGGGCAGAGCCGCGGCTTTCAGAAACGCCTGCGCCGTCGGTGAGGACGGCACGCGGATGGCGAGCGTATCCAGCCCGCAGGAGACATAGCGCGAGACCTTCCCCTTCGACGGATACACCATCGTGAGCGGACCGGGCAGAAAGCGTTTTCTGAGCGTCGCCGCATACGGGGGCTCCCCGTCGATCAGGGGCGAAATATCGTAGTCCGCATGCACATGCACGATGAGCGGGTTATCGGTGGGTCTGCCTTTGAGCGCAAAAATTTTGAGGACGGCTTCATCCGAAAAGGCGTTTGCGCCCAAGCCGTAAACGGTCTCGGTATGGAAAGCGACGGCTTCCCCATCCGCGATATATTCCGCGGCGAGGCGTAGCGCGGACGGGCTGGGACGTAAAATCTTCGTCTCCATCTCAGTCGACCGGGATATCCCCGCCGTCGGGCGGAGGAAGTTGGATATCGTCCCCGTCCAAAGCCCGCGGCTTCTTGCGGGAGAAATCGGGCTCTTCGGACGGCCTTCCGACGTCCTCGACGTCGACGAATTTCGTGATCTCGCCGATGAAGCGGAGCGAGATGCGGCCCGTTGAGCCGTTTCTGTGCTTCGCGATCTGCAATTCCGTCGCGCCCGTTACCGTCGCCCTCGCCTCATCGTCCCTGCTCTCCGCGCGGCTGAGGAACATGACGATATCGGCGTCTTGCTCGATCGCGCCCGATTCGCGGAGATCGGAAAGCTGCGGGTCTTTCGTCTGGATACGGCGGAGCTGGGAAAGCGCGATCACGGGCACGTTGAGTTCCTTTGCCATGATCTTGAGGAAACGCGTGATGGAAGCGATCTCCTGCTGGCGGTTGAACTCGTTCCCGTCCTGCCTCTCGCCGTTGTTCATGAGCTGGATATAGTCGATCATGACGAGATCGAGCCTGCCCTCCGCGGAGGAGAGACGGCGGCACTTCGAAAGGATCTCCTGCGGGGTGATCGCCGAGGAGTCGTCGATGAAGATCCTGCTCTTGGTGAGGCGGTCGCCCGCCATGATGAGCTTGCGCCAATCTTTGCTGTCGAGCCGCCCCGAGAGCGCCCTCTCCATGCTCACTTCCGCATTTGCGCACAGGAGCCTTTGGACGATCTCGGCGCGCGGCATTTCGAGGGAAAAGACGGCGGCGACTTTGCCTCTTTGCAGGCAGGCGTGCTCGACGATATTCATCGCGAGCGACGTCTTTCCGATACCGGGGCGTGCGGCGATGATATTCAATGTGCCCTTTTGCAGGCCGTGGGTGATCTCGTCGAGCTTGGTGAACCCCGTCTCCAACCCCTGCAAGGCGGTGGGATCCGCCTGAATGATCGTAAACTTATCGAGGATCTGCTGGATGACGACGTTGTCCGCAAGCCCCTCCAGGTTCGAGCCGTCCTCTTCCTTCGAAATGTCGTAGACCTTTTTTTCGGCGTAACTGAGGGCGTCGCGTTCCTCGGGGACCCCCTGGCTGTTCTCGATGATATCTCTCGCGGCGCGGATGAGGGCGCGGTTGACCGCGTCCCTGCGCACGATCGCAAGATATTGCTTGTAATTCGCCGCCGAAGGCGTGTTTTCGACGAGATCGACGATCGTCTGCAATCCGCCCGCGCGCTCGAGCGTCCCGTTGTTGCGGAGACGGTCGGTGAGCGTGACGGTATCCACCGTCTTGCGGGAGGCGAAGATCTCCTTCATCGCTTTGAGCAGGAGACGGTGGGATTCCTGATAGAAATCCTCCTCGCGCAGCGATTCGAGAATGTCGCCCTGCACGTCGGCGTCTATGATGAGACAGCCGAGGAGCGCAGCTTCCGCGTCGAGATTGTGGGGCATCTTCTGTGCCGTGGTTTGATTGGTAGCCATAGTTTTTCCTCTGTGACCCTTATTTTACGAAAGAGATCCGAATTCTTCGAGCGCGGCTTCGAACTCCGCCATCGCTGCGTCGAAGGGCGCCTCCGTCGTGAGATCCGCCCCCGCGATCTTGAGCAGGGAAACGGGATCGGCGGAACAGCCCCCTTTGAGGAACCGCTTATAGTCCTCCACCGCCTTCTCCCCTTCGCCCAAAATGCGGTTTGCGATGCAGATCGCCGAGGTGATGCCCGTTGCGTATTTATAGACGTAGAAAGAGCGGTAGAAGTGCGGGATGCGCGCCCATTCGAAGGCGATCTCCCCGTCGTGGACGACGGCGTCGCCGTAGTATTTTCGGTTGAGTTTGAGATAGATCTCGGAGAGATTGTCCTTGTTGAGGGGTTCCCCGCTCTCCGCAAGCGCGTGCGCTTCTTCCTCAAATTCGGCGAATTGCGTCTGGCGGAAGAGCGTCGTGCGGATCATGTCCATGTAGTAGTTGAGCAGATATTTTTTGAGGTTGCGGTCCTCCGTCGTCTTTAAGAGATATTTCAGGAGCAAGACCTCATTGACGGTGCTCGCCACCTCTGCGACAAAGATCTTATAGTCGGATTTCGCATACGGCTGCGCGGCGTTGGAATAGTAGGAATGGAGGGAGTGCCCCATCTCGTGCGCGATGGTGAACACGTCGTGCGTCGTCTTTTGGTAGTTGAGCAGGACATAGGGATGGTTGCCGTAGATGCCGATGGAGTACGCGCCGTTGCGCTTCCCCTCCGTCTCCTCGACGTCGATCCACCCTTCGTCCCTGCCCTTTTTGAAGAGGGAAATGTATTCCTCGCCGAGGGGCGCAAGCCCTTTCAGGCAGAGGTCGAACGCCTCGTCGAACGTGAGTTTGAGCTCCGCGTCCGCAACGAGGGAAGGATAGATGTCGTACATGTGCATTTCGTCATAGCCGAGAACGCGCTTGCGGAGAGCCATGTAACGGTGCATGAGCGGCGCGGCCTTGCTCACCGAAGCAACGAGGCGCTCGTAGACGCTGGGGTCGACGTCCTCTTCGAAGAGCGCCTTTTGGAGACAGCTCTCATAGCCGCGGACCGTCTTGTAGAAAATGTCTGCCTTGACGTTTCCGTAATAGGTCGTCGCGAGCGTGCTCAAGATCTTTTTGTATGCGCCGTAATAGAGCTTGAACACCTCTTCCCGCTTGGCGCGGTCGCGCCCGCTCATCACGACGGAATAGAGCCCGTGCGAAAGTTTGACCTTCTTCCCGTCGATCTCGGCCTCGGGAAGGTCGAGTTCCGCATTGTCGAGCATTTCGAACACGTCCCCCGCGACGGCGAGCGGCTCGCCCGCCTGTGCGAGAATGACCTCTTCCCTCTCCGAGAGCGTATATTTCTTGCTCGCCTTGATGCGCGCGAGCATGTAATCGTAATCTTTGAGCCGTTCGTCCGCGATGAGCGCGTCGAGCGTTTCCTCGGGCAGCGAGGTGAGTTCGGGCGTCGCAAACGCCGTCTCCGCGCCCGCCCGCGTCAAAAGCGAGATGACTTTTGCGAGGTAGGAATTGTATTTGGTGACGCGGACGTCCTCGTCGTGCTTCAAAAAAGCATAGAGATACACCTTCATCGCCGCGAGGCTGAACGCCTCCTCCGCCTTAAAATACCGTAAAATGTTCTCCGCGCAGGTGAGCGTCCCGCGGTATTTGGCAAGGTCGAGCTTTTCTTCGAGTGCGGAGAACGCCTTCTCCCATTCCCCGTCGTCGGGGAAGATATCCGACGTCCTCCATTTGTATTCCGCTCTTACGTCTTTCCGTTCCATGATCAAGTCTCCTTATTGGTATTCTCTTGTTTGGGTTCGTTGGTGTTTTCCCGCTCTTGGATCTCGTATGCGATCATCAGGTTCCCCTGCGAGATAAAGCGGACGGGCATTCCGACCTCGAAGGGCGGAAAGTCCTTTTCGCCGTCTATGAAGATCTGGCGTTTGAGGGGCTCGTCCTTTTTGATATTCTTCACTTCAAAAACGGCGACGTTGCAATCCACGCCGTCACGGGTGACCCAGTCCTCGATGTCCGCGAACGGGGCGACCGCGCACTCCTTCAACCCCTCCGAAATGAAATTCAACATTTTGCAATACGCGTTCACCCGCTTGAATTTGATCCCCATGTAGGGGAAGGCAAAGACCATGTACGCCCCGACCGCGACGCAGGTGGCGGCGATGATCCATCCGCCTGCGGGATCGTTGTACGGAAGCTGCGTATAGGCGGTCACGAGCGCGGCCACCGCCAAAAGGCATACTGCGGAGACGGCGATGAACACGCCGAGGATCTTGCGGCGCTGCATCGTGCTCTCGTAAAGATCTGCGTCCCTGTATAACTTCGTCATGGCTCACTCCGCAATGAACAGCACGCCGAGCGTGTTTCTTCCGCAGTGTCCCGTGACGACGGAGCCCGCGACCGTTTCGATGACTTCATCGAAGGAGAACGTCTTTCCGACCTGCTCTCTCGCAAATTCCACGAGTTCCCTGTCTGCGCTGCTGTGCGTGATGAAGCATCTCCTCCTGTCGTATTTCGGATACTTGACCGCAAGATCGGCGATGTACTTCTCGATACATTTCTGCATGCTCCCGCGGTACTTCGTGCCCGCGACGAGCTGGCCGTCGTCCATTTCGATGAGCGGATGGATCTTTAACAGATTGGCGCCGTACATCGCCATGCGCGAACAGCGGCCGCCCTTGAAGAGATAGTCGAGGCGGTCGGGGATGAAGGACGTGTTAACTTTCGGACGGAGCGCGTTGACGGTCTCGCAGATCTCCTCCGCGCCCTTCCCCTCTTGGAGCAGGTCGAGCGCTTTCATCACGAGAAGCCCCTGCCCCGAGGAGAGAGCCTTCGTGTCGACGACGTACACCTTTCCCTTGAATTTTTCCGCCGCTTCCGTAGCATAGAGGTTGGAAGAGGAGGATTTTGAAGAGATATTGAAGTGGATGACCGTCTTCCCCGCCTCCACATAGCCGCCGAAGAATTCTTCGTAGTCCTGAATGCTCGGCGCAGCCGTCTTGGGCAGCGTGCCCGTTTTGCTCACATATTGAAAGATATCCTGCGGAACAATGTTCACGCCGTCACGGTACGAATCGGTGCCGAGAATGACGGAGAGCGGCATGATGCCGATGCCGTTTTCGGCGACGAGCCGCCCGAGATCGCAAGTGCTGTCTGCTGTTAACTGAATGCTCATAGATGACTCCTTATTCTTTACTATCCGTCAGGAGAGAACCCCGCCTGATCCATCCGAAGAGGGTCTCGTTGATGTTCTCCCATCCCGTTATGACCGTTTTGTGTTCGACTGACCACGCGGGCACCGTGCCGAGGATATCCTCCGCTTGCAAGGGGCCCACTCCATCGCTGCGGCAGTCTGTGCTGTCCTCGCGGTTGTCGCCCATGACAAAGATCTCGCCCTCCCGCAGCGTCACTTCGAACGGAATGGTGTTGCGGCCCTCGATATACGGTTCCTCGAGCGGTTCGTACTCCCCTCCCGCCTCCGCGAGATAGACCACGCCGTTTTCGCACTTGATACTGTCGCCTCCGACGGCGATGAGCCGCTTGATGATGATCCCGACGCCCCTGCGCTCGAATTCGGGCTGCCCGGAGACGTCGATGATGACGATGTCGCCCCGCTCGCCCGCGTCATTTTTGTCGCAGTACAGGACGTCGCCGTCCCTGAGCGTGGAAAACATCGAAGAGCCGTCGACCTCGACGATGAGATAGCGGCTGCGGACGATATTCCCCGAGACAATGATGACGAGCAGGAGGACAATGACCGCCGTGAGCGCGGAAACCGCGACGGAAATGACGGCGGACAGGGCGACGGAGAGTTTCCCGCCCTTTTTTGGCTGTTCGTTTTCGCTTTTCTTCTCCATCCCTTACTCACCTCCGCGGAGACCCGACGGCATGCAATGCGGGCGGCGTGTGCCGCGCCTCAGATCCAGAACACATTGTTGATGAGGACCTCGTCGTCGCTCATGAACGCGACGGAGACGACGCCTTTGAATTCCTCGAGCGTCTCCCCCGTCTCCGCCTTGAAATCGGAGGCTTCGAGAAAGATATTCTTCCAGATGCCGCCCCCGCCGACTTCGACGTCGCAGAAATACCCCGTGCGCTCCTCTTCATCCCTGTAAAAGACGACTTTGAGGCGGGACTTCGACGGGGCGTACGCGTGGAAGCGGAAGCCCGCGCCCTCGGGAGCCTCATAGCGCGCCTCTCCCACGCGGTAGGAGATCACGCCGGGACGGACGGAGACCCCTTTGATCCCGCCGTAGCCGGGTTCGATGCGGATGCCTGAATTGGTGCTCTCCGAAAAACACCCCGCGATCGCGCGCGTTCTCTTCCAGAACATGGAAAAGCCGTTCCGTCCGTCCGCCTCGCTGTAAATGACGCGGCTCTTCGGACAGGTGTTCGCATAACGCTTTGCGACGTTCACCTCGAGGATCTTCGAAGTGACCGAGAACTCGTTGCTGTAATTGACGAAGGCAAAGACGAGCGCCTTCTCCGTCCCCTTATAGAGGGGGAGCGGAACTTTGCCGACGTTGTCTGCGGAGAGATCCTCCGCACGGCCGATCACGCGCGTCCAATCCCTCGTCTTGAAGGCGGCGACGTTTTCGGTGTAGATGATCCCGAAATCCTTGATCTCCCCGCCCGGGTCGAATTCGCCCGACGCGACGAGGTTGCCCTCCGCGTCCTCCTCCACGGAGACGCCGATCGGCTTGGAGAGGAACACCGTTCTCCCGCGCAGATATTTGTCGAGGAACAAGTCGATATCTTTGAGCGAATGCCTGCCGACCTGCCCGCTCCCGTGCGCGGAGAACAAGATCGCCTTTTCCACGTTCGGATTGATCTGGCGGAAGGTATCGAATACCCTGTCGTAATTGTATTTTTTGTCGCTGATGGCTGAGACGAGCAAGACGGGGCACTTGACGTGCGGCGCGTAGCTCTGCGAGTCGATCCCCGCGATGAAGCGGTGGCGTTCGTCGTCGAGCACGCGGTTTTCGCCGCCCGCGAACTTACCGATGCCGCGGTAGGCGAGCCAGCCCGCCGCGCAGACCGAGATCATACAGCCGATGGGCGAATACGGGGCGATCTTGAAGAGGATCTCGCCTCCCGTTTTCAGCCCGAGCGCGCCGACCGCGCTCACTTCCGCCCTGCGGCTCAGATAGTTGACGGCATACCTCGCGACTGACGCCCATTCGTACCAGCTCGTCTCCTTTGCGGAGCGGTCGCAATAGTCGATATGCCGCTCGGCGCGGACGAGGTTTCCGTAATCGACGAGTTTGGGATAGACGGTATAGTACCCCTCCGCCCTCTCGCCGCAATAGTCGACGCAAAAGACGCCGTACCCGCTTTTCACATAGCGGAGAACGAGCGTTTCGTCGAAGGGCATTCCCGCCTCGAACAAGATCATGACGACGGGAAATTTCGCCGCATTCTCGGGGAAAACGTATTTCCCGTAGATCTTGACGCGGCCCGCCCCGGAACCGACGTTCCTGCCGTAGATATAGACGTCGCGCCAAACGACCCCGCCTTCCCTCTTCTCGGAAAGCAGTTCCTCATTTGCGGGCAGAGAATCGTCAAAGTCCTGCCAAAGGGTGACAGGCGTCAGCATAGTCGTCAAATTGGTTACCTCACTCCGGTTTGATCACCGATCCGCACTCCTCGGTCGCCTTCGTGACGAGGAGCTTGCGGTCGATCCTGTTTTTCAATTCCCCGACGTGGGAGATGATCCCGATCGAGAAATGTTCGTTTCTGAGTTTTTCGAGACTGTCCATCACGGTGTCCACCAGATGGCTGTCGAGCGTCCCGAACCCTTCGTCGAGGAAGAAGAACTCGATGGGGCGCAGCGAACGCGCGCAGATCTCCGCGCCGAGCGCGAGGGCGAGGGAAAGCGAGACGAGGAAGGTCTCCCCTCCCGACAGCGTGTGCACGCCGCGCAGTTTCCCGCCGTTGAAATTGTCCCCGACGAAAAATCCGCCGTCGTAGCGCAGGAAATATCTGCCGTCCGTGAGGGAGATGAGCCGCGTGCTCGCGTTGACCGCGACCGTCTGGAGATATTCTTCCGCCACGAACTCCATGAACTTCCCGTCGCGCACGAGACCTCTGAGCAGGTCGAGACCGTCGTATCGCTTGCGGGCAGCTTGGAGGTTCTTTTCGAGCTCGGCTTTTTCGAGAAGGCGGCTCTCCCCCTCCGCGAGTTTTCTCTCGGCGAGGGCAAGTTTGCGGGAGATCTCTCTCGTCTCCTCTTCCTTCTCCTTGCACACGGAACGCACCCCGTCGAGACGCTCCCGCGAGACAAGCGAAAAGTCCTCGCCCGCGAGCTCCTCGCTCCTCGCGCGGACGGCGGCGTACTCCGTGCGGAACGCTTCGTATCCGCGCTTTGCGGCGGCGGGATCGGGATATTTCGCGGCGAGAAGTTCGGCTTCCTCCGCGCTTTCGAACCCGCCCGCTTTCAGGGTATCGCAAAAACGCGCTCTTGCCGCTTGGAGGGCGGCGTCCGCATTTTTCGAGATCTCCTCGGCCGCGGTGAGGGCGGCTTGCGACTTGGAAAGTTCCTCGCGGCAGGAAGTCCTGCGTTCGAGCATGCGCCTCCGCGCGAGTTTTTTGCGTTCGACCGTCTCCATGATCTCGGAGGGAGACGCCGTGACGCCCTCGATCTCCTTTGCGCAGACCGCGATCTCCGCCTCGAGCTCTTCACGCTCCCTGTCCAATTGTAACGTGCGCCTTTGCGCGAGTTCGTATTCCCCGCGCCGCGCTTCGAGACGGAGCATGTCTGCGTCGAGCTGTTTGCGCGCGCTCTCCCGCGCCTCGTACTCTCTGCGAAGGTCTGAAAATCCGATCTCTTCGCCCGTGCCGAGCCGCGTGTATTTTTCGATGAGCGGCGCGCTGTCCTCCGCGATCTCGGGGTATTTGAGGGTGAGGTCATTCAGCTCGCGCGCCATTTCGCCGTATTCTTCGCGGAAGAGGGCGGCTTTGCCGTACGTCTCTGCGAACGTGAGGAAATCCCCTTTGCCGAGCTCCGCTCTCTTCTTTTCGAACTCCGCTTTTTCGTCATCGTAGAAGAAGCCGAGAAACTTTGTGCGGAAGGCCTCCTTTTCGCCGTCGATCTCTCCGACGCGCGCCGCGGCGCGCTTTCTGCGCTCCTCTGCCTTTTCCGCGGCGGAAGCCCTCATATGAAGGGCGAGCAGTTCTTCGATCTCGGCGTCGGCCGCCTCTTCATCCCACGTCTCTGCGGCAAAACAAGTTTCCGCGGCGCGGGTAAGGCGTGCGTTCGCCTCCTCCACCCGCTCTTTCGCCTTTACGGACTGCGCGCGCAGTTCTCTGCCGTCTCTTTCCGCGGCGACGACGAACGCCGCCTTTTCGAGACGGGAAAGCTCTCTGCCGAGCGCGTCCATCGCGGGGAGACGTTCGGTGAGACGGGCGAGCCGCTGTGCGGTCTGTTCCGCCTCCTGTTTTTTGGCGAACCGCGCCGAGAGCGACTTTTCCTCTTCACGGAGGGAATCCGCGGCGGCGCGCGCCTCCGTTTCTGCGGCGCGAAGCCCTTCGATCTCGGCGGCAAGCGCGGCGTTCGCCTCGGCGGAGATCTCCGCGTACGGTTCGAGCCTGACGTTCAGCTCGCCGAGCGTTCTGTCCGCCTCCGCGGTCTTTTTGTTGATCTGTTTCGTCAGGGCCGCGCCGTAACGCTCGAGGTCGAAAAGACGGGACATGAGCTTCAACCGCTCCCCCGGAGGCGCCTTGACAAATTGGGCGAACTGCCCCTGCGGGAGCGCGATACAACGTTCGAAGTCCCTCTGTTCGAGGCCTATGATCTCCTCGAGCTTGGGGTCTGCCGTCCTCGGGCCCGACGCAATCGCGCGGCGGGCTCCGTTTTCGTATTCGTACAGATCGACGGTCTGGGCTGCGCCCTTCCGTTTGAGCGTCCGCTCCACGCGGTACCGTCTGCGCTTGCCGTCAAAGACGATCTCAAATTCGAAATTGACGTAAGCGGAATCGTGCTTATAGTTGATGATATCTGCGATGCTGTAAGGGCGGGGGCAGCGGGTCACGCTCCCGTAGAGGGCGAACCCGATCGCGTCGAGGATGGTGCTCTTGCCCGAGCCCGTATCCCCGAAAATGCCGAAGAGCCCGAATTCGAGGAGTTTTTCGAAGTCGATCGACGCCTTTTCGGAGAAAGAGTTGATGCCGCAAAATTCAAGTGAGATGGGTTTCACTGCTCGCCCTCCTTCAAGAGGAGCAAAAACTCCTGCGTGATCTCCTCGGGGGGGTCTTTTCCCCCGCATTGTTTTCTGTAAAATGCTTCGAACAGTTCGCGCTCGCTCAGATCGGAGCGGCGGACGATCTCCGCTTCGCTCCCCTCTTTGACGTGCACGTTGAGGGAAACGAGCCCCTCGTTCGCCTCGCGGAGGGCCTGCGTCTCGGCGGCAAGGAGCGGCGCGTCGAGATAGAGCGTGAGTTCGATGAATTTGTTCTCCTGCGCACGGAGCAGACCGAGCGCGGCGGGGACGTCGTTTGCTTCGAGGCGTACGAGCCGTTTGCCCGAACGGATGGGGATCTCTTTTTCGATGCGGACGTCCGTTCCCTCCGTCTTTAAGAGAAGGACGACCTTTTCCGTATTCGCCTCGTCGAAGGAATATTGCAAGAGGGAACTGCTGTAATGGGCGTTCTTGGAGGCAAATCCCTGTCTCCTGTGCAGGTGGCCGAGCGCCGTATAGCCGAACGCGGGCAGATTGCAAAGGGGCACGGCGCGCGCCCCGCCGAGATCGATGGAGCGTTCGCTGTCCGAGACCTTCCCGCCTGCGACGAAAAGATGGGAGAGCAGAATATGCGGAATGCTCCCGTCGTACGCTTCGTCGCCCATTTGGATCCAGCGGAGCGTCTTTTCGGCGTAGCTCTCCTCCGTCTTGTCCTCTTTGAGACGCGCCTCGTTCGGATAGGGCAGCGCGTTGATGTACACGCGCTCCCCCGCCGCGTTTTGGATGACGACGTAGTTTTCCCCCGCCTCCACGGCCTTTACGGCGCGGTTTCCCCCTACCGGGAATCGCTGCCCTTTCCCTCCGAAGATATAGACGCCGTTTTCGGCTGCGAGCGGGGCGGAAGCGGAGAGACGGACGCCGTCGTCGTGGTTCCCGCTGATGAGCACGACCGCGCGGTCCTCTCCCGCGATCCCCTTCACGGCACGGAAAAAGAGTTCCTCCGCTTCGGCGGGAGGGAGAAAGGTATCGAACACGTCTCCCGCGACGAGGACGAGGTCCACATGTTCTCTCTCGCAGATCTCTTTGATTTCGTTGAGTGCGTCGGACTGCTCCGCAAGGCGTTCCCTGTCCATGAGGCGTTTGCCGAGATGCCAATCCGAGGTGTGCAGAATGTTCACTTTCGACCGTTTTCGGAAAAATTTCCCCGCAAGGCAAAAACACGATTGCTTTTTCGCGGGCGCTATGATATACTATTATACAACGTGTTCTTGAAAAAAGCAAGCATTGTTCGTGTTTTCGGGAAAAAACAAGGGCGCGTACGGAGGAATTTATGTCATTTTCATCCTTCTCGAAGGATTACGGCGAGCGCGCCTTCACGAGCGTGGAAAACCAGTTCATCGCCAAATATCTCCCCGAAGCGGACGGCGACGCCGTGCGCGCCTATCTCTACGGGCTGTATCTTTGCCACTGCGGAAAAGATTTCGACGCGGAGAACGCCGCGAAACTTCTGAAGATCCCCTATGACAGGTTCGCCGAGATCTTCTCCTTCTGGGAAGAGTGCGGCCTCGTTCAGGTCCTCTCCAAGTCGCCGCTCCTCATCGAATATCTCCCCGTGAACGCTTCCGTCGGCAAGCCGAAGCCCCTCCGCCCCGAAAAGTATGCCCAATTCAACCAGGATCTCTTCCGGCTCCTGCAAAAGGCCAACAAAGATCTCTCCCCTTACGATCACCGCAAGCTCCTCGAATTTCTCGAAGAGACCCCGATGGAGCATCAGGCGTTCCTGCTCATCGTGGAGTACTGCATCCGCAAGGACGGGCCGAAACTTTCGGCGAACCATATCCTCAACAAGGCGAAACAGCTCGCAAAGGCGATGAAATTCACGCTGGAACAGGTGGAAGCGGATCTCGCCGACTTCCATACGCGCGAAAAGGAGCTGGCGCACATCTTTTCGCTGCTCGGCGTCTACCGCAAACCGCAGGACGCCGACTACGAGTATCTCGAAAAATGGCTCGCGGAGGGCATGGAGATCGGTGCCGTCTGCGCCTGCGCTTCCTCGAACGGGACGGGGTCTCTCAAAGCCCTCGACGCGCGCGTGAGCGAGCTCGCCGAAAAAAAGATCTTCACCGAGAGCGACGCGAAAGCCTACCTCGCCGAACAGGAGGAACTCGCCTCCATCGTGTTCAAAGTCGCAAAAAAACTCGGTCTGAAAACGCCGAATCCCCGCCCTTACATAGAAGAATACGCCGTAAAGTGGCTGGAACGCGGTTACGACGAAGAGAGCCTGACCCTTCTCGCCTCGTTGGGGCTCCGCCTCTCCTACGGCTTTGCGGAGCTCGACGACATGATCGACGGGCTGTATGCGGCGGGCGTCGTCGACCACGAGAGCGTGCGGGAATACTGCGCCGCGCGCGACGGGCAGCTCCGCCTGCTCGGACGCATACAGGGTCTCTGCGGGGTCGTGAAGAAGTCGCAGGCGACCCTCGACATGATCGAAACATGGAGAAATTGGAGCTTTTCGGACGAAATGATCCTCGAAGCGGCAAAAAGGAGCGAAATTGCTTCCGCTCCCCTCCCCTACATGAACAAGCTCCTCTCCGAATGGAAGCGGCTCGGCGTGTCTGCCGTCTCGGAGATCCCCGAAAAGCCTTCGGCACCCATACCCGCAAAGCAGAATCCCTTCAAGAGCGAAGCCGCGATCGCAGCGGACGAACGGACGGACCGCGAACGGTTTTACGCGGAGAGAAAACGGCTCGCGATGCGCAACGTCGAACGGGCGCGCGCCATCGCCGAAAAGGACGCCGACTACAAGGAGGCGGAAAGCGTCTTGCGGAAAGGCCAGCTCGAACTCGCGAAAGCGGAGCTCTACTCTCCCGAAACGCTCCCCTCCATCGAGGCAAAGTTGGCTGCCGCCAAAGAGAGGCGCGCGGCCGCGCTCGCCCGCCTCAATCTCTCCGACAAGGATTTCGTCCCAGAATACTTCTGCAAGAAGTGTTCCGACACGGGATATAAACCGGACGGCTATCCCTGCGACTGCTATAAGAAATAATGGAAAAAACCAAGCGAAAACCCCGCAAAAGCGGGGTATTTTTGACTTTTCATAGTATTATGTCACGCATATTACTTTCGTAACATGCAAAAAGCGGCATCTTTTCCCCAACGGAAGTTGCGCCGCTTTTCTGATTATTCGTATTCGCCGTAGTCGCGGCGGTCCTCTCCTCCCCCGCGGAAATAGGGCGGCGCATCCGGGGGATTATCTGCCCATTTCCCGCTCTTTTTGTTGGGCTTCGGGGCCGCTTTGATCTCGACGAGAATGACGTCTACGCCAATCTTCTTCACGCAGCGGATGTCGATAAAGAGATCCGCCTTCCCCCATCTGAACCCCTTTCTCCCGGGGACGACGATCCCCTGCACCCTGTTCTCGGGCCAGGAGAAGATGACATCGCAAACCTTGCCGAGCTGCTTGCCGTCGAGAAGGTTCACCGTTTCCTTGTGCTTTAACTCGATGAAACTCGTTTCCACATTCTATCGTATGCGGAATTTGTCGAAATGTTTCTCTCTCACGAAATTTCTCTGCGGATGGCGCCGAGCGCGTTCTTTTCGAGGCGGGACACCTGCGCCTGCGAGATGCCCACTTCCGCAGAGATCTCCGTCTGCGTCTTTCCCTCGTAGTAGCGGAGCATGAGGATCTTCCGCTCCCGTTCGGTGAGCCGTTCGATCGCCTCGCGGAGGGCGACGTGCTCCGTCCAGATCTCATCGCTCTGGCTCTCGTCGCAGAGCTGGTCGACTAAGGTGAGGGTGTCCCCTGTCTTATTGTAGACGGGATCGTAGATGGAGACGGGATCGGAGATCGCGTCGAGCGCGTACACGACTTCCCGCTCCTTTACCTGCATCTCCGCGGCGATCTTCTCGATCGTCGCCTCCTCGTCTCTCCCCTCGATCGCCTCGCGCACTTTGAGGATACGGTATGCCGTATCGCGGATGGAGCGGCTGACGCGGAGAGAGTTTCCGTCGCGCAAAAACCGCTTGATCTCCCCGAGGATCATGGGGACGGCGTACGTCGAAAACTTCACGCCGAATCTCAGATCGAAATTGTCGATCGCCTTGATGAGCCCTACGCAACCCGCCTGAAAGACGTCGTCCGCATTCGCGTTCTTCGCCCAAAACCGCTTGACGAGAGAAAGGACAAGGCGCATATTGCCCACGATAAAGGTATCGCGCGCCGCCCTGTCCCCTTTTTTGAGTTTTTCCATGAGAACTTCGTTCTCCTGCGCCGTGAGCTTGGGAAGCCCCGTGGTATCCACACCGCAGATGATGACTTTGCTGAGCATACTTCACCTCCAGATAGAGCGAACTCTATGTATCGGAAAAGAAGTATCTGCGATCCGGCTATGTTTTATGTATCCTTGACGAACAGAAGGCAGCCCGCGCGGAGAAATTCTTCGATCTTCTCGCGCAGCCGCGCTTCGCTGACACCCAATTTCGCGGCGAGACAGCCGAGGCACAGCGCGCCGCCTGCGGGATTGTATTTTTTGTTGAGCCCGAGCTCGTTATACGAGAGCCCTGCCGAACACCGCGCGCATTTCATGCGCCGACGACCTTGAAGCGGTACACTTCGCATGCGTGTGCGGCGAGCGTCGCCATGACGACGCCGTTTTGCGACTCGGCCTTTCTGCCCGAATACGCCTCCGTGCCCGACAGCTTCTTGCCCGCGGTCTCGGGGACGCCGAGGTCCTCCGTCGTCACCCACATATGCGCGGGGCCGTCCGTCAGATTGAAGAACCCGAGCGCGATGTCGCCGTTTCCGAGGTAGCGGACGATCACGGGCAGCTCCTCATTCCCCCAAAGTTTGAAGAGGAAGGGACGGTTGCCGCGCGCGTCCTGCTGGATCCCGATGAGCATGCGGTTGGTGAGGATCTCCTTCGTCGCACTGTCCATCGTGCGGATATCGCAGCCGATCATGAGCGGGGAAGCGAGCAGGCACCATGCGGCGAAGTGCAGGCGGTATTCCTCGTCCGTGCACCCTTTGAGCCCGACGTGCCCCTTCCCGTGCATGCCGACGATGAGCATGTCCATATCGTTGAAACAGCCGACGCCGCCGTACGGAAGGATCTCGTACTGTTTTTGGATGAGTTCCTTGACGGAATCCCACGCGTCGACGATATCGCCCGTGGAACGCCACATATTGGCTCCCGTCGTGCCGATCCATTCGTGCGTGTTGTCGCTCCCCCAGCTGCATCCGCTGAACAGGATGTCCCTTCCGCAATTTGAGAGCGCAAGCCCCATGCGGCGGTAGAGCGTTTTCCCGTCCGCGGAGACGGGCTTGAAGCAGTAATCGTATTTGAGGAAATCCACGCCCCAGCCCGCAAAGGTCTCCGCGTCGATGAACTCGCGGTTGAAGCTCGCGGGGTACTGCGCGCAAGTCAGATTGCCGCAGCACGAATACATGCCGAATTTCAGACCCATCGCGTGGAGATGGTCGGCGACGTACTTCATGCCGTGCGGGAATTTTGCGGGATCGGGGATCAGCCTTCCCTCTTTGTCCCGCCCGCGGAGCGCCCAGCAATCGTCGACGACGACATATTCATAGCCCGCCTCTTTGAGGCCCGACGAAACGAGAACTTCCGCCGAGGAGAGAACAAGCTCTTCGTTGATGTTCTCGGCAAAGGTGTTCCAGGTATTCCAACCCATCGGAGGAACGTTTTTGATCATAGATTTTTCTCCGTTATGATGCCATTTGATGGCTGTTTGATAGGATTATAACGGATTTGCGGCGCGCTGTCAAGATTTTCCGGAATTTTCTAAACCAATTTCGAGATCTCTTTTTTCAGCCGCTCGATGATCTTCTTTTCGAGGCGGGATATGTAGCTCTGGGAGATGCCGAGCACGTCGGCGACGTCCTTTTGGGTCATCTCCTCGCCCCCGCCCAGCCCGAACCGCATGTACATGATCTTTCTCTCCCGCTCGGGAAGTTTGGCAAGCGCGTCGCGCAAGAGCTCGCGCTCCACATTCTTCTCCACGCCGCTGTAAACGGATTCGCAATCGGTGCCGAGAATGTCGGAGAGAAGCAGTTCGTTTCCCTCGAAGTCGGTGTTGAGCGGCTCGTCGAAGGAGATCTCGCTCTTGAGCTTCACGGTGCGCCTGAGATACATCAAGATCTCGTTCTCGATGCAACGGGAGGCATACGTCGCGAGCTTAATATTTTTATCTGTGCGGAAGGAGTTGATCGCCTTGATGAGCCCGATCGTCCCGATGGAGATGAGATCGTCCCCGTCCACGCCCGTGTTGTCGAACTTGCGGGAGATGTACACGACGAGCCGCAGATTGTGTTCGATGAGCTTCGCCTTGACGGCCTCGGCGTTTTCCTCCGCCTCGAGCTGCCTGAGCATTTCCGCCTCCTCCTCCGCAGACAGCGGGAGCGGAAGCGCCTCGTTGCCGCACAGATAGTGGACGACGTTCTCCTCGTTGCCGGTCAGCTTGCAAAGCCATTTTTTGAGAAGTTCGAAAAGTTTCATTTAAGCCTCCATCAATGCGGTGTTGAGAATGAGCCCGTACTCGGGCGAGACTTCTCCGACGGTGAGATAGACGTTCTGCCGCGTGATCGTCTCCTTGTTCGCGCAGATCTCCATGCGCTCGCAGACGAACACGGGCGACGTGCGGCTCCCGTTGACCGTTCCCACCGTCATGCGGCCCTCCTCCTTCGCTCCCCTCCCGAACAGCGCGAAGATCGCCGCCGCAGAGGTCACGCACACGGGGTTGCCGTGATAGAAAAGGTTGTTCCCGCTGTCTGCATACCCCGTCCAGCGGACCTCTCTTTCGCCCGCTTTGAGCTTACAGGGAAGAAGTTCCCGCTTGAACTTCCTGTAACGGTAGAGATATTTCGCGAGCTCCGCCACGGCGACGGCAAAGACGCCCGCGCCGCCCAAGATGAGCCCGACGGGAGCGCGCTCGACGAGGAAGCCGTTCCCCTCTTCGTATTCGACCCCGAAGAAAGAGTAAGCCGCGGTGAGCAGTCCGCCGAGGGCAAACGTCAGGAAAAAGAAAATTGCGCCCGCAACGAAATAAGGCTTGCATTTCTTTCCCTTGACCGCGATGAGCACGAGCAGGACGCCGCCTGCGATCTTCATAAGATACGCCGCCCAGACGGGAACTTTCAGAACGGGAAAGAGCAGCGCCTCCGCCCCGCCCGCCGCGGCCGCGAGCAGCAAACGCCAGACGGAAGGCTTGATGCGGGCGCATTTGAGCGCGAGGTACAAAAGCAGCCCGTCGAGAAGAAAATTTTCAAGAAATGCGGCTTCTACATAGACGACCATATCCGCTCCGTGCCGACCATTATAGGGGTTTTCGCGGCATGAAAAAAGGCATATCCTGTCGGAATATGCCGATATTTGGGAGGCCGTCACAAGTCTGTATCTTCAAGACCCGCAAGATAGTCGATGCTCACATTGAAATATTTTGAAATCGCAACGAGTTTGGAGAGCGTCGGTTCGCACCGCCCCAGCTCCCAAAGGCTGATGACGGATTTCCCAACGTCGAGCTCCTTCGCGAGTTGGATCTGGCCGATGTTTTTTTCTTGGCGGAGCGACCGAAGCCGTTCCCCGAATCCCGTATCCATAAAAATATTTTCCCACAATATTGGGAAAATTACTTGACTTCCCATTATCATGGGAATATAATAAAAATATAACACAAAAGGAGGATCGGTATGTTTTGCAAAAATTGCGGAAAAGAGATCGACGACAAGGCTGCGGTCTGCGTCCATTGCGGGGTCGCGGTGACAAATGAAACGAGTTCCAGAACGAACACGCTTGCCATCGTCGGGTTCGTCCTCTCGTTCCTCGTGCCCATTGCGGGGCTCGTGTGCTCTATCCTCGCGCGGAAGAAGTGCCGCGAATCGGGCGAAGGCGGCGAAGGCCTTGCATGCGCCGGGATCATCATCAGCAGCGTGGAATTGGGGCTCGAAGCCGTGTCGGTTTTGCTTTTCGGCTTTGCCTTCGTCCCCATGTTCCTGCTCGCCGGTAGCGCCGCAGTGTAGACGCGGCAAATTTCAACTGAAAAAAGGGAAAGAAGTTACCGCTTCTTTCCCTTTTTTCTTCTGATCTCGGCGACCGTTTTCTCATATCCGCGGTCGGACGGGACATAGTACGTCCGCTCTTTCAGAGAGTCGGGAAGATACTGCTGCTGCACATAGCCGCCGAAGTCGTGGGGGTACAAGTAGCCCGCGCTGTCCGCCTTCATCGCCCTGTCGCCGTAGGAACTGTCGCGGAGATAGCGGGGAATGTCGTCGTCCCTGTTTTCGCGCGCGTCCCGCCTCGCGCCGTCCATCGCGGTGACGACCGAGTTGCTCTTCTCCGCTTCGCAGACATAGACGATCGCTTCGGAGAGAGGGATGAGCCCCTCGGGATAGCCCATGTTTTGGAATGCCGTGAGCGCGGAGACGGCGATCACGAGCGCCTGCGGGTCCGCCATTCCGACGTCCTCCGCCGCGTGCGCGATCAATCTACGGATGACAAGAAGCGGGTCGCACCCTCCCTCGATCAGCCGCATGGCGTAGTAGAGCGCGGCGTCCGCGTCGCTTCCGCGGAGCGATTTGCAGAACGCCGAGAGAATGTCGTAATAAAGGTCCTCGTTGTAGGAGAGCGACTTGCGCTGGATGGACTGTTCGGCGTCCCTAAGGGTCACGCGGATCTTTCCGTCCGCATCGGGCGGCGTGGTCAGCACGGCGAGTTCAAGCGCGTTGTACGCCGTGCGCAGATCCCCTCCCGCGGTGAAGGCAAGGTGTCTGAGCGCGTCCTCGTCCACCGTCGCCCCGTATGTACCGAGCCCCTTCCGCTTGTCTTGAAGCGCCCTTTCGAGCGCGCCGCGGATATCCTCCTCGGTGAGAGCCTCGAATTTGAACACGCGGCAGCGGGAGACGATCGCGGGCGTCATCGAGGCGTAGGGATTTTCCGTCGTCGACCCGATGAAGAGGATCGTCCCCTGCTCGATGGCGGGGAGAAGGGAATCCGACTGCGTCTTGTTGAAGCGGTGGCATTCGTCGAGCATGAGATAGGTGCGCCGCGCAAACATTTTCAGATTGTTGCGCGCCTGTTCCACCGCCTTCTTCACGTCTGCAACGCCCGCGTTGACCGCATTGAGCTTGATGAAATCCGCGTTCGTCTGCGCGGCGATGATATTGGCGAGCGTCGTCTTGCCGCAACCGGGAGGCCCCCAGAAAATACAGCTTCCGAGGCGGTCGAGCGCGATGGCGCGGCGAAGGAGCGAACCCTCCGCGATAAGATGCCGCTGTCCGACGAAGTCCTTTAATGTGGAAGCGCGCATCCGCTCGGCAAGCGGTTTTGCGCGCTCCTCGTTGTCGTTGAAATCAAACAGATCCATCTCGGTAAATGCGTTTGATCTCCTCCGCCTTCGAAATACCGAGCTCGTAGCCCTTGTAATAGGCGAAGGAGAGATCTTTCACTGCGTATTGGTCCATCGAGCCGAGATCGGGCTCCAACCAAAGGTCCACA
Source organism: uncultured Clostridia bacterium (assembly GCA_947626685.1). Classification (GTDB taxonomy): domain Bacteria; phylum Bacillota; class Clostridia; order Christensenellales; family Borkfalkiaceae; genus Gallimonas. The sequence goes on along the minus strand of CANQTD010000002.1, from coordinate 108,971 downwards.
TACCTGCGGGACTGACGTTTCTTCTGCGTGGCGCGCGTGTCCATAATGTCCATACAGCGGAGAAGGGTATCGACGATATTGCCCTGCACTTCCTTTTCCACGACGAGATTGCCGAGCACGTCCACGGCGACGATCGCCTCCGCGCCGAGATTTTTCACCTCGCGGGTGGGAACGCGCTCTAAGATCGCGCCGTCGACGAGCATGGAATGGCCGCCGAACTGCGCGGGCGTGAACGCGCCCGGAATGGAACCCGAAGCGAGCGCCGCGTCGATCACGTTCCCCTTCGACATTACGACGAGTTTGCCCTTGATGAGGTCGGTCGCGACGCAGACGAAGGGGATCCTGAGTTCGTCGAACGACTTTTCCCCGATGAGATCGACCATGAGCTTGCGCGCCTTCGTCATTCTCATCAGCCCGTTCCTGCGCACGGGGGAAATGTTGACGGCGGCGATATCGGCGAGTTTTAAGTCGATGACGACCGATTTCATGTCCGCGGGACTTGCGCCCGCGCAGTAGCATGCCCCGATGATCGCCCCCATCGAACAACCGGAGACGTAGTCGGGCCGAATGCCCGCTTCCTCCATCGCCTGCAAAAAGCCGACGTGCGCGACCCCGCGCGAACCGCCTGCGCCAAGCGCAAAGCCGAGTTTTTTCATAACATGTCCTCCCTCTGCATACAAATCAGTATGCGCAATTTTTCCAAGCGGCTGCCCTCCGCACTCCTGACGGGGGCGGTCCTGCTTGCGATCGTTCTCTTTCTCATTTTCCCCGCCCGCTATGCGGGAGCGGTGCGCGAAGGGGTCGGCCTTTGGGCGTTGAGCGTGCTCCCCGCGACCCTTCCCATGCTCTTTCTCATGGCGATCTTTACGAGGCGGAAGCTGTTCTCCCATGCGGCGAACGCGATCTCTCCGCTCTCAGGAAAGCTCTTCCGCGTCTCGGGAGCGGGGGCTTGCGCCGCCCTGATCTCCGCCCTGTCGGGGTATCCCGTCGGCGCGCGCACGGTGTACGACCTTTCCCGTGCGAAACTCATTCCCGAAGAAGAAAAACTGCGCGCGGCATGCCTCTCTACGACGTCCGGCCCCGCCTTTCTCGTGGGGGCCGTGGGAAGCGGCATGTTTCACAGCGCGGCGGCCGGATGGCTTCTCTTCGCCTCACACTTGGCGGGCGTATATCTCGTCTGTTTTTTTGTGCGCCTATTTGCGAAAAATCAAACGCGAAGTGTCAAAATCTCTGCGGAAAGGCCGATCTCTCTTTCGGAACTGCTCTCCGATTCCGTCCTCTCCGTCCTGTGCGTGGGCGGGGCGGTCGCAATCTTCTACGCGTTCGGGCAGATGATCGCCGATCTCTGCGCGCCGCTTCCCCTTCCGCAACCTGCCGTGGCCGTCCTCAGGGGACTGCTCGAAATGACGGGAGGCTGCTCGCTCCTGTCCGCGGAAAGGTCTGCGCTCTCCCTCGCCCTCTGCGCCTTTCTGACGACGTTCGGCGGGGTGTGCGTGCTCGTCCAGCAGCTTGCCTTTCTGACGCAGATCCGCATCCCCGCGGGGAAGTTCCTCGCGGTCAAATTTGCGCAGGGTTTTGCCGCCGCGCTCTTGTGTTTCGGGCTCGCCCTTTTGTGCGGGTTTTGACCGCTTCCGACCATTTTTGACAGCTAATTGTACGCGCCGAGCAGCTTGAATTGCATGCAGTACGCCCTCGCCTCCGAAAGGGCCCTCTTGACCCAATCGCTTGCGAGATCCCCCGCAAATTCGATGAAGAAACGGTACTGCCCGAACATATCTTTCACGGGGCGGGACTCGATCCGCGTGAGGTTGAGCCCGTTCCGCAAAAAGATCTTCAAAAGCCCGAGAAGAGACCCCGGTTTATCCGCGCAGACCGCGCAGAAGAACACCATCGCACTGTGCTCGGGCAGCGAATTGCGCCGTTCGGCGAGAATGAACCTCGTAAAGTTGTTCTTGTTGTCCGCTATGTTCTCGTCGGAGAGGACGACCCCCTCGCGGACGATATGCGCTCCGACGATGCCCGCCGAATGCGCGTCGAGTTTTTCAAGGCTCTCTGTCGTCGCCGTCGTAAAGACGCACTCCGCGTCCGGGAAATGCTTACCGATGTAGTCGGCGCACTGCCCGATCGCCTGTTCGTGGGAATAGATGCGCCTGATGTCCCCGTACCCGACCCCTTTCAATGTCGCGATCCTGTGGTCGATCGCGAGCGGGAATTCCTCGACGGCGAAGATCTCCTCTTCGCTCAGCAGATCGAGGCACTCGAGCACCCCTCCGTTCAGGGAATTTTCTACGGGCAGGACGGCATAGTCTGCACGGCCCGAAAGCAGCTTGTCCACGGCCTCGCCGAAAGAATGGCAGAGAAGGATCTCCGCACCCGGGCGCATCTGTCTCGCCGCCTGCTGGGAATAGCTCCCCTCGGGGCCGAGACAGCTCACACGGAGCGGCGCGCGCGCGTTTGGGGACATGTTCGTTTGTCTCTCTTCCGTCGCCATGTCACACCTTCTCCGCGATATCGTAAATGAGCCTCTCCGTATCCTCCCAGCCGAGGCAGGGATCGGTGATGGATTTCCCATAGACGTAATCATGCTCCTGACAGCCCTCGACGAGGAAGCTCTCGATCATGAAGCCCTTGACGATACGGCGGAAATCGGCGTCGTATTGGCGGTTTTGCAGGACCTCTTCCACGATGCGGATCTGCTGTTCGAACCGTTTGCCCGAATTGGAATGGTTAGCGTCGACGATGATGGCGGGGTTGCGCAGCCCGCCCTCCGTGGCGCAGTAGCCCTCCAGAACCTGCATGACCGTTTCGTAATGGTAATTGGGGATATCGTTCCCGTAATTGTCCACCCGTCCTCTCAGAACGGCGTGGGCATACGGGTTCCCGTTCGTTTCGACCTGCCAATTATGGTATTTGAACACTTGCGGGCTCTGTGCCGCATAGATGGAGTTGATGAGCACGGGAATGCTTCCGCTCATGGGATTTTTGATCCCCACGGGCAGTTCGATCCCGCTCGAGACGAGCCGGTGCATCTGGTTCTCGCTCGAACGCGCGCCGATGGCGACGTAGGAGACGAGATCTTCGACATAGGCAAAATTCTCGGGATAGAGCATCTCGTCCGCGGCGGAGAGGCCCGATTCGCGGAGCGCGCCCAAAAGCAGTTCGCGGATGGTGTAGATGCCTTTCAAGGTATCTTCTTTGTGCTCGGGGTCGGGCTGGGAGAACATGCCCTTATAGCCGACGCCCTTCGTGCGCGGCTTCGCCGTGTAGATGCGGGGAACGAGCACGAGCCTGTCTTTCACCCGTTCGTTCAGCTTGCCGAGGCGGTCGACGTATTCGAGCACGGGTTTGGGTTCGTGGGCGGAACAGGGCCCCACGATGACGATGAGTTTGTCCGATCTGCCCGTGATGACGTCGATGAGAAGGCGGTCGCGCTCCCGTTTGAGCTGCGCGAGAGATGCGGGGACGGGGCTTTCCGCAAGGATCTGCTCCGCCGATGGAATTTCGATCTGTTTTTTGAACATCAGGTCCCTCTTTTGCGAATGTATTCATAGACCGCTTCCGGCACATACGTTTGGTACGGTTTGCCGAATGCGATGGAGTTGCGTACGATCGTCGAACTGATATGCAATAGGTCTTGTTCGGCGGGAATATAGAGCGGGATCATCTCGTCATTGAGCTTGCGGCTCGCGTAAAAGTCCGCCGTCTCGTATTCGAAGTCCACGGAGTTGCGCACGCCCCGCACATAGAAAGGCGTGTTTTCCGCTTTGAGAAGGTCTGCGATGACGCCGTCCCACCGCACGACGCGCACGCGCTCTTCATTTCGGTAGACGGCCTTCACCATCTCCACCCGCTCTTCGGGAGAGAAAAAACACTGCTTCCCGCGGTTTTCCGCAACGGCGACGACAACTTCGTCGAAGAGTTTGAGGCACTTTTCCACCGTGTCCGCATGCCCTGCGGTGTAGGGGTCGAACGTGCCCGCAAAAACGCATTTCTTCATGATCCGCTCCTTTTCAGCATGGTGATCTTCGTCCTGCCGTACTTTCTGAGATCGGCGATCTCCCAGCCCTCCGCGGGGATCTCTTCCCGCTCGCTCTCGGCGACGACGAGCCCGCCCTCGTTCAAGAGCCCGCGCTCTTTGACGATGCGCAGGATCTCCGCAGTGAAATCCTCCCTATACGGGGGATCGGAGAAAATGAGATCGAATTTCCCCGTAACGCACATGAGGCAGGCGCGAAAATCCAACGCGTGGATCTCCCCTTTCTCCTTGACGGAAGCGAGGTTCTTCCTGCACACGGCGAGGCTCTCGCGGGAAAGGTCGTTAAAGACGACGGACGACGCCCCGCGGGACAGGCTCTCGATCCCGAGCGCACCGCTGCCGCAAAACAGGTCCAAGACCCTCGCCCCCGCAAGTTTGGGGGACAAGATCTGGAAGAGCGACTCCTTTACGCGGTCGGAGGTGGGACGGATGTCCTTCCCGGGAAATTCAGCGAGCGTTTTGCCGCGGTATTTGCCGGCGATGATCCTCATTTTGCGTCCTCTCCGCCGCGGGCGGACGGCTTGCGGGAACGCGCCCGGCTGTGCGCGCCCACAAGGTACATGGCGCCACTCACCGCAATGGGGAGAAGGACCATCAAAAGCGCCCAAAACCAGCTTATCGTGACGCCCGTAACGGCGTATGCACAAGTTATGGGGAAGAACGCCCACCCGGAGATGAGCATGAAGATCACGGCCAAGAGCGTGGGGATGGAACCGTTCGACGCAGTGAGCTGGACAATGCCGCCCGCAAGACTCAGAATAACTGCGGGAAGCCCGACGTAAAACCCGATGAGGAATCCCTTCCACGCGCGGTACTCCCTCTCGGGACGGTGATCGTGCGGCACGGGGATCCCCTCCGCCTCTCTTTTTCTGTACAGCTCACCCGACGAATAGGCGGCAAAGTGGAGCTTGCCCGCGTTGTAGCAGAGGTGCCCGTTGTAAAAAACGCCCATAGCGAGGCAGAGAGCCGTGAGCGCGATCTTGACCGCGGCGTGCGCATTCTTTGCGAGCGCGAAAACCGCAAGACCGAGCATGCTCATGAACATGTACATGAGGAAGGGCGTCAAGGCACGGCGGAGGCACTCGAGCTGCGTGCGCAGGAAAAGCTGCACGGGCGTCGGGTGCGAACGGTCCCTTGCCTGTTTCTCTGTTTTCTGCTCTTCGTCCATCGCTCAGAAACACCTCTTTCGTTTTTCCATATTATACCATCTTCGAAAAATGCTGTCAAGGATCCGTGCGTTTGATTTTTATTTGGCGCGTTTTGCAAAGTATTATGTCTGACAAAGTACTATGGAAGAGCCGCGATATTTCTTCTGCGCTTTCCTGCCGACATTGACGAGGACCTCATAGGCCGTCGTGCCGTGTTCCTTTGCGTATTTTTCCGCGTCGTCCAAAATGAGCGAACGCCTTCCGACGCGCGCGTCCCCCTCTCTGATACAGGCGTCCATGCAGAGTTTTCCGACCCCGAGCCCGCCCGAACGGAAAAACCCGTCTCCGTACCCTACGCGCAGGGTGTGCAGTCTGCGGTAATGCTCTTCCGCTCTCTGATAGCCCGCGCCCTCTCCGAAGGGCGCGCGGCACTCGGCGACCGTTGCGTACACCTTCATCGCAGGCCGCACGCCGACGCCGCAAAACCCTTCCGGGAGATACCCGTAGAGCGCGATGCCGACGCGGACCGCGTCGAAGGAGTCGCCCGCGAGCGTCCCTCCCGTCGCCGAGAGGTGCGCCGTCGCATGCGGGAAAAACTGTTTGACGCACGCTTGCGCAACGGCGAACCTCTCCGTCTGCGCGTTCCGCGCGCCGCTGTCCTGCGCCGCATAGAGATGGGAGTAGACGCCCGTGACGGCGATCCCTTCCCTTGCCGCGGCGCGGCAGAGAGACGCCACGCGGACGGGCCGAACGCCGTAGCGGTTCATGCCCGTGTTGACGACGATGTGCGCCCCGCACCCCTCCCCCGCGAGCAAATGAAGGGTGTGAAAGGAATTGAGCGAAGCGGTGAGACGGTACGCCGAAATTCGGAACACCTCCTCTTTGGAAAGAGGAGGCGTCAAAACAAGGATTTCTTTTGTGATCCCAGCCGCGCGGAGGGCGGCTCCCTCGTCCACAAGGGAAACGGCGAACCCCGCAACGGTGCCTTCGAGCGCATGGGCGACTTCTGCCGCGCCGTGGCCGTAGGCGTCATCCTTCACGACCGCATAGAGCGGACGGCGCGCGACGCGCGCGATCTTTTTTGCGTTGTTCCGGATGATATCCAAATCGATAACGGCAAGAACGGATTGCATACCATATCGTATGCGCCCGTCCTGCGGGCCGCGTTACACTTTATAGATGAAGCGGCGGCAATTTTCGCATTCGACCATGTTCCCGCCCGCGAGTTCGCTGATGTGCAGCTTGGGAAATTCGAATCCGCACATGCAGAAATCGCCCGAGAGCGGAACGACGATCGGGAAGATCCTCTCCTTGCGCTTTTGCTGGTACCGTTCGAGAATGACGGGGTCGATCTTCTTTTCGAGCGCGGCGAGCTTGCCGTTGATCTTTTTGACCTCGTCCGCACGCGAATTTTTGATCTCCTTGAACTTCTCGCTGTACTCCTTGTATTGCTTCTGCATGGCGATCGTCTGCTCTTTGAACTTCTTGTACTCTTCCGACGCCGTATTACACTCCGCAATGAGCTTGTTGAGTTCGGACTTCAACGTTTTGAGCGTGTCGAGAAGGGATTGGGCGTTCTTTTTGTAGAACGCGATGTCGGCGCCCCCCTCGAGCATCTCGTCGAGGTCGTCGTACTCCGCGATCGCCTTCGTCACTTCGTCGACGCGGGCGATGAGATCCTCTCTGAGCGCGCGGAGCTCCATCGCATGTTTTTCCTGCGCGTCGAGTTTCTCGCGGGCGACTTCCATGAATTTCTTCGCCTGAATATATTTCTTGCGTTCTTCGCTTGCGGCGAGCTCCTGTTCGATCTTTCTGAGTTCGCCGTCCACTTTCTGATATTCCAAAAGTTCATTCGATACGGGCATGTTGCATCCTCCAAGTTTTGATTATAAATACCTCTCGTCGGTAAAAGCGGCGACAGGGATCCCGATCTGTTGTTTCACGGCCTCCGCAAAGCGCAGAAAGCCGAAGTTCTCGGCGGCATAGTGGGTGAGCAGGATCACGTTCATCCCCTTTTCGACCGCCTCCGTGATGAGGTGGTGCTTGGCGTCCGAAGAGACGATGGTATCGGCGCCGTGGCGGATTGAAAACGCAATGGAACCGCCGTCATACCCGCCGCCGCAGAAGCTCGCAACGCGCGAGACGGGCGCATTCCCGTACGCGACAACGCGCTTGGTGCGGAACACCTGCCGCACTCTGTCTACAAACACGTTCATCGAGGTCTCTCTGACGTCGTAGACCCTGCCGTAGCCGCCTCCTTCAACCTCTTGCATGACCGCGAGAGGCTCTTTTCCGCCCAAACCGCGCATCAGCGATTCGTCGATGCCGTTCTTCGCCGCGTCGAGGTTGAGATGCGCGGAGATGACGGAGATCCCCTCCCTGACGCAGAGGGCGATCGTTTCCCCGTCCTTCCCCTCCGCGATCTGCGTGATCCCGTTCCAAATGGCGGGATGATGGGTGAAGATGCAGTTCATGCCCGCCCGCTTCGCCTCTTCCACCGCGCGTGCGGAAAGGTCGAGGGAAAAGAGCACGCCGCAGATCTCTCTGCCGCAGTCGAGCATGATCCCGCTGTTGTCGTAAAAGCCGAGTTTTGTCTTAAATTCTTCGGAGATCGCAAAGGGAGCGAGCCCGTCGGCGATCTCATAGATTTCCCGTAACTTCATGGATGACCTCCTCTAATTCGGTCTTGCGCCCGAGCAGTGCTTCCCTGCTGTCCTTCCGCAGGGCGAGACGCAGCCGTTCTTCCGTCTTTTCAAGTTCTTCCCTTGCCTGAAAGAGAAAGGGATAGGGCGAACAGCCGTTGAGGTTGTCCCGCCCGAAACGGAACTCGCGCTCCGAATACGTATCCCCGCCTACGGCTCTTCCTGCAATGAGATCGTAGTATTTGCGCCGCTCTTTCCCCTCCGAAAAGGTGTAGTCCCGCTCCATCTTCGCACCGTGTTCCACGAGGTAGCGGCGCAGTTTTTCGCTGTTCTTCATGGGCTGGAAGAGGAAGCGCGGCGGGATATATGCCCGTCTGAGGATCTTGACGATCTCTTCCCCGCCCAATCCCGCGATGAGCACGAAGTCGCAGGGTTCGGGAATGCCGTCGAGGCCGTCCGCCACGACGGGGACGCATCTTCCGTCCGCGATCTCCGCGGCAAGAAGCGTCTTTGCCTTTTGTAAACTTCCCTCGCTGATATCCGAGATGTACGCCCGTTCGCAAAGCCCGTTTTTCAGCATGTAACGGGTCATGTACCCGTGGTCGCAGCCGACGTCGGCGAACACGCGCGCCTTGCAAAGGAAGGAGCAAATGTGCGCGATGCGTTCTTTCATCAGTTGAGGAAATCGCGGAGTTTCTTGCTCCTCGAAGGGTGGCGGAGCTTGCGCAGAGCCTTCGCCTCGATCTGGCGGATGCGCTCACGGGTAACGTTGAACTCCCTGCCCACTTCCTCGAGGGTGCGCGGCTTTCCGTCGTCGATGCCGTAGCGGAGGCGGAGCACCTTTTCTTCGCGGGGGGTAAGCGTATCGAGCACGCTGAGGAGCTGTTCCTTCAACATGATGAATGTGACGGAATCCCCCGGCGTCTGCGTCTTGTCGTCCTCGATGAAGTCGCCCAAATGGGAATCCTCTTCCTCGCCGATGGGCGTTTCGAGAGAGACGGGGTCCTGCGCGATCTTCTGGATCTCCATGACTTTTTGGACCTCGATCCCCATTGCTTCCGCGATCTCCTCGGGGGTCGGCTCACGGCCCTTTTCCTGAAGAAGCATGCGGGAGATGCGCGTGAGCTTGTGGATGGTCTCCACCATGTGGACGGGGATCCGGATCGTTCTCGCCTGATCTGCGATCGCGCGGGTGATGGATTGGCGGATCCACCACGTCGCGTACGTCGAAAATTTGAAACCCTTCTGGTAGTCGAACTTCTCCACCGCTTTGATGAGCCCGAGATTGCCCTCCGAGATGAGGTCGAGGAAGAGCATCCCCCGTCCGACATACCGCTTGGCGATCGAGACGACGAGGCGGAGATTCGCCTCGGTGAGGCGTTTCTTCGCGAGCTCGTCCCCCTCCTGCGTCCTGCGGGCAAGTTCGATCTCCTCCTCGCCCGTGAGAAGGGGCACGCGGCCGATATCTTTCAGATACATTTTGACGGGATCGTCGAGCCCGAAATCGGAGAGCGCCTGGTCGAACAGCTCCTTGTCGCGCGCGTCCTCGTCGTAGATGGAGATCCCCGCGTCCTGCAACGCCTTATAGACGGAGTCGATCTGCTGGGGGCTGAGCTCGTACTTTTCGAGCGCGTCGCAGAGAGCGTTCGTCGAAATGCTTCCCTTTCTCTTATAGTCCGAAAGAAGCGACTCGATCAGATCGTCTATCTGCTGTTCGGGAAGATCCCGCTCTGTTTTGTTCATCCTTTACCTCCGCTTTGTTTCTTCAAGGTCTTGAGTTTCTTGGTGTATTCGTTGATGCGGTTGAGGATCCCCGCCCGTTCTTCTTCCGTTTCCGCCGCGTCGTACCGCTCCCGCTCTGCGGCGATTTGGGCGGACAGCGTCCTTGCGTCGAGGTCTCTGAGGCACCCCAAAAAGTATTTCACCGCCTCGGGTCCGTCGAGATTGTCGCCGTAGTTGAGATTGATGACTTCGGAGAGTTCCCCGTCTGCGTCCATGAGCTCGAACAGCCCCGAGGGACTGACTTTGCCCTCAGCCCTGCCCTCTTGAATATATGCGGCGATCGCGCGATGCTCCACATCGGTGAATTGGCGGGCCGAGAGATCGCAGTCGAGCGCGTACGGTTTCGAGAACAAACAGGCGGCGAGAACGAACCGCGCCGCGCGCATTTCCCCGTTCGCGGCCTTTCTCTTGGCGGGAAGGGAGGGCTCCGTCTTTTTCTCGGCGGGTGCGCGCGTGTTTTCGAGATCGCTGAGGAGCGAAGTCTGCGTCACGCCCGTGAGCTTTGCGATGCGCGCAAGAAGTTCCTCCCGTTCGGTGGCGTTCTCCGCCTCTTTGACGACGGCGAGGGCTTCGCGTATGAACTCGCGCTTTTCGTACGGATCGCCTAAATCGTGTTTGCGTTCGACGGCGAGAAGGCGGAAGTCAATGAGAGGCATCGCCGCGTCGAGGCAAGCCTGATACCCCTCCTTGCCCTGTCTGCGCACCACATCGTCGGGGTCCAGCCCCTCGGGAAGGGGCACGACGCGCACTTTGAGCCCTTCGTCACGGAGAATGTCGAGCCCGCGCAGATTGGCGGCTTGTCCCGCAAAGTCTCCGTCGTAACTGATGAGGATATTGTTCGTATAGCGTTTGGCGAGGCGGGCCTGCTCTTTGGTGAGGGAAGTGCCCATGCTCGCGACGACGTTGCGGAATCCCGCCTGATAGAGAGAGATGGCGTCCATATACCCCTCGACCATGATGAGATACGGGATCGCGCCCGCCCTCTTTTCCTTTTTGACGAGGTTGATATTGAACAAATTCCTGCTCTTGTTGAAGAGCATCGTCTCGCGGGTATTTTTGTATTTCGCCCTGTCCGTCGGCTTCATGACGCGGCCGCCGAACGCGACGACTTCGTCCATATGGTTGATGATGGGAATGATGAGCCGCCCGCCCTCGGCGTCGATGAGCCTGCCGTCGTCCGTTTTCACGCACGCGCCGCTCTCCACGCACTCCTCGGCCGTATAGCCGTTTGCGAGCAGATAGGCGGGCAGACTGCCGTAATCGAGGGACGCGCCGATGCCGAACGTTTTCATCACGGACGGCTGGATCCCCCGCTTGACCAGATAGTCGACGTGCTCTTCCGCTCTCCCCGAGTAGAGATTTTTGAGATAGAAGCGCGCGGTGAGCCGCATGAGCGAAGAGAGCCTGTCCCTCTTCTTTTTTTTCTCCGCGGCCTGTTCGGCGGCGCGGTCGTCGGCAGCGGGGACTTCAAGCCCCGCACGCGCGGCAAGAAGCTGGACCGCCTGCATGAAGTCGAGGTTTTCGTACGCCTTGACGAACCCTATGACGTCGCCCGAGACGGAACAGCCGAAACAATGGTAGAATTGGTCGGCGGCATTGACGCTGAAAGAGGGCGTCTTTTCATGGTGAAAGGGACAGCACGCCCAATAGTTATACCCTCTGCGCTCCAATTTTACATAGGAGCCGATGACGTCGACAATGTCGTTTTTTTCTTTCAGAATGCGGATAAATTCGCTGAAATCCGCATTTCCCGCGCTCATACGACGCCCTCCCGCGGCACAAAGAGCTGCTTGAACACCGCGATCGCGTATTTGTCGGTCATCGAGGAGAGGTAGTCGCACACGGCGCGCGGTACGTCCGTCTGCGCAGTCGCCCTGTAAAGGTCGGGAAGTTCCTCGGGCCTGTCGTTGAAATATGTATAGAGGGCACGCAGCATGCGCTCCGCACTCTCCTGTATTAGCTTGTTCGCGTGCTCATAGACATGTTCGAACATGAACGAACGCAGCTCCGAGAGCGCCTCCCGCTTCTCTTCGGACATTCTCACGAAGGGTTTCCCCTCCGATTCGGTGCAAATGTCGCGGATGGCCGTGTTGATGCGCGACGACGTGCTCGTCCCGAACACTCTGACGCAGGCCGGGAGTTCATCCGCGGTGAGAACGCCCGCGCGGATCGCGTCCTCGATATCGTGGTTGATGTAGGCGATGCGGTCCGCAAGCGAGACGACCGCGCCCTCCAGCGTTGCGGGATTGCCGCTCGCCGAATGGTTGACGATGCCGTCGCGCACCTCGAACGTGAGGTTGAGCCCGCGCCCGTCCTTTTCGAGCACATCGACCACTCTCAGAGACTGCACGGAATGCTTGAAACCCGTAGGACAGAGCGCGTCGAGCACCCGTTCGCCGATGTGTCCGAAGGGGGTGTGCCCGAGATCGTGCCCCAGCGCGATCGCCTCGGCGAGATCCTCGTTCAGAGAGAGCCCTCTCGCAAGCGAACGCGCGATCTGCGACACGTCGAGCGTGTGCGTGAGACGGGACATATAGTGGTCGCCGTCCGGCGCGAAGAAAACCTGCGTCTTATTCTTCAGACGCAGGAACGACTTGGAGTAAATGATGCGGTCGCGGTCGCGCTGAAACTCCGTACGCATCGTGCACGGGGTCTCCTCCCGCATGCGCCCGAGCGTATCCTTCGAATGCTTGGCATAGGGAGAGAGGAACGCCGCTTCCTTTTCGTAGGTTTTCTCTTTCATCACACATTTTTTCGCCGAAAAAGAAAAAAACTCCTTTTTTTTTCAGGAATTTTCTTCAAATATGCCTATTTATGCGTGACATAATACTACACAAAACCCATATTATGCGTGACAAAGTACTATCGTTAAGGCAAATATAGGCTCAAATGTGGAACCCGCCGTTCACGCCGAGCGTCTGCCCCGTGATATAGCGGTGCTCCGCAAGAAAGAGGATCGCCTCCGCGACTTCCTCCGCCGTGCCGAACCGCCCGAGCGGGATCTCCTCTTCGAGCGACTTTTTTTCCGCTCCCGTGAGATGACCGTTCATCGCGGTGTCGATGACGCCGGGGGTCACGCAGTTGACGGTCACGCCCGACGGTGCAAGTTCCTTTGCAAGTGCCTTGCAAAAAGCGATCACCGCGCCCTTCGAAGCGGAGTACACGCTCTCGCAGCTTCCCCCCGTCTCTCCCCAAACGGAGGAGACGGCGACGATGGCTCCCCCCTCCGCGAGCATCTTCTTCACCGCGTGCTTTGCGCACAGGAACACGCCGCCCATGTTGACGTCCATGACGCGCGCGAACTGAGCGGCGGTCGTATCCTGCACCTGCGCAAAGAGAGAGACGCCCGCATTGAGCACGAGCACGTCGAGGCGGCGAAGCGAGGCGAAAAGTTCGCGCATCTCCTCTTCGCGGGAGACGTCGGCGCGGACGAAGCATACCGAAGGAAGCGCTTTCCGTGCGAGATCGGCGGCGTTTTCGTCGCTGTGATAGGTCGCCGTGACCGCGTACCCTCTCTCCGAGAGCAGTTTGCAAGTCGCGAGACCGATCCCCCGCGTTCCTCCCGTGACGACCGCCCGCTTCATGCCGTTTCCGCGTGGAGCACGATCTCGCGCGCGACCTCGTCGACCGATTTCCCGTCGGTGTCTACGATGCAGTCCGCGACCGCCTCGTAGACAGGCGTTCTCTGCGCCAAGAGCTCTCCGAGCTTCTCGGCAGTCTTTCCCGTATCTTTGAGAAGGGGGCGCGTCTCATCCGCCTTGACCCGCCCGAGCAGCGTCTCGAAGCTCGCGCGCATGAAAAAGATCTTGCCGTTCCGCTTTAAGAGTTCGTTGTTCTCGGGCTTTAAGACGAGCCCGCCCCCCGTGGAGATGACGAGCCCGTCCTTGTCCGCAAGCTCGCGCACCACCTCCGTTTCGAGGGCGCGGAAGTGCGACTCGCCGTAATATTCGAAGATATCGGAGATCCTGCCGTGGCGGTCGGAGATGACGATATCCGTATCGTACCATCTGCGCCCCGTGAGCTCGGCGACGCGGATCCCGACGCTCGATTTTCCCACTCCCATCATGCCGCACAAAATGATATTCATCGCCAAAAGCTCTCCAATGCAAGAAAATAGCTTTGCTTTCCGAAGCCGAGGATCTCGCCCTTGCAGACCTCGGTCAAAACCGACGTATGACGGAATCCCTCGCGTGCAAACACATTGGACATGTGCACCTCGACGACGGGCACGGAGACGCTTGCGATCGCGTCGCGGATGGCGTAGGAGTAATGGGAGTACGCGCCCGCGTTCAGCACGATGCCGTCGTAGACGCCCTCCGCGTTTTGGACCGCCGTGCAGATTTCCCCCTCGAGATTGCTCTGGAAGAAGTCCGCCTCATGCCCCTCGGAGCGGGCGAACGCAGAAAGTTCCCCGTTGATCTCCGCGAGGCTCTCCCCGCCGTAAACATGTTTTTCCCGCCTTCCCGTCAGATTGAGATTGACGCCGTTGATCACCAGAATCTTCATTTTTTTACCTCTTTGTATTCCTTCCACAGCCTGCTCGCCTCTTCCGCGTCCGCACGGCGGGAGAGATAGATGCAGTCTGCGACATATGCCTGATAGAAGAGCATCGCCGCGCCGTTTTGGACGGGCTTTCCGTACCGTTCCGCCACGCGCAGAAATTCGGACTGCGCGGGCACATAGATGAGATCGACCGCCGCACCGCAAAGGCGCAGAAGGCGTTCCGCAGTGTCCGTTTCCCCGCCCTCATAGAGAATGGACGGGAGACAGCCGACGCTTTGGTGCATGCCCACCCCCGTGCAGTTGAGCACAATGTCGAAGGGGCGCACGGGGACCTGCCACAGGGGTTTGGAGGCGCCGAACGCCTCTTGGACAGCCCCGAGCCGCCCGAAGTCCCGCTCATAGAAAAAGACCTCCGCGCCCGCATTGCACAGCTTTCCGATGCAGCTTCTGCCCGCGCCGCCCGCGCCGAGCACGAGAACAGATCTTCCCTTTACGGCAAGACCCGCGTTTTTCAGCATGAGCATGAAGCCGCTCCCGTCCGTATTGTAGCCGAGACGGGGCTTGGAGAGGACGGTATTCACCGCCCCGAACAGCTTCGCGTCCCCTTCGAGCCCTTTCAGATAGGGAACGATCTCCTCCTTGAAGGGAATGGTGACGTTGAACGCGTCATAGCGGGAAAAGAGCTCTTCCGCCCGCATGGAAAACTCCTCGGGCGGGATACTCACCTTCTCATATGCGCAACTCTCCGAAAAACGGCGCAGAATAAAACGATGGATATCGGGGCTGTCGGAACGGGAGACGTCCTTCCCCACGACGGCGAGCTTTAACACAGTTTCTCCTTGATTTCGGCGAGCGCGTGCGCGTATTCGCCGTACCCGAGCGTAAGGAGCGCGTAGGAGGCGCGCGCCCTCGGAGCGCAGACGACGACCCTGCCGTTCGTTTCGTTCTTCTTATCCAATCTCGCAAGCTCTGCCGCGGCGGAAACGTCGACGGAGCGCAAGTCGCAGGAAAGCACGCGCTTGCACAGCGCGATGAGTTCGTCTAAATACGCACCGTCGCAAACGGCATATTTTTTTGCGAGTTCCGCTTCGAATATAAGGCCGATCAGAACGCATTCCCCGTGGGAGAGATCGGTGCACAGTTCGATGGCATGCCCCGTGGTATGCCCCAAATTGAGGCATTTGCGAAGCCCTGTTTCATGGGGATCCCGCCGCACGACGTCCGCCTTGAACGCGATATTTTCTGGCACGATCCCTGCGAGAAAGCCGAGGTCGAAGAGGTCGGGCGCGGAGACAAGCCTCTCGAATAGCGGAGCGGAGAGCGCGCCGTGCTTGACGATCTCCCCCAACCCGCAACAGATCTCGCGGCGGGGAAGCGTTCCGAAAAACGCAGGGTCGGCAAGGACGAGCGCGGGCTGTCTGAACGCCCCGACGAGATTCTTTACGCCGCGGAAGTCGATCGCCGTTTTCCCCCCGACGGAGGAATCCACCTGCGCGAGGAGGGTGGTGGGAACTTGAATGCAGGCGATCCCGCGCATATAGAGGGCCGCTGCAAGTCCGCCGACGTCCCCCACGACGCCCCCGCCCAATGCGACGAGGACGGAATCGCGGTGCAGACCCGCCTCCGCCATCGCGCCGAGAAGGGAAAAGAGCGTCTCCGCGTTCTTGTTTTTCTCGCCTGCGGGCATGGCAAAGACGGGAACGCCGGGCAAGTAGCGCGCGAGCTTTTTCCCGTACAGCCCGTAGACGTTCGTATCGGTAAAGATGAGCGCGCCTCGATAGCCGTTGAGTGCGGCGGGAAGCGCCTTCTCCATTACCTTTTTACGGCAACGGACAACACTTTTTTCTGCCGCAGAAGCGGCCTTGATCGTGATAATTTTCATTGCGGAAGTTGCAGATAGCGCGCTTTTACCTGCGCGAGCGTATCGCCGCCGAGACGTTCGAGGACGACGCATGCGAGTTCGGCGCAAACGGCGCTCTCGAGAACGGTCTCGCATGCGAGAATGGCGCAGACGTCGCTCCGTTCGGCCGCGGCGGACGCAGGGAGCCCCGTCGCCGTATCCACCGTGGGTAGCCCGCGCATGAGCGTGGGAATGGGCTTCATGGCGGCGCGGAGGACGATCTCTTCCCCGTTGGACATTCCCCCTTCGATCCCGCCCGCGCGGTCGGACATTCTGCGGTAGCCGAGTTCCGTCCCCACGATCCCGTCGTGGACTTCGCTCCCCCGCATCTTTGCGGCAGCGAAACCGAGCCCGACTTCCACGCCCTTGATCGCCTGTACGCTCATGAGCGCGGCGGCAAGGCGGGCGTCCAACTTTTCCCTGTATGTCATACAGCTCCCGAACCCGCTTTTGAGGCCGAAAACGCGGATCTCGCAGACGCCGCCGAGCGTATCGCCCGCTTCGCGGCAGGCGTCGATCTCCCGCTTTGCGCGCTCCGCAAGAGAGGCGTCCATCATGCCGAGTTCCCCCTCCCGCTTTGAGAGCTCTTCGAAAGCATACGGCTTGCTGTCGAAGACCGTGCCGATGGAGACGGTGTAGCCCGCGACCTGCACGCCGAGTTCGGCGAGAAGCATGCGGCAGATCTCCCCCGCCGCAACGCGGACGGCGGTCTCCCGCGCGGAAGCCCGCTCCAAAACGTTACGCGCGTCCGTGTGCCCGAATTTTGTCATTCCCGCGAGATCGGCATGCCCCGGGCGGACGCATGTGAGTTTCCTCTGCGACGTATCGCACCCCTCGGGAGCCATGTATTCCTTCCAATTCGCGTAATCGCGGTTCCACACGGCGAGCGTGACGGGACCGCCGAGCGTCACGCCGTCCCTCACGCCCGAAAGAAGTTCGGCCGCGTCCTTTTCCAGCTGCTGGCGCGTCCCTCTTCCGTACCCCGACTGCCTTCTCCGAAGCGCCGCGTCGATGGAAGAAACGTCCACGCGAAGCCCTGCGGGAAGCCCTTCGATGATCGCGAAAAGCCCCTTTCCGTGCGATTCTCCGCTTGTCGTAATGCGCATGATCTACTCCGTTATGATCGTATATTCCTGCGGCGTGACCGAAACGACGATATCGCCGAGTTCATCTGTTCTGTAAATTGCGTCCGCATGCTCCGAGAGCCGTTCGAGCGTTTCGGAGTGCGGGTGCCCGTAAGCGTTATCCTCCCCGCAGGAAATGATCGCGTCGCTTACGTCCAAAAGTTCGAGCCACTCTTCGCAGGAGGACGCCGAGGAACCGTGGTGCGCGACTTTGAGGATATCCGTCTCCTCGAGGCGGACGGTATAGCCGTCCATGTCGAAAATGGTATGGTCGAGGGCGTACTCGCGCATGAGACGCCTTTCGCGTGCGGAGGAAATGTCTCCCGTGAGCAAGACGGACGTCTGCCCGTAGCGGAGATACAAAACGGTGGAGGAATCGTTGTCGGAACTCTCTCCCTGCGAGAGCGGGGAAATGCAGACGGCATACGCCCCGCACGGCTGCGCGATCACGCCGTAGCGCGAAAGCTGTTCCGCGGGACAGCCGATCTTCTCCGCCCTTTCCAGAATGCTTTGATACACGTCGTCCTCGCTTCCTTCCGCGGGGAGATAGAGCTTGTCCGCGCCGAGCCTTTTGAGGATGTCCTCCGCCCCGCCGCAGTGGTCGGCGTCCGCATGGGTGATGAGGAGGGAGAGGGAGCGGAAACTGAGCCCTTTCAGATAGCGGTACGCCTTGTCTGCATGCTCGAAACTTCCGTCGCCCGCGTCAACGACGAGCAGATCCCCTTCGGGAAACTCCACGACGGTCATGTCGCCCTGTCCCACCGACAAAAAATGGATGCGCATTTCGTTCTCGCCGCGCGCGGGGACATGCGCCGCGGGAAGCAGCGTTTCGAACGGGAGAAAGTACTCGAACAGCGCGACGGCTATGACGATCGCCGCGGAGACCGCAAAGACGATACAGCGGTGGACGAACTGCCTATACTCGAGATCCTTTTTTCTGCGGATCTCTCTTTCTCGTTTGCTTAATTTTCGCTTTTCGGACACGGCGGGTCGCCTCCTCGATCGCCTGCCTGATCTCGGGCATCCTCTCTTTCGCCTCGCGGTATCCGATCTCGAACATGGCGTTCATCGCCGCAAAGGAGATGTCGGTCGCGCTGTGATCGTGCAAATTGGGACGGAGCATCACATCGGCGAAAGCATAGCCGCGGGAACGGCAATCTTCCGTATATTTCACGGGCATGACATAGTTCAAAGCGTTGCCGACCAATCTGCCGAGCACGCTCTTTTCCTCTTCCTTGCGAAGAAAGGCGGAGAGGTCGATCCCGATGACGAGATCGGCGCCCATCTCCTTGCAGAGATCCGCGGGAACGGCATTGGAAAACGCGCCGTCATACAGTTTTCTGCGGTCGATCTCCACCGCGCGGAAGAAGGGCGGGATCGCCGCCGACGCAGTGAGCACGCGCGCGATATTCCCCTCTTTGAGCGGGAGCCCGACATTCGTCTTTGCGTCCGTCGCCCATGCTGCAAACGGTTTGGGGAGCGAGGAGATGTCCCCTTCCAAATAAGGGGAGAGGAAGCGTTCCGCAAAAGAAAGATCCGCGAACGGATGGAGATTCTTCGAAAACTCTCTGCGGTTGAGCCCCTCGACGATGCCGACCATATCGGCGGAAGAATATCCTTTCGCGTAGAGCGCGCCGACGATCGCCCCGACGCTCGCGCCCGTCACGACGGAAAAGGAGATCCCCTCCTCCTCGAACGCTTTGAGTGCGCCGAGATGCGCCAAGCCCTTTGCGCCCCCGCTTCCGAGCGCGAGCCCGAGCACGGGTTTGCGCTTCCTGCGGGCGAAAAATTCTTTGATCCACGCGATCAGTCCCATTTACGAATCCTGTTCCACCTTGATTTTCAGCTTTATTTTACACTATTTCTTTGCAAAAGTAAACCGTTTATGCGAACTTTCCCATACGGCAAAGGCGGCCGCCGCAAGCGGACCGCCTTTGCCGCCCATCAGATCTCGAGTTGCATGCCGTCGTACGCGGCAATCACGCCGTATTCCCGCTCGGCCTGCGAGAGGAGTTCCCGCGAGGGGCTTGCATTGTGGGAAAAGTGCGTGATCACCTTCTTCGTGCGCCCGTTCACCAAGCCGATGCGCGCGAGCTTTTCCAGCGTCCTCGCGTTTTCATCCAACCCCATATGGCGGGAAGAAGGCTCCGTTTTGCCGTACAGGAAGGTGCAGTCGAGGGTGACAAGTTTGTAGGGCGGACCGCCGAGCTCCGCTAAATACGCCTCGCTCTCCTGTGTGAGCGCGCCCGTGTCGCACAGGTGCAGAACGCGCTTTCCTCCCCGTTCGATGAGAAAGAGGAGCGGGTCGCGGGAGGAATGGCGGGCGCGCAGCGTCCATACCCGCCAGTCGCCGAACGAGATCTCCTCAAAGGGACTCACCTCGACAAAGCGGATCCCCGCTTCCACGTCCTCCTTCATCTCCCGCACGGTGCTCTCGCGAAAGACTTCATGCGTCTCCGCGTTCCCGTAGACGGTGAGGGACGGCGCAGTCATGTCCCGCGCATACTTATACCCCCGCAGCACAAAGTCGTGGGCGTAAAAGTGGTCCATGTGCGCATGTGTGACCAAGAGATAGCGGATCGCGGAGAGATCCGCCCCGAATTTTACGGCATGAAAAAAGGCGTCGGGCGGGAAGTCGATGGAGAGTTCGCCGTCCAAGAGGATCTGCGCGCGCGTGCGGACCTCCCCTTCCGACCTTGCTTTTCTGCAAAAGGAGCAGTTGCAAAACGCCGCGGGGATCCCCTCCGCCGCGCCTGTACCGAGATATTGGATGCGCATAGTTATATTTCGTAAATGATCGTGACAGGGCCTTGATTGATCTGCTCGATGCGCATATCCGCCCCAAAGACGCCCTTTTTGACGGGTACGCCGAGCGTTTTCAGGTAGG
Organism: uncultured Clostridia bacterium; assembly: GCA_947626685.1. Classification (GTDB taxonomy): domain Bacteria; phylum Bacillota; class Clostridia; order Christensenellales; family Borkfalkiaceae; genus Gallimonas. The sequence goes on along the minus strand of CANQTD010000002.1, from coordinate 88,949 downwards.
AGAGCGCGTACTCATAGAGCGCGTTCGCCTTTTCGGGGACCTCCGCTTCGGTAAAGCTCGGGCGGTTTCCCTTTTTGGCGTCTCCGTAGAGCGTGAACTGCGAAACGAGCAGGATCTCCCCGCCCACATCTTTCACCGAGCGGTTCATCTTGCCCGCGTCGTCCTCGAAAACGCGGAGATTTGCGAGCTTCTCCATACACTTTTCCGCCTGTTTTACGGTGTCCCCGGCCTTGACGCCGAAATAAACGACAAGCCCGCATCCGATTTCGGAGACGGGCAAATCGTTTACGGAGAGCACCGCGCGGACAACACGCTGCGCGACGAATCTCATGCGCTTATACTCTCGACATGTACTCGCCGGTGCGGGTGTCGATGCGGATGGTATCGCCCTCTTCGACAAACATCGGGACCTGGAAGGTCGCTCCCGTCTCCACTTTCGCGGCTTTCGTGACGTTGGTCGCGGTGTTGCCCTTTACGCCGGGCTCCGCCTCGATGACTTTGAGTTCGACAAAGTTCTCGGGCTCGACGGAAAACGCCTTGTCATACAAAAAGCGCACGGTCACGACGTCGTTCTCACGGATATAGCGGAGCGCGTCCTCGACCTGATCGCGGTTGAGCGGGGTCATGTTGAACTCGTCGTCCATGAAATAGTAGAACTCGCCGTCGTTGTAGGAGTAGGTCATTTTCTTGGTCTCGACCTGCGCCGTCTCAAGTTTCGTCGTGGGGTTGAAAGTCTCGTCGGAGAGAACTTGTCCCGTAACGACGTTTTTGAGCGTCGTACGGACGAACGCCGCTCCCTTCCCGGGTTTGACATGCTGAAATTCGACGACGGTGTAGACGCCGCTCTTGTATTCGAACGTCGTGCCCTTGCGGATGTCGCCTGCCATGATCTGTGCCATAATCGTATCTCCTTCTATCTTTTTGCTTTATAAATTTTTACAAAATCAATGCTTTCCGGTCCGTCTTGCTCATGAACGAGACGACCCTGCCGTCCTTCAGACAGACGGTGTCCTCGATGCGTACGCCGAGCTTGCCCGCAAGATAGACGCCGGGCTCGTCCGAAAAGACCATGCCGTTTTCAAGTCTTTCTTCGCCGCGGGGGGAAAGGACGGGATATTCGTGGATCTGCAAGCCGACCCCGTGCCCGAGCGAATGGGTGAAGTACTCCGCGAGCCCCTTTTCTCTGAGATGGTCGCGGGCGACCGCGTCCGCTTCCCTTCCCGTCATGCCCGCCGTCACGCGCTCCTTGACAAGCTCGTGCGCGGCAAGCACCGCCGCATGGATCTTTTTGAACTCTTCGTGCTTTCCGTCGTCGCCAAACAAAAAGGTGCGCGTGCAGTCCGAACAGTAGCCCTCGTACTTGCAGCCGTAATCAATGAGAACGGGATCGCCGAATCTGAGCTTTCTCGTTCCCGTCTCGTAATGGGGCACGCTGCCGTTCTCCCCGAACGCGACGATGGTCTCGAAGGAAGTCCCGCTCGCGCCGAGCTGCCGCATCCTGTATTCGAGAAGGGCGGCGAGTTCGCGCTCTTCCATCCCCTCGGCGATCTCGGGAAGCACGGACAAAAGCGCGTCCTCCGCGATCTCGCAGGCACTGCGGATACGGCCGAGTTCCGCTTCCGACTTGATAAGCATCGCCGCCTTGAACGCGGGCATGCAGTCGACGGTCGTGTGCCCTTCCGCCTCATACAGCTTGAGCGCGGAAACGCTCGTGAACGGATAGGGAATGCCGAGCTTCGGATAGGGCGCGGCGTATTTGAGCGCGTCCTTATAGCCGCCCTCGAGGACCTTGACCGCGCTCCCCGCAAGCTGTTTTTCCGCCGCTTCGAAGTAACGGAGATCGGCGAAATACACGCACTCTTCGGGCGTTACGATGACATACCCGTCCGTAGAGTAAAAATCCGTCGCGTATCTGCGCAGGAAATCGCACTCCAAAAAGAGGGCGTCCGCCTCCGCCGCATCGAATATTTTGCGTAGCTTTTCGGGAAACATGACCATATTATACCAAATACGCGCGTACAAGTCAACGATTTTTCGGAAAAAGGCGCGCGCTGACGCGAAAAAAGACGGGAAATCTCTTATCCCCGTCTCATCAGATCGTCCAAAGTGACGTCAAAAAAGTCGGCAAGCCCGATCAACTGCCCGATGGAGGGCTCGCTGTACCCTGTCTCCCAATGGGAAACCGTTTTCAGCGTCGTCCCCAAGCGAACGGCAAGTTCTCGCTGTCCCAAGCCTCTCGCAACGCGAAGCAGCTTCAAATTTTTCGGAAATCCGTTGGTATCTTGCGTCTCCACAAAAAAATAATTTATCAAAATTTGAGATTTTTACTTGACATTCTCATCTTTTGAGAATATAATATCCTCAACAACATTCACAGGAGAAGAAAAATGTTAGAGTACAAAACTTTGAAATGTGAACCCGACGGCGTTGACACGTTATGTCAGGGAATGCAAGTTTGGGGCTGGAAAGTCGAACAAACACAAGAGGTATATAACGAAAATACCGAAATCATTTCAAACGAGACCCGTCTCGTCGGCAGAGAAGATATTTTCGGCAACTACCACGATGTCCACTACGAATCCAATCCCATAACGCGGACGAACGTGACGCACTATGTCAGCATCCGCTTTTCGCGCGATAAAAACATGCCCAATTACGACCGCATCAAAGCGCTCGAAGAAGAATATTATTACCCGAAAGAAAAATCGCCGTATGTTGAAATACGGAAACCCGGCTCGGGATTGCCCGCAGTTTTTGGCATCTTCGGCGCGCTCATGTTTGTTTGGGTTTATGCATTGATCGGATCCTTGACTTCGGGTCTGCGCCTTTTTCAGATCATCGTGATCGTTGCACTGTTTGTCGTGCTTGCGATCTTCATTCCGATCATTGTTGTGGTCAAGAAAAAACACAAAGCGAAAATGCAAGTCTACCTCCAAGAACAGCAAAAGAACGAAGAAGCAGTCATGCAGTATGAAAAAAGAATCGACGACAGGCGTACGGAGATCCTTGAAGAAGTTGTGACCCTGCTGCCGATTTTGAAAGAATCGCAAAACGATGAATCATAAAAAAGTCGCCCACCGCAATCGCAGGTGGGCGACTTTTTTACTTAGCCTATCGAAATGCTTTCGTAGATCCGCTTCATTTCGGCGGCGTCCTCGATCTGGGTCCCGTCCGATTCGGAAACGACATACGGCTCGAGCCTGAGTTCGTGCAATACCTCGGCGAGGGGCTCAAATTCGGGCCCGAACACGGTGTCCTCGAACGTGAGGTGGCGGAGCTCCCCTTTCGCGCCGTACTGGATCTTGGAAAAGTGCACATGGAAATGCTTCATCTTTTCGTAGCTGAGGCGCTCGATCATATATTCGAGGCGGGCGCGGTAATCGGCGGCGGTTTTGAGGCTCCCCTGTTCGCGGGCGTTCACATGCCCGAAATCCACGCAGGGCACGAAGATCCGATCGATCTCGCAAAACCGTACGATCTCCTCCACCGTGCCGATCTGCGCGACCTTGCCCATCGTCTCGGGGCAGAACATGACGTTCTGCAATCCTTCCGAATAGATCTTGTCGCGCAGGACTTTCAGACGGTCTGCCGTCCGCACGACCGCCGTCTCGCGCGCGTCCTTCCCCTGCGCGGCGGGGTGGAATACGCAGCGTGTTCCCCCCATCGCCGTGAGCATGCGGGCGCTGTCGAGGACGTAACCGTATGACTTCTCCGCCATCTCCCCGTCGGGATTGGCGAAATTGATGAAATATGGGGCGTGGACGGAGATCTCGACGCCCGCCTCCGAAAAGGCCTTCCCGATCGAATGCGCCTTCGCCTCCGTCATGCGGACGCCTCTGCCGAAGGAGTATTCGAAACAGTCGAGCCCGCGCTCCTTTACGAAAAGAGCCGCCTCCTCCGTGTGTTCATGGCCTTCCGCATAGAAACTCTCCGAGTTCCCGCTCGGACCGAATTTTATCATCTTTTCTTTTCCTCCGTACGCATGATTTGCGGACATGGGTGCCCCCGTTTTCGTCATAGATACCGAGAACGAAGGCGTTCAATGTCTTTTATCAGCTGCTCTTTGAGAGCGTCTACGCCTGAAAACTTGCTCACGGCGCGGTAGAACTCCGTGGGATAGACGCGCACATACGCGCCATAGAGATCGCCCGAAAAGCCGTCCAAATACGCCTCGATCTTTCTCTCCTCAACGCCGAACGTGGGGCGCGCGCCGATATTGACGATCGTGGAGAACACCCCTTTCGGCGTTTCGCACATGCCTCCGTACACGCCGTCCGGCGGAAGCAATTTCCCCGCGGGGACGGTCAGATTGAGCGTCGGAAAGCCGTACGTCCTCCCCACTTCTCTGCCGTGCTCCACGGTCCCCCCGATAAAATAATCCGTGCCGAGGAGCGCGTTCACCTCGTTCATTTCCGCCTTCAAAAGACGCTGTTTGATCCCGGATACGGCAACTTTTTCGCCGCCGACTTCCAAAAGAGGAAAGACGGAGACAGGCCGCGCCGCATGGGTTTTGAGAAATTCGGGCGTACCCAATGCGCCTTTTCCGAAGCGAAAATCGCTTCCGCAAAAGATATGTTCCGCCGCGGTGTGCGCCAAGAGTTCGCCGAGGAATCGGTCGGCGGGCGTGTTTTTCAGTTCCTCGCCGAAATCGAAGTACAGGGCGCAATCCACGCCCGCCCGCTCAAAGATATACGAGCGTTCTTCCTCGGTGAAGAGCATGCCCTCCTTGCCGCCGATCAGAGACGTGAGGAGCACGCAAAGCCCTGTCTCCTGCGCCGCTTTCAGGAGCATGCGGTGCCCGAGATGAAGTCCGTCGAACCCGCCCAAGACGAGCGCGCAAGGGCGCATGAAATCGGCTTTCCAATGCAGGGTCAGCATAGTTTTTTATCGGGACGAAGGATCCCTCCCTCCACGACGCCCGTTCCGTAAAATGCGCCTTCGCGATAGATCTTATAGGTCCCATCCGCTTCGTCCACGGGGTAGGCAAGCCCGTTGTAATAGCGGTCGTCATTGACTTCCATGACCGCAAACGGGAGTACCATGTCCGTGGGAATGAGGTATTTTTCGAAATTTTCAGGCGTCAAAACGGAGAGCGGGACGGCGGATTCTTCGGAAAAGATCCCGCTTGCCGTACGGCGGAGCGACGTCGTGTAGCCCAGCGTTCCGAGCGCCGAAGCGATATCGCGCGAAAAGGAACGGATATATGTTCCCCCGCCGCATACGATCGAAAATTCGAACTCGTCGGGCGCGGTCTGTTCTCTCAAAGCGAGCGACTTCACTTCCACTCTTTTGGGGGGAAGTTCGAACTCCTCCCCTTTGCGGGCGAGCTCGTAGCCCCGCTTCCCGCCGAGACAGCGCGCGCTGAATTTCGGGGGATACTGCTCGATGTAGCCCACGAACCGCGGAAGGACCTCTTCGATCTCCCGCGCCGTCGGGATCCGCCCTCCCGTCTCCACTTTTCCCTCGCCGTCGAGGGTGTCCGTCGTCGCGCCGAACCGGAAGCGCGCGATATACCGCTTTTCTTTTTGGAGAAAATAATCGAAGAGACGGGTCGCATTGCCGATGCCGACGGGCAGCACGCCCGAAGCGAGCGGATCGAGGGTGCCGAGATGCCCGCACGCCGTTTTGCCGAGTTTTTTCCGCACGAGACCTTTGACGCGGTTCACGACGTAGGTCGACGTGTCGCCGCACTGTTTGTCGATATTCAAAAAGCCCGTCATACCTCACCCATGTGCTGCCATACGGCATAGCACAGCCGATCGTAGACTTCTTCGATGTCGCCGAAGAGCATACAGCCCGAGGCAAGAACATGCCCGCCCCCGCCGAACTTGCGGGCGACCTCGTTGACGTTCACCTGCCCCTTTGAGCGAAGGGAAACTTTATATTGCCCCTTTTTCATTTCGAGCAGACAGACGCTGACTTCGACGCAGTCGACGGAGAGCCCGAAGTCCACGATGCCCTCCGTGGCGTCCGTGCCGAGGCCGTAGCGCAGGAGCTGTTCCTGCGTGACGAGCGCAAAGACGACGGCGTCGTCTGAAAAATAGCGGAGCTTGCCGATGACTTCGGCATAAAGAGACGCGCGCGCCTTGCTCTGCCGCGTCATCATTTCGTAGACCGTTTTGTGCACGTCCGCGCCGCCGTCGCAGGCATAGGCCGCCGCGCGGAAAGTATCGCCGTCCACATCGGAGTGGCTGAACGACCCCGAATCGGTCACCATGCCGAGCATGAGATACCCGCTCAGTTCGCTGTCGGGCGTTACCCCCATTGCGCAAACGAGCTCCGCGATATTCTCGCAATTGCTGGCGCGCTCGCGTACGTAATTATATTTGCAAAAGCGGGTGTTAGAGATGTGATGGTCGATGTTGAACGTCGGCTTCCTCTTTGCCCCGAAGCGGAATTTCTCCTCCAATGCCCCGAGACGGGCGGCGTCGCTGACGTCTACCGCAATATACGCCTCCGCGTCGAAGGAAGGCGCGCTCTTGATCGCCCTTATGCCGGGCAGGAAAAAGAACTTTTCGGGGACGGGTCCCTCGTTCACGACCTCGCTCTTGACGCCGAGCATAGAAAAAGCGCGATGCAACGCCATGCCTGAGCCGACGGTATCCCCGTCCGGCCGCGCATGCGTAAAGATCACCGCGCTTTTGAGAGCTTTCAGAAGAGTTGCAATTTCATCAATCGTGTTCACCGCTTTCGTCCTTTTTGATCTTGGCAAAGAGCTCGTCCATCTTCGCGCCGTATTCGAAGCTGTCGTCCGCAAGGAACGTGAGCACGGGAACGGTGCGCAGACGCATGACCTGCGCGAGCTCGCGGCGGATGAATCCCGCGTTTGCGCGGATGATCCCGAGGGAAGTCTCCTTCTCCTCTTCCGTCGCGGCGTACACGCTGACATAGATCTTCGCCGTCTTTAAGTCGGGGGCGACGTCCGCCTCGGTCACGCTGACGAGCCCCTTCAAATCGGGTTCTCTGTTCTTGAGGGGGCCTGCGATGACTGCCGAGATCTCCTTTCGGAACTCGCTCCCGAGCCGTTCCGTGCGCTTGCTCATGCGGGTTTGACCTCCTCGATGAGATAGCATTCGATGAAGTCGCCGACGCGCACTTCGTTGAAGCCTTCGATCGCACAGCCGCATTCGAGGCCCGCCGCGATCTCTTTCACCTCGTCTTTATAGTGTTTGAGCGTCTTGGCGTTGCCCTCGACGATCATGATATTGTCGCGGTAGATGCGGAGCTTCCCGCCGCGCATGAGCCTCCCCTCCACGACGAGGCAGCCCGCGACCGTGCCGACGCCCGTGACGTTGAAGGTCTGGCGCACTTCCGCCTTTCCGATGAGCGTCTCCTTGTACTTCGGCGCAAGCATGCCCTTGAGGATCGCCTCCATCTCGTCGAGTAGCTCGTAAATGATGCGGTACATGCGCACTTCGACGCGCGCTCGCTCCGCCATCGTCTTTGCCTTGCTGTCGGGCCTGACGTTGAATCCGATCATGAGCGCTTTGGACGATTCCGCGAGCGAAACGTCGCTCTCGGTGATCGCACCCGCCGCGGCGCGGATCACATTGACTTTCACTTCCTCGTTGGAGAGCTTCTCCACTGCGGAGCGGACGGCCTCCACAGAGCCCTGCACGTCCGCTTTGATGATGACGTTGAGGCTCTTCATGTTGCCCTCTTCCGCGGCCTTGAACATATCCTCGAAGGAGCGGCTCTTGGGCATATCCTGCATGAGGGATTCGCGCTGTTTGTTCTTGCGCTCCTCCTGCACCTTCTTCATGAGCGAAGCCTCGACTGCAAAGATCGCGTCGCCCGCGTTGGGAACGTCCTCGAGGCCGAGCACGGAGACCGCCATAGAGGGACCCGCCTCCTTGACCGTCTTGCCCTGATCGTCGATCATGGCGCGGACGCGTCCCATCGTCGTTCCCGAGATGAGATTGTCGCCCAATCTGAGCGTGCCGTTCTGCACGAGGACGCTCGCGACGGGGCCCTTCCCCTTGTCGAGTTTCGCCTCGATGACCACGCCTTTGGCGCGGCGGTTGGGATTGGCGCGCAATTCCTGCATCTCCGCCTGAAGATAGATATTTTCGAGAAGTTCGTCGATCCCCTCGCCCGTCTTGGCGGAGACGGGAACGACGATGACGTCGCCGCCCCATTCCTCGGGGACGAGATCGTAATTCATGAGCCCCTGCTTCACCTTGTCGGGGAAAACGTTGGGCTTATCCATCTTATTCATCGCGACGATGATGGGCACGTTTGCGGCCTTCGCGTGGTCGATCGCTTCGACGGTCTGCGGCATGATGCCGTCGTCCGCCGCCACGACGAGCACGACGATATCGGTGACCTGCGCGCCTCTTGCGCGCATTGCCGTGAACGCCGCATGGCCGGGAGTATCGATGAAGGTGATCTTTCTGTCGCCCGGGAGCGAGACCGTGTAGGCGCCGATGCTCTGGGTGATCCCGCCCGCTTCGCCTGCCGTGACGTTCGTGCTCCTGATCTTGTCGAGAAGAGACGTCTTGCCGTGGTCGACGTGCCCCATCACCGTGACGACGGGCGCGCGTACGACGAGATCTTCCGCCTCGTCTGCGCCATGCTCTTCGATGAGGACGTCCTCCGCCGTCTTTTCGGGCTTATATTCGAGGTCGATCCCCATTTCGAGCGCCATAAACGCCGCGCTGTCGTAGTCGACGGACTCGTTGACCGTCTTCATGATCCCTTCTTTGAAGAGCCGCTTGGTGATCTCGACGGCCGAAATGCCCAACTTTTCGGAGAGCACTTTGATCGGGATCTCCTTCGAGGTGACGACGGCGTGGTCGATCTTGACCGTCTGCGTCTCTTTGCGTACCTTCTTCCCGAAGCGCGCCTTGCGGTATCCGCTCTCCTTATCGAAATCGCCGATATCCGCGCCCTGCTGGCGTTGCAGGGCACGCTTATTGACGGGACCGCGCGACTTTTCGACATACGTCTTTTCGAATTTCTTCGCGGGCTCCCTGCGCGATGCGGGAGGAGGCGTCGGCGCGGCGACGGGTCTCACGCCCAAAGGACGGCCGGGCATACCCGAAGGGCGGGCGCCCATAGGACGCGCTCCCGTTCCCTGAGGGCGGGGCGTGAACGTGCGCTGTGCCCCCGGCTGTGAAGGACGGCCTGCGGGCGGCGTATAGGTAGGTCTTGCGGGACGGTCCGTTCTCGCATCGGGACGGAACGTACGCGGCGCGGACGTCTCTGACGTGCCCGTGCGCGGCGTCCTCTGCGGACGCTGCTCCTGCGCGGAGGGTCTTGCCGCGGGCTTTGCCGCCTGTTCGGGAGGCTGTTTTTGGGCTTCGGACTTCTTCGCCTCTTCTGCCGCCTTCGCCTCCTCCGCCTTGACGAGCTCTTCCGCGCGCTTTGCTTCCTCCGCTTTGGCCTGCTCTTCGGCGGCGCGTCTTTCCTCCTCGCGCGCACGCTCTTCGGCGGCTTTGCGGGCGGCTTCCTCCTCCGCCCTCTTCTGGGCGGCGGCAGCCTCGAATTCGCCGAGCCGTTTGAGGATCCCGCTCAGCTTCTTCTCGTTGGCGGCGATCGCCTCTTTGAGCGAAGAAGTCGCCTTTTCCTTCGGGAAAGCACCCAATTTTTCTATCGTTTCATAAGCCATAATTTCAAGTACCCTCCTTTAAGGACGATCGGCCTCCGCCGCGCCGAGCACTGCCTGCGCGAGATGTTCTTCGCGCACCGCCGCAAGTTTGCAAAGCGGTTTTCCCGTCAATTCTTCCAATCCGTCCACTTCGATCAGCGGACAGGAAAATCTGTTTTTCAAATTTTCGATTTCCTTTTTCGTATTCGGCGAAGCGCCGCTGTCGGCAACGAGCAGATAGACCCGCCCGCGGACGCACTTCGCCGCATTCACGCCGAGCGGGAGCTTTCCCGCCCTGCGCGCAAAGCCGAGATAGGTTTTGATCTTATTTCGTTGCACCGAAAAACTCCTCTTCGATCTGCCGGTACACGGCGTCGTCGACGGGCGCCGAGAACGCGCGGTTCAGGAGCTTTTTCTGCCCGAGCTTTTTGATACAGCTCTCATCCGGACAGACATAGGCTCCCCGCCCTGCGGCCCTTCCCGAAAAATCAAGCGAAAACGCGCCCGCGGGACTGCGCACCACGCGCAGCAGTTCGATCTTCGGACGCTCCGTTTTGCAAGCGATGCACGTCCGCATGGGGATCTTTTTGGGCGGCAGCATCGGTCACTCCTCCGCGTTGCCTTCCGGGGCTCCGAGGCCGAGGTCGAGTTTTGCCGCCGCGGATTCGCTCTTCACGTCGATCTTCCAACCCGTGAGACGGGCGGCGAGACGGGCGTTCTGTCCGTTTCTGCCGATGGCGAGGGAAAGTTTTTCGTCTGGCACGACGGCGACGGCGGACTTCTCCCCGAGCTGCGTTACGGAGACGACGGTCGCGGGAGAGAGCGATTTCGCGATAAATTCGAGCGGATTTTCGCTCCAGAGGATGATATCGATCTTCTCGCCGCCGAGTTCGGCGACGACTGCGTTGACGCGCGCGCCCTTATTGCCGACGCATGCGCCAACCGCGTCCACGCGCGGATCCACGCTCGCGATCGCCATCTTCGTGCGCTGTCCCGGTTCGCGGGAGATCCCCTTGATGACGACCGTTCCCGCTTTGATCTCGGGGACTTCTTCCTCAAAGAGACGTTTGACGAGGCCGGGCGCGGCGCGGGAAACGAGCACCTGCGCGTTCCTTCCGCCGCTCTTGACGCGCTTGACAAACACTTTGATGCGGTCGCCCGTTTCGTAGCGTTCGCCGACCACCTGATCCTGCGGGAGCATGAGCCCCTCGATCTGACCCTTTCCGAGCTCGATGTACACGTTGCGCATATCCACTTTGCGGACGAGCCCGCTCATGAGTTCCCCTTCCTTATCGGAGAACTCGGAGAGCGTATTGTCGCGCTCCGTCTCGTGGATCTTTTGCAGGATCACGTTCTTTGCCGTCTGCGCCGCAATGCGCGAAAAGTCGCCCTTCGGGTCGAGCTCTTCCGAGATCTCCTCGCCGACTTTCGCGCTCTTTTTGATGCCGAGCGCGTCTTTGAGATAGATCTCGTTCTCGCCCAGCTCTTCCACATCGTCATCGACGACCATGCGGCGAAGGAAAAAGCGGATGGTATTCTTTTCGGGATTCAGCCGCACTTCGACATTGCCCGTCTCGCCGAACATCTGCTTCTTGTATGCGGCCGCAAGCGCATTGGAGAGCGCGTCGATGAACACATCCTCGCTGATGCCCCGCTCCCGTTCAAGGTCGGCAAGCGCAGCAAAAAAATCCTTGTTGGTCATGATGTTTACTCCTGATTTATTTTTCGCGTAATTTACGGCGGGACCCGCCGAAGTTATACCTCGATCAAAAGGCAGACCTTTGCGCACTTCGCAAAGGGGATCTCCCTTTCTCCCTTCTCCGTTTGCAGGCGCACGTTCCCACCTTCGAAGGAGAGGAGCTCGCCCTCATAGTACTTGCTCCCCTCAAACGGCGCATACAGGCGGACTTCGATCTTCTCCCCGATATGGCGGAGAAAATCTTTTTCCTTTTTGAACGGACGGTCGAGCCCGAGAGAGGAACAGTTGAGCGTGTACGCCTCCCCGAAGGTGGGGTCGAGCTCCTCGAGCGGTCCGTCCACGGCGCGGTGGAACGCCTCGCAAACGTTGAGATCGATCCCCCCTTCCCTGTCGATGAAGAGAGTGAGCGCGCGGTTCCGCATGTCCCACTCGGCGTCGACGAGCTCCACGCCGACCGTTTCCGCAACGGGAGCGAGGAAAGCGACGATCTCTGAAACCGGTTTTACTTTCATGGCTATCCCTGCGGGCTGCCCGTCACGGGGCCGCCCCATATACAAGAAATGAGAGCGGCGGACCGCTCTCAATCTCTTTTCATAGATTAAGCATCTTGATTATAACACGAAGCAAACGGAATTGCAAGCATTTTCCCGAAATTTTTTATAAAAATTATGCGGATTTCGGCAACGCGCCCTTCATGCGCACCAATTCCATGAAGATCTTCGCCGTGACGAACGCATCCGCATAGGCGCGGTGGTGGTTGAATTCGAAATGGAAGTAGTCGGCGATCGTGCCGAGCTTGAAATTTTTGAGCTGCGGAAGCATCTCCTGCGCGAGCGCGACGGTGTCGTACTGTTCCTGTCCGAAGAAATACCCCTCCTTCTCTCCGTAATAGCGGATGATCCTGCAATCGAAGGACGTATTGTGCGCCACAAGGTCGCAGCCCGCCGTAAACTTGTAGAAGTCGGCGATGACGTCCCCGATCTCGGGCGCCCCGACGAGCATTTCGTCCGTGATGCCCGTGAGCGAGACGATCTCCGCGGAGAGGCGGACGGGGCATGCGACGAACGTGGAAAACCGCTCGCTGATGTGTCCGTCCTCGATCTTGACGGCGCCGATCTCGATGATATGGTCCATCACGCCGCCCAACGAAAGCCCCGTCGTCTCTAAATCGAACACGACGTATTTCTTGTCGGAAAAGCCCGCGGGCATCGCCTTCGTGCCGAAGAAGTCGGCCTGTTCGAGATCGGCTTCGGGCACGGGGAATACCGTGCGGTACTGGGCGGGGACGGGGCGGGAAGGACGGGCGACGGGGACGAAACCTTCGGGCGGGGAACCGAGATCCACCGTCTTGACGTGGAAGGAAAACGCGCCGTTGTAGAGCTCGTTTTTCCCCGTGACGCAGATGTTCATCCCCTTTCTCAGGTCGCGGATCTTCTCCACGCTCGCCTTTTTGGAAAAATACATCAGGCGGAGCGAACCCGAACCGTCTGAGATCGTGATCGCGAAATACGGCTTCCCGTTCTTGGTCACGCGCTCCTCTATGTATGTGATCTGCCCGCAGAGCGTGACGTTCTCCTCCTCTTTCGTGAGGTCGGCGATATAGAGCGCGCGCTCGGGGCGGGGCGTTGCCCCGTCGATGGGAGAAACGTTCGTAACGTTGAAATAACGGGGAGAAAAGACGATCTCCTCGGGCGGGAGGTCGCCCGCGATCTCCACCGTTTTCTTTTTCACCGCGCGGAGTTCCCCGATCCAATTCCCGCAGAAACTCCTCGAAAGAGCCGCGGAGACCGCGTCCGTCACGCCCTCCGCAAGCCCCGCCTCGCGCTCCGTTTCCCCGACGCCGATATAAAACCTCCCGCCGTTCTCGTCCGTCGCCACCTCGATATCCTGCGGGGCGATAAAGGCGGAAAGAGCGGGAAAACGGGCTGCGAGAATGTCCGAAACGGCGCGGCGGACGGCTTCTTCGCCCGCAATGCTCTTCATGACTTTGACGCTCGCGCGCAATCCCGGCGCATAGCGCGCGGTCACCCTGTCGGCATAGGAGATATCCTCCGCCGTATAGTTGACGTCGGTGACGAGGTGAAAGACGGCTTCGTTCCCCTCCACCGTGATATTTCTGAGGACGGCGCGTTTCAGCCCCGCCGATTTTCGTATTTCGTCCAAATATTCCTGACTTTTCATGGATTGATGCCCGTCATGCCGTCGATCCTTTCAAAGAAAACGCGCTCCGCGTCCTCGCGCGGCACGCGGACGTTCTCCTTTCCCTTTTCGAAGATCACGCAGTATTCCCTTCCGCCCGCGATGCCGAGATCGCAGTCTTTCGCTTCGCCGGGGCCGTTCACGACGCAGCCCATCACGGCGATCTTACAGTGCTTCCGCACCCCCTTCACGCGTTCGTTGACGCGCTCCGCAAGCCCCATGCAATCGTATTCGCACCTGCCGCAGGTCGGACAGGAGATCACTTCCGCATAGTCGCTCTCGAGCCCGAGCGCGCGCAAGATCTCGTGCGCCGCAGCCACCTCTTCGACGGGATCCGCCGTGAGGGAGACGCGGATGGTATCTCCGATCCCCTTCAAAAGCAGCGCGCCGATCCCGATGCTGCTCTTGACGACGCCGCTCCGCGGGGTCCCCGCCTCCGTGACGCCGAGATGCAGGGGGTAAGAGGTGCGCGCGGCGAGCGTCTCGTATGCTTCCACAGTCATACGGACATCGGAGGCCTTGACCGAGACGACGATGGCGTTCACCCCGTGCCGTTCGAACGCCGCGACCTCGGAGAGCGCGCTCTCGACGAGCGCCTTCGCGCTCCTGCCGTATTTTTCGAGAAAATACGGCTCGATGCTGCCCGTATTCGCCCCCACCCGCACGGGGATCCCGTGCGCTTTCACGCAGTCCGCAACGCGCGCGAGCTCCTTCTCCCCGCCGATGTTCCCGGGGTTGACGCGGAGTTTGTCCGCGCCCGATTCCGCCGCGAGCACGGCGAGTTTTGCGGAGAAATGGATATCCGCAACGACGGGAATGTGCACGCCCCGCTTGATCTGCGCGATGGCACGGGCGTCGCTCTCGTCGAGCACGGAGACGCGCGCGATATCGCAGCCCGCCTCTTCGAGCGCGAGAATTTGAGCGACGCAGTTTTCCACGTCGCTCGTTCTCACGGTCGTCATGCTCTGTACGGCGACGCGTCCGCCGCCCAGCGTGACGCCGCCGACGCCGACAAGTCGTTTGGTCATGATTTCCCTTCGCTCTCTTTCTTCTCCATCATGCTCTGCAATTCCGACATGAAGGAGGAAATGTCTTTGAAAGAACGGTAGACGGAGGCATAGCGGACATAGGCGACTTCGTCGAGCTCTTTGAGGCCCGCCATGACCATCTCGCCGATCTCTTTGGAGGAGATCTCCTGCGCCATCGAATTGTAGACCTTTTTGGTGATCTCGTCGGCGAGCGCGTCGATCTTTTCGAGCGGGATCGGCCGTTTTTCGCACGATTTGATGATGCCGCGCTTGACCTTTCCCACGTCGTATGCCTGCCGCGTGCCGTCTGCCTTGATGACGAGAATGGGAGCGACTTCGATCGTCTCGTATGTGGTGAATCTTCTGCCGCATCCGATACACTCTCTGCGGCGGCGGATCGTCCTGTCGTCGTCTGCGGAACGGGAGTCGATCACCTTGCTTTCCGTGCAGTTGCAAAATAAGCAGCGCATAATTTTCTCCAATATCTTCTGTCTTTTTTTGTATTATAACACAAAATATGCGATTTGTAAAGGATTTCGCACCCATATTCCCCGCGATATTCCCATCATATTTTCCCATATGCGCGCATAACCGCTTGACTTTTCCTTATTTTGGGAATACACTGACATCAGACAAGAAATCAAAAAGCAAGGAGAGTTTCATGAGCAGCTTCAAAGACCTCAGGATCGTAGATAACTTTTACCAGACCTCGTCCTTCTTCCCCATGCCCACCATCTTGATCGGCACCCTTTCCGAGAGCGGCAAGACGAATCTCGGCGCGTATTCTCTCTGCTTCCCCTACTATATCGCGGGCAAGGAACATTACGCCATGCTCCTCGAGTGCAGAAACAGCTCCAATACCTGCCAGAACATTCTGCGCGGGAGCAAAGTCTCCCTCAACTTCATCCCCGACGACCGCAAGTATTTCCGCGAGGCGGTCCGCCTCGGATTCCCCGGCGAGACGACGGAGGAAAAGATGAAGAACTGCCTCTTCACCCTCGAAAAGGGACAGGCGGACGGCGAACGCCCTCTCGTCGTCAAAGAGGCGTTCCAAGTGTTCGAATGCACATGGGATTCCGCCCTCGAAAACGCCTATCTCGACCGCCCCGGCCCCCTCGAGGGGTATGAGCCTCCCTACCGCGATTTCAACGGGATCACGAGCAAATTCGGCGCGCACTTCATTCTGAATATCGACAAGATCCTCATGAAGGAAAAATATTGGAATTCCATCGTGAACGGCGTGAAGGCGGGGAACTATCCGAACGTGCCCGTCGACTACGGCTACCGCGACAGCACCAATTTCTGGTATTCGAAATTCAAGCGTCCGCTCCCCGAAAAGATCCCCGCGAAAGAGGGCGACGTGCAATCGGTCATGTATGCGGCAAAGCGCATCGACCCCGAAGTCACCTTCACCGACGGGGCGTGCGCCCAACTCGTGAAGATCCCGCGCGTCTTTTTGAAAGCCGCGCTCACGCAGATGGTGAAGATCGCAAAGGAGGAAAATATCTCCGTCATCGACGAGGCCGCGCTCAAGATCATCAACGACAAGCGCAGGCGCGAAAAAAAATAAGCGAACGGACTTACAAAGAGGTCGCGGCAAAGCGGCCTCTTTTTTGCCGCTATGGGGAAAATTTAAGCGGTTTTCCGAAAAACTCCTGCGTCTTTTTTTCGTCCGCGCGAAAAAAATATTGAAAATTTTCTTTTTTTATGGTATGATAAAATCAATTCGATAAAGGAATACCATTTTGAAACATTCGCTTTTCAGACAAATCACAGGGACGCTCCTGCTCTTCGTCCTGCTGCTCGAGACGATCGTGCTGTGCGCCGAAGCTCTCACCCCCGGCACGGAATCCGCCGCGCAGAGCGGGGCGGTCGGCGACGTCATCGACGGCATCATCACCGACGTTACGGGAAACGACGGGATCTACGACGTCCCGCCCGAAAGCGTTGCCGTTCTCTGCGGCGGCGAACAAGCCGAAAAGATCGCCGTTCCCGTCGGCGGGCAAGTTGCGCTCTCCGCGCGCTTCTTCCCCGACGAGACCTCGGAGAACCACCGCAAGCTCGTATGGAACGCGGCGGACCCCGAGATCGCCGAAGTGCGCAACGGCATTCTGTACGCCAACGGGGTCGGGCAGACGACGCTCACGCTCTCCCTCGAAAGCGATCCCGCGGTCTCCGTGAGCGTGCCAGTCACGGTAGGCGAGATCTATGCGGAGGAATTTTCGCTTGCCTTTGAGGGCGGAGAGACTTCGATAGCGTTGCCCGAGGGGATGACGGCGGCGCTTGTGCCCGTCTTTTCGCCGTATGACGTCACGGCGGACGCAGTCGAATTTTCGAGCAGCGACGAATCGGTCGCGACGGTAGATCGCGGCGGCATCGTCCGCGCCGTCTCTGCGGGAGAAGCGATCGTCACGGCGGCGTACCGCTCCCTCACCCCGCGCGGAGAGGCGTATGCGGAGCTTTTCGCCGAGGCAAGCGTTCGCGTTGTTCCGAACGCCTCCCCCATCGTCCCTCCCGAAACGCTCGGCGTCGATTTCCATGATTTTTCCCTTGAAAACGGCGTCTGTGTCGGTTACACGGGCATGGAAGGGCGGTTTTCCGCCTCCATCGCCCCCGAAAACTGCTCCGACCGCCTTCTCGTGTGGGAGAGCTCGGATGAGGACGTCTTGGAGATCGGGCAGGACGGCTCTTACCGCCTGAAGGGAAAGGGCGTCGCGACGTTGACCGTTTACTCTGCGTTCGCTCCCGAGGTCGCCGTCAGCAGCACCGTCGAGGTCCGCAACCGCTCGCTCGACTTCACCGCCGATGTGGACGGAGCGATTTTATCCCCGGCGGGCGAAAACGCCATGAGCGTTCCCGCGGGCTCGTCCGTCCGCATCGCGATCTCCTCCCCCTTGCGCGATCTCTACATCAAATATGAGACGAGCGACCCCGCATGCGCGGACATTTCCGACGAGGGGACGCTCCTGACCTACCGTGCCTCGGAAGAGGTCGTCCTCACCGTGACGGTGGCGGACAATGCCGGATTCCGCGGCGAAGGCGGGGATCTGTGCAGTTTCATAACGGTACGCCTCACGGTCACGCGCCAACAGTTCAGCGACAAGATGGAGAATTGGGGGCTCTTCGTGCGGAAGATATTCGGGCATTTCGGGGCCTTCACGGTGCTCGGCATGCTTGCGGGAAGCGTTGCGTGCTGCTTCGACAAAAAGAGCGGCAAACGCCGCCTTCTCGTCCTTGCCGCGCTGATCCTGTTCGGATTTGCCTTTGCGGGTCTCACCGAGATCCTGCAGCTTCCCCTCTTCACCGTCGGGCGGGGCGCGGCGTTCTCCGACGTTTTGATCGATTTTAGCGGCTATCTCCCGGGAATGCTCGCCGTCTACGGCGTGTATCTCATCGCCGTCTCGATCACGGAGCGCGTCAAATCGCGCCGAAAACGGGCAAGAAACGAATAGACGAAGGCGCGCCGCACGATTCGTGCGGCGCGCCGAATTTTTCTGCTTCCCCTGACGGAAAACGTCAGCGGTCGTCCTTGACGTATTTCTTCATGAGTTCGAACATCTCCGCCGAAATGACGTGTTCGATACGGCAAGCGTTATCCTCCGCAAGGGGACGGTCCGCCCCCATGCGCATGAGGAGAGAGGTGATCACCCGGTGGCGTTCGTAAATGTCCGCTGCCTTCGCAAGGCCGCTCTCCGTCAAAGAGATCTCGTCCGCCTCGTTGATCGTGATATAGCCCCGCTGCAAAAGCAGCCCGACCGCACGCGAAACGCTCGACTTCGCATAGCCGAGCTCGCCCGCAATGTCGATCGCGTGCACGCTCGAATGCTTCTCTTTGAGAAGCAAGATCGTTTCGAGATACATTTCTTCGGATTCGTGCGTCCTCATTTCCCCCTCCTGCACGCATATTATACCCCACTTTGTTCGGTTTGTAAAGAGATGAATGAAAATTTTCACGCAAATTTACCGAGGGCGCGGCACCGTATCGCGGAAGCAGGCCGTGAAGCGCGGAAATTTGCTCTCGGAATTTTTTCTTTTTCGCGCCAAAAACCGTTGACAAACAGTGCGGATTCGGATATAATGTCATGGTGTCGGGTTTGAGAGACCCGAACGCACATGCGCCGTTAGCTCAATTGGATAGAGCGTTGGTCTACGGAACCAAAGGCTAGGGATTCGCCCCGCCGCACTTCTATTGTGCTACTAAGGCGGCACGAGCCCGTAGGGCGAAGTAGCTCCTGTAAGGAACGAGAATCACACAAAACTGAATATGCGCCGTTAGCTCAATTGGATAGAGCGTTGGTCTACGGAACCAAAGGCTAGGGATTCGAGTTCCTTACGGCGCACCAAACAAACAGGAGGCATTTGGCCTCCTTTTGTTTTACTGTATTGTATCGCGGGCGGCACGAGCCCGTAGGGCGAAGTAGCTCCTGTAAGGAACGAGAATCGCACAAAACCGAATATGCGCCGTTAGCTCAATTGGATAGAGCGTTGGTCTACGGAACCAAAGGTTAGGGATTCGCCCCGCCGCACTTCTATTGCGCTACTAAGGCGGCACGAGCCGCAGGCGAAGTAGTTCCTTACGGCGCACCACGACCAACCTAATTCGAACCGAGTTAGGTTGGTCTTTTCTATGCAAAAGGCGAGGACAAAAACTGCCCTCGCCTTTCTTGTATTCCGCTGAATCGAAATCATCACTGAACTTAGAAATTTATGTGAACACAGCCATGAAAACAGTCCCCGCTGTTAGCATCGCTAAACCGAGCCACGCCTTTACAGACAGTTTTTCTTTGAATACGATAAGGGAAAATATCACGGTTATCAAAATACTCAATTTATCAATCGGCACGACAACGCTGACTTGGCCTTGCTGAATTGCGTAATAATAGCACAGCCAGCTTGCACCCGTTGCCAATCCCGAAAGCACAAGAAAGATGATTTCCCGGGCTCTCAACGCTTTGACATATTTCACTTCCCTTTTGCAAAGCACGATCAGCCAAGCCAAGACAAGGACAACGCAGGTGCGTATTGCCGTAGCAGCGTTGGAATCCACATTCTCGATTCCTATCTTTGCGAGAATAGAAGTCGCCGCCGCAAATACCGCAGAAAGAATAGCAAAGATCAGCCATGCAAATTTGCCTTTATTCTCCCCGCGTTTGATATCGGTCATGAAAAACGTCCCCACGGCAATGGCGGCAAGGCAAAGGAGTTTCGCCCACCAGAGCGTGCGTTCATCGGGGAAAATGATGATCGCAAATATCACCGATAAAACTACGCTTGACTTATCGACCGCCGCGACTCTTGATACTTCGCCAAGCGACAGAGCCTTAAAATAACATATCCAACTTGCGCCTGTTGCCAACCCCGAAAGGATCAAGAATACCCACGATTTCACGGATATTCCGCTCAGAGTTTTGTATGCGCCCGTAATGAATACGATAATCCAAGCAAAAACCAATACTACCGAAGTCCTCACGGCAGTAGCGACATTCGAACGAACGTTCTTCACTCCGCATTTTGAGAGTATCGCCGTTATACCCGCAAACACTGCGGACAAAACAGCCGCAAAAACCCACAACATCCTTTTTCATCCCGATATCGCCCCCATTATATCACAGCCGTACAGTAAAATCAAGCGGTCAAAAAGTGAATTTGGCATTTAGGCGTGAGCTGCCTATGGCAAGCTCATGCCGGCAGCATAGAAATCAAAAAGGCGATGTATATTGATTCCCGAAAGCATTGAAGCAACTTTCAAATTACATGGCGCGATCGCGGCGCGGAATGCCCCGCCCGCAGAGACTCTCGGGCCGCAACATGCGATTTTCGCAGGGCGGCACCATGTCCGACCGCGCGTCCGTCTGCGGGACATACCCCCCTTCGGCCGCTCCTATCCCCCTCGTCCTCGACATGGGTATGCTCTGCCCGAAAAATTTTTTCTTTGCGGCTGTACCCATGCGGACATGCCCTATCCCGACGCCCTCTCGGGACTTCTTTTGGGTTTTCCACAAAGTTATCCTTTTTGTTGATAACTTTTTCAATATATTGTTATATGAACGTACGTTTTTTGTCGAAAAAAGAAAAAAGAACGCCGAAATGTGGATAACTTTATGCAAAACATACGCATAAGAATTATGCAAAACCCTTTATAAACCAGAAAAAATGGCGAGTTGTCGACATTTTTCCTCGTCATTTTTGTACGGATCGGGCGCATAGCATAGTATTTTTTTTCGTTGAAAGGTCGTCCGTTTTTAATTGTATTTGGTGTGCGACTTGAAGATCAGCGACATGATGAAGGAGAAAACGACGGCCGCCGATACCCCCGCGCTCGCCGCCGCAAGCGAACCTGTGAGGGCTTCGAAAAGTCCCACCTGCGCCCCCTTCATCGCTCCGTTCGCGAGAAGATAGCCGAACCCCGAGATGGGGACGGTCGCTCCCGCGCCCGCAAAGTCCACAAGGGGCTGGTACACCCCAATCGCGGTGAGGGCAACGCCCGCGAGCATGAACAGGACCAAAATCTTCCCCGCGGTGAGGTCGGTCAGATTGATGACGACCTGTGCGATCGCGCAGATCGCCCCTCCCACCGCGAACGCTTTCAAGAACATCAAAAGGATCTCAACGTATTCCATAATCGTATGTAGCGGGCCATCACCTCTCGAGCGTGACGGCGTGCGCGATGCAGGGAATGCTTTCCCCCTGCCCAGAGGAAACCGTCGAGAGCAGCGCGCCCGTTGCGACAAAGAGAATGCGCTTGAAACTTCCGCCCATGAGTTTATTGAAAAGGTAGGAATTGAGCACAACCGCGGAACAACCCGCCCCGCTTCCGCCTTGAAATTCGTCCTCGATCACATTGTAGATGATCTCCCCGCAGTCAACATGATTGGCGGAGATGTCGAGCCCCTTCTCCCACGTCAGATCTTTGAGGATGCGGCTCCCGAGCGCGCCGAGATCGCCCGTGACGATGAGATCGTAGGCCTCGGGCTCCTCTTTGCCGCCGCGGAAGTGCGCCAAGATCGTATCGCACGCCGCCGGCGCCATTGCGGCGCCCATGTTGTTCACGTCCGTTACGCCGAAATCGACGACTTTTCCGAGTGTCGCCGAGGTGATACGTACGCCGTCCCCCTCGGCAGAAATGAGCGCGCCGCCCGCAGCTGTCACCGTCCACTGCGCTTGCGGAGGCCTCGTGCACCCCAATTCGAGCGGATAGCGATACTGCCTCTCCGCGGAGGCAAAGTGGCTCGCCGTTGCCGCAACGGCGCGTCTGATATGCCCGCCGTCGATAAACGCCGCCGCGACTGCAAGCGATTCCGCCATAGTGGAACAAGCCCCGTACACCCCGAGAAAGGGAACGGAGAAATCTCTCGCGGCAAAACTTGCGGAGATGATCTGGTTCAAAAGATCGCCCGAGACGATCAGATCCACTTCGTTTCGTTTGAGCCCCGCGTTCGCGATCGCGCCGTCGATGACGGTGGAGAGCATTTTGCACTCCGCCTTTTCATACGTCGATTCTCCGTACATGTCGTCCGAGAGCGCCGTTTCGACATATCTGCCGATGATCCCCTCGCATTCCTTCGGCCCCGCGATCGTGCTCGTCGCGACAATGCGCGGCTGATTGCGGAAGAATATCGTTTGGTTTCCCATAATTCAAATCCCGTCCGAATACAATGTTTGCATTCAGACGGGATTTATGCCGCACGGCTCTGAAATTGTAAGGATAGCCTGCGGCCGTTTTAGAGATGTTCTCCAATGACTCAGGGTCGAGATAACTGTCTGCATTATCGTTAATACAGATAAATCTCGTCCGAAGACATCTTGGTAGAATACAACTCTAAAAAAGGAATTTTATAGACTTGGAATTTTTTTGCGAGCGTTTTTCAGGAGAGCGTCCGCTCCCTTCGCCTCGCCTTAATTGTCAAGATATTGCGAAAATATTCTCTAAAATATTAGTATATTTCGCCCATAATAACTACTAATTATTGGAGGGAATATTATGAAAATTGAAGAAAACAATCAAAATCTGCTAACTGTAGTTGTTCCAATTTACAATATGCAATCAACTTTAAAACGTTGTTTGGACTCAATTTTAAATCAGTCCATAAAAGATCTTGAACTACCGGAATACTTTATAGGTGCGTTTCCTAACCAAATGCAACATGCTTTCAATTTGTTTAGGGAAAAGCTGTGAGGTATAGAAGAAGAATCCTGGAGATCAGATACATAAGATCTGCCGATCTCCCAGGATATTGCGTTCGTACTTCGGTTACAGTTGATAGTACCCTTTCGCCCGCCCATAGTTCCTTCCCCAAAAGAATTGGGGAAGGAATGGTTCGGACGTTTGATATCAATCAAACATTTCCTTTACGCTTCTCGATATAGAAAAGCGTTGTTTCATTGCTCACGGTCTTAGCTGTTCCCCAAATTTCGATGTTGTCGATCGTTTGGTTCTTCTCGTCGGTAAAGTGCCAAGTTCCCGCAAACCATTTCGCGGCGGCAACATCCGTGCCATTGTCATTGAAGAGCCAACTGTTATCTTTCGGCTGCTCCTCTGCATAGGCATAACAACGTCCGAGCAGGATATCATTGCCAGTACTTACCACTATATCCGATCTCTTTTCTCCAAGCGACGTATAATCAAACTTAAAGTACAATGCCTCAAAGCTTGTGCATCCGGAGAAAGCATTCATGCCGACCAACCCTTCTTTTCTCATCGGTCCATATGTGGTCAAAACCGTTTTCAAAGATACACAATCTCTGAAAGTAGATTCCATGATGTATCTACCGTTCCCGATGGAAGCCGTTACGAGATCTCGGCATTCTGCAAAAACACTTGTACCTATACTTACATTATCCGGCACTACAATAGATGTCAGGCTCGACCCCATAAATGCGCAACTGGCTATACTTCTCACGCTTGCAGGTATGGTAAACGAAGTACCTAAATATCCCTCGAATCCGTCAAGTCTGTCTATCGTCGCATTGACATCAAAGAGAATTTGAGCCGATACACCGCTAAATGCAGATTCTCCGATTGTGGTGACACTTTTGTAAATAAAGATGAACGTCAACCCGGAGCATCCCTTGAATGCCCCTTTGCCAATGCTTACCAAATCCGCGGGCAATGGCAGATCTTTGATTTCGCTATGTCCTGCAAATGCATTGTCACCGATCGCCGTGACGCTTGTGGGGATCTTTACCTTTTCGGCTTTTGCATCAAATCTCGTAAGCGTTCCGCCTTCGATCGTATAAAGTTTGAAGTGACAGACCGGGCACTCATCATTCGTAAAATCAAAGACTCCGTTGCTATTCAGGGGCACAGTATGTTCGGTCAGCCCGCTCTCATATCCGCACTCATCGCACGCTGTATAGTGTCCGCGAGGATCGGTGTTTGTGAGTGAACTACTCAGATGATGTTCCGAATGATTTTCGGTGTAATTACATCCCATGTCGGTACAGCGATCCCAATGTCCGTCTTTATCAAAAACGCGCTCCAAATGATGCTCTGCTACAATCGTGAGCGTCAATTCAGCGGAGAGATTCCCGATCGTACAGATAAGAGTCACCTCCTTGTCATCGTCGGCATGTTCGCTGTTTATCACCGTCACAGAGAGCGTCTTGGTCGTTTCATTGTACCGGTAGGAGATGTAACGATTCTCGTTGCCCTGCACAGACCATTCCACCTCGCCGCTCCACGTTGTAAAGGAAGGATAGGAGAGGACTTGTACCTCTACGATCTCCCCCTTCTTTGCGCTCTGTCTTTCGGCGCGCAAAGCGATGTCCTGGAACGCGGTCTCTTTTAAGTTGAAGAACGCAACCGGACGCATACCGCTCAAATCGACCTCGAGAATATAAGTGCCCGCCACGAGCGTCTTCCAACTCGGTTTTGCACCGCCTGAGGAGCTGAAGTGTTCTGAAAAGCCATAGGAATGCTCACTATCCGCACAGCCATAAATCAGGGAAGTCCAATTGTCATTCATCCCGCAGTGCGCGATCTGGAATCCGTATTCCTCTCTTACGCCGAGCGATTTTACCTTTTCCAGCTGCACCTCAAGCGTAAAATGCGTCTTGGAGTCCATGTTGAAGGTGTACTTTTCAAACTTGGTCCCATCCGTCGTCGTTTGATCTTGCCCGAGCGCCTCATAGGAGTTCATCTCATTGAACTCACCCGTAAGGTAGAGCACGTCGGAATAGAAGGTCACATAGCAGGTCGCTGTATAGTTTTTATCCCCGACTGCGGTTGCCTTGATCTCGAAGGTGCCGAGTCTCTTTCCGGTCACCGCCCCGAGATCGGGATCCACCGTCGCGAAATAATCGGAGGAGAACCCGGAGGTCGATGAGACACAGGCATACTTCACCTGCTGTATAGTGGCATCCTCATTGACCGAAGCCTTGACAGTGGTCGTCCAATTCCCCTCGCCATTGTTGACGTTGAAGTAGTAGTGCTCCTCTTCGAAGGCTATCTCTGTAACAGGCGTCACTTCGCCATTAGCAGGCAAAACCACCAATTCAAGCTCGGAAGTTACCTCGCCGACAGAACATACAACGTTCAAGTGAATTTCTTCTTCGGGAGCTTCCGTAACGGTCACAATGATCGTCCGAGCGGCAAAATCGACCTCGAAGGTCACATAGTCGGAATAATTTGCAAACGAGGATCTCAGTTCAACGATTAGATCTTTCTCATCGACGAGTGCAGCCGCCGGAGCCAACGTGAAATTGATGATCGCACTCTCGCCGCTTCGCAAGATCATGTCGTCGTTTTGCAATGCGAGCGCAATGGAGGAAAGATCGACCGAGATGGCTTCGATGTAGACTTTCGCCGCTGTTCCCGTAAGGTCAAGCGTGATCCGATAGGTGCCCGGAGTGTTTACTTTGAAATAGCTCGAAGAGTTCGAAACATATTGGGAATCAGATCGCGAAGCGTCATAGTATTCCGACGCAGGAACGCTATCGGACGGAATATTTCTGTTCCACTGCTGAGTTCCTTCGTCCAAGTAGTTTCCAACCGTCGGGAAAATGATCTGGAATCCGTTTTGAGGGGTCAGATAACGGGTAAGCGTATAGATGCCGTTTTGTTCTTCCTCGAAAAGGATGCCTGCCTTTTCGGCGGCATTTTTATCCGATACATAGTGTTCATAATCCCAATCGTATTCGCCAAAACCGTATCCATAGACAAAGAAATAATCATCGGTGACTTGAATTTCGCTAAATATGGAATATACCTTGTTATTTGTATCATAAACCGTAGCTCTAATCGTCGTTGTCCCGAACGCAACTCCCTGCACAGTCACGGATGCGGAGCCTGAGGTGTGTTGTGAGATTCTTGCGACACCCATGTCAGTAATACCCCATGACACACTGCGAATCTCAGCATTTTCGATCATCAGCGTAAGGACTTGTTCTTCATTGATTTTAAGGCGAATGGAATTCGGGAGACTCGGCAAAACAGATTTTTCGGCGAGCACAGTGACGTTGAAATAGGCTACCGCCTCAGAATTGTCTGTAGACGTAACGCAGATCTCTGCCGTCCCCTCCGCCAACCCTTGAACGCTGATCTGATTTCCGACGCACGAAACAGAAACGAAGTCGCTGCCGGATACGATGGAAACGGTCAAATCCTTATTCGTAGAATCTGACGGCGCAAAAGAAACAGCGATCGTTCCGGGTAAACCTTGCGCGACAACGGTAATTTCCTCGGTATCGAGCCGAATTGCGACAACGTGGCGGATGACCGTCACCTCGCAAACAGCGGCTTTGCCCCCGTTGGCCGTCGTCACAGTGATCGTCGTGACGCCATAGCCGACAGCCTTGACGACCCCATCCTCCGTGACAGAGGCAATACTCTCATCGTCGGAGGTAAACAAGACCGCTTTGTTGGTCGCATTTTCGGGCAGTACGGTGGGCGTAAGTTTCGCTTCCTCATTCAGCTCGAGTTTTAATTCTTCATGATCAAGCTCTACGCTCTCTACCGGAACTAAATTCGGTTGAACTGTAATTTCAATTTCGTCGAAAAAATTACCGGCTGCGGCTTTTATCGTAGTCGTTCCGGCGGAAATTGCCGTGACAACGCCCTCGTCGGTAATCGTAGCGACGTCGGGGTCGCTTGAGGACCACGATACGTCCGATTTAACCGTTTTGTCCGAATATAGAACGCTGCCGATAAAAGTATAGGAATCGCCCACGTACAATTCATTTGTGGGTGCAGTGATAGACACGGACACGATCTCGGCCGTGTAAGTATAGGTCAAATTATGATTGTTCGCATCGTAGCGGAGAGTGAAGGCTGCCTTAGCGGAAACTTTCAGGCTACCGTTTTCCCCTTCCGTCAGGATATTTTCCGCCGAGAAAAGAGCCTCATAGCCTATCTTTTCGGAGGAACCGAGCAAATTGACTGTAAATTGCTCGTTTTCGTCAAGGACAATGTTCAACTCATAAATTCCGTCTTCCCTATTGCTTTGCGTAAACAAATACTGTTCGGGAATATCTTTTTCCGAGTCATATGTCTTCCAATCGTTCGATTGCAGAGACAAGTAGTAAGTATGCGGGGCATCCTTATTGCCATTACACGCCGCAATCGCAACCGCAAATGCGATCGTCAGCATGATAATCAAAGCGACAAGGGAAAAACGTTTGATTCTTTTTCTGATATTCATTCAATTTCACCTCCTCTTCCCGCTTTACAGACAAAATTGGACATGGGGAAATTATCAACTGTCCATTTTGAAATAGTCGCCAAGTCCTGCGTCGGCATTTCTGCCGACGCAGGGGGTCGACAACTACTGTCGCCCGCCATCATGCCGATAAAATCGGCATGATGGGGCAACCGATAAAGATGAAAGTTCAAGGACGGCAATCCTTATTCGGCCGTCACGAAGTTCATCGCAATCGCGGTGATGAGGCCGTACTGGTTGATGGAGATGGTGAACTCAACCTTAAGGTTGGGAAGCGTCTCACCTTCCTCAACATCCAGATCTCCGACATACCAGAACTCACAACCGCTGCCGCCGTTGGTGAAGAAGCCGCCCTCAGCCGCTTCTTCCTCTGTATATGTAGACTTGAAAGCACCCGTATCGGACGTGATCGTGACGCCGGGCATGCCGGAACCATACCAGAACCCTTCTGCAAGGCCCGCATCATCGCCCGTTGCGGTAAGGAACTGGAAGGTCGGCCAAACGGGAAGCAGGTCGGCAAAGTCGTAGGTGATGGTCACAGTCGAGGCATTTTCGCCGTCAACACGAACCGCATCGGCATGCGCCAGCGAGTTTTCGACGTTGCTCTTATCGGGATCCCATGCTCCGCCTGCTCTCATGAGATATACCACCATGTCGAAAGGCGACGTGAAGGCTTCGCCCGCATATTTCACCGTGAAGCGAGGGCCGCCTTCGGCTGCAAGATTCAGACGAATGGTGTACATGCCCGTCTCATTCACGGTAATGTTACCGTCGCTCTCATAAAGATAGCCGCTCGAAGAGTTGTCCCAATCAATGTTGTTGGCGTTGATCGCGCCGTACCACGAATCGGACATGCCGAGGAATACGATGGAGAACGTATCATATTGGTTGAAGCTGAAAGTCCCTTCATACTCGGTGTAGGAACCCTCTACTGCGGTAAGACCCCAATCCGCATAATCGGTTCCCGCGATGGTGGTAGCCGTGTAAGGAAGCACGTCCCAAAGGTTTGCGCTGTGCAGAATGCCCGCAAGATAGAACTGCGAGGAGTAGACCGTGATCGTGGCGGTAGCGACAAGCTGAGGATTGCCGACAGCGACTGCTCTGAGATGATAGACGCCAAAAGCGCCTGCCGTCACAACGCCTGTTGCGGGATCAATTACGATGTCATCGGAGTAGTATTCGACTGCTGTGATGGTAGCTTCATCATCAACGTTGGCAACTACGGGCATCTGCCATGCCTTGCCGCCGTTATTGACGTCGAGATAGTATGCGGGAGATTCAAAGTCAAGCGTCGTAGGAAGCACCGCGTCGGTGGGCGCAACGGCAAGCGTAATGCTGTTGGAAGCCGCTTCGGGTTTCTCATTTTCATTGATGGCGATCGTTACAGGGAAATTATACGCACTGTTTGCTACGCCATCGTATGCCTTGATGAGTTCAACGGTTACGGTAAAGCTGAAGGTCACTTCTTCGGTTTCGGGATCGGTGACTTTCGTCGGTTCGGTCATCGCCGCAACGGACAGATAATCCGCGCCATTCTTCTCGGGATCTGCATCTGCATCCACCCCGAAGCTCACCGAAATCTTATCGGTTTCGGCGTCATATATGGCGTTGGTGGGGAAAAGATTGACGACAATCGTTGCTTTATCGCCTACATTTTGAAGGACGGCGGTAGAATCCGCAGCGATGGAGGGATTGAGTTCGGTGATGAAAACATCCTCCATGTTGATATCGACCTTCGCCATGCCGTCGGAGAGATCAAGCGTCACGGTGTAAACGCCATAGGCGTTGACCTGGAACATACCGTTGCCGTTTGCAACGTAGTCGTCGGAAGAGCCCGCAGCATTGTACCAGAAGGGATCGATCCGCGTCGTTCTATCTTCGTTGATGCCTGCATGCCAAATCTGGAAGCCCTGATATGCCCAAATATTGCGCGTGATGCTGTAGAGAGCGGGATTCTCGGTATCCTGCACAAGAAGAACGCCGGCAGCTTCGGCATCCGCAGCGGTTTCATAAGTTACCCAACCGCTATTGTCCATTCCGACGAGATAGAAGAAATCAGCATTGACAGTAGCTCTGCCGATAGCGCCATAGCGCGTTCCGTCAGCGAGGGTGACAAGCGCGTAGATTTCGGTAGAACCAAAACTCCATGCACGAAGAGTTCCGGTTTCATCGTCGTTTTCATCAAAGGACGCAACTGCGGGTTCCTCCGTATACCAACGATATGTAGCGCCTTCGGCATTCACACCTTCGGGAAGAGTTACGGTGAGATCCGTTTGCGTGCCGATAATCATATCGGGATTCGCATTGCTCAATTCCGCTTCCTCAAGGTCAGCGAAAATCTGTACGGTGCAGATCCCCTGAATCTTCTCTCCTGCCTCCGTCGTATTGCCGGTTGCCGTCGCAATGAGTTCCGCTTCACCTGCCGCCACAGCGGTCACATAACCGTCAGCCGTTACGGTAACGATATCCGTATCGCTCGAGGAAAGCGTATAGCTCTGATTCGTTGCATTGAGGGGAAGAACGTTCACGGTCACCGTCGTTTTCCAACCCACGCCGAGCTCAAGATGCGCGGGAACGACCTCGATGCTCTCGACGCGAGCCGCCTCGTCGGAAACGAGGACTTCGATGTCTGCCGTAGCTCCATCCGGAGCGGTAGCGGTCAAAGTTGCCGTCCCCTCTGCATTGGCATATGCAAGCCCAGCTTCTTCAAAATAAATGACGTCTACGTCGCTCGAAGACCAGGTTACTTCGGTACTTGTGGTACCGTCTTGGTTCGTGACCAATGCCGCAAATTCGAACTCCTCGTCCACGTTCATAACAGTCGTGTACGAAGTGAATGTCACGGTAGAGGTCGGTTCTTCTTCCTGCGCGTTAGCGGCAAGAACGAGGGTTCCGCACGTAAGACATGCGATGAGCATGCAAATAAGCGCGGTCATTACATAAGATTTCTTAAATACCTTGCTCATAATACGAGCTCCTTTGAAAAATATTTTTTGTCCGTCTGTTCCGGACTGTCCTTCTCCCGGAGCTACGCCCCGGGCTTTGGCGTTTTTTGCGCCGAGCCACATTGAATCGATCGGCTCTCATCATCGCCGTTTTACAGGAATCGGTAGCCAATTGGAATCACCCCCTTTTCTTGCATGGATTTTCCATACCCAGTTACATTGCATCCTTCGTCACATTATTCCATCGGAATCACTCCTCCTTCCAAGATTTAGGGGTTACCTTGTCCACATCCCAATGCCATTCGTCGGAATTCCCTCCGTCCGCATTGAATCCCAATACTGTCACTTGTGCCATCACGGCTGTAGCTTTTCCACCTATTGCGACGGTTACTTTTGACTCCCAGTCGGCTTTTGTCCCGAGGAAATATACGGTCTTGAAGTTCGGCATCTCTTTGTAAGTATTACTAGTACCAAAAGCATTCTTGTTAATTTCCGTCACGGAAGCAGGCAAAACGATCCATTCCAAAGAGGTGCAAGCGGTAAATGTGTTTGCGGCGATACTTGTAAATTGCCCAAGTATAATTGCATTCTTCAAATTTGTACAACCATAGAAAGCTTGGTTCCATTTGCTTACGCTTTCAGGAATAATAATGCTTTCAATGCTCGTATTGTTCTTAAATACACTTACGATATTGTTAACTGCCGTACCATTAACGCTCTCAGGGACTTTGATTTTCTTGTAAGTCGCGTCCGCACTGAATTTCGTCAAATTTCCGCTCGCGTCAACCTCAAAGAATATATTATCGCCGCAAGAGCAGGAGCCGTCGTAATAGCCGTTTTCATCGGCGACGGGCTGATGGGTATGCGCCGCCATCTCTTTTCCACAAGCACACTTTCCGTTTTCCTCCGCTTTATGGGGCTGCGGGTTGTAATGCGCGCCGCAATCGCAGATGGTGTAGTGATTATCTGCGTCGTTCTCATCATAGAAAAGCCCTTTGTTCCCATCATGGGCTTGTTTGTTGAAAAGCGCCTCGCAATCTTTGCACTTTGTGTAGTGGCAGCCGGAATCCTCGTCCGTTCCCGGGACAAGTTCCGTGCCTTCGCAGTCGACTTCCTCATCGTAGGGGCATTTGTTGCCTTCTACAAATTCTGAAAAACTTCCGCTACAAGTGACCTTGTGCTTCCCGTTGCCGTCTTCCAATTTGGTTATTATCGTCAAAGTATGCGGTTGCTCGAATTTATGCATGTGGCATACATAGCATTCGACCCAGTGACTGTGTTCATCTGTTTTTATACCGTCTTTGTAGTCTTTGGAACCGTTTTCATCATAGGTGTGCGCCTCTTGGATCGAGTAACCGCAGGTGCATCTCTGCCAGTGATACACATTACTGTTATCAGCATAAGGCGTCAGAGAATGTTGCTCCGTTTCCGTTGCCTCCCAACCGCATGCTTCACAAGCGTAACCGTGAACGGATTCATCACGCGATTTCAACTCTTTGGTATGATCAACCGCTTCTTTATAGGTGCACTCGCAGACATTATAATGCTGTTCGTCGTCCTTCTGCTCGGTCGAGGTGAAGGCGTGTTCATGCTCGCTTATAGAAACAGTGCACTGCGCTTGCTTTTCACCGATCTTTGCATAGATGATGCAAGCCCCTGCAGAAACGGGGGTTATGGTGAGGACGTTTTCATTGGCAGAGATCTCTACGTATCCCTCCGAAGAAACGCTCCATGTTACAACATTCGTCGTCGCGTTTTCAGGCGTGACGGTTGCCGTCAACGTTGCGCCTTTTTTGTCTTCCCTTCCCGCCTCAAGTAGAAGCGTTTGCGCATCGAGCGAAATGCTTTGCACTTCGACCACTTTCGCCTTGAAGGTCGCGGAGATCGCCGCGTCTGCCGTAACGGTAAGAGTGTACTTGCCCTCGCCGTCGAGTGCCGCCTGTGCATCCGTCGAAACGGTAAACGTCTCGATTTCATAGTTCTCTTCCGCCGTGACGGTCACGGTTACGGTCGTGCCATACGCGTACTTGCCGTTTGTGGGTTCGGGAGAAAGCGTGATCGAGCCCTGCCCGGCTTCGAAGGTCGTCGTAACGGAGAACTGCTTCGCCTTGAACGTGGCGTTGATCTCGGTATCCGCCGAAAGGTTGAACTTATAGACGTTTTCGTTGAGGTCGCCCTTCTTGTCCGCGCCGCCGACCGTGAAGGTATCCACTTCATAGCCCTGCGCGGGTTTCAACGTCACCGTGATCTCGGTGTTCTCGTCATATTTGCCATCTTCGCCTGCCGCAGGAGAGATCTCGATCTCGCCGTTCTCGGGCGCGTTCTTCGTGATCGAGTACTTCTCTACAACGGGCTCCGACGCCTTGAACGTGGCGTTGATCTCGGTATCCGCCGAAAGGTTGAACTTATAGACGTTCTCATTGAGGTCGCCCTTCTTGTCCGCGCCGCCGACCGTGAAGGTATCCACCTCATAGCCCTGCGCGGGTTTCAACGTCACCGTGATCTCGGTGTTTTCGTCATATTTGCCATCTTCGCCAGCCGCAGGAGTGATCTCGATCTCGCCGTTCTCGGGCGCGTTCTTCGTGATCGAGTACTTCTCTACAACGGGTTCCGTCGCCTTGAAGGTAACTTTTACGTTCGTATTCGCAGAAACGGTCAGTTCATACGTCCCGTCAGTGAGGCTCGCGTTTGCATCTGTACTGACGGCGAACGTTTCGATTTCGTAACCGTCGTTTGCTGTAACCGTAACGGTGACTTTGTCCCCATATTCATACTCGTTATTCTCTGCTTGGGGCGAGAGCGCAACGGTGCCTTGATCGGCATTGTAGTCAAGCGTCACCTTATAGGTTATCGTCCCGCAAGCTGCAAGCCCGAGACAAAGGAGTATGAGCGACAGAATGCTGAAAAGCGCTGTCAGTTTTTGTTTACCATGTTTCATAATAGATTCCTCCTGAAATTTTAATTGGATTTTTTTTGGTTCGCATTCCTCATCGGAACGCTTCGTCGAACAGTTCAATAGATACACCTTGTGCTTTGCACGTTCATTTCTTATACCATAATTATCACGCTCCTTTTATTTTAAGAAAGGCTCCTTTGAAACCTTTACTCTTCAAAGTAGAATTGACAATTATCAATGTTGCCCCACGGACCTGCGCCCGCGAAATCCGCCTTGACATGGATCCCGACGGTGACGCTCTCGATCTCGTCCGGATCGATCTCCACACCTGTGATCGACGTGCGCGACCACTTCTGCCAACCGTTCATCTGCGCCTGCGATCCTGTCACGGTCTTTTCTTCGCCGTTCTTGAATTTGATCGTGATATAAGCATGGATATCGACATTCGTACCGTCGTTACCTTGAAAATCGAAGGAACATCCATATTTGCCGGTTCCGAAAGCCGACAGTTTATCGGCGGTGAGCGTCTGGCTCAGCTCGAAATCAACCGTGCCGTTATCCCAGAAGTGGAAGCTGTTCGTCCCCATGCGGGCATTGCCCGTGTTGTTGCTTACGAAAAGCTGTAATTCGTCCGTCGCCTTCGTATATTTGACGCGCCAATCTCCGATACTCGGTTGGATAAAGTGGGTCGTGTTGTCGCCATAGCTCGCAAATCCCTCAAAGCTGCCCTCAGTAAGCAGGTTGACGTTCATGACCCAAACGTTACAGTAGCAAGTTCCGCCGTAAATCGTAGTCCCTTCCACGGTGTACATATTGGCCTTTGTGATATATTCGTCGAGTTCGCCCTGCGCCACCGACCATATTGCGTCGACAACCAGCCGTGAGCCGTTATTCAACACCACGCTTACAGTATCGGGAAGCTCGATGCTCCCTTCATTCACGGTATAGTACACTTCCTGCTCTTCGAGATAATCCGCCGCTATATCTGTCGTATGCCCCTCATAGACCTCTTTGAATACTTTGAGCGCTTCGATGGGCGAACCGTCTGAGAGGAAGAATGCGTTATTATCCACCATAGAGCCGCCGTCGTTCGCATCGCCGTCATAGTCTTTCGCGTAGGAAGTCGCCCAACCGCAGCCGTATTCCTTGCAAAGTTCGCGATTCGTCGCGCCTACCGTACTTTCGCTCGCCGCGACCCATGTGCCGCCCCAATAAGCAACGCCAAGACCGTAATCGCCGAGATCCGCGACCGTCTTGATAACATCGCGTACGGCATTCGACATGCCTTGCACCGTGACGGGCTGGGTGGTCGTTTCAAGCGCCGTATTTCCACAGCCGTCAAAATCTTCACGGGTAAACGCATACGCCGTTTCCAGAACCATAACATCCTTGCCGTATTGCTCGTGGACACTTTTCAGTTGCGTGGAAAGATTCGAAAGCGAGCCGTGAGATGTGTAATACGGATACCATGAGGTTCCAAAAACGTCGTAGTCCACCTTGTTGTTGAAGAGGGTCATGGCTCGGCCGAGGTAATCGCCGTTTCCCGCATTGGTGAAGTGCACGGCAACTTTTGCACCGCCATTTTCGACCGTGCCCGTCACATCACGCACCGCCTGCGCGCCCGCGTTCATGAGCTTGCAGATATTCGCCCAGTTGGTCTCGCCCGCGAGCCCGCCCGTCGTTTCGTTGCCGATCTGAACCATCGTGATCCTGACGTTCGTCCGCTTTATTTTTGTGAGAGCTTCCGCCGTAAACTCTTTCAGCGCATCCGTTTTTTGCTGCAAGTTCATATTCGCCCAAGCCTTAGGCGCTTTCTGCTTGCCGGGATCTGCCCAGAAATCGCTGTAATGGAAGTCGATGATGACGCCAAGCCCCACCTTTTCACAGCGCTCAGAAAGTGCGACCGCATTGTCTACGTCGCAATTCCCGCCGCCATAGGACTGCTGTTTTGCTTCATCGGCATAAGGATCGTTCCATACGCGGATACGGATATCGGTGATGCCGTTATCTTTCAGAACTTGCAGAACGTCGGCTTCCTTTCCGTCGAAATCCTTAAAAGTAAGCCCGTTTTTTGCACGGGCCGCCTCGACGGAAAGAAGCTCGGAAGAATCCATTGCCATAATGAAGTCCGTACGATCTTTCAGGCTCTGCACTTGGCCGACGTAAAGCTCGCTTGCGCCCGCTTCCCCTGCGACCGAGACAACGCAGTTTGCGCTGTAATTGTTAGACGTTCTTGCCGTAATAACGGCCTGCCCGCCGCCGACGGCGGTCACAAGCCCGTTCGCGTTGACCGTTGCTATCGCAGTGTTGGACGACGACCAACTCACGGTCTTATCCGTAGCATTTTCGGGTTCGATTTTTGCCGTCAGCTGTCTCGTTTCACCCGCATTTAGAGATACCGACTGCGGATCAAGCGTGATGCCGGAAACGGGAACGGGCAATTTGCTCGGATCGATGACCGTGACGGTACATTGCGATGATTTCCCGCCGACACTGACACGGATCGCCGCTCTTCCGCCCTCAATGCCTCTGACGACGCCGGCATCCGATACCGTCGCAATGTCGGGATTAGATGAAAGCCATCTGGTCCCCGCTGTATTTGCCCCTTGCGGAAACACGGTGTATGTAAGCGTAATTTCTTCGCCGACGTTGACAGAAATTTCCGCTTGGTCGAACTCTACGCTCGTCACTTTCGCCCCGCCTTGATTGCAAGCCGCAAGCGGTACAAGCATACATAAAACCAACAATAGGGATAACAAAGTTTTTTTCTTCATAATATTCACCTTCTTTGCTTTATAAAATTAAGAAATACGCCGCCATTTCTTACGCGGTTTGTCCGTTAACTCCTCAGTCTCTACCTTGTTTTCCACGACCGGAGCATCGTCCACAAGGAGATTGACTTGCGTTTCCGCCGAGAAAAAGTGCATCACCTTACTTTCAAACGAAATATAAACGCGGGTTCCCGATACCAGTTTCGCAATTTGGTTACGGTCAAGCGGCATTGTCGGAACACATACGATCAATTCCTCTCCCGTCGGAGTCGTTACATGGAGATGCAAGGAGGAACCCATAAACTCTCTCACGCTGATTACGCAAGGAATCGCCTCCGGATCCTCATGATTGGAAAGCGTGATATGGTCGGGGCGCACACCGAGGATCGTATCTTGCGGTGCCACATCTTTCATTTTGAACGCTTCGCCGCGCTCACCCGTGATCCTCTTTTCCACGCCGCAGAGATTGATAAAATACCCCCTTTCGTCCCGATCAAGGTACGTTTTGAAAGTGTTCATCTTGGGCGATCCGATGAATCCTCCGACAAACAGGTTGGCAGGCATGTCAAACAGTTCCGCAGGCGTACCGACTTGTTGGATCACCCCGTCTTTCATGATGACGATCCTATCTGCAAGCGTCATCGCCTCCACCTGGTCGTGCGTGACATAGATGAAAGTCGTATCGATTCTTTCGCGGAGCTTGATGAGCTCGGAGCGCATCTCTGCGCGGAGCTGTGCATCGAGATTGGAAAGCGGCTCATCGAGCAGAAACACCGATGCGTTCTTCACCATCGCACGGCCGATCGCAACGCGCTGTTTCTGTCCTCCCGAAAGTTCCCTCGGCTTTCTTCCCAAATACTGTGTGATTTTAAGGATCTCTGAAGCGTCTTGCACCTGTTTGGTAATTTCTTTCGCGGTCAATTTGCGCTTTTTGACCCTGACCTTTTGCACATTGCCCTCTTTATCCTTAACGGGTATTTCCACAGGGATTTTTTTGAGCGTCAATGGGAAAGAGACATTCTTGAAAATCGTATAGTTCGGATACAGGGCATAATTTTGAAAGACCATCGAAACATCCCTGTCCTTTGGTTTCAGATTGTTGACGACCCTGCCGCCGATCTTGACTACCCCGTCCGTGATGTCCTCAAGTCCCGCGATCATGCGGAGCGTCGTAGACTTGCCGCACCCCGAAGGTCCGACAAATACGACAAACTCCTTATCTTTGATCTTGAGATTGAAGTTTTTTACGGCAACCACATTCTTGCCGTAAACCTTTTTTACGCCTATAAGCTCTACTTCTGCCATATTTTTCACCTTATCCTTTTACTGCGCCGCCGGTCACACCTGCGACATAATATTTTTGCAACAACAGGAACAAAACCGTAATGGGAACCGCCACGACGACGCCGCCGGCACAGAATGTCGTATAATATTCGTTTTTCATCGAATCTGTAATCAGCCATTGCAGACCCGCGGCGACGTTATATCCCGCCGAGGCATTGTTTGCCATGAACGTCGCCATGACGAAATCGCCCCACGGAGCCATGAAGCCCATCAGAATCGAATAAATCACGATTGGCTTCGAGAGAGGCAAAATGATCTTGAAAAAGACTTGCATTTGCGACGCGCCGTCCACCCTCGCCGCCTCATCAAGGGATTTGGATATTGTGTCGAAGAATCCCTTTGCAATATAATAGCCCATTCCCGAACTCGCACAGTAGATGATCATGAGGCCATACGGCGCATTCGCGTCCGTCAAGTTCCAATCGTGCATCCAAGTGTATAAGAGAATGAGCGTCAAAAATCCCGGGAACATTCCGAACACAAGGATGAGATTCATCAGGAGTTTTCTCCCCTTAAATCGGAACCGAGAAAGAACATAGGCTGTCGCAAGCTGAAATGCCGTCTGCACGATTGCCGTCACGCACCCTATCATCAGAGTGTTGCCGTACCACTTCAGGAAGATCCCATCCTGAAACGTAAACAGACGGACATAATTATCAAACCCCCACTGCTTCGGAATAAGATAGCCGGCAAGTCCCGTGCTTTCACAGCGGAATGATTCAAGAAGGATCCCGACGAACGGCAGGATCCAAATGAGACTCATCAAAGAAAGCACAATGTATATCGCGATCTTTCCGATCCTGTCTTTCGTCTTTTGGGAAATGCGCTCCTTTTTGGGTGCTTCCTCCGCATATCTCGGGATCGTGCCGAATGAAGGTACGGGCAAATCGTTATATTCATCGGCGTTCTTACCTTCCGGAAGCAGGATTTCGATCTCCGTGCTTTTCCCATTTGAGGGAGAGGTGCCATAGAACTCAAACACCTCGCCGCTTTCATCTTGTTTGTCCGTCATGAGTAGTCCTCCTCCCGCCTTGTAGAAGGCATGATTGTAAAAACGATGAGCGACAGCACCGAAATAACGATAAAGATCATCGTACCGATCACAGACGCCATCTTATAGTTCGCTTCGCTCCCCGTCGTGATCCCGAAGAGCCAAGTGATGAGAATGGTTGTGTCGCCCGCGATATACCCGCCGACGTCGCCCCACGCAAAATTTGCGGGACCGCCTTGCGTCAGCAGATAAATGACATTGAAGTTGTTGATATTTGATACAAAGCTGTTCAGAAGATACGGCCCAGTGACAAACAGCATATAGGGCATTGTGATCTTGCAGAATTGTTGGAATGCATTTGCGCCGTCGGTTTGGGCAGATTCATACAGATCCTGCGGAATGTTCATCAAAATGCCTGTCGTAGTGAGCATGAGATATGGAATCCCCACCCAGAGGTTAATGACAAGCACCATGATTCTTGCAAGCGTTCCGTCTCCCCAAAACGGAATCGGCGCATTGATCCAGCCCCAGCTCATGAGCGTTGCGTTAACAATGCCGTTATCCGCGAACAAATTCGACACATACAGAAGCGAGATGAATTGCGGGATAGCGATCGTCAAAACAAGGATCGTCCGCCAAAACTTCTTGATCTTGATCCCCTTCTTGTTGATCATCATCGCGACGAACATTCCGAGGAAGTAGTTGGAGAACGTCGCAAAGACTGCCCATATAAGCGTCCACGCAAGAATTTCGCCGAAAGCGAGGGACAATTTTGAGCCGAAAGTCAGTATCTGATTGAAGTTATCCAGCCCTACCCAAGAAAAGAGGTTGTTGTATCCGTCCGCTTCATAATCGTAGCTCGTGAAGCCGACAAGGATCATGAATATGATCGGTAAAACGGTAAACATAACAAAGCCGACCACGGGAAGTGAAAGAAAAGTCTTGTGGAATTCGTTATCCGCGAGATCCTGAACATCCTCTTTGCTCGTCTTTATCTTCTCACCCTTAGCCGAAAGCTCATCGAGAATGCGGCACTGCTTGACGTTCAACCGCCAAGTGTAAACGAACGCAACGATAAAGAAGATCGTGATAAGTCCGTACAGCAGGATCTTGAATGAGTTGTCGACATGAACGGTTGTTGTAACGTCAAGAATGGGATCGTATTGTTCGATCGTTGCGATTGTGCCGAGCGAACCGAACTTTCCGAGCCACGCGCCGCCCCACATTGCCATATAGCCGATAAACGCCACTTCAAACAGGAAGAACACGAGCGCGCGCAACCATTGTTTGTGCATCAGATTCCCGAAGCCCATTACAAGATAGCTGACTCTCGTTTTCCAACTGCCGTTTTTGAAGGTCATGACGACATCCTTGATATTATCCCACACCGAGACCCCGAAATGCTTGATCAAAAGACCGAGTTTTACGAATTTGCCGGCGACCCACTTAGGGATCCCGAGGAAAAACATTTTCGTCTTATAAAGGATCTTCCGACCAAAATTCAAGCGTTGATACTCCAGCATCGAAAGCGGCAGATTCTTTGAGAGTTTCTCCAAAATTTGGAAATGTATTTCAAATTCGGCAAAGAGCTCGTCGCTTCCTTCGCAAGGAATCACTTTGTAATAAGTCGTTCGGGATTTCGTTCGCGGTTTTTGATTTTTTTGGATAAGCGCATACGCACGGTGAAAAGGAATGAGCATGACGAAATCGGCCGCACCAACGATGATCATCATCATTCCGACCCACCAAAGGTCGGGAGAAAGGACAAAGACGAGCGTCGCGCACAGTGCACAAAGCATCATGACAATATGAATGATGCATGTGAACATTGCGAAAAGCACTTTACGTTCCGTGTAGTTCTCGCTCTTGGTTTTAACCGAAACAATATGCGTAAGTGCGACCTCCCCCTCATCGGAAGAGCTCGCACGGTAAGCAGGCGTAAAAGCTGCGTATTTTTCGCCTCGGTATGTAAACTTCATGAAGAGCCGCATCGGAAGCATTTCGCCGCCGATTTCCAGCTCCGTTATTTTTCCCCTCTTACTCATCATAGTTCTCCGTCTTACGATCTTTTCAAATCGTTAAGCGCGTTGTTATACGTCGTTAAAAGTGCATTGAGCGACGCATCGTCGCCTTCGCTTGTCATTGCGTTCCCAACCATTGTGTCGAGCTTTGCCCACCAATTCGTCGGATACTGCCCCTGCAACGTCGTCTTAGCTTGCTTCAAAAGCACATCAAGCGCGGGAGAGGAAGCCTCCTTCGCCGCCTCGGCATTTGAGGGACCCCAACCAACCGTCTCGAAGCGTTCTTTCTGGCATTCTTCGCTTGTCAGGAAAATCGCGAGCTTTTGCAGATATGCCGCACGGTAAGGATCGCTCTGCGGTTTCACGCCCATGAGCTTGCTGCCGAGGTAGGACACGAGCTGATAGCTTTCTCCGTCCACCGTAAATGAGGGAAGCGGCGCAACGCCGAGATTATCGCCCAAAGCCTGCTGTGCCGCCTTGTAGCCCCAAATACCCGACACGACGACTGCGGAGGGAGTTGCCGCGCTCAGATCTGCAACTTCTGCGGAAGAGATGTACTTTGAGAATTTGAGAACTTTCTGCAATCCTTTCAGTGCGATTACTCCCTCATCGGAAAGGAAAGTATCATCATAATCGATAAAATTCCCGCTATCATCCGTCGTCCATTCAGACTTGCAACCGGTCGCATAAAAGAAAGATGCGGAGTACCAACTCCCGCCGTCCTCGGTAAGATTCATGGAGAAATTCCTGCCCTTCCCCGAGCTATCCTTATAGGATTCGACATCGGCGAGAATATCTTCGAGACTTCCGACGTGCTCTTCCTTTACGACACGCTTATCGTAGTACATGAAGTATCCGTTGTCCTTCGTGAAGGGAAAAGCCCGAAGCGTCCCTCCGATCTTTGCGGCTTCAATGGAAGCCTCGTCGCAATTTTCCGTGATCGACTTGACCGAACCCGTATTGAGCGGCATCAGGAGATTGGAATGGACAACCCTCGCGAGCTGATCCTGCGCGAAACAGAAAATATCCGCACAGGACGCAGGCGTGGAAATGGCATTGCCCGCGGCTTTGGATTCGCTGACGATTTCAACCGTTGCCTTGAACTTGATGCCATCCTCATTCGTCTCGTTGAAGCGTTCGATCTGTTGTTTGGTGAGCGTATCCGTCCCCTCGCCGACCCAAACAGTGATCGAATAGTCGTAATCGCCGCCTTTGTTGCATCCCACGAGACCGCAAACAACCGGCACGATCATCAAAGCGCTCATGACGATCATCAGTAACCGTTTTTTCATAATTTTGCCTCCTTGTTTGTTTATTTGCTTATTCACATCAAGACAAAAATCTTGACATCTCCCTGATCAAGTTTTTCTGTGCTATATGACATAGTACAGAACGGCAGGGCGCGCCCTGCCTCGTATCTGTCAAATTTTATACTTGTCGAACGCGGGAAGTTTCTGTCCCTCGTAATCGAACAGACATTGGTTTGCCCATTCGTTGCGTGTGGACTTCTCCTTCCCCGCCTCGGCATACCGCTTTGCGTCGCCCGTGTATTCCATCGCCTCTTCCGACGCCCAGCAGATCCCGTCTCCGGGGATCCAGAGCGGCTCCCAATAATAGACACCCTCGATGCCGTGCTGCTTGGCAAGTTTTAAGAAATCCTCGATAAAATGCACCTGCCCTTCGCGCGAAAGGGGATACTCTTGGGTGAAACCGAGCGTCGCCATATTCTCCTCGCTGACGATGAGCTGCGCCCCGCCGTGTTCGTTTTTGACATAATCCTCTGCAGTGAACGCATAGCCGAGTTCCACGACCATCTGCCTTTTTCCGAACTTCTTGCACATATCGACGTTCGCGAAGAACATGTCGAATGTTCCGTGCCAGTAAGGATAATAGCTGTAGCCGATGATGTCGTAATCGACGCCCGCCTCCTGCATTTGCGTCAAATATTCGCTGTAAACCTTTTGATCGTAACTCCTCTCAAGGTGCAGGATAATCGCGGCTTTCGGATATACTTCCCTGCACGCCTTAACGCCTGCCTTATAGAGCGTGATAAGGTTCTCATAGTTGGTACGGGAACCGCCCGGCTGTTCAATGAGTTTTCCGACG
The DNA here is from genome assembly GCA_947626685.1 of uncultured Clostridia bacterium. Taxonomy (GTDB): domain Bacteria; phylum Bacillota; class Clostridia; order Christensenellales; family Borkfalkiaceae; genus Gallimonas. The sequence continues at coordinate 46,704 of CANQTD010000002.1, read as the reverse complement.
GGCCAAAGCATCCCGTTCGTGATTTCGTTGCCGACTTGAATGTATTCAAGGTCGATTCTCTCTTTTTTGATCGCTTTGAGCGTTTCTGCCGTATAGGTATATACCTTTTCGGCGAGAGCTTCCGGGCCGAGCCCCTGCCATGCCTTTGGGATGATCTGTTTGCCGGGGTCTGCCCAAAAGTCGGAGTAATGGAAGTCGAGCATGATTTTGTATCCCTTGCCCGTTGCGAGTTTGGCAAGACGAAGAAAGTTGCCGAGATCGCAGTTGCCCGCAAGATATGGTTTGCCGTCCTCCGACTTCGGATCCACCCAAAGTCGGATACGCATACCGTCTACGCCATTCAAACGGAAAAGATCGAGCGGATCCACCTCCCTACCTCCGTCAAAGTACTTGGCGCCATGTTCAAGTTCCTCCAAATATGTGGAGACGTCAATTCCAAGTCTCATAATTTTTTGCCTCGCTTATTGTTCTCCCGCTCTATGCGGGATAAATTTAGGGGGTTCGTTGTCGGTTCCGAAATCAACGACCCGCTCTTTGAGCCTGCCGTATTTTTCTTTGTACTGGTCATTGAGCTTCAAAACCTCTTCTTCGCTGCCGCGGAAACAACAACGCAAGCAGTAATACTCTTTTTTTTCTTCATCGAAAAACATATCCATGTCGATGTCCCGCATAAAGCAACGCGGGCAGCGATAATTCAATTTGCCTTTTCCAGACTGAGCCATGTTCTGAACTCGCCTCCTTTCAATTTCTTACTGATGCGAAGATGGTAAACGGGCGAGAATGCAATTCCCTCTTCTGCGGAACAGGCATCCGCCTCGTCGCCATTCAATCCCACTTTCGTCTGTATGTCGGGAATTATGGCAAAAGCGCCATTTGTTCTTCCCTGCCCTTGCCCGATTTTTCTGCCCTTATAGGCGAATTGCATTTCCTCTTTTTCTTCCCGCAATACACCGCAATCGGGAAATAGCGGATTGGGAATATCGTCACGGAGCACAAAACGATATGTTTCGAAACGGATCTTCGACATGTCCGGTTGATACTCCGTTGTCCCGAATCCTCCCGTAAAATACTCTTCAAGTTCGACTTCTTCCCCATGCAGATCATTGAGGATCTCTCGCTTGATATTGATGATTCCGCATGAGCAATTCGGGAAAAAGAAGGTGGATTGAATGACTATATCCAATCCCGCAAGGGAAACCGTAACGGGATTGGTTTTGATCTGAATCCCGTTCGGAAATCTTTCAAAGGATGCCATTGTACGGCAGAGGCACAGGTCGGCGGTTTGTCCCTTATAATGAACTTTGCAGGATTCTATCGTTCCCGCGCCCGCATAGTGCGTAAAATACCCCGCTCGGTAATTTGCCTGAATCAGATAGGGATAGGATGCGTCATATACATTTTCCGTCCCGATCCCCGTTTTTTGGGGAATACGGGCAATATAGGGACGAAGATCGATTATCGCGCCGCCCTGATTGAAATCGAGGCAGCAACGCATGCGCCAATCTGCATACCAAAAATATTCTTTATCGCTCCCGTAAAGGATGTCTTTCCATAAAGCACTTTCGGGGTCGTGATAATTATGGGTACTGCGGTAATAGTCGGCGAGTTCGCTCATCGTCATATCGACGCATTTCCCCTCACGCTTGAGTTTACCGTAGTACTTCATGACATCCTTGTACGACTTGGCGAGGCGTTCGTAGGGCGATTCCCAACGCCCCGCCTTGTTCAGCCAACCGGGTCCCACGAACATCATGTTGTAGCAGAATCCATCGTTGTACTTGGCAAGATGCCGATACTGGTCAATGAGATTGTAGAGGTAAGGATATTCCGTCCCTTTCTCGTCCTCGTAGTAGATCATGCCGCGCAAGACGTTCTGCGGGTGCGTGCCGAAATTGCTTCCGTTCCCGTCAAAACACGCCATGAGATCGCGAGACAGGTGCGGGATCGCAACGATGCCGCTATCGTCCTCCTTGTCGCTCGCCGGACAGTGGGAGTTGACTTTCGACGGGATCCACGGGTTCCACGGGCCGCCGTCCATAAACGTGTACCAACTATTATTGCAAGTATGATATGCTTTCGGACCCTCCTCCCAACAGGTCGCAACGGCGCATTTCACGTTCGGATACTTTTCTTTCATGTAGTTGATTGTGAATGCGTCGAGGAAATAGCTGCCCGTAGATTCGGGATAGAAACCGAATTTCTCATAGAACAGCCCGAAACAGTCGTCAACGATCTCTTTCTTCGTTTCTTCGTCGAACATCCAAATGCAGAAATCCTCGGTCTTATACTTCTCCTTAAACTGCTTGCAGGGAAGTCCGAGAAGAGATAAACCGATTTCATCGCCGTACTTTGTGTGATGTTCTTTTGCGATCTTCACGATTTTATCTGAAAAAAGAGACGCATAAGTGATCTGGATCGTTGTTTTCAGTCCGCATTCATGGGCGCATTCCTGTTGAAACAGAAAGATATCCAACGATTCATCCTGCACGTCCCTCTTTCCGCCGAGCGCCCTCTCCGCATACTCCGGCGAAAGCTCGGGACGATGAATAATATTCAGTGCCAATTTGCTCATAGATCTGTCCTCCAAATCCTCGCCGAATGAGAAACAAAATTACGGCACGGATCTCCAAATTTCGTTTATTTTACATATTTTTACATTACACATTTTATCACCGAATCGAAAATCCGTCTATAATCAATCGTCAGAAAAAATTATATCAATCGTAAGAAATTTGTACAATATTTTTCGAATTTAACTTCAAACAATCATTCCGATCAATTTTGCCCGCGCTGCAATGATGGAATTTAACAAAACCCTTCCTTTTTGGTCAAATGTGCGCCATGCGCTTCATTTCAAAATTGGACTTCCGATGCCGAATTCATAACGAATAAAGTATGTTTTTTCTCTCCCCCGTTCCAAAATCGGCTGCTTGAAAGCGGGTGTGTTAACGGCGTTGGGGAAAAACTGCGGCTCCAACGCAAACCCCTCTCGCGGATGAAGATCATGCGTGCCGTCAAACCCATTTAAGTAATTTCCGGAATAAAAATGCAGGCCGGGCATATCGGTATAGATATCCATTTTTATATCGCTCTTTTCGTTATATGCGGTCGCGGCATGACTGTCACGCAAGACAAAGTTATGATCATAACCGTTTGTTGACGACAATACCTTGTCGCCAATATCTCTGCCGATCTTTTTCGGTTCTCTGAAATCGAAGGAAGTTCCTTCGACGGAACTCAACTCCCCCGTCGGGATCTGCCGTCCGTCCATCGGCGTATAGGCATCCGCAAATATTTGAAGATATGTATCATCGACCGTTGGCTTGTCTCCCAAGCAAAAATACGGGTGAATGGTGGGCGCCCAAACGGTTTCCGCATCGCTGGCCGCAGTCAAGCGAACGGTGAGCGACATTCTTTCCAAAACGAACTCCACGCGCAGGTTAAGCTTCCCGGGGAAACCCTGATCGCCGTCCGGGCTGCAAAGCGTCATTGTAAGGATACCGTTTGGATATGCGACATCAAAAAAACGGCGGTCAAAACCATTGATCCCGCCGTGAAGTGTGTTTCCCCTGTCGTTTTTCGTCAAAAAATAAGTTGTGCCGTTCAAGATAAACTGCCCGTCCGCGATCCTGTTCGCAACGCGCCCGATGACTGCGCCGCAATACGTTCCGCTTTCGATCCGCTCCTTCTGGGACAAAAAACCTAAACAAAGTTCCTTCCCGCCCAAACGCAGCGACCGGATCGCAGCCCCGAGGTTCGATACCGCAACAGTCAAAAACTCATTGCCGATGATATGCGTCACTTCCGATTTGGCCCCATCTCTCATCTTGCGCTTTCCCCCAGTGAAAATCAGTCATACGTCATACGGACATGACCAAATACCATGCTCATAACAATCACGATATCCGATAGCACCCCAAACCCTCAAAGATTGCACGAAAATTCCATCAGCAATCGCCTGCGGATGTCTCCGCAGGCGACGCTATATAAGGGGGGGGTGACCCTTATTACAAGCCGCGGGAATGGGCGCGGATTGTAACCGGAATAGTCTTCCCTCCCTCTCAATCGCCTGCGGAAAACTCCGCAGACGATAAAGGGGGTGGGGGACAATATATTACGAAACCCGCAGAAATAAATTAGCGCGGATCGTAACCGTTTGGATTTTTCTTTTGCCAATTCCAAAGGGATGCGCACATATCGTCAATGCCGAACTGCGCCTTCCAGCTAAGTTCGCGCTCCGCTTTCGAAGCATCCGAGAAGCACTCGGCAATGTCACCCGCCCGTCTCGGCTTGATGGCATAGGGAAGCGGATGTCCACATGCTTTCTCAAACGCATGAATTACGTCAAGAACACTGTAACCCTTCCCCGTGCCGAGATTATAGGTGTAAACGCCCGCTTTCTCGATTTTATCGATGGCAGCGACATGCCCTTTTGCAAGGTCCACGACATGGATATAGTCTCTGACCCCCGTTCCGTCGGGCGTGGGGTAATCGTTTCCAAAAACACCGACCTCTTTCAGCTTGCCAATCGCGACCTTCGCGATATATGGCGTAAGATTGTTGGGAATGCCCTTCGGGTCCTCGCCGATGAGCCCGCTCTCATGCGCGCCGACAGGGTTGAAGTAACGGAGCAACACCACTGTCCACTCGGGATCGGCGGCATAAACATCTTTCAGAATCAGCTCCTGCATGTACTTACTTGTGCCGTATGGATTGGTCGTGCCGCCCACCTTACAGCTCTCGTCGAGCGGCAACTTTTCGGGCGTGCCGTAGACGGTCGCAGACGAGGAAAAAACGATTTTCCTGCACCCATGTCCGCGCATGACGTCCAAAAGTGCAAGCGTACCGCCAATATTGTTGTCATAATATTCAATGGGTTTTCGGCAGGATTCCCCCACCGCTTTCAGCCCCGCGAAGTGAATGACCCAATCTATCTTTTGTCCTTCGAAGATGCGCGAAAGCAATGTCTTGTCGCGCACATCTCCTTCGTGGACGGAAATCTTCTTTTGCGTGATTTGTTCCACACGCCTGAGACTTTCGGGAGAAGCGTTGGAATAGTTATCAACGACGACAACTTCATGCCCGCTTTCGAGAAGCTCCACGCAAGTATGGGAGCCGATATATCCCGCACCACCTGTCACCAAAATCTTCATGCTCTTACCTTCCCCCTACAATTTTTTATAAGTTAAGCCGTCAGCGATCTCTGCATCGTAGCAGATTGCCTCGTAACCCGTTTCTTGCATATACCGATAGCAGACCTTACGCTTAAAATCTGTGATTGCATTCGATTTTACAAGATTGATAGTACAACCGCCAAAACCCGCCCCTGTCATGCGCGCCCCAACACAAGCAGGGTGATCCCATGCAGCATGTGCGAGGCAATCGAGTTCCTTTCCCGTCACTTCATAAAAGTCGGCAAGGGACATGTGCGATTCCATTAGTAGTTGACCAAGTCGTTTCATATCCCCGTTCTGCATGGCTTCCACCGCAAGCCGAACGCGCTCGCATTCATCGACGACATGCTTTGCGCGGCGATAAATTATCCCGGGTAAACTTGTTCGGTACTCCACAAGACGGAAAGGTCTGACATCTGCCAGGCAGTCAATATCCATTTTGCGTTTCAAAAGGGAAAATGCCATCTCCGTTTCTTCACGCCGTTCGTTATACTTGCTTTCGATGAGACTATGCGGCTTATTGGTATTGATGATCAGGAGGGAATATTCGCCCGTTTTAACGGGAATTTGTTCGCATTTCAGCGTTTTGCAATCAAGGAGCATGGCATGATCTTTCTTCCCGCAAGCCGAGGCATACTGATCCATGATTCCGCAGTTCACGCCCGCAAACTCACGCTCCGCCTTTTGTGCGAGAAGCGCGATTTCCACCGGATCGGGAATTTCACCGGCAATCACGGCAAGAGCACCGAGCGTTGCGACCTCGATCGCCGCAGAGGATGAAAGCCCGCTGCCGAAGGGAACTTTGCAATCGATCAGAAGATCACATCCCTTCAATTCATGCCCCGCCTCCCGCCAAAAATAGGCACAGCCCGCCTGATACTTTGCATGTTTCAGCTCGCGGTATTGATTTAACTCCCGGATATCGAGCGATACTTTGTCGAGCAGATCGCTCCAACAAAGATTGATAAAATCCGACCCGTTGGGGCGGGCATAGACAGTACATTTAAGGGAAAGCGCGCAAGGCAAAACTTTCCCGCCGCAATAATCGACGTGCTCTCCGATGAGATTGACTCTTCCTGCTGCTGAAACTTCAAAACGGTAATCGGATTTATTCATCATGCGTAGAACCCCAAATCATTCATGAATGCAATGGTCTGCCGTTTATCCTTAAATACAGCAGTATTGTCAAGTATCGCGTTGCAAATCGCTCCCAATTCCTCGCGCATGGCGGCCTTCACCCTACCCATGTCCGAGGTTGACCCCACACGTTCCGTCACATCGTCATAGACAAGTTTGAACTCTTGAAGGGTTTCGGGAAGCGGCTTCCCATCTGAAATGAGTGTTTCGATCTCGCCGAGTTGTGCTTCAAGTCTGCCGGGAAGTATAAAGAGTCCTTGCGCTTCGATGAGCCCGATAGACTCCTTTTTGATCATATGATATTCGGGATGGGCGTGGAACACGCCATCGGGATACTGTTCGCTTGTAATATTGCTGCGGAGAATGATACTCATCTCATAGCCGCGCTTCGTCCTGACGACCGTCGGACTGATCGCATTGTGGACACCCTTCTCATCTTCGGGAATGATGCCGAGCGCGCGGTCCTCGTAAGTGACCCATTTCGCACGGATGCTCTCGCCGATCTCTTCAATATCGCTACGGGATTTCGAAACGATTCTGACGACCGTTCCTGCCCAATCCACCACTTCAACGATTGCATCGGAATAGCTTGGGCTGTGCAGGGTATAGGCTGCACCGGCCTTGTGCATGGGAAGAATCTCACCGCCGCCCTGATAATGGTCATGGGCAAGGACGCTCCCGCCGATACGCTCAAGCGGCGCATTACAACCGATAAAATAGGCGGGAAACATATCCACAAAATCCATGAGCCGCGTAAAAGTGCCGCGGTCGATATACATTGGCGTGTGCTTGTAATTGACGGCAATGCCGTGCTCTTTGAAATATCCGTAAGGCGAGTATTGCCAAAACCACGGCTGCCCGCCAAGCGTAATGTCGATCGTCCGAAGGGTACGCTTATTCCTTCCCGCAAAGCCCTCATTCTCGTGGCAAATATTGCACTTGGGATAGCCCGTCTTGGTGGAGTTCCCGCTGACCGCCTTCTTGGGATCGCGGAACTCCGGCTTTGCCTTATTGATGGTGATGATAAGTCCCTGCGATGAGAAGCGCGGATTCTTGTCGAGAACGGCTTTCTTCACATAGTCGCCCTTGACGCTGTAATCGTAAAACCACCCAAGCGCGGCCTCACTCCCCTCTGCCTCGCGTCTTTTCTCGAAAATGTACTGCACATCCTTGGGCGAAAGCATTAGCTCGCCCATAATAGCGTCACGGTAATATTCCGCTTCTTGCGCTTCGAACAGCCCCGCAGAAATACTTGCCTCAATCAACGCATCAAGCAACCTTTCCGGAGTCTCGTCCTCTACATCTGCATCTTGCACCGATCCGGGATATGCATCCAGTCCAAACAAGCGAAATATGCTGTTGCGAACATAGTCTATGTTCTTTTTCGACAGATACAATTCTTTCTCGGCATAGCGTACAAGCGCCTCGAGAGATCGATATACTTCTATCATAACTCCACCACTGACATTCTGCTGTATTATTATATCACAAATTTTGCCTCTTGAATATGTCCAATCGTCCGATAAACATATATCAATCGTAAGTTTTTTACTGATTTTGACATAAAATATACAAATTCCATTTGCTTTTGAGTCGAAATTTGCTATAATGAAAGCATGAATATCGAATTTGACACTGAAAAGCTCGGACTCATCCTGAACGCATTCTATTCCCTAACGAATGTGACGATCACGCTATTCAACAGGAATCTCGAACCCGTTTGCAGCGGGAATGCAAGTGAATATACAGATTATTGCCTTGCCATCGGTGAAGATGAGTCCCGACTCAAGGCGTGCGAAGCATGCAACCGTGAGAATGCCAAAAAATCGGAAAAGTACACCGAACCGTGGATCTATACTTGTCACGCGGGAATCGCGGAGGCCGTGACGCCTATCCGGATCGACGGGCAGCTTGTCGCGTACTTGATGATGGGCAAATTCCGGGATCGTGATAAATTCTATTCTTCGGAGGAATTGGTCAAAGATACGGCCGATAAATATAAACTTGCTATAGACTACATGCTTTCCGCATACGCCGAGTTGCCCATGTTAGACGCGACATCCATAGAATATGTGAAGGCCGTTTTCAACGCGATCATTTGTTACATCCGCGACTCGGGCGCCATCAGCATTGGAACGCCCATGTCAAAAGCCATTGAAAAATACATAAACGAGCACTTCCGCGAAAAAATCACGATACAGACCCTCTGCCGGGAATTTTGCATTAACAGAAGTTCCCTTTGCGAACTCCTGAAAAAGAATTTAAACGATACATTGGTCGGCTACATCAATGCCAAACGGATCGCGCATGCGGAGCATTTGCTCCTCAACACAGAGATGTCGTTGCAGGAGATCATTGCGGATACAGGAATTCAAAGCTATCAATACTTTTACAAGATATTTAAGAAGAAGAACGGCATGTCTATGGAACAATACAGAAAACAAAATAAAAAATAAAAACCGCTTGCATTTCCTCTTCGTAGCGGTTATAATTAATGTGTTATGAAAAGAATATATGATATCAAACGACTGGAATCCTATATGAACTGCGTTCAAGGGCTTGCAAAGCTATCCATTTCGGTATATGACAGTCAATATCGTTTAATAGCGGCGGCCTATTCCGACCCAAAAGAAGCAATGGAAGAAGAACACGATAGGATCATCGAATTTTTGAAAAATTCTAAATCATCGCACAAGTTTAATATGCGCCTTTGGCGGAAACATGAGGCCGCAGCCGCTAAAGCCGTATATCTGAAAAACGAGTTGGCGGGCTTTATTTTCCTTGACCATTTCCGTCATAGCGACCGTGCCGATCCATACTGTGATAAATTTCAAGACGGACTCATCGTTTGCAATGCCACGCGGATAAGATCTGTAATGACCCTCACGGAAATCGGCATGTTGCAGTTTGCCCAGGAGACGAAGACCAATATCAAACCAAAGCGCAAAAAGTACGGTCCTGACATTGAGAACTACATTGCGGAACACCTTGCCGATAAGCTGACCCTGCAAGTTCTTTGCGACCAATTCAATCTTACCCACGGTCAGATCAACCGCATTTTCAAAGACGAACTGCATCAGTCTTTTCAATCTTTCGTCAGAAATGCAAGATTGGCGGAAGCCCAAAAATTATTGCGGCAAACCGACCGCCCGGTTAGCGAAATCGCCAAGCAGGTCGGTTGCGGAGGCCATACTCTCTTCGATAAATTTTTCAAAAAGTATGTCGGATGCACCCCGACAGAGTACCGCGAACGGGAATAAGAATATGTGAAACAGGCAGCGCAACTAACCCCGCCGCCTGTTTTTTTATCAGCCATGACGTTTGTCTGTCTCAATTTTTTAAGATTGTATTCGTCTTTGCATCCGTTGTTTTTGATAAGTTCGTCATTTTAATTCTCCGTTTTTATTTCGCAAAATGTTTTCGCTTTCAAAATACAAACGGAGTAAAAGACAAGTCTAATCATTCGTCAAAAGAAGGCGTATAAATTGACTTTTAAAAGCAAATAAGTTAAAATAGAATTATCTACAGGCTATGATGAGGAAAAACCTATGGAATTGATTGACTACTACAAGACAATTCGACTTTTGCGTGAAAAAAATGAGAACAAAAAATTGATTCTTTTTATTGGATCCGGCGTATCAAGAAATGTTGAAAACATGCCGAGCTGGAAAGATTTAATTGTAGCTATGGCAGATTTTTCCGGTTATTCAAAATGCGATGATTGTAAATTGAAGCGAAAAGGCTGCAATACAAAATGCAAAATAAAGACAGAATATTCACCTGATGAATATCTTAAAATTCCTCAATACGCATATAATCGAGATCCTGATAAATATTCACAAATTATTAATCAATCCTTCCCGCCCGTGAATGAGGATGCACCTTTATCCCAAGCGATCTTTGACATTTGTCCCGATCATATCATTACAACGAACTACGATAACCTACTTGAGTCTTCCAGCAATATGTTTCGCGATCAATACGATCTTATTGTAAAAGACGAAGACTTACTGTGCGCAAAAAAATCAAAATATATAATTAAAATGCATGGAGATCTGGGAACCCCGTCTACCATTGTCTTAAAAGAATCGGATTATTTGGATTATTCTCAAAATCACATTTTGATTGAAACTTTTGTAAAAGCTTTGCTCACGGATCACATATTGCTTTTTTTGGGTTACTCGGTTTCCGACTATAATATAAAACTTATTATTAGTTGGATAAACTTTTTGCGGTCGCAAAAAGGAGAAGCGCAAAGTAATAGCATTGGTTATCTCGTTTTGGATAAGAAGGTAATAAGCAATCTGGAAATTGAATACTTTAAGAAAAACGGCATTGAAATTGTAAATATCAATCAGGTGCCTTTGATAAAAAATATACCGTCATCTATTAAGTTTGATGAGGGAAAGCATCTATACAGTTTTCTTTCCTACGTTAAAAATAGCTCGCTGGATACAATTGTAGAGGCTAATTCTCATTTCAGATATATAACCGAATTGGCTAAAATCCATAATATTTCAAACCTTGGAATCTTGCTCAAATTATTGCTGATTCAAGGGTATAAAGCTTCTTCGACTTTGACACTCTACGATAAAGGTCAGTATGTACAGTTGAGTAAATTTCTTACTTTGCGAGAAAAAGGAGCAATAGACCTGAAACAACTTTTTGTCAACTGCGGCATCCATTATATAACTTATCGATCCAATCAAAAAGAACCTGAATATATTTTTTTGGGAAAGAAATTATTCAATCAACTGTTCCAAAATCAGCTATTTGTTTTCTATGTTGAAAACCGATATGTTGAGTTGCAAGAACAAACCGAAAGAAACTTTACCTTAGCCAATTTTTTCTATCACAGTCTTATTCTTTCCCCTCGCTTTACAGTTGATACCGCGCGCGCCTTTTTTGCGAAGATCAATAAAGAGTCCCTCTCTGTTTCAGAAAAAGCATCTTATTTTTACAATCAAGATTTGCTAGCTCAATTCAATTTTAGAGTGGGACAATCTTTAAAGAATTTTCTATCCAGCATTGAATCAAAATCCTTGGATATAATTTATAAACCATACAAAGATTGGACTGATGGAAATTGCTCCGACTTAAATGCTATGCGGAAATATCTTGAAAAATTAAAAAGCAACTATTCCAATAATTCTTTTATCTTTGGAGATACATTATCGGAATTCTACAAAATACAGAATCTTGCGCTACAGGAATTCATGTTTTACTTTCGGAATCACCTTGTTTTTAATGGCATTTCAACGCTGCATCAATATTTATATCTTTATATTGAAGCAATACTTTGCACCAACGAAGCACACGAGATAACGCGGTCGCAATGGGGATTTCCGTCATATAAAACACCGTATGCGCTCTTGCCGTTGGATTTTTGTATTATCACTAAATTTATAACACCTAAGGCCTTAGACTCATTAATTAAAAAGTACAATATTGTCAAATTGAAAACAAACGAAAAGGTGATTAAGTTTGTTGTAAAATCATTTGAGAATTTAGTGGAAACAATCTTGTCTACTACAATCACAGATATCGAAATCTTATCGGTTTTGATGAATTATGCCGAAATAATTCCCTTAATCGAAATATCAATCAGCGATCGTAGAAAACTGAGAATCGGTGTGGAAAAATTACTATGTTGTAAAAAATTCATTGAACATTATTGCTCACATATTCTTCCCGATGCCGCATATAGCATGCAAATTTTTACAAATTTTATTTCCTATATTGAAATAAAAAACGGCATTCCTCTGATAGAAAATATTTTACGTTGTAGAAAATTTGACGAACTCTATCAGTATCGTGGAGCCTATGCAGTAAAACAACTCCTTCGCGCACTTCTCCCCAATAAATCCCAATTAGTGGAGCACCAGCTGTTTTCCATTATTATCTCATCCGAAAATGTGAAAGACAAAATTCAAGACATCTACTTCTTTTGGGAGAAAATCACTACGGCAAAAAAACTTTCAACAATAAAAGAAATATTGAATGCGAATCTTAAAAGTATTCCACGCGAACTGCTTTATGAGTTCATTTGGAACAAACTTGTTACATATAGGAAAGAGGACGCTGAGAAAGCAATAGAGTCGCTTCTTGAATTAGATCAAATATCATCTAATTCCCGCATCGTAAAACAAGACCCTATCGAACAGGAGTTGCAATTTATTTGCTTCATGAAAATAACAGGTGTCATAACTGACTTGAGCAGGCTTGCCAGTATAGCCCCAAAATATCCAATCTTACATTTCCTTATAGATCCGGATCATTTTGACTATACGCAAGTTGACTTATCAAATTATATGTGGGGAAATTTTGCAAAGCGAGCCAATTTGCGTCAAAAACTTATTGAGCATAAATCTGAAATCGTTCCCAAAATTAAAAAACGACTTGAAACAAGAGCGGCGAGTGAATTTGAAAAGAAAATGTTATACCGCTATTTCCTTCAAGATGATGAGATCTGGGACACATAAAAATGCAAAGGGGGCGTGAATCAAATTCAAGCCCGCTGCATGGATGTCTATTGATTTGACCTCTTTGTCGCTAAGGTTATGGGCATGCCGCATCCCTCGGCAGAATTAAGCACGTCGCCCGACCGCACATTCTTTATTCTGCCTAAGGGCGTACGAGGCGTACGAGGAGCTTTGCTCCGAAGTAAGGCGTAGACCCGAACTGTGGAGGCGGAGATATTGGAGGACAACGATGCATTGCGTCTTTGATGCGGACGCTGTGTTTTTTAACCTAATTTTGTGATGAGGAATTGCTCGAAGTACGGCATCCACCAATTCAGATAGCCCGCGCGCTCCGGGTGAATCGCGTCTTTCGTGCACCACTTGTAGTATTCGTCGGAGACCTGTGCGTTGAAATCCGCATCGTTGTACAGATCGATGACGTCCACCTCATAGCCGAGGGACTGCCATTTTGCGACTGCCCCTTTCACGTCCTCGATGAGCTGCGCGTAGTTGGAACCCGACGGATCGCCGTTGACGCGCACGCCCTCTCCCTCGTCGCCGAAATAGCTTCCCGAATAGAAATACACGGGGCAATCCCAGACCTCCGTTACATAGGAGATGATGTACTCCACGCCGCCGAGCGTCGTAGCGCGGTCGAAAAAAACTTTGTCGGTCTCGGTCGCCGCCGTGAGCGCGCCGCGCTTTCCGAGCCGCGCCTTTGTTGCGTCATTGGTGGAGATCTGGCAAATAAAGGCGTCGACATGTTCCGCCGTATCAAAGACCGCACTTTCGGTAAGCCGGCGGGTATATGATCTCTCCCCCGTGTCCGCAGTTTTGCCGTCGTCGAAGATCGTCGTTCCCGAGACGGCTTCCTTGACGCACTTCGCGCCCGTTTTCGCCGCGAGAAATTCCGCCATCGACTCTCCGCCGGATGAGGCCCCGTAGGTGACGGAAGAACCCAGCCAATAGATCGTTTTCCCCGCGAGCGGGCTATTCTCCGCGCGCGCGACCTTTTCGGCATAAAAATCGGCGTCGTTTGCCGTCTTATCCGTCCCGAGGACGCTCTCGTCGATCGTATATGCGATCGCGGGCGGAAGTTCGGGTTCTGAGGGTGTGGAAGGCGTATCGGGCCCGCCGCAAGCGCAGAGCGCGACGGCAAGCGCGGAAGAGAAGGCGAATACGCCGATCTTGCACAAAAGCTGTTTCATGGCGACCTCCATATTTTCACGTTCCGTACGGAGCGCGATCATTCCTGTTCGAGAAGCAAAGCGGGACGCGCGGCGCGGATGAGCCCGAGCGCGTCCTCCGTCTGTCCGTGGCGGGGCGCGCCCAACCATTCGGCGGTGAGCCGCGTGACGTTCTCCGCATAGAGCGCGATCAGCCTCTCCGAGACGGCGTTCTCCGTCATGCCCGCCCGTTCCCTGTCCCGCCTGAGAAATTGTGCGGTGAGGCGGGTATGGTACGCAAAGAGAGAATCGCTGTCGTCGGGCGACATGGCGTGCAGCACGGTCTTGGGCGATTTCCGAAAGGCGTTCAGCGAATTTTCCGTAAATTGGTCAAAGGTATGCGAACTGCCGAGGATCTCCCCGTAGTACTCGTTGGTAAAGCACTTTTGCAGAAGATCGTATTTATCGCAATAATATTTGTAAAACGTCCCCTTGCAGATACCGACCGCGCCGAGGATATCGGCAACGTGGATCTGCCCGACGGGTTTCTCTTTGAGCATCTCCAAAAACGCCGACTCCACAAAAAAGCAGACTCTCATGCCTCTTCCCCCTTGCAGGCGTCCTGTATCACCGAGAAGAGCGTCTTTCCGGAAGGGAACGTAAAGGGCGTCGCATTCGTCTCGGTGAGGACGGCGCGGAAACTCTTTCGCGTGGCGACATAGTCGAGGCGGTGCGCGTCGATCTTCGTCTCGTTGAGCGTGGCGATGTTGTAGATCCCCCACCCGCTCGAGCCCCAAATTTTATACGTCCAGCTCGTCCAATGCCAGCCGCGGACATTCATGAGATCGAGGGTGACCGTCCACTGCGTTTCGTTTGTGTAGCAGGTAAATTCCCCCATGTAGAGAGGCACGCCGAAGCCGCGTTCTTCCACCTCGTCGAGGCGGTCCGCAAAACTCTTGCAGTGCTCCTCGACGTGCTCGTCGTCTGCGCAGCCCGTGTAGTGGTGGAAGGAGTACATACAGTTTTCCCAACCGTATGTCTCGGGCATGGGTAGCCCGTTTGCGCCCCAGCACGATTCGAAGATCGCGATATGCTCGTCTCCCGTCTCGCGGATGGCGCGGTAGAAACGGTCGAGCGCGTTCCAGTGTTTCTCCCCCGTTTCGCCCTGTCCTTTCTCCACGGGCTCGTTCAGAAGATCGTACCCCGCGACGCCCGGGTGATCCTTGAAATGCTCCGCGACGGCGCGCCAGAGTTCCTCCGTGAGCGAAAGGTACTCCTCATTTTCGTAGAAGGTGACCCCGGCGGCAGAATCGATGATCTGTCCGCTGTGGTCCTGCCCGTTCTGCGAACCGTACGCCCCGTGCAGATCGAGGATCGTGTAGATGCCGTATTCCTCCGCCGTGTCGACGAAGTTATCCAAAAAAGTGAAGTCGAAACCGCCCGCGTTTTCGTAACTTACGACGGCGTCGAAGTCAATGTTCATATAGGTGAAGGGAAGGCGGATCACGTTGATCCCCATCTCGGCGCAGTTCTTGAAATCGGCTTCCGTCCACCATGCCGCCTGATAGTTCTCCCAAAGGGTGAGCGTATCCTTTTCGCCGAAGCGGTCGAGCCAGACTTTGGTCGTGGTGTAGTGGTCGCGGGCGACGTAAGAGCTGTCCTCCGAGGAGCTGCGCGCAAAACCCGTCATCCACTGTTCGATGACGCCGAGCCCGCCCGCATTCACGCCGCGCAGAGAGACCTCGTTCCCGTTCGCATCCAAGACCTGCTCCCCCTCCGCTTTGAGGAAGGAGAGTTTGTGCTGCTTCTCCCGCCCGCCGAGCGGAAGCGAACAACCGGCCGCCTGCAATGCGATCAGTCCTATGAGCGCCGCCGACAAAATGCGGAATTTTTTCATTTTCCCTCCGCTTTTCTCTCCGCGGATCGCCGCGAAGTGAAAGAATTCAACTTTTTTTGTTATTGTACACCCTTTTTCGCCCCATGTCAAGAGGTTCGACAAAAATACTGTTTGTTTTTTTCGTCTATTTTTGATATGGAAACCAAATTCGCATATTGCATGGCATATCGGTATAATATACTATATAGGTAAGTAAGTTTTTGCTATTTGTCGCGCGGGCGCGCGACGGGCAAAACAATAAAAAACGGAGGTATCACTTAACAATGTCAGAGAAGAAACCGAAAGGCGCAAAGCTCTCCGTCGGGAAGCTCGTTTCCCGCATCATCTGCTTTACGCTGACGCCGATCATTCTCGCCGTCGTACTCGCGCTCAACATCGCGGTCGGCATTTTCGCCCCCACCATCGACATGTTTGTCATCGGCTACAAAACGGGGGCCGACACCAGCGTGAGCCGTGCGGCGGGCGCAGACCTTGTGGAACAGATCCAGAAAGAGGGCACCGTGCTCCTCAAGAACGACGGGCTGCTCCCCCTCGCCAAACAGGAAGGCGTAGCGCCGAAAGTGAATGTGTTCGGCTGGGCCTCTGTGGATTGGGTATTCAGCGGCTCGGGTTCGGGGCAGGCGCGCGGCAATCTTGACGGTTCGGGCGGCGCGACCAAGATGTGGGATCTGTTGAGCTCCTTAGAGGACTACGGCGTCGAATACAACACCGAACTCACGGATATGTATAAGGCGTTCCAAAACAGGCGCAACATGGCTTCCCCCTATAATGCCGCCAACTCGAGCGGTACGCTGCACAGCTTCAACTATGAGTTCTCGCGTCTGTACGAGCCGAAGATCGATGATTACTCCGCCGAACTTCTCGCAAACGCGAAGGCGTTTTCCAACACGGCCCTCGTAGTGATCGGGAGAAACTCGGGCGAGAGCAACGACTCTCCGAAAAAGCAGTACAAGAAAACGTTGAAGTCCACGGGTGCGGCCTCGATCGACACGACGGACACCGAGAGAACGTATCTTGAGATCTCTACCGAAGAAGAAGCGCTCCTCAAATACGTCGGCAAGAATTATGAGAACGTGGTCGTGCTCATCAACTCCACCAACGTGATCGAGCTCGGCTTCCTCGACAAGATCGAAGGTCTCGACGCGTGCTTCCTCGTGGCGACGACGGGTTCCGCGGGTGCGCGCGCCATTCCCAAGCTCCTCTACGGCGAATACACCCCTTCCGGGAAAACGGCAGACACCTTTGCCTACGATCTCTCCACTTCTTCGACGTATGTGAACGTGGGCTCGGGGATCAAGAACGGAAACAACGGCGACGATACCACGAACTTTTATTCGGATACGATCAATGGCAATAAGCTCTATCCCACCAACCACGATCATACCAACGGCAGCAGCAATATCAAATACACCGGCGTGGCCTATACCGACTATGCGGAGGGCATCTATGTCGGATATAAATGGTATGAGACGGCGGACGCCGCGGGCTTCTGGAACAGTCTGCGCGCCAAAGAAGTGTGGGGCGTGGAGGGATATGACCAAGTCGTGCAGTTCCCCTTCGGTTTCGGCCTTTCGTACACGGAATTCGAATGGGTGGTCACGAAGATCACGCCCTCCAACAATGCGGAGATCGAAGAGGACACCGAGATCGAGATCGACGTCATGGTCACCAACGTCGGCGAGCACCCCGGGCAGGACGTGGTCGAGCTCTATTACACCCCTCCCTATCACGCGGATCAGATCGAAAAATCGGCGGTCAACCTCGTTGCGTTCGCCAAGACGCAGCAGGTGCTCTATCCCGAGGGCAAGTACCCCGCAGACGATGCGGAACACCCGAGCAGCGAGACCGTCACCCTCAAATTCAAGGCGGGAGACATGAAGTCGTACGACTTCGAGGACAAGAACAACAACGGCTTCAAGGGATATGAACTCGAAGGCGGCAATTATATCCTCTCCCTCCGCACCGACGCGCACACACCTGCAAGCGACCGCATCGAAGGCACCACGGAGATCACCTATCGCGTCACAACGGGGATCCAAATCTTTGACGATGACGTCACAGGCAACGAGGTAAAGAACCGCTTCACGGGTTCGGACGCGACGGACGGCGTTGCGATCGACGGCAACAGCGACAATACCGCGGACATTACCTATCTCTCGCGCGCCGATTTTGTCGGGACCTTCCCCTATGAGCAGGAAGAAAACCGCACGATGGACGAACGCATCAGGGCGCTCAACCTCTACACGAAAGAGATGGCGGAAGATTGGGACGCCAAACACGACACGGCAGCGATCGAAACGGGCAAGGACGGAGAGAAAATCTACGACCCGCAGGGCGGCGTGACCGGCGGCGCGCTCACGGATCTCGGAAAACTGATCGGGGATGCGGAGAACTTCGATAACGACGAACTCTGGGATACCGTCCTCGACCAGCTCACGATCTCCGAGATGCAAAACCTCGTGTTGCACGGCTATCTTAAGACCTCTGCCCTCTCCTCGATCGGAAAGCCGCAAACGCTCGACGTGGACGGTCCGAATCAGGTCAGCAGCTTCTATGATAAGTTTGACGGGACGACGGGCTTCAGCTCCATCGTGCTCGCGCAGAGCTGGAACGTCGAACTTGCATACAGCATGGGGCTCACGGTCGCGACCGAGTGCGCCGAACACGGCATCAACGGCTGGTACGGCCCCGCCATCAACCTGCACCGCTCCCCCTTCGGCGGAAGAAACTATGAGTACTACTCCGAGGACGCGCTTATCTCCGGTCTCATGAGTGCGAAAGTCGTGCAGGCCGCAAAGAACGGCGGCGTGTTCAGCTATCTCAAACACCTCTGCCTCTATGAGAGCGAGAGCAACCGCGACGGTATGTATAACTGGATCACCGAACAGGCTCTCCGCGAGACGTATATCAAGCCCTTCGAGATCTGCATCAAAGAGGGCGGCGCGTCCGGTATCATGACCTCTTACGGCCGCATCGGCGCCGTGTGGACGGGCGGAAGCGAGGCCCTCCTCACCGAAGTCGTGCGCGGCGAATGGGGATTCAAGGGCGCGATCATCACCGACTATGCCGACTATCACGATTTCATGAACGGCGACCAGATGGTGCGCGCGGGCGGCGATATCTGGATGGACGGTTGGAATTCGAACGGCTCCTTTGCATACGGAACTTCCAGCAACGCATTCAAAGCGTCGATCAGGCGCGCGAGCAAAGACATCATCTACATGTGGGCGAACGCGCTTACCACACAGGAAGAATACAATGAGAAGCTCGAAAACGGCGAGATCGACGGCGTTGCGATCCATACGGCGACGCGCGAACTCAATTTCCGCTGGTACATTCCGCTCCTCGTCGGGATCGACGTGATCGCAGTCGGAGGCTGCGCGGCATGGATCGTGCTCACCCTCGTACTGCCCCGTAAGAAGAAGGCGCTCGCAGCCCCTGCCGAGCCCATGAACCCGAGCGAAGAACCGAACGGACCGAATGATAGCCCGAACGACAACTGAATTGCATGAAAACCGCCGCGCGGCATTGCCGCGCGGCGGTTTTCTTTGTTGCCTTGCCCCCCTTACCCAAAGAACTCTTGCCCACCCCTCGAGGGGTGGGTGGCTCGCCGCTTTGCGGCGAGACGGAAGGGGGCGTAATCAAAATGACACCCCCCTACTTCGCGCTCCGCTCCTCGTGCCGCGCTTAGTCGCAAATAGTGCGCGCGGGGCAGTCACTTTGTGACAGCTCCTCCTCAAGGGGACGCCAAGAGAAAAAAGCCCTCCTTTTACGTTCAGGGGGAGGGGCAGGGGTGAGGGTGCGCCTTATAGTGCCCCTCATCCGTCACGGCTACGCCGTGCCACCTTCCCCCCGAAGGGGGAAGGCTTGCGCTGTCCTTGCCTCCCCCGCGTCTTCCATTCCTCATACCGAACCCGAGGCGTAGCCGAGTGTATCTTTAAGATTCACTCACTCCGCTTTCGCTCCGTTCGGAATGAGGGCTCCGCGCTCGCGCCGACCTTAGTTTATTACAATAGAAGCCTCGGTCGGGACGGAATGAGAAGACCCCACGATGAGGGGAAGGCTTGCGCGCGGAAACAAAAAAATCTCACGGTTTCCCGTGAGATTTTTTTGTTTCATCCAATGACCGAAGTCAGGAGCGTTCGGGTTTACTCGGCTGCGCCTTCCGTGATCTTGAGCAAGAGTCTGTCGGAATTCCAAAGCTTATAAACCGTGAGGGAGTAAGTCTTGTTGCCGTTGGTCTCGGAGAGGATCACTTGTTCATTGGCCAGATTGTCGCCGACGGCGAAAACGTCGATCGCACTGTCTTGACCCGTCACTTTCAGATGGATCACAAAGGGTGCCGTACCGCTCACGTTCGTCACGTCGATCTTCACAGTGAACTGATTGCCTTCGACCTCGGCAGTTACATCAACTTGAGGGTACGTCCAATCGCCGCCCAGATTGCCCTCTCCGCAGCTCTGAATGTCCGCCGTGAGGTCATCTTTTGTATAGCCGTTGAGTTCTCCTTTGAGAACGAGATACACATGACCGTCCTTCACTTCCAAAGTGGTCTTGGTATTATCGAGGCTCACAAATTTGATCGAAGAATCGTAAACTCTGAGACTGACATTGCCCCAATTATCGCCTTCTACGACGCTACCCGGTCTGTTGACGAGGACGTAGGTCTTATTCCCGGAAGAAACAGATTTGAGGTTCTGCGCCTGTTCTGCGGAGAGTTTCAGATCGGTGCTCTCGCCGCCAAAGTGCGAAGTGTAGGGATTGCCGTGCAATGCCATCGACGTAACGTCGAATTTGATCGACCAAACGCCCTTTTCAACGGAGACTGTTCTTGCAAGATCTGCGCATCTCGTCCAATCATCGCCGCGCTCCTGCAAGTCAAAGTAAACGCTTTCAAGCACGGTTTTCAGAGCGTTGTCCTCGTAGTTTGCGGAGGTACCGCTGACGACGAAGTAGACTTTTTCGCCTTCCAAAACGAGGTCTGCGCCCGTTGCGGTGTACTCGGGAGCGCCAACTTCTTTAAGCGTGATGCAAGGAATGTCCCAAGTTCCGTTTGCGCCCGTGCACTCGACGGTGTAGATGGTATCTCCGATGGTGATGCTGACGTTGTGGGAGGCATGCGTCGTATCCTTGATCTCCATCTTGGTGCCGTTGAAGAACAGGTTGGACCAAAGTCTGCCGTCGGTATCGACCTCGATCGCGCTGATGTCGAACCAAAGGGTGAACTTGTCGTTCCCGAGGTCATCGACCTTGACGCAAGGGGTCTTCCACTCGAAGTCGTCCTCTTCGCCCTCATCGTGGGCGTCGAAGTTCCCGTATTGCACGGCGTTCTTGAGCTCATCCGCTTTCGCAAAGCCGTTTGCGTTGACGGTGAACTTGACGTAAGGCTTACCGCTGTCATCAACGAGCGTGAAGGTGGCAGCGTCGATCACGATCTCTTTCTTGACCGCGTTCGGATCTGTTTCGGGAGGATTGGTCTCGCCATCCCCGGGAGCCCCTACGACGAGGCAGGGACGCGACCATGTGCTTTCGCTGCAGATAATGGAATACTTCACGTTGTTCACGATCGCATAGAGACCGTTCGTGCTGTAATCGCTGTCGCCGCCGAACTCGCCGACCTTCGTGTAAACGGGATTGCCGTCTTCACCATCGGAAACGGTGTAGAGGTTGGGCCAGAGCTGGGTGCCGGTGTACGCCGTCACGTCGAACCAAAGGGTGTAGACGTTGCCGAGCTTGCTCATGCGCGTGCTGTCGCTCTCATAGACGTTGATATCGCCGTCTGTGTTGCCGAGAAGGATAGCGTTGACCCCATCGTCGGTGAGGTTCTCGACGGTGAGCTTGATGACGAAGTAGACCTTCGTGGGATTTTCGTAATCGTCGACTTTGAGTTCGACGTCGCCGCTCGAAGTGAAGCGGGGAGCCTTCGGGTTCATACCGTAGATGACGATCGCGTCCCAATTCGGAATACCGACGTAGTACACGAGGGTGCCGTCCTCATTGGAGATCATGAGGCTGACACCGCCGAAATCGCTGTTCGGGATCTCCTCGTGCTTGGTGAAGTCATCGCGATTGGTAAGAGCGTTGGAAAGAAGGTTGCCGTCTGTGCCGTCCTTATAGAGGAGCCCGCCTTCCTCGTCGACAATGCTGAAATGCGCATAGCCGAGGGCGTCGAGGGCGAAGCCGTTTTCGGGCGAGAGCACAAATTTGAACTGGAATTTGCCGTCTGCCGCGATCGTGGCGTCGGGTGCGTTGACCGTACCGTTGCCGTTGATATACCAATCCATCTTTGCGGTCATGCCCGCGAATTTGGAGATGAGCTTCTCGCGGATCTGTCCGTCGATCGTGAGGGTGAGCACATCGTCCGTATTGTCGACATGCATCTCATAGGTGTAGGGCGTGAGCATGGTGATGACCACTTTCAGCATTTCATGACCCTTTTCACCATACTTGGCAAAGCCGAATCTGTAGATCTCCTCGCTGTCGGTCACGCTGACGGTCTCGAGAGCATCGTTGTAGGGGATCTCCATCGATTCCGTTCTGCCGTCTACGTCATAGCCGAATCTGAGGTCGAGCCACGGGCCGACAAAGCTGCCGCCGTCCTGCGCTTCCGCCTCGGTGAGTTGCATCAGGTTGACTTTGAGAGTAAATTCCTCTCCGCGATTGCCCGTAACGGTCTCCTCTGCCTTGTTTGCCTTGTAGATGATGTTGCGGTTGCCCTCGGTGAAGAACATGTAGAGGCTCGTAGCGGCCTGATAGGTGCCCTTTACAATGAGATACGGGTCGCCGTCCTCTTGCGTGAGCTCGATGCTCGTGAAGTTGAAGAGGTGCGCCGTCCAATCCGCCTGATAGGAAATGCTGACGGCGGTCTCTTTGGAGAGCTTGGCAAATCCGTCGCCTTCGCCGTTGACTTTCCACGAATTGAAGGCATAGTCCCCTTCCTCGCCCTTGCTGAGGTCGGTGGCTGCGGGAAGCGCAACGTCGGCAGTGAGTGCAGCCGTGTAGCGGAACGTGAGCACGCCGTCGGACGTCTCTACGCCCGTGAGCTCCGTGTTCGCTTTGAGCGCGGTCACATACTCTTCGGAGATCGTGCCGCCCATCGGGTCGAGGGTGATCACCGCAGCTGCCGGACCGTCGAGATCGACTTTCGTTTCAACGTCCTCATAGTAGACGGTGAAATAGGTGTCGCCGAGGCCGAAACGGGAAGCGGCAAGACCGCCCTGATAGCGGATACGGTATTCCGTCGTGGGCTGAGGATCGCCCGCGGCATACTCGAGGACGACGACCATGCCCGCCTTGTCGAGCGCTTCGCCCGCCTCATAGCTGAGCTTGTTGGGCTTCGTCCGGACAGAGATGCCCGTCACCTTCATTTTCACGGTGATCTGGATCTTCGTGTCGGCAGAGATGGTCACGCTGTATTTGCCCGCGCTGTTGGGATTGGCGGTATGCCCCTCCCAGAGCACCTCGTCGACAGCGTAGCCCTCTTCCGGCGTGACCGTGAACGTGAGGACCTCCTTGTCCTTAGCCTTTTCGGGTAATGTGTCGTAGCCGTCCACGACGACCGTGGCGTGCTCGGCAACTTCCCATGTGACGGCATGCGTCGTCTCTTTGTCTTTGTTACAGGCAGTGAGAACGAGCGCCATGCTCACGATGGCCAGCACCGCTACGACAAAATACCGCAAAAACGATTTTTGTCTTTTCATGCTTTCCTCCTTGAAAAATTTCTATTCCGACGGCCCTTGCCGCAGGATCCGATAAAGGTTTCTGTTGCTTGCGTGCAAGCAACAAAGGGGCATGCCCCTTTCGCTTTCTTTTTTGTATCGCGAACCTAATTTATAGTTTGTTTGTTTTTTCCGTTTTTATTTTCCCGGCCGAAAGTTCGGGCGGACGGGTTCAGGCGGACGGAAAACGCACGACGAGGCTGCGGAAGCGATCGGGCCCCACACCGCCGCCGAGATCGTTGATCACGTTGGAGATCGTGGCGGGATAGCCCTGCGTAAAATCGCAGATGACGAGATGCTCCATGCAGATCCCCGCCTTTTCGGGCGCTTCGATGGCAGAGGCGAGATTGACGCGGTCGTAGTTGACGAGATAGACGCCGATGCCGTAGGCGCGGTGGCGTTCGACTTCGTCGGCGACCTTATAGCTCGCGCAGCCGTTCTTGCTGCCCGACATCCACTTCTCCTGCGAGGGAACACGGTAAGGCGTCTCGGATTGGTACATGACGGTGAGGCCGTCCTCCCCCTTCCAAAGCGTCTGGTATCCGCGGCAGTGTTCCACCATGAGCGCGTAGCAGCTGACGCGGTCCCCTTCGACGAGAATGCCCGTCTGTACGGGATTGCCGTATTCGGTGACGGTATGGCCTCCTGCGTCGTACGAGGTGTCCTCCCATGCGACGCCCTGTGAATGGTCGCCCCGCCAGATCCAGAAATTGTCGCCCAATACGTCGTTTGCATAGATCGCAAGGGCTGTGTCCGTCTCGGTATGCACGTTCGCGACCCCGCCGATGCGGAGATAGAGATCGCTCACGACGATGGGATTGGAGGCGTGCGAAGTCTCCGCTCCCCTTTCGCCCACGACGACCATATTCTCACTGTATGCGCCCGCCTCTATCAAGAGGTCCGCAAGGCGCACGCCGCCGACGTCGTCCACGCGGATCGCGCAATCGGAATTTTCGTCCGCGATCTCGAGCGTGGCGTAACCGAGCCCCATGACGACGGTGTTCTCCCGCTCGATCTCGAGGGGCTTTTCCAAAGAATAGTGCCCCGGGGGAAAGAACAGATGATACCCCGCCCGAAGCGCGGCGTTCAAAGTCTCCGCATTGTCCCGTTCGTTGGCGATATAGAAGTCTCTCATGGGCAGGAAATAGCCGAATTCCTGCGAAATGCCGTTCCCCCATGTGACGCCGCAGGTCGCATGCTCCGCAAGCGGGACAAAGACGCGGTAGCCCTCTTGTTCGCTGTACACGAGGAAGGGCTTTTCCGCCATGCACTCCGTCGTCGGAAGAACGGTCGATCTCCCGCCCGATTCCGACCATACATGCGCGGGCACGCCGCCCTTACACCCGCTGAACACATAATTGTGCGAGCCGATGCTGCTCCACGAGTTCCATTCGTCGTTGCGGGAGAACCACTGCTGCTGGGTGCCGGGATCGACCCTTCCCGTGATGTAGCTGTTGGCGAGAAAGCCGCCCGAGGACCAACCCGAGGGATGGGAGAGCGAAAGGTCGCCGACAAATTGCATGCGGCGCAGGCTCGTTCCCTGCGAAACGGCCCAGCGCGTACTGCCCGAAACGGTGAAGTTCTCCGCGCCCCGCCAGAAAGTGCAGGTCGAATTGTTGTTGGACAGCACGTTGGTGGAGACGTAGAGGCTGCCGACGCGGACGTCGTTCGGGGTCTCCCCCGCGCCGCTCACCGTGGTGTAATAGCCCACTTTGAGGTCGAGGGAAGGATAATCGCCCGGGAGCAGGATTACGGCGGACCGCCGCGGTGAAAATTGCCCGTCCGAGGCCTTTTCAAGCGCGGAGTGGGTCTCGTCGATCGTCGCCTGTACGGCCGCCATGTCGTCGCCCGGGGAAACGATGAGCGTTTCATCCGAAAACGCGCAGACGGGTCCGCCGACCTCCTTCTCCCCCTCCGCCGTGACCGCCGTCACGCGATAGTAGCAATAGAGATCGGACTCCGCAACATAGGACGTCTCTTCGAGAAGCGCGTCCGAATTCACAGGCTCGAAATCCCCGAACCTGCCGACAGAACGAAAAATGCGGTAGCCTTCCGCGCCCTCCGTCGCATCCCAGCGCAGATAGCCCTTGCCGTCGCGAACGTCGTAGCGCACCTCGGAGGGAGCGAGCGTCTCCCCTGCGAAGGGATCCGTATCGGGAGGGGCGACCTCGTGAGAAGGGAAGTTGCAGGCGGCAATGGGGAGCACCGTGCATGCAACGAGCGCGGCCGCCATCAGACGGCTGCGGAATTGTATTGTTCTGCGCGACTTCATTTCTGTTAAGAATTTTATCACAAGCGCGCGGGAATGTCAATACAAAACAAAGAAATTTTTCCTTATTTTATAAAAAATGTGAATTACGAACATTTTCCCCGCCATCGGAAATGCGCAGTTTTTGCCGCTTGTGAGGGGAGACCTCGGACATGGTATGGGCAAAACGCGTCATACACCCCTATTTTTCCCTTTTGGGCGCGAAGAAAGAAAATAGAGGGCAATACGGAAAGAGGGACCCGAAACGGCGCCGTTTCGGGTCCCCCAACGTTTATCCGATCTCTTTTTCGATGAATGCGAGCGCGCTCGCGATCACGTCGTCCATGTCAAAGTACCTGTACATTCCGAGACGGCCGCCGAAGTGCACGCCCTTTTCCCGCTCTGCAAGTTCTCTGTACTTTTCGTAGAGCGCGGTATTTTTCTCGTCGTTGACGGGGTAGTAGGGATCGTCGCCCACCTTCCATTCGGAGGGATACTCGCGGGAGATCACCGTCTTGGGCTGCGTGCCGAACTCGAAGTGCTTGTGCTCGATGATGCGCGTATAGGGAACTTCCGCCGCCGTATAGTTCACCACGGCGTTGCCCTGAAAATCGAGCGTGTCGAGCACCTCTGTCTCAAAGCGGAGAGAGCGGTATTGCAGCGCCCCGAACGCATAGCCGAAGTAGGCGTCGACGGGCCCCGTGTAAATCGTGCGGTCGGCGAGCGCGAGATAGCCCTCTTTGTCGCGCAGAAAATCGCAGTTGAGGCGGACGTCTGCACCGGCGAGCATCTTTTCGACGATCGGCGTATAGCCGCCTTCCGGAATGCCCTGATAGACGTCGTTGAAGTAGTTGTTGTCGAATGTGAAGCGGACGGGCAGACGCCGAATGATGAAGGCGGGGAGCTCGCTGCACGGCCGCCCCCACTGCTTCTCGGTGTACCCCTTCACGAGTTTTTCATAGACCGTCTTTCCGACGAGGCGGATGGCCTGTTCCTCGAGGTTCTTGGGCTCGGCGAAGGCGTATTTCCCCCTCTCCTCCGCGATGCGCGCCTCGGCTTCGGCGGGCGTTTTCACGTCCTTCCAGAGCGCGGTGAAGGTGTGCATATTGAAGGGAAGGTGGTATTGCTCGTCGTGATAGCGCGCGAGCGGCATGTTGACGAACCCGTTGAACTTTGCAAAACGGTTGACGTATTCCCAAACGGACGGATCGGACGTATGGAAAATGTGCGCCCCGTATTTGTGGACGCGGATCCCCTCGATCTCCTCGGTGTATACGCTCCCGCCGATATGGGCGCGCTTTTCGAGCACGAGGCATTTCTTTCCGCGGGCGGTCAGTTCATGCGCGCACACCGCGCCGTACAGACCGCTCCCGACGATCAAATAATCGTATTGTTTCTTGGACATGGTACCCTCATCCGAGCTTTTTCTTTTGGCAGAGCTTTTTGTACGACCATACCATGACCCTGCCGCGCAGTCTCCACGTCAGAACGGTCGAGGCGAGCACATAGGTGCGGTAACGGAGCTTTCGGTAGAGCTTTCCGTCTTTTTCCTTGATATGCCGCCACATCTGTTTGAACGCCGCCCTGCGTTCGGGCGTGTCCTCCGCCCCGATGAAGAGCTGCGCCGTGAGCATGTAATTCTCGAGCGCGTGGAACATGTACCGCTTTCTGTTCTTCGGCTGGGATACGATCTCGTCGTACGTCCAACGGTCGGTCATGGCGAGCATGACGCGGATCATTTGCTCGTACCGTTTGGTGAAATTCGTGAAATTGACGGATTGGTCCGCCCTGCCGATGAAATATCTGTAAAAGTCGGCGTCGAGATAATAGATGCTTTCGACATAGGGAAGCGGGTTATAGGAATAAATGTCGTCCACATAAAATGTGTGCTCGGGAAGCACGAGCCCGCTTCTGCGCAGTACGTCCGTCTTATAGACGAGGGAGTGCATCAGGAGCATGTTGCTGAGCTTGAACCGCTTGACTTCCCCCCATCCGAAGAGCTTTCCGACGGGAAAATTCTCCGTGTAGCGGCAGACGAACTGCGTGCCGTCTGCGCTGTGCTCATAGACGTAGTTGACAACATACAGATCGGGCAAACAGCCCTGCGCCGCATGCTCCTTGATGACGGAAAGCAGATCGCGGAGCGCGTCCCCGTCTACCCAATCGTCCGAATCGACGACTTTGTAATAGAGACCGCTTGCGAGACGGAGGCCCGCATTCACGCCCGAGCCGTGCCCGCCGTTCTCCTTGTCGACAACGCGCACGATCGTGGGATACCTCTCCTCATATTCGCGCGCGATGGCAAGCGTTCCGTCCTTCGAGCCGTCGTTCACGATGACGATCTGCACGTCGTCGCCGCCCGCAAGAAGGCTCTCTACGCACTTGCGCATGTAGGCCTCCGAATTGTAACACGGCACGGCAAAAGTAATGTATTTCATCTTTCGTCCCCCCCCGAGGTCGCTGATCTGAGATGCGGTCCGGAAGGACCGTATAACGGAACGAAACAGGCGACCGAAAAGTCCCCTGTTCCATTCCGTTGCATGCAGTTTATTTGACTTGCAGTCCGAGACGGTCCATGACCGAATGATACACGGCGGTCTTTTCCTCTTTCAACGCGATCGCCTCGCACACTGCGTCGTAATTCTCTGCGATATGCGCCTTCAAAAGCTCTTCCTCTTTCTGCGCCATTGCGTATGCGTGGACCTTCTTGGCGATGCCGGAGGTACCCATGCCCGAAGCCATAGCCGCGTCGAGGGCAGCTTTGGCGTTCTGCGTCGCGCTCTCGACCTGCGGGAGCTTCTTGACGGACGCGAAGTATTTGAGCACCTTGCCGTTCGTCTGGGTAGACGCCTGCGTGTAATCTTTCTCCGCATTCGAGCGGTCGGCGCGGTCCTGCGCGAACTTGTACGCCTTTTCGGCCTTCGCGAGTTTTTTCTCGGGAGCGTTTGCCGCAAGCAGACGCTCGTACTTCGCCTTTGCCTTCGCCGCCGCTTTGTTGTTGTCGGGGAAGATGACCATGAAGATGAAGAAGAAGATCACCATCGAGACGCCGCCCGTGATAAAGGTCTTGACGAGTCCGATCACCCACTCCCACCAATTCCACGTCATGAGAAGCGGGTTGATGATCCCCCAGACGGCATTCGTGAAGATGGAGACGAGCACCCAGCCGATGAAGTACCACATTGCCTGATACCACGGATTGCCGTGGGAGCGGTAGGTAATGTTGCGCTGGAGCGGGAAGTTGATGCACTGTGCCGTGAATACGGCGATCTCGAACGCGATGAAGTTGCCGAGACCCGCGACTTGCAATTTATTGCTTGCGTCCGCCATGAACTCGGTAACTTGCTGGGCTGTGTTCGCGAGAAGGACTGTTCCTTCCGCGTTCAAGAACTTAACAGGCTCGTTGAAGATCGCATAGAAGAGCGTGTTGCCCGCACCGTCTTTCCACGGGAGCGCGAGCGCAGGCCAAACGAAGGGCTGCGTCCACAGGCTCTGGAAGGCGTACGGCAGGAAGGTCATGACGATGTACTGCCAGATCGTGACGCCCTGCGAGAACACGATAAAGAAGAATACCATGTAGATGAGGTTCGCAAGGCCGGGGTGCTTATCGGAGAACCCGTACCATGTCGAGAGCCAACCGCGCCAGATCTTTTGGAAAAAGGCGACAAAACCGTTTTTCGAATAGGGTTTCAGTTGGTTCTGAAAGTCTTGTTCGGTGTATTTATTCATGCTTTTTCCTCCTCCTTTCCTTTTTTATCGTTTTTGAGGAACATTCCGATCCCCTTGAACACCTTGCCGTTGAACACCGTGATCATGCCCTCCATCTGATTGCGGGAGAAGCCGCCGAACTTCGCGATGCCGCGCATGGGCTGGTGCAGGACGCCCATGATGAGCGTGTTGACCATTTCGCGGTTGCCGAACGTGCGGAACATGCCGATGCCCGTGCGGACGAGCCACGAGAAGAGCCTGCCCACCCAACCGGGCGCATATTGCAGGTCGCCGACGGTCGTGTTCTCGTGCACGGGAAGGCGTTTCGCGCCCACGGTCTCCTTTTCGGGGACATAGCCGAGCAGGGAATAGAACTCCTCGTCGGTGACGTTTTTCACGTCGCCCTTTGCGTAAGAAGGATATTTTTCGAGCTCATCGGCGGGTACCATGCCCGCGACCGACACGCTCGCGGCGAGGCGGATGTCCTCAGAGCTTGCGCCGACCTTGATCTCGTATTCGCCGTCCTCCACCTGCCAACCGTTGGACGCGACGTCGAAGAACGCGAAGGTGCGGTCGTTGAAGGAAACGCTGACTTCCTTGCTCTCTCCCGCTTCGAGGTGAACGCGCGCGAACCCTTTGAGTTCGATCGCGGGACGGACGATCTTGCTGTTCTTCTTCGTCACATACACCTGCGCGATCTCTTCTCCCGCGGTCTTGCCCGTGTTCGTCACCGTAAAGGAAACGCCCTCTGCCGTCGCGCGGATATCGGAGTATGCGAACTGGGTGTAGCTGAGGCCGTAGCCGAACGGATAGCGCGCTTTCACGCCCGCCGTCGCAAAATAGCGGTAGCCGACGAACAGACCCTCGCGGTATTCCACGGTATCCTTTCCGCCGGGGAAGAGTTTCGGGTCGGACGTGGAGACATCCTTATATGTTTCGGGCCAGCTCTCCGCAAGTTTGCCAGACGGGTTGACGTCGCCGAACAGCACGTCGGTGACCGCAAGCGCGCCCGCCTGCCCCGAAAGGCCTGCGTAGAGGACCGCAGCCGCGCCTTCCGTCCAGCCCATTTCCACGACAGAACCGCAGGAAAGCACGACGACGACCTTCTTCCCCGTCGCGACGAGCGCGCGGAAGAGATCTTTTTGGTTTTGGGGAATGCCGATATGTTCGCGGTCGAGACCCTCCGCCTCGGAGAATTCGTCGAGACCCGCGAAGTAGAGGACGACGTCGCTTTGGAGCGCAGCCTCAACCGCGCGCATGAACAGCTTCTTCTTGTTTTTGCCGAAGCGGTCGAACCCGACTTCCTCGAAGGCGACGTTCGCGCCGGCAGCTTTGAGAGCTTCCTGCGCGGTCGTAAGTTTGGTCGGATTGACGATGGAAGAACCCGCGCCCTGATAGCGGGGACGGAATGCGAAATCGCCGATGAGCGCGATCTTCGCGTCCTTCGAGAGCGGGAGCGTTCCGTCGTTTTCGAGGAGGACGAGCGCCTTTTGCGCGCACTTGCGTGCGAGCTCGTGGTGCGCGTCGACGTCGAAAGGCTTGATCTCCTTGTTGTCGCTGAATTCCATGAGCCCGAGGATGTTCTCCACGCTCTCGTCGAGGAGGGACTCGGGGATCTCGCCCGCTTCCACGGCGGCGATGAGATCGTCTGCGCCGTAGGTGCAGATGGGCATTTCGAGCTCGTTTCCGCATTTGAGCCCTTCGACGCGGCTGTTGCTGCCCGCCCAGTCGGTCACGACGACGCCTTCGAACCCCCATTCGCCGCGGAGAATGTCTTTCATGAGGTGTTCGTTCTCGTTGGTGAAGGTGCCGTTGAGTTTATTGTAGGAGGTCATGACGGTATTCGTCTTTCCCTCTTTGAGCGCGATCTCGAATCCCGTAAGGTAGATCTCGCGGAGCGTTCTCTCGTCCACGACGGAATCGGACGTCATTCTGCGGTATTCGCGGTTGTTGACGGCGAAGTGCTTGATGCAGGCGTTCACGTTCTCGGACTGGATGCCGCGGACATACGCCGCCGCCATCTTGCCCGCGAGGTACGGATCTTCGGAGAAATACTCGAAGTCGCGTCCGCAGAGCGGGCTGCGCTTGATGTTCAGCCCGGGGCCGAGCACCATGTCGACTTCCATCGACGCAGCTTCTTCCGCAAGAGCCTTGCCGACGAGTTCGCCGAGTTCCTCATCCCAGCTGCACGCCATGATGGACGCCGTGGGGAAACAGGTCGCGGGAATGCTCTTGTGCAATCCGAGATGATCCGCCGCGTCAGCCTGTTTGCGGAGGCCGTGGGGGCCGTCGGAAAGGTACATTTCGCGGATCCCGTATTCCGGGTACCGGCGCGTTTTGAAGGATGCGCCGCCTGTCAGAAAGTATGCTTTCTCACGGAGCGACATCTTTGCAATAACTGCTTTCTTGTCCATTTATTTTCGTCTCCTTATCAGATTCTTTTCGCAGAAAAGGAAGGCCTCATCCCTATGAAGCTCTAAACAGGATTATAGCACATTTGGCTTGGGATTTCAAGGGGCTTGGAAAAGAAAAATTTGCAATTTATGACAAAAAAGCGCAAAAATACGCAAAAATACGTCCGCTGCTTTTTTGCAAACGGACGGATCTTGTGATTTTTCTTCTTTTTAAGACGGCGGTCACCTGAGGGGAACGCTGGCGCAGGCGTTCAGGGTGAGCGGGGAGAACTCGCCCGCACGGTAGCGGATGAGCCCCTCCGCGGCGATCATGGCGGCGTTGTCGGTGCACCGCTTCTTGGCGGGGAGAACGAGCCGCAGCCCCGCATGCGCGCATGCCGTCTGCAACGCTTCGCGCAGATAGCCGTTCGCCACGACGCCGCCGCCCGCCGTGACCGTCCCGCAGCCCTTTTCGCGCGCGGCCTCCACCGTCTTTTCCACGAGAATGTCGAGCGCGGCGTGCTGGAAGGAACAGGCGAGATTTGCTCTTGACCAAGCCTCTCCCCTCTGCTCCTTCGTGTGGACGTAGTTGATGATATACGTTTTGAGCCCGCTGTACGAAAAATCGTACCCGCCCTGCCCTTTGAGCATCTTCGGCATGGGGACCGAATTTGTCCCCTCCCTTGCGAGGGCTTCGACGTGCGGCCCCCCGGGATAGGGAAGGGAGAGCACGCGGGCAACTTTGTCGAACGCCTCCCCCGCCGCGTCGTCGAGCGTGCCGCCGAGCACCTCGAACCGTGTGAGCGACTCGGTGTAGAGGACGGCGGTGTGCCCTCCGCTCGCGAGCAGGGTGACAAAGGGCGGTTCGAGCGAACTGTCCTCGAGATAGGCCGCCGCGAGATGGCCGCGGATGTGGCTCACGCCGATGAGCGGGATCCCGAGCGCGTAGGAGAGCCCTTTCGCAAAGGAGAGCCCCACGAGGAGCGCGCCCAAGAGCCCCGCCCCATAGGTGACGGCGACGGCGTCGAGCTCTTTCTTTTTGACATCCGCGCGCGCGAGGGCGCGCGCAACGACTTCATCCACCGCGTCCGTATGCGCGCGGGAGGCGAGTTCGGGAACGACGCCGCCGTATTTCGCCTGTATGGAGGCGGAAGAGATGATCTCGTCCGAGAGGAGAACGCGGCCGCGGATGACCGCCGCAGCCGTCTCGTCGCACGAGGATTCGATTCCGAGGATCAAAGGGTCGTCTTTCATAAAACAGAAAAGAAATGCAAATGTTCCCCCGCTTTGCGGGGGAATTTCGTATTACGATTTTTTCAGATAGTCGATGATGAAGCCCTGAATGTTGCCGTCCATGACGGACTGCACGTCCCCCACCTCATAACCCGTGCGGTGGTCTTTCACCATCGTGTACGGGCAGAAAACGTAGGAGCGGATCTGCGAGCCCCACTCGATCTTTTTCGTCTCGCCCTTGAGGGCCGCCTCCTCCGCCATGCGCTGTTCGATCTGCTTCTCGATGAGTTTGCTGCGGAGATATTTGAACGCCATCTCCTTGTTCTGGAGCTGGCTGCGCTCGTTCTGGCAGGTCACGACGATGCCCGTGGGAAAGTGGGTGATGCGGATGGCGGTCTCCGTCTTGTTGACCTTCTGCCCGCCCGCGCCCGAACTGCGGTACACGTCGATGCGGATATCCTCGTCTTTGATCTCGATCTCCCCGTCGTCGTCCACCTCGGGCATGACCTCGAGGGAAGCGAACGAGGTCTGGCGGCGTTTATTCGCGTCGAAGGGCGAGATGCGCACGAGGCGGTGGACGCCGATCTCCGCTTTCAGATAGCCGTAGGCGTTCTCGCCTTCCACTTTGAAGTCCACCGATTTGAGCCCCGCGGAATCCCCTGCGAGGCGGTCGATCTCGGTGACTTTGTAGCCCTCCCTCTCCGCGTAACGGCAATACATGCGGTAGAGCATGGAGACCCAATCGCACGCCTCCGTCCCGCCTGCGCCCGCATGGATGGAGAGCAGGGCGTTGGAACTGTCGTATTTGCCGCGGAGAAGGGCGCGGACGCGCATCTCTTCGATATCGGCTTCTGCGACCGCCATCATCTTTTCGAGTTCGGGGACGAGCTCCTCTTCCTCCGTCTCCTCGATGAGGTCGATGATCTCGCTCGCGTCGTTCAACGCCTTTCTGCACTTCTCGTATGCGGCGATCTTCCCCTCGTTGGAGGAGATCTCGCGGCCTATCTTTGCCGACCGTTCGAGATCCTGCCAGACCTCGGGATCTTCCTGTTCTGCGCGGAGGGTCTTTAACGCCTCATAGCGGTGGTCGATGTCGAGCGCGTATTTCGCCTCGCCGAGCGTCTCTTCGAGGGCTTTGATCTTGAGTCTGTAATCGTCTGCTTTGAACATAATGTTTCCTGTGGTCGTTTTTCGTCGCGCGGGGGAGCAGAGAGCCGTCCTGTGCGCTTAGAACGGTTTGCCGTGGCACTTCTTGTATTTGAGCCCGCTGCCGCAGGGACAGGGATCGTTGGGCCCCGGTTTCTTCTCCTTCTTCATCGTGGCGGGGTTGAATTTCTCGGTGCCGTTCGTCCTGAGTTCGCGCAGGTCGATCTGCTTCGGCACGCCTGCTCCGGGAGCGACGTTCCCACCGTTCGCAAGGGGCGCGGAAGGCGTCTCTGCGGGACGTGCGGGCGCGCTCGGGAATACGCGGGGGACGGGCGCGGACTGCGGGGCGTTCTCCGTCTGCGCGGGGGTCGGGAATACGCGCGCCGCAGCGGGCGGCTGTTCCCTCTGCTGCGGCTGTTGTACGATGCGGAAGCGGATGCGCAGGAGGTGTTCGATGGTGTTGCGCTGGATGCGCTCGATCATCTCGCCGAACATGGCGGAGCCCTCCTGTTTGTAAGCGATGACGGGGTCTACCTGACCGTAGGAACGCAGCCCGATGCCCTTGCGGAGCTGGTCCATCGAGTCGATGTGGTCGATCCACTCGTTGGTGACGAAGCGGAGAAGGATCACGCGCTCGTATTCCCCGAAATCCGCGGGGCGGTTGAGGGAAGGCGGCGCACTCTCGAGCAGTTCGTTCGTCTCCCGTATCTTCTCCTCATAGGCCTCCTCTACGCGCTTGGAGATCTTTTTGATCGCAATGTCGAAGTCCCACTTCTCGAGCTTTTCGCGGGTGACGAAGCGGGTGCCCGCGGGCAGGAAGCCCTTTTCGAGCGCGTCGTTGATGTCGTCCTCGTTCCACTTTGCGGGGATGTCGTCGCTCATGACGGTGTGTCGGATCAGATCTTCCACAAAGTCGGGAATGTATTTGAGGATCTGGCCGTGGACGTCCTCCCCTTTGAGCACTTTCATGCGCTCCGCATAGATGAGCATGCGCTGTTTGTTCATGACGTCGTCGTATTGGAGGACGTTCTTGCGGATGCTGAAATTGCGGCCCTCGATCTGCTTCTGCGCATATTCGATGAGACGGGTGAGCATCTTGCTCTCGAGGCTCTCCTCTTCCTGCATCTTGCTGCGCTCGTAGATGCGCTGCATGCGCTCCCCGCCGAACCTCTTCATGAGGTCATCCTCGAGGGAGAGGAAGAATACGGACGCGCCGACGTCGCCCTGACGGCCCGAACGGCCGCGGAGCTGGTTGTCGATACGGCGGGATTCATGGCGTTCCGTACCGATGATGCACAGACCGCCCGCCGCGATGACCTTCTGTTTTTCCTCGTCCGTCTGCGCCTTGTACTGCGCGAAGAGCGCGTTGTACCGTTCGCGGACGCGCATGGTCTCCTCGTCGATCTCCGCGTAGCTCGTCGCGAGTTCGATGACGTTGTTGTCCACGCCCTCCTCGCGGAGACGCTTCTTAGCAAGGTATTCGGGGTTGCCGCCGAGCAGGATATCGGTGCCGCGGCCCGCCATGTTCGTCGCGATCGTGACCGCGCCGTAACGCCCCGCCTGCGCGACGATCTCCGCCTCGCGCTCATGGTTCTTTGCGTTGAGGATATTGTGCTTGATCCCGTTCATGCGGAGAAGGCGGGAGATCTCCTCCGACTTCTCGACGGAGACGGTACCCACGAGCACGGGCTGCCCCTTCTCGTGGCGTTCCACGATCTCGCGGACGATCGCCTTTTTCTTGCCCGTCGCGGTGGAGAACACGCGGTCGTGCAGATCGTCTCTGCGCACGGGGCGGTTGGTCGGGATCTCGATGACGTCGAGGGAATAGATCGTTCTGAATTCGCCCTCTTCCGTCTTGGCGGTACCCGTCATGCCCGAGAGCTTTCTGTAAAGGCGGAAATAGTTCTGGAACGTGATGGTCGCGACCGTCTTGTTCTCTTCGCGGACGGAGATGCCCTCCTTCGCCTCGATCGCCTGATGGAGCCCTTCGGAATAGCGGCGGCCGATCATGAGACGGCCCGTAAATTCGTCGACGATGATGATGCCGTCGCGCTCGTTGCCGTCGCTCCCCTTTTCCTTTGCGATGATGTATTGCTCGCCCTTGTTGAAGAGGTGGTGCGCTTTGAGGGCCTGCTGGATATGGTGGTTGATCTTCGCCTCTTCGACGCCGTCCCAATCGGTGATGCCGAAGAACCGCTCCGCCTTTTCCGCGCCGTGTGCGAGAAGGTGCACGTCGCGCTCCTTGCGTTCGATGAGATAGTCCCACCCGAGCGCCTCCGACTTGTCGAGCTTGTTGTCTTTGCTCTGCTGCTTCTTACGCCCCTTCTTCTCGGCTTTTTCGAGCTCCTCGAGCTCTTCGTCCGAAGTGGCCATCCCGCGCAGATACTCCTCGTACGCCTTGTCGAGCTCGTCGTCGTAGCCGCCCTTGAGGGAGAGCACGAACGTATTCGCGCGCTGGTAGAGGTCGGACGACTGCTCGGCCCTGTGCGAGATGATGAGCGGGGTCCTCGCCTCGTCGATGAGAATGGAGTCGACCTCGTCGACGATGGCGAAGTTGAGATCGCGCTGGACCATGTCTTTCATCGAATAGGCGAGATTGTCGCGGAGGTAGTCGAAGCCGAACTCGTTGTTCGTCCCGTAGGTGATATCCGCCTGATATGCGGCGCGCTTGTCCGCCTCCTCCATGCCCGGGACGACGACGCCCACCGTAAGCCCCATGAATTTATGCACTCTGCCCATCCATGCGGCGTCGCGCTTGGCGAGATAGTCGTTGACGGTGACGATGTGCACGCCCCTGCCGCTCAACGCTTCGAGGTAGGCGGGAAGCGTCGCGACGAGCGTTTTCCCTTCGCCCGTTTTCATCTCGGCGATGCGCCCCTGAAAGAGGCATATGCCGCCGACGATCTGGACGTGGAAATGCTTCATGCCGAGCACGCGCCAGCTTGCCTCGCGCAGGGCGGCGAATGCGTCGCAGAGGATATCCTCCAGCGTTTCTCCCTTTGCGAGACGCTCTTTTAAGACGGCCGTCTGATGCCTGAGCTCTTCATCGGACATCGCCGCATACTTCGGCTCGAGCGCCTCGACGGCTCTTGCCTGCTTGTCGAGCTTTTTGAGGCTTCTTCTGCCGTCGGTGTTTTTCAAATAAGAAATCAGTCCCATGCGTTCTACTCCATTCTTCGCGCGCTTCGCACGCGGAATATTCACTTGGTTATTTTACTATATTTTACCCGTAAAGTCAAAGGGATTTCGGACGCTTTTCGAGATTTTCATGCGACGCTCACCCAATTTTGGAAAAAATTTGCCGATTTCTCTCCCGCTGCGAAAAAAAACGGCGCGCAGGCGGGATCCCGCCGTGCGCGCCTCTTTCCCCGTCACACGGGGTCCTTTTCGGTGAGCAGTTCGTTCGAAATGCGGACGGCGGAGACCTTCCCCGCCTCCTCGCTCGCCGCGTCGTACATCTCCTTTGCGATGCGCTCGGGGAGCTTGGTCTGGGAGAGGGAAGCGCCCGCCCTCACGAGGCTGCGGTACTGTTCCGCGTTTTCGACGTCGGCGGCGTCCACGCGCACCTTGCCGTTCCCCGCCCGCAGGGCGCGCAGGACGAGTTGGACCTCGCCGCGCACGCAGACCGCCTCGGCGCCGCCCTCGCACGCCGCCCTTGTGCCGCGCGCGATCTCCTCCTCGCCGAGCGAATGGTCCTCGAGCGAGACGACGAGCGGAAGTTTCTTCGCCGCACGGCGGATCTTTTTGACCTCTTTTTTGAGATAGGAAGCGTTGCCCGCGCGCAGGGCGGAATAACACAACACGAGACGGAGTTCCCTCGCTCCCTGCCTGATCGCGCTCTTCGCCTCCAACTTTTTCACGGGGATGAGCGTCTCTCCCGTCCCCCCGATCAGCCCGATGACATACGTTTTACTGCCTTCGAGCAGCCGTTTCGCGGGCGCGACGTTGACGGGCGAGACGAGGACGCCGTGGACGTCGAGCTTGCGCGCCCCTTCGCACGCGGACCGCAGCGCGAACCTGTCCGTCTCCCTGCGCGACGCGTCGACGATGAGTTTCTTGAGGGAAGCGGCGATCTCCGCCTCCCGCTTTGCTCTCTTGAATTCTCCGTATTCCACAGCCTCCGCCGCGGACAAAACCGTATTTTCCATACGCGCTATCTTTCCCGAAAAAGCGAAAAAATATGCAGTTTCTTTCCAAATTGTGACAGACGGTTTGCACTACAATGGGGGCATGTTCTTTTCCTCCCAATGGGCGGGCGCGCTGTACACCGCCGCGATCTTCGTATTCTGTTTCCTCTCCGTCCATGTGATCAAGCTCGCCGTCATCGGTTACCGTGCGCGGAAAAACCTTCCGCACGAAAAGAAAGAAGAGCCCGAAAAAAAGGAGGAGGAGAAAGAGCCCGCCGAGCCCGTCTACTACATCGTCGAAAAAAAGAAAAAACGCGCCAAAGCGGAATACTCCGAGCCCAAGCGCATTTCTTTCAAATAGATCTTCGCGGAAGGAGCGGCGGCGCACCCAACGGGCGCGCCGCCTTTTCGCATTCAGTCGGTATATCTCTCCACGTTCTTGCCGCTGTCCCACAGCCGTTCGAGGTAGTAGAAGAGACGGGATTCCTCGTTGAACACATGGACGACGACGTCGCCGTAGTCGATGACGCCCCAACGCCCCTCGCGGAGCCCTTCGCTGCGGACGGGAGCGAGGGAGAAGTTCTTCTTCATCTGTTCCTCCACGTTGTCGGCGAGGGCGCGCACCTGCGTCGTCGATTTGCCGCTCGCGATCACGAAATAACTGCAAACGACGGTCTGTTCCGAGACGTTGAGGATGACGATGTCCTCCGCCTTCTTCTCCGAGAGTGCCTTTGCACATGCCCTTGCAAGTTCATAATTTTCCATAGGATACCCCCTGATTTTTAATTATTTTTTGAAATTTTCTGCTATTATGTCACGCATAATACTATGCTCATGCGTGTTTTAGCCATAAAAATGCCCTTTTTGTGAGCGGATAGACCTCTTTCCCGCTCTCTTCGAGATAGGCGAGCTGGCGTTCGAGCGAGGCGGCAAAACATGCGTCGAGGTCCTTCCAAAAGAGCGCGCGAAGCTCTTCGATCCCGCTGAACGCTCTCCCCTCTTCCAACAGGTCGGCGAGGTAGATGAGTTTCCCGAGGGGCGTCATGTCCTCCCGCCCGCTCGCGTGGTAGCGGATGGCGTCGAGGACCTCTTCGTCGGCGACGCCAAAGAGATGTTCCGCAAGATATGCCCCCGTATATTGATGCACCACGGGCTCGGGGACGTCTTGCGGAAGGGCGCACCCTGCGAGCAGCGGGCTGTCCGCGGGGACGTACTTGGCGCAGTCGTGCAAGGCCGCCGCCAGCAACGCTTTTTCTTCGGGAAGGTTCAAACTGCGCGCCCGTTTGCATGCCATGAGCGCGACGCGGAAGCTGTGTTCCCTCCGCTCGGGCTTCTCTAAGGCGAGGGCGGGCGAGATGGCGGGCTCCTCGTAAAGCCCGTTGGCGCGGATATAGCCGAGAACGGCGGGATCGACGTGTTCCGGCGTCTTGCCGAATGCGAGCATGACGCGGATCTCCGTGGAGGAGACGGCTTCGCCCGTAAACGGCACTTCCGCAAAGTCCGTGCCGAAACGGGAGACGAATTTGCGGTGAAGGTGCGAGGGCGAACGCTCCCCCCTGCCGCATGCGGCGAGCGTGACGCAGCGAACGATCTCTTCGGGGCGCTTCCATGTGAAAAAGTTTTCGAGCATGTCGGCTCCGACGAGGAAGAAGAGGCCGGCTTCGGGATAGCGTTCGCGGAAACGGCGGCAAGTGAGATAGGTGTAGCTCGTTCCCTCTCCCGCGATCTCGAGATCGGACACTTCCGCAAGGTCCCCGAAGGCGATCCTGCACATCTCCAAGCGGTGTTTCCCGTCCGCGGCGGCCCCGCCGCGCTTGTGGGGCGCGACGTAAGAGGGAACGACGACGACGCGGTCCAGCCCGAGGGCGCGCTTTGCGGCAAGCGCGAGGCCGACGTGCTCGGAGTGGACGGGGTCGAACGATCCGCCGAAAATACCCATTCTCATATTTTTATTTTACCACACTTTTCGCGCTTTGACAAGTATCAAATGTGAAATCTCCGTCAAAAATCATATCATGCGAAAAATCGATCTTCCTCTCGTCTGCGACGTGCTCTTTTACAGCGTGTGCGCATGGTTCCTCTCCGTGGGGATCTTGCGCTTCTACCGCGTCCGCATGGAGATCTCCCTCCTCTGCGCCACCTTCTTCGCGCTCGCGGCGGGCGGTCTCAGCTTTCTCATCATCTATTCCCGGCGGAAAAAGCATGCCCTCACGAAACAGGAGCGCGCCCGCAGGGAAGCTCTCATGCTGCACCTCGCGCTCGACAGGAAGGAAAACGTCCTCGAAGCGTTGCGGCGGGCGTATGCCGCGGAGGGAAAGGAGGCGCGGACGGAGGAGGGCTGCCTCGTCGCGGGGGACGAATGGCTGATCGCGCAATTTACCATGCAACCGCTTTCGGCGGACGCGGCGGCGCATATTCTCCGCGAATACGGGGGGAAGAATTTCCGTCTGCTCTGCAACGCGCTCACCCCCGAGGCGGAAAAACTTCTCCTCTCGTTCGGGAAGAAGGCCGTGACGGGCGACGAGGTTTTCGCCCTCTTCGAACGGACGGGCACGACCCCGTCCCCCCTCATCTGCGGCGATCTTCCCCGCCCCAAGTTGAAGGCGAAATTCGTGCGGGCGTTCTCCAAGCGCAACGCGCGCCCCTTCTTCGTGAGCGGGATCCTCCTCATCGTCATGAGCCTGTTTACGTTCTTCCCGCTCTACTATCTCATCTCGGGGAGCGTCTTGCTCTTCACGGCGGTCGCCGTCCGCCTGCTCGGATTCGCCTGACCGAAAAAAGGACCCGCCCTCGGGTCCTTTTTCGTTACAACGTGATGCTCTTGATCGCCGCGGGGATCGCGAGAATGACGTCGGAGGGAGCCGCCGCATACTCTCCCATTTTGTCCGCGGCAAGTTCGCCCGCCCTTCCCAAGACGTATGTCGCGCAGACGGCCGCCTCAAAGGGCGGGATCCCCCGCGCGCACGTTCCCGCGAGGAAACCCGCGAGCACGTCTCCGCTGCCCCCTTTGGCGAGGGCGGGAGAGCCTGCGGTATTGATGGCGACGCGGTCCCCCTCCGCAATGACGGTGCGGTTGTTTTTGAGAACGACGGTGACGCCGTACGCCTTCGAAAATTCCTTTGCGCAGCCGATGGGATCGCGCAGGATCTCCTCCGGAGTCTTGCCCGTGAGACGGGAAAATTCCTTGATGTGCGGGGTGACGATCACGGGGCACTTCTTCGAGCGGAGCATGTCTGTGCCGCACGCCGCAAGCGTGTTCAGGGCATCGGCGTCCAACACGAGCGTGCCGCTTTCATACGTCGAGAACAATTCTTCGAGAATGCTCTTTACGGCGGGAGACACGCCCGCGCCCATGCCGAAGGCGACCGCGCTTTCGAAGATGGGTTCGCCGTCGTAGAAAGAAAAACGGCAGTCGGGATATTTCGCCGCGCACAGGACGCGGTGCAGTTCGTCCGCCGTCTGAAGAGCCGCGATCTTTGCCGCGTCCCCGCAGGGAACGGACATGGAAGTCATACAGATATCGGTATAGCCCGCGCCCGACCGCAACGCCGCGCCCGCAGCGAGAAGGGGCGCGCCGAGGATGTTCGCCGTCGAAAGAACGGCAACGCTTCCGTAGTCGCCCTTGTTGGAGTGCGATCTCTTTTTGGGGAAGAGCGCGCGGACGTCCCCGTCCTCCCAGATCTCCGCTCCCCCTTCGAAAGAGAGCCCGATATCGGCGACGGAAATCTTGCCCAAGAGGTCGGCGCCGTCCGAAAGGAGAAGTTCCGCTTTCAGACAGCCTATCGCGAGCGTCTCGTCGGCGCGCACGGCTTTCCCCTCCGCGATCCCGCCGCGGGAGAGCCCGCTCGGCACGTCGCAGGCGATCACATACGCACCGCTGCGGCCGATGAAATCGACGAGCTCCGCTTCCGTCCCGCCGATGGGACGGGAGAGCCCCGTTCCGAAGAGACAGTCGGCGATGACCGCGTACCGTCTGCGCGGAATGCGTTCGAACACTTCGCACGGAGAGGAGATCTGCGCACCCCCGGGAGCGCGCAGGATCGCGGCGTCATAGCCGCGCCCGCGGAGAATTTTCGCCGCAACGTATCCGTCGCCGCCGTTGTTGCCGCCGCCGCACACGAAGAGCGCGTCCGTCACGCCAAGACGTTTCATCGCCCGTTCGACGGCGTCTGCAAGCGCGCCGCCCGCCCGTTCCATGAGCGCGGAGACGCTTGTGCCCCCGAGAACGGCTTTTCCCTCACCGGCGCGCGTCTCGGCATAGGTGAATGCCCGTTTCATACTTTCCTCCTCATAGCTTGATGCGGATCTCCGCGGACGACAGCGCGCGGACGGAGCCGTTCTCTTCGATCTCGAGCCTTCCGTCGGGAAGGACGCGCCTCGCTAAGGCGTCGTATTCCCTCCCGTTCTCCGTCACGCGGACAATGCGGGAGAGAAAGCGTATGCGGGAGAGATACTCTCCGAAATTGCTCGGCGCACAGAACTGCGCGATGAGTTCTTCGCGCGCCGCGGCCGCCGCGACA
The DNA here is from genome assembly GCA_947626685.1 of uncultured Clostridia bacterium. GTDB lineage: Bacteria > Bacillota > Clostridia > Christensenellales > Borkfalkiaceae > Gallimonas. Next base: position 3,776 of record CANQTD010000002.1, on the reverse strand, counting down.
GGTTTCTTTGCTTCGAGGGAAAGCGACGTCGCAATGCCGCCGAGGGCGGAGACGTCGTTCTCCACATTCAGCCCGATCCCCACGACGCTGTGGTCGAGCTTTCCGTCCGAGACCGCGTTTTCGATGAGGATCCCGCTCAGCTTTTTTCCGCCCGCAAAGACGTCGTTCGGCCATTTGATCTCCGCGTCCACGCCGAATCTCTCCGCCGCCCTGCAAACGGCGACGGCGGCGTGCGCCATCACCTCGAACGCGCGGCTTGCGGGAAATTCTTCGTAAAAGATCAGAGCGGAGAGATAGACTCCGCCCGTCTGCGACAGAAAAGCGCGACCCTTCGTGCCGCGCCCGTGCGTCTGGCGGTCCGCGCAGACGATGACGTTTTCCCTTGCGGGGAGAAATCGCCCGATATAGTCGTTCGTAGAGGCGACCGTTTCCAGATGGATGACTTTCATCTCACTCCCCATCCGATAATTCTTGCAGGGCGGCGCGGGCCGTCTCGTAGCCGAACCCTTTCGAGACGAGATAGGCATACGCTCTCTGCACCGTCTTGACGTCGGAGACGTCCTTTCCGCGCAGATATTTTCCGAGCACTTTCTTCGCGCTCTCCGTCTCGTCGGAGAGTTCTTCCATCGCGGCTCCGATCGCCTCTTCCCCCACTCCTCTGCGGCGGAGCTCCTGCGCGATGAGGCGGCTCCCCTTGCGCTTGGCCGCGCTCTCCGCGTAACTCTTGGCATACGCTTCGTCGTCGAGATAGCCGTAGGCTTTCATCTTTTCCACGACATGGTCCGCGACCTCTTCGAGGTACCCTTTCCGCGCGAGATAGGCGCGGATCTCCCGCTCCGTTTTCATGCTCGCCGAAATGTGCGTGAGCGCCTTGTCGAGGGCAGTCTGTTTTTCGCTCTCAAGCTGCATGCGGGCGAGCGCTTCTTCGGTGACCTCGTCTCCCGACTTCAAACGGTTCCGCACGACCGTCTCGAGATCCATGCCGCAGAAAAATCTCCCGTCCACCTCGATGTTGCAGCGGGTCTTATCCTTTACCTGCGGCGTGACGCCTGTGATCTTCGCCATGCGACCTCCTTCGGGCGGACAAGGTTATACGACCCCCAAAAGGGAGGCGATATTGACGACGGCGTCGTCGATGTTGTGCAAAAATTTGTCGATCGCCTTCTGTGCGGCGGGATCGAGGGTCTCCCCCTCGACCGTGCGGCAGAGGGCGATGATCATGTCGAAATTTTCGTAGATCACCTCACAATCGGGAGCGATCGTGCGGAACACATCGTCGTCCGACCCCTTTTGGAGCTTATAGAGCTCTTGTATGGCGGCGTGCATCTCCAAAAGGAGCCCTCCGTCCCCCGTCTTGGCGAGTTCCGCCATCGCGCCGTTGAGACGGGCGAGCTGAACGGCGAACGCGACGTGTTTTTCGTTTGCCTGTTCTTCCATTACAGTTGTACCCCGTTCTTTTTTAAGAGTTCGCGCGCGGATTCCACGCTGTCCGTGCCCGTCTTGTTCTTGATGGGCGCAAATTCCTTTTCCCGCTCCACCTCGAAGGGAAGGCAGCTCCCCGCGAGTTTTACCATGTCGAGAATGAGCGTTTCGAACTTGTATCCGTTCTCCTTTTCGGGCTTGACGAGCATGCCGTTTTCGCCGAGGTAAGGGATCTTCTTTTTGACGACGTGCACGGGAATGCGCGCCTGCGCGATCTCCGAGAGCCGCTTCGCGCTGAAAAGATAGTTGAGGATCACGCCGTATATGTAGCGAAGATCTCCCTTTTCGTCCCGCATTTCCGCCATCTCCGGCGTGAGCTCGTAGTATTCGATGACGGAGGGGGCGCCGTCCTCCAAGCAGAGCACGCCCACCTTTTCTCCGGGAGCGTTCTTGCATACGACTTTCGCTCCGCACATTTTTCCGCTTGCGATCGTCGCGCCGACGAATACGGGATCCGCCATGCGTTGGAGCACGTTGTCGACGGAATAGACGTTGTACCACTCGATCGCGGGGAAATCGCGGTCCGCGTCCGCGCGCTTCAAAGAGGAATACCAGCCGCCGTTGCCGTTCGGCGAAAGGGCGAGCCTGCCCTTCCCCTCGAGAAGGATCTTTCCGTTGAAATCGACGCTCGGCGCCATGTCCTGCACGAAGAAGCGGACGTATTTTTCGGGATAGCCGAAGTAGCGGTGCGCCTCGAAAAAGGCGCGGGTATCGGCGTCGTTCTTCCCGCTCGTCATGATGAAGAGAGGAACGGCCGCGCCGCAGACCCCGACGACGGAGAGGAGGTTCTTGATCTGCTGTTCGAAGATGTAGAGCGGTTTGGTGAGCCCGATGTCGTACGCGCCCTTCGGAGCGTCCGAGCCGAGGCGGGTCCCCTGCCCTCCCGCGAGCAGAACGGCGGCGACTTTGCCCTTTGCGATCGCTTCCTTCCCGATCCCGAAGAAAAAGTCGCGGTTTTTTTCGATCTCGGGAATGCGCAATCCCTCAATGGGTTCGATCCTACCCTTTCCGCTCAGATCTTCGGGGTCTTTCCAGAGCTCCACTGTCTCCCAATCAATGTTTTCGAGTTGCGCGGCGTAGGCCGCCCGCTCCTCGGGCGAGAGACCCCCGAAATCGAGAAGGTGCTCCTGTCCGTGTTGTTTCAGAATGTCCGCAATGTCCATTTCCCGCCTCCGATATTTTTTGTATGATGATCGCTTTCTGTATGATCGCCGAAATACGGCCGCAAAGACGGCGGGGTCAGGATTGCTTGTCGAAGTGCACGTCCACCTGCGGGAAGGGAACGAGGATGCCGTTCTCTTCGAATACCGTCTTGATCGCGCCGCGCATCTCACGCTGGGCGAGGAAGAAATCCCCCTCCTTGCATTTCGCGCCGAAGTGCAGGTTCACGCTCGACTCGGCGAGCTCCTCTACGCCGTTGAAGTCAATGTCGCTGAGAAGGCAGCTGCACATCCCCCTGATCTTGCCCTTGTTGGCCTCGAACACTTCTCTGACGCGTTGCAGGTTCTGTTCGTAGGGAACTCCCACGATGACGGTGGGATAGGAATCCTCCCTGCTCTGGTTGACGAAAACCTTGATGGTGCTGTTGTTCGCCACGCGGATATCGCCGCTGTAATTGATGAGTTTCGTGTTGCGGATGCCGATCTCCTGCACGGTGCCTCGCCAGCCGTCGATCGTGACGATATCGCCCACCTGAAGCGTTCCGTCGCACACGAGGAACACTCCCGCAACGACGTCGGCGATGAGGCTCTGCATTCCGAGACCTATGACGAGGGTGAGCACGCCCGCGCCTGTGATGAGCGCGGCGACGTCGACCCCGCAGATCGCGAGCACCGCGATGATACCGACCGCCCAGATGACGACTTTCATGATGCCGTCCACGAGCTTGCCGATCGTCACTTTGCGCGGGGTCCCCTTAAAGATGAGCTTGACGATGAAGCCCGAGGCATAGAGCGCGAGCATCGTCGCGAACAGAACGTAGACGCTCTCGATCCCGATGGGAACGGCTTTGAGCACGGCGTCGAGCACGCCGAACCCCGTATTCGGGTTGTTCAGCCATGCGTCCTTTCCGAAAATCTCGTTGTGGAACACGAGCCCGAGAACGGTGACGGTGGCGAAGATCACGAGAAAGACGATCCCGATCACGGTTTTTGCGACGGACGACTTTTTCACTTTTTGGTTTACCTGTTCGATTTTATCGTTTACTTCTTCGATTTTTTCGTTTACTTCTTTGATCTTTTGTTTTAACATGACGCTTTCTCCTCTCGTGGGAATTATAACGGAAAAAAGAGGCT
>CANQTD010000001.1 GCA_947626685.1 uncultured Clostridia bacterium | reverse complement strand
CGCCTGAAGAGATTCGAACTCCTGACCCACGGCTTAGAAGGCCGTTGCTCTATCCAACTGAGCTACAGGCGCATACCCGAATTTGCATTGGAGGTTCTTTTTCTCAGACTCGCGGATGGAGCGGGTGATGGGAGTCGAACCCACGCGACCAGCTTGGAAGGCTGGGATTCTACCGCTGAACTACACCCGCAGTCGCTCTCAACGCTTGTACATTCTATCAAAGTTTCTAAATTATGTCAAACGTTTTCGTGGTCATTTCCGATTTTTTTCGGAATTTTTTTGCGCGTCCGCAACTTTTCGTCTCGGCTTTCAACGGGGAAGAAAGCGGGCCGTGCGCGCAGGGCGATTCACGCCTCCCGTTTCTTTCTCGCCGCGTTGCTCCGAACAGGCTTTTGCGCCTTCTTTTGCGTGCTTTTGACGCTTGCTTTGAGCGCTTCCATGAGGTCGATGATGAGCCCGGGGCTCTCTTCTTTCGGCTTGGTCACGGCCTTGCCCGAGATCTTGTCCGCGATGAGTTTTTTGAGTTTTTCCTGAAATTCGTCCTTATATTTTTGGGGTGCGAAGGGCTCCTCCATGCCGCGGATGAGTTTTTCCGCCATGTCGAGTTCCGCCTCCGTGACGTTCGGCCGCTCATAGTCCACGGGGACGTCCTTGATATCCGCCTCGAAGAGGAGGGTCTGTATGAGCATGCCGTCCTCTCGCGGAATGATGACGAGCAGTTTCTCGGAGTTGCCGAAAACCGTTTTCCCGAGCGCGGCGCGCTTTGTTTCGAGCATGGCGCGGCGAAGCAGTTCGAGCGCCTTCCCGCCGCCCTTTTGGGGGACGACGTAATACGCCTTGTCGTAGTACACGGGGCTGATCTCGTCGAGCGCGGCAAAGCTCATGATCGTGATCGTGCGGTCCTTCTCCGTCTTGATCGCTTCGATCTCCTCGTCCGTAATGACGACGTATTCGTCCTTTGCGTACTGAAAACCGCGCACGATGTCTTTCGCCTCGACTTCCTTGCCGCAGTGCGCGCAAACTTTTTTGTAGCGGATGCGCGATTTGTCCGCCTTATGGAGCTGGTTGAAACTGATGTCGCTGTCCTGCGTAGCGGTGTAGAGACTGACGGGGATATACACGAGGCCGAACGAGATCGCGCCCTTCTGAATGACTGCCATACCCGTCATTTTTCGCAATCGCGCGCGGACTATGCGGACAGGGCGGTTAAAAATCGTCGGATTCCATATGCTGACGGTATGAAAGATCTCAAACGATACCGTGAAAAGCGCGATTTCAGCGTCACGAACGAACCTGCGGGCAGCATAGAACATTCGAAAGATAGCCTCCGCTTTTGCGTGCAGAGACATGCGGCGCGCGCCGAACATTTCGATCTTCGGCTCGAATCCGGCGGCGTTGCACTCAGCTGGGCGATCCCCAAAGGCCCTTCCTTTGACACAAAGGACAAGAGGCTCGCCATGCGCGTGGAGGATCATCCCGTCGATTACATGGACTTTGAGGGGATCATCCCCAAAGGGCAGTACGGCGGCGGCACCGTCATGCTGTGGGACGAGGGGACATGGTCGCCCCGCACCGACCCCGACGAGGGGCTCCGTGCAGGTTCTCTCAAATTTACGCTCCACGGCGGGCGGCTGAAAGGGGATTGGGCGCTTGTCCGCATGAAGAGCGAAGGCGGACAGGGGGACCCGTGGCTGCTCATCAAGGAGCGCGACGGATACGAAAAACGCAGTGCGGGGATCTCAAAATTTACGCGGAGCGTCCGCTCGGGCAGGACGATGGCGGAGATCGAACGGGCGGGCCGAACAAATCCGTTCGGGCGGGCGGAAGTCATGCTCGCACGCCTTACGGAGAGCCTTCCTTCGGACATGGGGTGGGTGTATGAGCTCAAATATGACGGGCACCGTGTTGTCGCCTTCTCCGAAAACGGCAAAACGAGGCTGCTTTCGAGGAACGGTCTCGACTGCACGCAGACGTTTTCCGCGGCTGCGGAGGCGGTCTCGGAAGCGGTCAACGGAAGAGCGGCGGTCCTCGACGGCGAGATGGTCGTCGTAAACGAGAGGGGGATCTCCGACTTCGGCGCATTGCAAACGTATGCGAAGAGAGGGGGAAACGGGCTCGTCTATGTTCTCTTTGACCTACTCGCACTCGACGGTGAAGATCTGCGCGCCCGCACCCTTACCGAGCGGAAGGAAAAATTGCGCGCGCTTCTCAAAGACGCGCCGTCCATCCTTTCGTACAGCGTCCATACCGAAAAAATGACGAAGCGGGAACTGCAATCGCTCGAAAAAAAAGGTATGGAGGGGATCGTGATCAAGCGCGCCGATTCACCGTACAGGGCGGGCAAGAACGGGGATTGGCTCAAACTCAAATTCCGCGGCGGGCAGGAGTTCGTCATCGGCGGCTTTGTGCGTTCACAGACGGGTGGGCTCAGATCGCTGCTCGTCGGATATTACGAAGAGGGTGAGCTGAGATATGCGGGCAAAGTGGGCACGGGGTTCAGCGAAGATTCCCGCCGCGCCCTCCTCACAGAGCTTGCCCCGCTCATCCGCAAAACGTCTCCTTTTCAAAGTCCTCCGAAGGCAGAGAACGCGGACATGGTATGGTTGGATCCCGTCTTGATCGCCCAGATCGAGTATGCGGAAGTCACGGCGGGAGGGCTGCTCCGCCAGCCGAGTTTTAAGGGATTGCGGCGCGATAAACAGGCGAAAGAGACGGTCGAAAGTCCTGCGAGACCCAAAGCGTCGTCTAAAAGAGCAACGTCCGCGCGCGGAGAGACGGAAGTGCTCGGCGTCGCAATCACCCATCCCGAAAAACGTCTTTTCACCCGCCCCGTGCTCACCAAGCTCGGTCTTGCGGAGTACTATTCCGCCGTCGCGCCCCGCATGCTTCCCCATATCAAAGACAGGCTGTTGAGCCTTGTGTGCTGTCCCTCGGGAATCGGAGGGGAGCAGTTCTTCCGCCGCCATCTCGACGGGGAATTTGCGGGTGTGGGCAAGAGCGATGGCGATGGGGAAGAGGCGTATTTCTACGTCAAAAACGCAAAGGGGATCGTCGCGCTCGCGCAATACAACGCGGTCGAATTCCATGTATGGGGCAGTAAACGCGTCTCCCGCGGCCGTCCCGATACTTTGGTGTTCGATCTCGACCCCGACGAGGGATTGCCGCTTGCCGAAGTGCGCCGCGGCGCGAGGGAACTTAGAACCGTGCTCGACGGGCTCGGCCTCGTCTCCTTTCTGAAAACGAGCGGTGGGAAGGGGTATCATATCGTCGTTCCTCTCCGTTCGGGCGTGGACGCCGAGAGTTTCCGCGACTTCGCGAAAGGGGTTGCCGAACTCATGCAAAACAGCTTTCCGACGCGTTACACGGCCACCATGTCCAAGAAAGCCCGCGAGGGAAAGATCTTTATCGATTGGCAGCGCAACAGCCCCGGGTCGACGAGCGTCGCGCCGTACAGCGTCCGCGCAAGAGCGGGCGCGCCCGTCTCCACGCCCATTTCGTGGGAGGAACTTCCGAAGATCGCTCCCGCCTCCGTCAACGTGCGCAGCGCGCTCCGCCGCCTCGCACTGCCCGACCCGTGGGAAAACTTCTTTTCCGTCAAGGCTTCGCAGCGGCTGAAGAAAAAGCCGTGAGCCGCGGCGCGCATGAAAAAAACGCCCCCTGCGGAACTTTCCACGAAATACGCTGCGGGATGGCGGATTTTTATTGGTTGTTTTTCTTTCCCCTCTTGACAATTTCCTCTTCCGTGCGGTATAATTTTCTTGAAAAAGTGTGCATGCCGTGCTATAATACGGTATAATCATGATATGGAAGAAGAGGACCGACGGATCGACATGAAAACGCTTTATGTGACCGACTTGGACGGGACGCTCCTCACAAGCGCCGAAAAGATATCCGCATACAGCAGGGAACGGCTCAACCGTCTCATCGGGGAGGGCATGCCTTTCACGTTCGCCACGGCACGTTCGGCGTCGAGCGCGTACCGTGCGGTGGAGGGGCTCGATCTCCGCATGCCCGCCATCCTCTACAACGGCGGCCTCATCTACAACTATGCCACGGGCGAAACGCTGCGTTGCGTTGTCTTTCAAGACGACCAAAAAGCGTATGTCTTGTCAGTTCTCCGCGAATACGGGATCGCTTCCATCGTGTTCGCCGCGACGGAGGGGCGGGAACGCCTTGTCTGGGATAAGAATCACGAGACGGACGGCGTACGCCGCTATCTCTGGCGGAGACGGGGGGACGGCAGGCTGCTCCCCGCGACTACGGAGGAAGATCTGCTCGGGGGCTATGTATTTTACTTTAAGTGCATCGGCCCGCGCGAACAGCTCGAAAACGCTTGGAACGTCCTCAAATACGACCGCCGCTTCATCTGCATCTTTCATCAGGAGACGTATCAGAACGACTTTTGGATGGAGATCTCCCCGCGCGAGGCGACGAAGGCGAACGGCGTGAAGTTTCTGCGCGGATATTTGGGGAGCGAGAGGGTCGTCTGCTTCGGCGATACTTCCAACGACTCCGATATGTTCGACGTGTGCGAGGAGAAATACGCGGTGATGAACGCCGACCTCTGGCTCAAAGAAAAGGCGACGGGCGTGATCGGCTACTGCGAGGAGGACGGCGTCACGAAGTGGCTGGAAAGCAATTTCCGCCCTTAACTTACAGGAACAGCCAGATGCTGCGGTATCCCATATAGAAGCACCAGACGTTGAACACGGCGAGAAGGGGCATCGCCACCATGAGCAGGAGGCTGGTGAGGCGGTAACGCATGGCGAACATGCTCGCATACACGGCGATTGCGCCCCCGAGGAATGCGGCGAGAAAGAGCTTTCCGTCGCCGCCCGTGGGTTCGCCCGCGTCCGCATTGTCCCGTTGAAGTTTGACAAAGCGGTAGCCGTAAAAATTGACGGCGATGATATAGACGGTCAGCAGTACATAGAGAAAGGTCATACCGTACGCAGTATGCGTATTTTACGGAAAAATAGCGGGATCCGCCGCGGCAAAGGGGGAGAACGAGTATGGAATCTTTGAGAGAATTATATAAGACCGGCAGGGGACCGTCGAGCTCGCACACGATGGGGCCCGAGTGCGCGGTGAAGGACTTCATGCGCCAATATCCCGGTGCGGCGCGGTTCCGCGCCGTGCTGTTCGGCTCCCTCGCGCTCACGGGGAAGGGGCACCTCACCGACGAGATCATCGTCAAGACGTTCGCGCCCAAGCCGTGCGGCATCGTATTCGACAGGGAGGAAAAAGATCTCCCCCACCCGAACACGCTCCGCCTCGAAGCGTATAACGACGTCGGCGTGCTGTTCGGCAAGCAGACGTATCTCTCGGTCGGAGGCGGCGCCGTCCGCAAAGAGGGGGAGGAGGCTGCTGCGGTGCGGCACGTCTATCCCTTCCGCGATTTCAACGAGATCCTCGGCTACTGCCGCGAAAAAAATTGCACGATGGAACAGGTCGTCTACGATTTCGAGGGCGCGGAGATGTTCGACTTTCTGCTCCACATCTGGTCGGCCATGCGGAGCACGATCCGCCGCGGGCTCGCCGCGGAAGGGGTGCTCCCGGGCAGCCTGAAAGTCGTGCGGAAGGCCAAGACGCTTTTTGACGCGGGCTTTGAGGGGGAAGAACCCGAGGCGCGCGAAAAGAGGCTTCTCTGCGCCTATGCCTTCGCGACGGCGGAGGAAAACGCGAGCGGAGGGGAGATCGTCACCGCGCCCACATGCGGTTCGAGCGGCATCCTTCCCGCGGTCATCTACTATATGACGAGCAGGCATGACTTTTCGGAAAAGCGCGTTGCGGCCGCGCTCGCGACGGCGGGGCTCGTCGGGCTCACCGTCAAACAAAACGCCTCGATCAGCGGCGCGGAGGCGGGCTGTCAGGCGGAGGTCGGGACTGCGACGTCGATGGCGGCCGCCGCGGTCGCCCGTCTGTTCGGCAGGCCGCTCGGGGAGATCGAATACGCCGCGGAGATCGCGCTCGAACACCAGCTCGGCCTCACCTGCGACCCTGTCGGCGGGTATGTGCAGATCCCCTGCATCGAGCGAAATGCGGTCGCCGCACAGCACGCGCTCGTCGCCGCGGAGCTCTCGAGAGTGCTCTCGGGGACCCGCAAGATCTCCTTTGATACCGTCGTGAAAACGATGTACGAGACGGGCAAGGACATGTCCGCCCGCTACCGCGAGACTTCGGAAGGGGGACTCGCCGCCTACTATCGGGCATGCGACTGAAAAAACCTCCGCGGAGAGCAATTCCGCGGAGGTTTTTTGGTATCATCGCTTCCCCTGCGCAAAAAAGACGCGCGCAGGAAGATCCCGGCATTGCCGCGGGATTTATTTTTTGCCCGTCATATAGGGCGTGAGCGCCTGCGCGAGCTGATCGGGGCACGAGGTGTTCTGTTTGCAGCGGATCCCGCGCAAGAGGGGCACGATCTCGTCGGGCGTCTTTCCCTCTACGAGACGGGAGATCCCCTGCAGGTTGCCGCTGCATCCGCCGATGAATTTCACACCGTGGATGCGGTTTTCCCCGTCCAGTTCAAAGACGATCTGCTTGGAACAAGTTCCCTTTGTGGAATAGGTGACCATGATATTTTCTCCTTTAATCGACTAACGTCTCATAGACGACCGAATACAGTTCCGCAGCCTTGTCCTCCCATTTCTCGTAGACCATTTTCGCCGTCTTTTTGTCGGGGACGACGAATTTGAGTTCCAGCATAGGTTGGACGGGCGCGAGGATCTTCAGAAAGACGGTGTACGACCCGTCCTTGTTCTGATAGTAGTCCGATTTGCATTCCTGCCGCATGCGGTACTTCGCGCTGTTGTTCTTCACGAACCGCGAGATCTCCTCGCGCACGCTCCTCGGAATGTTGATATAGAAATTGGCAAGCGTTTCGCGCCCTTCGGGCGTGATCGTATAGAGGGGCTCGTCCCCGCTGGGGATCTCGCAGAGGAAATTGTCGGTCAATAGCTTTTCGATGATCGTGCGGCAATACATCACGTTGATCCACTCGTTGGGCGAGCCGCACATGTCGAAAACAGTCCTCTCGGAGAGGGGGCTCTCCATCTTGTCGAACAAGAAGAGGAGGATGAGCTTATTGACCGATGTTTCGCCTTTTCCTTGCATGAAAGATCCTTTGTAACGTCGAATTCGTGCGAGACGCAAATAAGCCGCTTAAAAGATTAAGCGACCCGCTTGCTTTCACCGTATAAACCGCGCATGGCGGAAAGTTATGCCGCGAACTTGGAGAGCTTGGCGAGAAGATCTTCGCAGTGGTCGCTGTAAATTTCCACCGTGACGGGCTTGGAAGTGTCGAGGCTGAAGATCCCGAGGATGGATTTGGCGTCAACGACGTAGTGCCCGCTCTTGATGACGATCTCGTAATCGTAGCTTTGGGTGATGTTGACGAACTCCTTGACGCTGGACGCCATTTCAAGGGAAATCGTGATGGATTTCATAATGCGTTCCTCCGCATTCGGTATTTGAGGACATTATACATGAAATTCCCGATAAAAGCAAGATATTTCCGAAATTTTCTTTTACTTTTTTTCGTTTTCATGATATAATGACAAAAAACGCACGGGGCTTTTGCCGCAGACGGAGGAGATATGGAGAACAGATACGGACAGATTCGACGGTTTTTGGATATAGGCGCCGAACTCGCGGAAGGGAAGTATGGCGACGCGGACGGCAGGATCTCCGCGCTGCTCGAGGCGATCGCGCAGAGCCGCGATCTGAGAGAACTCTTCACCGCGGTCACGAAGGATTTCGACTATCCCGCGGCATGCGCGGCCTATCTGAAATTCCCCGCTTCGCCGGGCGCGCCCCACGGCGTCGCCTATCTTCCCGCCGACCGCAGCCGTCTGCTCGCGTTTGTGTTCTGTCTCTTTGCCGAATTTGACGCGGGCAAGCGCAAGTTAGACGATTTCCTTCTCCGCTATTTCTATGTGGACGGGAGCTATACCGCAAGTTATGCGCGGTTCGCCGACCGCCTCGTGCGGCCGTTTATGGAGATCGTGCAGGGCTGTTTCCGCAACGTCTCTCCCGCCCGCGCCGTAGGGGAAGGGGGCTTCGAAGAGCTTCTGAGCATGATCGCGGGGGAGCGGACGAGGCTTTCTCCCTTCGATCTCCCCGAGGAGGAACGGGAGGCCGCGGAGATCCTTTTGGAGAAGCTCTCGGAGGCTGCCGAACGGCATGACGGCGGGATGCTGCGTGCCCTTCTCACAGGATACCGGTATTTCCTGCGTTCTTTCGGCGGCGAGAGCGAACGCACGGACGCGCTCTTTGCGCTTGCGGAAACGCTGTGACGGAGCGCGCTATGGAACTCGGAGAAAAGACGGTGCGGAAGAATTACGTTTTCCGCGGCAAGATCATCAACGTCCGCAGAGACGACGCCATGCTCCCGAACGGAAACGCGTGTACGCGCGAGGTGGTCGAACACCCGGGCGGCGCGTGCGTTCTGGCAGTCACGGAAGAGAGCGTGATCCTCGTCAAACAGTTCCGCTACGCCTACGGCGAGGAACTTTGGGAGATCCCTGCGGGAAAGCTGAACGCGGGGGAGGACCCCATGCGCGCGGCGCTGCGGGAGCTCGAGGAGGAGACGGGCTATTGCGCGGACTCCCTCGAACTGATCTTTACCATATATCCGACCCCCGGCTATTCCGACGAAAAGATCTATATCTATGAGGCAAAAGAGGTCGCAAAAGGGAGCGCGCACCCCGACGAGGACGAATTTCTCGACGTTGTGCGCGTACCTCTCGAAGAAGCGTACGCGATGGTGCAAGACGGCCGCATCAAAGACGGCAAGACCATCATCGCCCTCCAATATCGTCAACTCCGCGGTTGAGTTTCGCATCTGAAAGAAGTATGAAAACGATACAGACATCTATTACATGGCGCGCGAAATGATCAAGCGATAAAACAAAAGGAGAAAATAGTATGACGCAAGTACTCAAAGACCGCTACGGTCGGAAAATCGGTGAAATCAGAGACGAGGCCAACAGGCAGACGATCTACGATAAATACGGCGTCCGTCTCGGATACTATGACGGGCGCTACACTTACGACAGATACGGCAGAAAGATCGGCGAAGGCAACCTGCTCGCTACATTACTGCTATAAATTTGCTATAATCCGCTATCTACGCACCCGAAATCGACCCGTACGGCGTCTCCTCACGGTTTCGTATTCACAAAAAAAGCAAAAGGACGGCTACTGCCGTCCTATCATTTTTTATGCAATTTTCGGAGCGGTACTGCTCACTTTTTTCTTGCGAGGTCTGTGAGGGCGGCGTTCAAAAAGTACTCCGCCGTGGAATTCTTGCGGATGATCTCCTTCGCCTCCGCGGGGTCGCACCAGCGCACCTCGGTGAGCTCCTCGTTGAGCACGGGTTCCCCGCCGTCTGCCGTCACGAGGAAGCCGAGCATCAGAATGTCTTTCGCGTCGTGGTAGCGCGAGCCGAGATACTTCCATTTGACCGCAGTCAGCGCAGTCTCCTCGCGGAGTTCGCGCGGGATCGTTCTCTCCGCGCTCTCACCCTTCTTGATATAGCCCGCGATCAGTTTGAAGTCGTCGTCCTGCGCGTGCTTTGCGAGCATGATCCGGTTATCCGTGCGGCGGACAACGACCATCGAAACAGCAACGGGGAAGAAGGGGAATTTGAACTTGCCGCAATTTCCGCAATAGGGCACGAGGCCCTCGTTTTCCATGAACCGCAGCGTGAGTTTTTCGCCGCAATCTCTGCAAAACATATTTTTCTCCTCCCGATGATATGATTATAGTATTGTAACGCAAAAAATCGAAAATGTCAATCCGTTTTTGTAAGGAAAATGCAAAAAGTGATAGTTTTATGTCAATGAAACGGTAAAAATTTACAATCATTGTGCCGAACGGCGGCGAAAGAGAAAAGTTCTGCGCGGAAATTCTCTCACGGCGCGGGCGAAAAGCGGTCTCGTACACTTGACAAGAGGAGAGATCCCATTGTATAATAGAACGTAATTTCTTTACGGATTCTTACAAAAAGCGAGGAACTCGGAATGCTGACATCTGTTTGCGGGATCAACTGGGGAGACGAGGGAAAGGGAAAGATGGTCGATTTTCTCTCCGAGGACTACGACGTCGTCTGCCGCTATCAGGGAGGCAACAACGCGGGGCACACCGTGATCAACGAGCGGGGAAAGTTCATTCTCAACCTTCTCCCCTCGGGCATTTTGAGGGAGAACGTCGTCAATGTTCTCGGCCCCGGCATGGTCGTCGACCTCAAACATTTGACGGAGGAGATCGGGCGGCTGCGCGAAAAGGGGGTCTCGGTCTCGCCGAAGAATCTGAAGATCAGCGACAGAGCCGTCATCACGATGCCCTACCACGTCCTTTTGGACTGTCTGGAAGAGGAGCGGCTCGCCGATAAGAAGTTCGGCTCCACCCGCCGCGGCATCGCGCCCGTCTACGCCGATAAATACATGAAGAAGGCGTTCCGCATGGGCGAGCTCCTTCACGCCAAGTCTCTGTACGCGCGCGTGCAGGAGATCGTCGAGTGGAAGAACCTCACCGTTGCGGGCGGCTACCGCCACGAACCCGTCTCCGCGGAAGAGATGGCGGAATATCTCAAAAAGTACGGCGAGCCCCTCAGAGAGTATATCTGCGACGTCGGGCTCTATCTGGACCGCGCGAACGCGGAGGGGAAGAAGATCATGTTCGAGGCGCAGCTCGGCGCTCTCCGCGACATCGACTTCGGGATCTATCCCTACACGTCCTCCTCCTCGACGATCGCGGCATACGCGCCCATCGGGGCGGGCGTTCCCCATCTGAAACTCGACCGCTCGATCGGCGTCATGAAGGCGTATTCCTCCTGCGTGGGCGAGGGCCCGTTCACGGCGGAATACTTCGGCGAAAAGGCGGAGAAGCTCCGTGCCGCGGGCGGGGAATACGGTGCCGCCACGGGCAGGCCGAGAAGGGTGGGACCCTTCGACGTCGTCGCTTCCCGCTACGGCGTCCGTTGTCAGGGCGCAGACGAGATCGCGCTCACCAAACTCGACATTCTCTCGATCTATGAGGAGATCGAAGTCTGCACGGCGTACGAGCTCGACGGAGAGATCGTCCGCGAGTTCCCTTACCCCGACGCGCTCGGCAGATGCAAGCCCGTTTTCGAGAAGAAGAAAGGCTGGCACTGCGATATCTCCAAGTGCAGGAAAAAGGAGGAACTTCCGAAGGAAGCCCTCGAATATATCGCCTTCATCGGGGAGGCGTGCAGCTGTAAGATCGGCTATGTCGCGGTCGGCGCAGAGCGCGACGCCGTCATCAAAATGTAAAGGGAAAAAGGCGGACCGTTATGAACAGAACATTCTACAAGATGCACGGCATCGGCAACGACTATATCTATTTCGACTGTTTCGACCGTCCTTTCCCCCGCCCCAAGCTCGCGGCGGCCAAACTCTCCGACCGCCATTTCTCGGTCGGCGGGGACGGGATCGTTCTCATCCTTCCGAGCAGGAAGGCGGACGCGAAGATGCGCATGTTCAATGCGGACGGCAGCGAGGGGAAGATGTGCGGCAACGCGATCCGCTGCGTGGGCAAATTCCTCTATGAGGTCAAGGGCATAAGGAAGAGAAAACTCACGGTGGAGACGCGGGCGGGCGTCAAGACGCTCCGTCTCAAAGTCAAGGGGAAGCGGGTCGTCTCGGTCACGGTGGACATGGGGGCTCCCGTCCTCTTCCCCGATCTTATCCCCGCGCTCTTCGAGGGGGACCGCGTGGTCTCCCATCCGCTCATCGTGGGGGACGAGCTCTACGCCGTCACCTGCGTGTCGATGGGGAATCCACACTGCGTCGTATTCGTCGGGGCGGACGGGCCCGATCCCTGCGAAGTCGGCCCGCTGTTCGAAAACCATCCCGCCTTTCCCGACCGCGTGAACGCCGAGTTCGTGCAGGTGCTTGCAAAGAACGAGCTGAAAATGCGCGTCTGGGAGCGCGGCAGCGGAGAGACGTGGGCGTGCGGAACGGGCGCGTGCGCCGCTGCGGTCGCGGCGGTTTTGAACGGTTACTGCGCCGAAGGGGAGGAGATCGTCGTCCACCTGCGGGGCGGAGACCTCTCCGTCCGCTATACGGGGGAGACCGTTTTTATGACGGGCCCCGCCGAGCTCGCCTTCACGGGCACCGTCAAAATTTGAGGGAGGGGGTATGACCAAATACATTTTCGTGACGGGCGGCGTCGTCTCGGGGCTCGGAAAGGGGATCACGGCGGCGTCTCTCGGCAGACTTCTGAAGATGCGCGGCTATAAGATCGCCTCGCAGAAACTCGATCCGTACATCAATATCGACCCCGGCACGATGAGCCCGTACCAGCACGGCGAAGTATTCGTCACGGAGGACGGCGCGGAGACCGACCTCGATCTCGGCCACTACGAGCGGTTCATCGACGAAAATTTGAATAAATTCTCCAATCTCACCACGGGAAAGGTGTATTGGAACGTCCTGCGCAAGGAGCGCGAGGGCGAATATCTCGGCCAGACGGTGCAGGTGATCCCGCATATCACGAACGAGATCAAGTCGTTCATCTATCAGGTCGGCAAATCGACGGGCGCGGACATCGTCATCACCGAGATCGGCGGGACGACGGGCGACATCGAGAGCCAGCCCTTTCTGGAGGCGATCCGTCAGGTCGCGCGCGAGGTGGGAAGAGACAACTGCTGTTTCATCCACGTCACCCTCGTGCCCTACATCTCGGGCTCCTGCGAGTTCAAGAGCAAGCCCACGCAGCACTCCGTCAAGGAATTGCAGGGCATGGGCATCTCGCCCGACATCATCGTCGCCCGTGTCGACGAGCCGATGCCCGCTTCCATCCGCGAGAAGATCGCCATGTTCTGCAACGTGGATCCGCACTGCTGCATCGAGAATCTCACCGTCCCCGTTCTCTATGAGGCGCCCATGATGCTCGAAAAGAGCGACCTCTCCACGACGGTGTGCAAGATCCTGCATCTCGACCCGAGGGTGATCGACCTGAGCGAATGGGAACAGATGCTCTGCCGCATCCATTCCCGCAACAAGACGGTGAAGATCGCCCTCTGCGGGAAATATATCCAACTCCACGACGCGTATCTCTCCATCGCCGAGGCGCTCGCCCACGGCGGGTATGAGACGGGCGCGAAGGTGGAGATCGAGTGGGTGGACGCCGAAAAACTCACTGAGGAAAACGTAGGGGACACCCTCGAAGGGGTCGACGGCGTGCTGATCCCGGGCGGCTTCGGCGGCCGCGGCATCGAGGGAAAGGTGGCGGCGTGCAAATATGCGCGCGTGAACAACATTCCCTATCTCGGGATCTGCCTCGGCATGCAGATCGCCGTCATCGAGTATGCGAGGAACGTGCTCGGCATCTGCGACGCGAACTCCTCCGAATTTTTCCCCGAGGGAAAGCATTCCGTCATCGACCTCATGCCCGACCAATACGGCGTGCGGATGGGGGGGACGATGCGCCTCGGCGCCTATCCCTGCCTCGTCGTCGGAGAGCAGATGAAGAGGGCATACGGCAAGGAGCTCGTCTCCGAACGCCACCGCCACCGCTTCGAGTTCAACAACGACTACCGCAAACAGTTCGAGGAGGCGGGCATGACGGTCGCGGGGACTTCTCCCGACGGCTCCCTGTGCGAGGCCGTGGAGATCGACGCCAACGATTTCTTTATCGGCGTGCAGTTCCACCCCGAATTCAAATCCCGCCCCAACAGCGCGCACCCGCTCTTCCGCGAGTTCGTCCGCGCCGCCGTAAACAAGAAATATCATCATGAAGATCAATCATAACTTTTTGAATTTACAGGAATCCTACCTCTTCTCGACGGTCGGAGCCAAATTCGCGGCGTACAAAAAGGCGCACCCCGAAAAGAACGTCATCAAGCTCTCCATCGGAGACGTCACCCTTCCGCTCGCGCCCGCCGTCATCGCGGCGATGCACGCGGCGGTGGAGGACATGTCGAAGCGGGAGACGTTCAAGGGCTACGGCCCCGACCAGACGTGCTACGGCTACGAGACGCTCATCCGCTCCATCCGCGGCAGCTATGCCCGCAAGGGCGTCATGCTCAATGACGGCGAGATCTTCATCTCGGACGGGGCGAAATCCGATCTCGCGAACATTCTCGACATTTTTTCCGCGGAGAACACCGTCCTCGTCCCCGACCCCGTCTATCCCGTGTATGTGGATACCAACGTCATGGCGGGGAGGAAGATCGTGTTTGCGGACGCGAACGAGGAAAACGGCTTTTTGCCGATGCCCGACAGACGCGTCGACGCCGATATCGTCTACATCTGTTCGCCCAACAACCCCACGGGTGCGGCTTACAGCCGCGACCGCCTCAAAGCGTGGGTGGACTACGCGAACGAGCGGGGCGCGGTCATTCTGTACGACGCGGCATACGAAGCCTTTATCGAGGACGGTTCCCTCGCCCGCAGCATCTACGAAGTGGAGGGCGCGCGCGACTGCGCCATCGAGATCTGCTCCTACTCCAAGACGGCGGGCTTCACGGGCGTCCGCTGCGGCTATACGGTCGTGCCGGATACGCTCACGCGGGAGGGGGTCAGGCTCGGAAAGCTCTGGGCGAGAAGGCAGTCCACCAAGTTCAACGGCGTCTCCTACATCACGCAGATGGGGGCGGCGGCCGTGTTTACGGAAGAGGGCGAGCGGCAGATCGCGGAGAATATCGCCTACTACAAGCGAAACGCGAAAACGATCGCCGCCACGCTCGACAGGCTCGGCATTCCCTACACGGGGGGGATCAATTCTCCCTACGTCTGGATGAAATGTCCGTACGGCATGAAGAGCTGGGAGTTCTTCGACTATCTCTTGGAGAACGCGAACGTCGTGGGCACGCCGGGCAGCGGCTTCGGCAAGAACGGAGAGGGATATTTCCGTCTCACCGCATTTGCGACGGCGGAGAACACCGCGGAAGCGTGCCGCCGCATGGAGGATCTCTTCGGATCCCGTTAAAGTAAAAGGACGATCATGAAAAAAATCAGAAAGGCGGGCGTGCTCTGCCACATCTCTTCCCTTCCCGGGAAATACGGCGTCGGTTCGCTCGGAGAGGCCTATCCCTTTGCGGCAAAGCTCGCAAAATGCGGCGTGAAGATCTGGCAGATCCTCCCTCTCGTGCAGACGGGATACTGCGATTCTCCCTACCAATCCGTCGCGTGCGATTCGGGCAATCCCTATTTCATCGACCTCGATGAGCTCGGAAAGATGGGGCTTTTGAAGCGCAGGGAACTCAAATCGCTCAGAAAACGGTACAAAAAGTCGCAAGAGGTCGATTACGCCGCCCTCTATGAGGAACGCTACGCCACTTTGCGCCTCGCGTTCTCCCGTTTCCATTTCGACGACGGGGATTTCCGCGCCTTCGTCAAAAAGGGGAGGTTCGAGGATTACGCGCTGTTCATGGCCGCAAAGACGGTGTACGGCGGGAGCTTCTGCGATTGGGAAGAGCCCATCAAATACCGCGACGCCGACGCGCTCGAACGGCTGCGCACCGAGCATCACGAGGAATACCTCTTCTGGCAGTTCCTGCAATACGTCTTTTGGCAGCAGTGGGAGAAGCTCAAAGCCGCGTGCCGCCGTCTCGGCGTCTCCGTGGTCGGCGATATCCCGCTCTACGTCGCCTACGACAGCGCGGACGTCTGGGCGCATCCCGCCCTCTTCAAATTGGACGAAGATCTCAGGCCTACGAAGGTCGCGGGCGTCCCCCCCGATTATTTTTCGGAGAGCGGCCAGCTCTGGGGCAACCCCGTCTATGATTGGAAGGCGCACAGGGAAGAGCACTACGCATGGTGGACGAACCGCCTCCGCCGCGCCCTCTCCACCTACGATCTCGTCCGCATCGACCACTTCCGCGGCATCGACCGCTACTACGAGGTGGACGCGGACGCCGAGACCGCCGCACGCGGCGTTTGGCAGGAGGGCCCCGGCGCGGAGCTCTTCGCCGCCCTCGCGCCCGAAGAGAGACAGAGCGTCATCGCAGAGGACCTCGGCGTCATAGACGACGGCGTGCGCGCCCTTCTCAAAAAGACGGGCTTCCCCGGCATGAAAGTGCTCCTGTTTGCCTTCGACGGCGACGAGGAAAACGAGTATCTGCCCAAAAATATCGGGCTGAACAGCGTCGTCTACACGGGCACGCACGACAACGACACCGTCAAAGGGTACATCGATTCGCTCTCCGCAGAGGAGTATATCCTGTTCCGTTCCCGCGTCGCGCAGGCGCTCGAAGAGGAGGGGATCATCACCAATCTCGGCTCCAAAGGGGAGGGCTTCCCCGAGGCGTTCGTGCGTCTCGCCTTCGCGTCGAAAGCGGCGCTTTCCGTCATTCCCGTTCAGGACCTGCTCGCGCTCGGCAACGCGGCCCGCATGAACGTGCCGGGAACGCAGGGGACGAATTGGAAGTTCATGCTGAAAAAACAGCTCTCCGCCCGCACGCGGGCGCGGCTGAAAAAAATGATAAAAATTTATCGGAGGTAACTTATGAAAGGATTCTTGAAAGAATTCAAAGACTTCATTGCCCGCGGGAACGTGCTCGACATGGCTGTCGGCATCATCGTGGGCGGCGCATTCACGGCGATCATCACCGCGCTCGTGAACGGCATCCTCACGCCTCTCCTTCAATGGATCGGCGTCGGTGAGGACGGATTCGGCGCGTTGCAAGTAGTTTTGCGCGCCGCCACCGTCGTAGATGGCGTAGAGACCGCTCCCGCAGTCGTGCTCGATTTCGGCATCGTGATCTCCGCGATCATCACCTTCCTCCTCACGGCGTTCGTGCTCTTCCTCATCGTGTATACGGTGAACCACATCCGCGCGAAGGCAGACCAGATGAAGGCCGCAAGAGAGGCGAAGAACGCGCCTCCCGCAGAGCCCGAAACGCCTCCCGCACCTCCCGCTCCCACGACGGAAGAACTGCTCACGGAGATCCGCGACCTGCTCAAAAACAAGAACGAATAACGCTCCGAAAACCTTCCCCGCGGGGAAGGTTTTTTCGTCTCATCTTGGCTCCTCTACCCTCATTCCGAGCGTAGCGAGTGAATCTTAAAGATACACTCACCTTCGGCTACGCCTCGGGTTCGGTATGAGGAGTTCTTGGCTCCCCCTTGAGGGGGAGCTGTCGAGCGTAAGCGAGACTGAGGGGGTTCGCGTAGTAGACAGTTCTCGGCTCCTCCCGAGGAGGAGCTGTCCGCGCACCAACTCTCTTGGCTCCCCCTTTGGGGGAGCTGTCACGGAGTGACTGAGGGGGTTCGCGACAAAGTAGTTCTCGGCTCCTCCCGAGGAGGAGCTGTCGAACGAAGTGAGACTGAGGTGGGTACGACCCGTTGACGTCATTAAAATTCGCCCCACCCCCATATCCCCCTCCCACGGAGGGGGCAAGCGCACTTTCCGTTTCGAACAGCGAAAATTTCAATGCTTCGGGCCGCATGCCGCTGTCACAAAAAGCGGGCGCGCGCGATACAATGAAATGTATGCGCATCTGTTTTGTGACGAGCGGAACTCTCGATGAATATGCAAGAAAATACGCCGATCCCACGGCGGACGTCGTGTGTCTCGGGTTTCAGGCGCTCGGCGAGGTCAGTTACGAGCGGGAACTCCGCGGGGAGACCGCGCTCTTTGAGGACGTCGCGCTCCTCTCGAAAGAGCAGAGCGGCGTCGTTCTGTGCGGGTGCTTTACCGACGCCCGCGGCATGCGGCGCAAGTCGGTCGTCGTCGCCGAAAAGGGGAAGATCCTCGGCGTTTCGGATATGTGTTTCCGCATCGACGGCGGGGAATACCGTTGCGGGGCGGGGATCAAGATCTTCGACACGGGCGCGGGGAAGATCGGCGTCGTCGTAGGGGAGGACATGTTTTTTCCCCGCGTGTTCGAAACGCTCTCCTCCTGCGGGGCGGAACTTTCGGCCTGCTTTTTCGAACAGCTCGACGGAAGCCTCGAACAGACGCTCATGCGCTCATACGCCTTTTTGTACGGCGTTCCCGTGTGCGTATGCGCGTACGGGTATGCGCAGGCGGCGGACATCGGCGGGAAGCTGAGATTCGGCTCCCCGAAGAACGCATGCGTCTACGATCTTGCGCGCGAGCAGGAATATCATCTCATCGAGACCCGCCAGCGCGGTTTCTACCGCCGCAAAAAGAGCGGGTTCTGAATGCGCCATCGCGCCATAACGGCAAAGCCCGACCTCTTTCGGTCGGGCTTGTTCAATCAGATTTTTAATTGACGGTCAAACGGCTTATTTGACGACGCGCGAGCAGGCGACCGCGAGCGCGCCCGGTCCGATATGGCAGGAGACCGAGAGCGAAAGGGGATCGCAATAGGTCACGGGAATATGCGGGAAGGTCGCGGCGAGCTCTTCGCGGAAATGCTCCGCCTCCTCATAATTGGCGGTATGCGCTACGGCGATCGTCATCTCTCCCGCCTTCACATACTCCGCAAAGCGCGTTTCGAGGTCGTGGCGGATGGCGTTCACCATCGTCTCCTTCGCCTGTTTGAGCGTGTGGACCTTTTTGAAGGCGTCGAGCTTTTCTCCCTGTATCTGAAGCACAGGCTTGATGCGGAAGAGGGTGCCCACGAGCGCGGCGGCGGGGGTGAGGCGGCCTCCCTTTTTGAGGTACTTCAACGTGTCGAGGGAGATATAGATGCTGCTGTCGAACTTCGTCTTGATGAGATAGTCCTTGATCTCCGCCGCGGACAGGCCGCGTCTTGCGAGTTCGAGTGCGTCGGTAACGCTCGCCTTCTGCGTGATGGAGATGCGCTGGTTGTCGACGACTTGCACCCGCCCGCCGTATTCTTTCGCCAGCGTCTCCGCCGTGTGGCAGGACTCCGAGAGCCCGCTCGACATCGGAATGTGCACGATCTCACTGCCGTCTGCGAGGAGCTTTTCCCAGAGCTCCGTGACGCTCGTGACTGCGGGCTGCGAGGTGGAGACCTGCGCGTCGCCCTTCAAATGCTCATAGAATTCGTCTTGGGTGAGGTCGATATCCTCAAAGTGTTCTTCACCGTTGATCAAAAAGGGCATCGGAATGACGAAAATTCCCAGTTTTTTCGCTTCCGCTTGCGTGATGCCGCTGTTCGAGTCGGTGACGATCTGAACGTTCGCCATAAAACTCTCCATTTTTAGTTTACATTATCTACATTATAGCGGATAGACGGGGCATTGTCAAGAGAAATAAAGGGATTCGTGAAATTATTGTTGACAAAACATGCCCGCAACGGGTATAATAAACCCAATATGTACACGATCTTGAAAAAAGAGGCCCTCAACGAGTTTACCGTCCGCATGACGGTATCTGCACCGATGGCCGCCCACAGAGCGCGCGCGGGACAGTTCGTCATTCTCCGTGCCGACGCCCGCGGCGAACGCATTCCGCTCACGGTCGCGGGTTACGACAGGGAGGCGGGAACGGTCGACGTCATCTTTCAGATCGTCGGCGGCGCGACCATGTCGCTCGCTTCCAAGAGAGAGGGGGAGGCGGTCGAGGACTTTGCGGGGCCGCTCGGCGTTCCCACCCGGACGGATGGGCTGAAAAAGGTCGCCGTCATCGGCGGCGGAGTGGGCTGTGCGATCGCGCTCCCCGTCGTAAGAGAACTGCGCGCGCAGGGGGCGGACGTTCTCTCCGTCATCGGCTTCCGCACGAAGGGGCTCGTTATCCTCGAAGAGGAGTTCCGCGCCCTCTCGGACAGGTGCGTTCTCGTGACGGACGACGCCTCTCTCGGCGAAAAGGGGAACGTATGCGCGCCTCTTTCCCGCATCCTTGCCGCAGGCGAGCAGTTCGACGAGGTGTTCGCCGCGGGGCCGCTCCCCATGATGAAGGCGGTCGCGGAGACGACGAGGCCGTACGCCGTCAAAACGGTCGCGAGCATGAATCCCATCATGATCGACGGGACGGGCATGTGCGGCTGCTGCCGCGTCACGGTGGGCGGCGAGCGCAAGTTCGCGTGCGTGGACGGGCCCGAATTTGACGCCCATCTCATTGATTTCGACGAAGCGATGCTCCGTTTGCGCACCTATGCGCCGTTCGAGGCGCGTGCGCGGGAGAGGCATTGCAATCTGTTCCGCATGCGGAGTGAGGAGGAAAGTTGATGGAGAGCTACAACGCAGACCCTAAAATGTCGCCGATGCCCGTGCTCGATCCCGCCGAACGCAGCAAGAATTTCTCGGAGGTCGCGCTCGGGTACGACGAAGAGACCGCGGTCGCGGAAGCGCGCCGCTGTTTGGGCTGTAAGGCGCGCCCGTGCGTTTCGGGCTGTCCCGTCGGCGTTCCCATTCCCGAATTTATCGCTTGTGTAAAAGCGGGAGAGTTCGGCAAGGCATACGCCAAGCTCTCGGAGGCGACCTCGCTCCCCGCCGTGTGCGGCAGGGTGTGCCCGCAGGAAAAGCAGTGCGAGGCGCAGTGCGTGCGCGGCAGGAAAGGGGACCCCGTCGGCATCGGGCGGCTCGAGCGGTTCGTCGCCGACCGCCATGCGGAAGAGAACGAAAAGACGGAGCGTCCGCAGACAAACGGGCACAGGGTCGCCGTCGTGGGCTCGGGTCCCGCGGGGCTCTCCTGCGCGGGCGATCTCGCCAAAATGGGCTACGCCGTCACGGTGTTCGAGGCGCTCCATGCCGCGGGAGGCGTGCTCGTCTATGGGATCCCCGAATTTCGTCTCCCCAAAGCGATCGTCCGCCGCGAGATCGACGGGCTGCGCACAATGGGCGTCGAGATCGTCACGAATGCCGTGGCGGGCCGCTCGTTCACCGTGGAAGAGCTTTTCGGACGGTACGAGGCGGTCTTTCTCGGCACGGGCGCGGGGCTTCCCAATTTCATGGACATTCCCGGGGAGAACGCGAAGGGCGTGTTCTCCGCGAACGAATACTTGACGCGCATCAATCTCATGAAGGCGAACGAAGAGGACAGCGAGACGCCCGTTTTCCGCGCAGAGCGGGTGGCGGTCGTGGGCGGCGGCAACGTCGCGATGGACGCCGCGCGGTGCGCAAGGCGGCTCGGGGCGGAAGTTACCGTCGTCTACCGCCGTTCGGAGGAGGAACTTCCCGCACGGCGCGAGGAGGCGGAGCATGCCCGCGAGGAAGGGGTCGGATTCCGCTATCTGACCAATCCCGTGGAAATTTTGACGGACGCAGAGCACAACGTCACGGGTCTGAAATGCGTGAAGATGCGGCTCGGCGAAGCGGACGGAAGCGGCCGCAGAAGCCCCGTTGCGGTGGAGGGGAGCGAATTTACGCTCGCCGCCGACTGCGTGATCATGGCGATCGGCACCTCGCCCAATCCGCTCGTCGCGCGTACGACGGAGGGTCTCGTGACGGACGGGCGCGGGCGCATCGCCGCAGACGGGGAGGGGCAGACCTCTCTTGCGGGCGTGTTCGCGGGCGGCGACGCGGTCACGGGCTCCGCGACGGTCATTCTCGCGATGGGCGCGGGGAAGAGGGCGGCGCGCGCGATCGACAATTATATCCGCTCACGGGCATAGAGCGGGAATTTCAAACGGGGGCGGCGCAGACAAAAGTCTGCGCCGCCCCCGTTTGCGCTCTCTCCATTCTATTTTCCGCACGGCGCGCATACAAATACTCTATGAATCTCTATAAGCACCGCGTCGCGCTCGGGTTCGTCTGCCTTGTCCTTGCGGTCGCCGTCACATTCGGGATCTGCTTTTTCGCGCTCGCCCGCACCGCCGCGGAGAGCATGCGCCTCACCATCGTCATCGACGCGGGGCACGGCGGCGTAGACGGCGGCGTGGTGGGTACGCAGACGGGAACGAAGGAGAGCGACATCAATCTCGCGCTTGCGAGGGAACTGCGGCTGGAATTTGAGGACGCGGGCTTCACCGTCGTCATGACCCGTCCGACGGAAGCGGGCCTCTACGGGGTCGCCACCACGGGGTACAAGCGGCGCGACATGCAGAGGCGTGCGGAGATCATCCGCGAGAACGCTCCCGCCGCCGTCATCTCCGTCCACCAGAACTTCTTCTCACAGGCGAGCAGACGGGGCGCGCAGGTGTTCTTCCGTGAAGAGATCCCGCAGTCCAAGACGCTCGCCTGCTCCATCCAGACCGCGCTCAACGGCATGCCCGAGTGCGTCAAGAGGTCGGAGGCCCTTGCGGGGGATTACTTTGTGCTCAACTGCGCAGATGTTCCCGCCGTCATCGTGGAATGCGGCTTTTTGTCCAATCCCGAGGACGAAGCCCTTCTCATCACCGCGGAGTACCGCCGCAAGCTGGCAAAAACGATCGCCGCGGGCACGATCGCCTTTCTCTCGTCGCCGGCAAACGGCGATAAATAGTTGACACCGTAACCAGAATGTGATACACTCATAGCGTTATGAGTGGATATGCCAATTTCAAAACGTATGAACTCCGCTACACCGATTTCGATTTCAAGGACGAGCTCAAGCTCTCGTCCCTTCTCGGGATCATACAGGAATCCGCATGCCTGAGCGCGGATGAGCTCGGGTTCGGCTACGACGCCCTCAAACCTACGAATTTCGGCTTCATCACGGTGAATACTTATTGCGAGTTCCTCCGCCCCATCCTCTTCGGCGACGCGCTCACGGTGGAGACGTGGCCGCTCCCGCCCCGCCATGTCATTTTCGAGCGCGATTACCGCGTGACGGACAAAAAGGGCGAAGTCGTTGCGAACGCCGCCTCCCGTTGGTGTCTCGTCGACCTTGCCGATTTCAAGGTCCTGCTTCCCGACGCGCTCGGAGAGGTGCACGCGAAATGCCCGTACCGCGCCGAAAAGGCGGTGGAAGTGCCCGCGTGGAGGATCCCCAAGCTCGAAAATGCGGGAGAGGTTCTCCGCATGCGGGTGAGGAACAGCCACTGCGACCACTATCTGCACGCCAACAACACGAGATATGCCGATTTCTTCATGGACTGCTTCACGATGGAGGAACTGAAAGGGAAGCGGATCCTCTCCTTCCAGATCACCTATGCAAAGCAGGCGAAGGAAAACGCCGAGCTTATATTTTTCCGCAAAGACGAAGGTCCCGTCTCCGTCTGCGAGGCGTATTCGGAGGGCGAGCTCCTCACGCAGTTCCGCGTCGAATTTGCCTGAGCATTCCCGCAAATTGAATAAATTCTCTCATATATACGAATAAATTTATATAATTCAGACCGATATTAAAAAAATATGCAAAAAACAGAATAAAATTTTCGTAAGAGGGGCGCAAATGCTTGACAGCGTTTCCCTCTTTTTCTATAATAACGTAGGATACTTTCACAGAGGTTTTATTTATGGCGAAACAGATCAAAAAAGTTGTGCTTGCATATTCGGGGGGCCTGGACACCTCCATCATCATCCCGTGGCTCAAAGAGAACTACGGCGGGTGCGAAGTCATCGCCGTTTCGGGCGACGTCGGACAGGGGACGGAGCTCGACGGGCTGGAAGAGAAGGCGAAAAAGACGGGGGCTTCCAAGCTCTATATCCTCGACCTCAAAAAGGAATTTGTCGAGGACTACATTTTCCCCACGATGCAGGCGGGCGCGGTGTATGAGGACAAGTACCTGCTCGGCACTTCGTTCGCGCGTCCCGTGATCGCGAAGGCGCTCGTGGAGATCGCGAAAAAGGAGGGCGCCGACGCCATCTGCCACGGCTGCACGGGCAAGGGGAACGATCAGGTGCGCTTCGAACTCTCCATCAAGGCGTTTGCTCCCGAAATGACGATCATCGCCCCGTGGCGCGTCTGGGATATCAAGTCCCGCGAGGAGGAGATCGAATACGCCGAGGCGCATAAGATCCCCCTCAAGATCAACCGCGAAACAAATTATTCGAAAGATAAAAACTTATGGCATCTCTCGCACGAGGGGCTCGACCTCGAGGATCCCGCGAACGAGCCGCTCTACGAAAAAGAGGGCTTTCTGGAACTCGGCGTATCGCCGCTTCAGGCTCCCGACGAGCCGACCTATCTCACCCTGCACTTCGAAAAGGGCGTTCCGACTGCAGTCGACGGTAAAGAGCTCGGCGCGGTGGAACTGATCGAAAAGCTCAACGAGGTCGGCGGCAAGAACGGCGTGGGGCTTGCGGACATCGTGGAGAACCGTCTCGTGGGCATGAAGTCGCGCGGCGTGTACGAAACGCCCGGCGGCACCATCCTCTATGAGGCGCACCGCATCCTCGAAACGCTTTGCCTCGACAAGGCGACCCTCCACTACAAACAGCTCGTCGCCGTAAAGTTCGGGGAGCTGGTCTATGACGGGCAGTGGTTCACGCCGCTCCGCGAGGCTCTCTCCGCATTCGTCTCCAAGACGCAGGAGACGGTCACGGGCGACGTCAAACTCCGCGTCTACAAGGGCAACGTGACGTGCGCGGGCGTGACTTCTCCCAACTCTCTTTACAGCGAGGACATCGCGACATTCAGCGACGACGGCGGCGCCTACTCCCAGAAGGACTCCGAGGGATTCATCAATTTGTTCGGGCTGCCCATCAAGGTCAAAGCTCTGCTCGACCAAAAGAAACTCAAATGATCCACGTTTTTATCGACGGCAGCGCGGGCACGACGGGGCTGCGCATCAGAGAACGGCTCACAAAGCGGGATGACGTTTGCGTCATCTCGCTTTCGGACGATTTGAGGAAGGACGTCTCCGCACGGCGGGAGGCGATGGGGGACGCGGACGTCGTGTTCCTCTGCCTGCCCGACGACGCGGCGCGCGAGGCGGCAAAACTCGCGCCCCCCGATACCGTCGTGATCGACGCGTCTACGGCGCACCGCACGGCGGAGGGCTGGGCATACGGATTTCCCGAGCTGAGCGAAGAGCACCGCGCGGCGATCGTCAGGGCAAAGCGTATCGCCAATCCGGGGTGCCACGCGAGCGGCTTTCTCGCCCTCGCATACCCGCTCGTCAAGGCGGGCATCGCTCCGCGCGACTATCCCTTCGTCTGCCATTCCGTCACGGGCTACTCGGGGGGCGGGAAGAAGATGATCGCAGAGTACGAGGCGGAGGAGAGGAGCGCGCTTTTGGATGCGCCCCGCCTCTACGGGCTACCGCAAGAGCACAAACATCTGCCCGAAATGACGAAGATCGCGGGGCTTTCGCACGCGCCCGCCTTCGTGTCCATCGTCTCCGACTTCGACTGCGGCATGTGCGTCACCGTGCCGGTTTTTCCCCGTTTTCTGTCCAAAACATGCACGAAAGAGGGGTTATTTTGCTTTTTTGCAGAGTATTATGCCAAACATAGTACTATTCAAATCACCCAAAAATCGGAGGACGGTTTCCTTTCTTCCAACGCGCTCCGCGGAAAGGACGGAATGGAGATCTTCGTGGGCGGGAACGACGAGCGGATCCTTCTCGCGGCGCGGTTCGACAATCTCGGAAAGGGAGCGTCGGGCGCGGCGATCCAGAACATGAATCTCGTTTCAGGGCTTGACGAAACGCTCTCGCTTGTGATATAATCTACAAGACAGGTAAATTGTTATGATACGACAAATCGCGGGCGGCGTGTGCGCGCCCAAAGGATTCAAGGCATACGGCGTCCACTGCGGGATCCGCAAAAACAAATCGAAGCGCGACCTCGCGCTCATTCTCTCCGATACGCGCTGCTCTGCGGCGGGCGTCTACACGACCAATCTCGTCAAGGGCGCGCCCATTCTCGTGACCAAGTCCCACCTTTCGGACGGGTATGCGCAGGCGGTGATCGTGAACAGCGGCAACGCGAACACCTGCAACGCGGACGGCGTCGGGATCGCCGAGCGGATGTGTTCGCTCGTCGAAGAGCACACGGGGATCCCCGCGTCCGACGTCATCGTCGCGTCCACGGGCGTGATCGGGCAGCAGCTCTCTATCGCGCCCATCGCAAGCGGAATGGACGAGCTCGTCCGCGGCCTCACGCAAAGCGCGGAGGGGAGTTCGGCGGCAGCCGAGGCGATCATGACGACGGACACCTTCAAAAAGGAGGTGGCGTATTCGTTCACCCTCGGCGGCGCGGCGTGCAGGATCGGCGCGATCGCAAAGGGCGTGGGCATGATCTGCCCGAACATGGCGACATTGCTCCTCTTCGTCACGACGGACGCCGCGATCTCTCCCGAAATGCTGCAAAAGGCGGTCTCGGAGGACGTGAAGAGCTCCCTGAACATGCTGAGCGTCGACCGCGACACTTCCACCAACGACACGTTCTGCGCGCTCGCGAACGGGCTTGCGGGGAACGAACCCGTCACGGAGGAAGGGCACGCGTTCGATGTTTTCCGCAAGGCGCTCCATGCCGTCACGTCCAAGCTGTGCCGCATGCTCGCCTCCGACGGCGAGGGCGCGACCAAGCTCATAGAGTGCACGGTCACGGGTGCGAAAACGCTGCAAGACGCCCGTCTCGCGGCGAAGTCGGTGGTCTGTTCCGACCTCTTGAAGGCGGCCGTCTTTGGGGCGGACGCGAATTGGGGACGGGTGCTCTGCGCGCTCGGCTATTCGGGCGCAGACCTCGATACGGATAAGATCGACGTGGATTTCCGCTCCCGCGCGGGCGTCGTCCCCGTGTGCAGGGGAGGCGCGGGCGTCGCGTTCTCCGAGGAGCTCGCAAAAGCCGTGCTCTCCGAAAAGGAGATCTATATCGACGTCGGCTGCAACTGCGGGGATTCCCGTGCGACGGCGTGGGGGTGCGACCTCACCTATGAATATGTAAAGATCAACGGAGATTACAGAACGTGACAGACAAACAGCAGCAGGCCGAGATCCTTCTCGAGGCCATGCCGTATATCAGAAAATACCAAAACAAGATCCTCGTGATCAAATACGGCGGGGCGGCGATGACTTCCGACGAATTGAAGGAATCGGTCATGCGCGACCTCACCCTTTTGAGCTATGTCGGGATCAAGGTCGTCCTCGTGCACGGGGGCGGGCCCGAGATCACCGAGACCCTCAACCGCATGGGGATCGAGTCCCGCTTCGTGGGCGGGCTGCGCTATACCGACAAGGAGACGGCGGAAGTCGTCCGCATGGTGCTCTCGGGCAAGGTCAACAAGTCGCTCGTGCATATTTTGAACGCGTTCGGGGCGAAGGCGGTCGGGCTCTCGGGCATCGACGGGAACCTCATCTCCTGCGCCAAAGAGAGCGAGGAACTCGGCTTCGTCGGGAAGATCACGGGGATCGACACCGAGCTCATCCTCGACTGCCTCGGCGCGGGGTATCTGCCCGTCGTATCGACGGTGGGCGGCGACGCCGAGGGAAATATCTACAACGTGAATGCGGACACCGCGGCCTCTGCGCTCGCGGGCGCGCTCAAAGCGGAGAGTTTTATTCTCATGACGGATACGCCCGGGCTTCTCGCCGACAAAAACGACGAGACGAGCCTCATCAAAAAGGTGTACGTTTCGGATATTCCCTCTCTCATCAACGAGGGCGTCATTTCGGGCGGCATGATCCCGAAAGTCCAATGCTGCAAAGAGGCGATCCGCAAAGGGGTCGGACGCGTGTTCATCACCGACGGCAGGGTGAAGCACTCCATTCTCCTGGAGCTCCTCTCCGACGAGGGCTCGGGCACGATGTTCGTGAAAGGGGACTGATTTTTCAAATCAGCCTTTTTTGCATCGGGGAAGGTAAAATGATGAATTTTGAAGAGATCAGATCGCTTGACGCCGAATATATCGCCCACACCTACGGGCGGTATCCCGTCGCTTTCACGGGCGGGAAGGGGGCGACCCTCTACGGCGCGGACGGAAAAGAATATATCGATTTCGGCGCGGGGATCGCCGTCAACACGTTCGGCGCGGGAGACGCGGAGTGGATCGAAGCCGTCACCGCGCAGTTGAAAAAGATCCAGCACGTCAGCAACTACTATTACAGCGAACCCGCGTCCAAACTCGCGGAGATGCTCTGCAAGCGCACGGGCGCGAAGAAGGTGTTCTTCTCCAATTCGGGCGGCGAGGCGAACGAATGCGCTTTGAAGGCGGCCCGCAAATACTCCTTTCTGAAATACGGAAAGGGGCGCGCGAAGATCGTCTCCCTCAAAGGCAGTTTTCACGGGAGAACGCTCTTTACCCTCACCGCGACGGGGCAGGAGGAGTTCCACCGTTACTTCGATCCCTTCGTCCCCGAAGTCGGATACGCCGCGCCGGATATGCGCGACATCGAGCGGGAGGCGGACGGTTCGGCATGCGCGGTGATCATCGAGTGCGTGCAGGGGGAAGGGGGCGTCAACGACTTGGATCCCTCATTCGTTCGGTCACTTGCAGAGTACTGTGTCAGACATGATATTCTGCTCATCTGCGACGAAGTGCAGACGGGCAACGGCAGAACGGGAAAACTGTATTCCTACGAGCATTTCGGCGTCTCGCCCGATATCGTGACGACGGCGAAAGGGCTCGCGGGCGGGCTTCCCATCGGCGCGTGCCTCTTCTTCGGAAAGACGGAGAACGTCTTGCAGCCCAGCGATCACGGCTCGACGTTCGGCGGCAATCCCGTCTCCTGCGCCGCCGCGTGCAACGTCCTTTCCCGCATCACGGAGGAACTTCTTTTGGAAGTGCAGGCGAAGGGGGAGTATCTGCGCGCGAAGCTCAAGGGCTTCGACGGCGTGCGCTCCCTTTCCGGCCTCGGCCTCATGATCGGCATCGAAACGGCAAAGGATGCGAAGGAAGTGGCGGCGCGCTGTCTCGGGAAGGGGCTTCTCGTCCTCACCGCCCACGGCAAGGTGCGCGTCCTTCCTCCCCTCAATATCACGAAAATCGAAATGGACGAGGGTCTTTCGATCCTCAAAGAGGTGCTCAGATGAAACATCTTCTCAAACTCGCGGATCTTTCGCGCGAAGAAATTCTCTCCATTCTCAACCTTGCCGACCAGCTCAAATACGAGCGCAAGAACGGCATCGACCAGACGGGCTACCTGAAGGGCAAGACGCTCATCATGATCTTCTCGAAATCCTCGACGAGGACGCGCGTCTCCTTCGACGTCGGCATCACCGAACTCGGCGGCCATCCGCTCTTCCTCTCGAACAGCGAATCGCAGATCGGGCGGGGCGAACCCGTGCAGGACACCGCGCGCGTGCTCTCCCGCATGGCGCACGGCATCATGATCCGCACCTTTTCGCAGCAAGAGGTGGAGGACCTTGCGAAATACGGCAGCATCCCCGTCATCAACGGCCTCACCGACTACTGCCATCCCTGCCAGGTTCTCGCCGACCTCATGACGATCCGCGAGTACAAGGGCTCCTTCAAGGGTCTCAAACTCTGCTTCGTGGGGGACGGGAACAACATGGCGAATTCCCTCATGGTCGGCGCGGTTAAAATGGGCATGAAGTTCGCGATCGCCTGTCCCGAGGGGTATGAACCCGACGCGCAGCTCATGGCGTGGGCGAAGAGCGAGGGCGACTTCTTCCTGTCGAGAGATCCCGTTGAGGCCGCAAGGGGCGCCGACGTCATCTACACCGACGTCTGGGCGTCGATGGGGCAGGAGGGAGAGCAGAAGAAGCGGGCGGCGGCGTTCGCGGGCATCACGGTAAACGACGCCGTCATGAAGGCGGCGAAAAAGGACGCAATGCTCCTGCACTGCCTGCCCGTCCACCGCGGGGAAGAGGTCACGGAGGAGATCTTCGAGGCGCATGCGCAGGAGATCTTCGACGAAGCGGAAAATCGCTTGCATGCGCAAAAAGCCGTACTCGTAAAGCTGATGCGGTGAAGGGCGCGAGAGAACAAGAACAACATGCGCAAAAGAGTATATGTGACATTGCAAAACGGAAGGGTATTCGAAGGATATTCCTTCGGAGCCGAGAGGGAGACCGTCGGCGAGCTCGTATTCACAACGGGCATGACGGGCTATCTCGAGACGCTCACCGACCCGAGCTTTTTCGGCCAGATCGTCATGCAGACCTTTCCGCTCATCGGCAACTACGGGGTGATCCCGCCTGATTTTGAGAGCGAAAAGTGCCGCCTCAAAGGGTATATCGCGCGAGAATTTTGCGAAAGACCCTCCAATTTCCGTTCGGAAAAGACGATCGGGGAATACCTCAAAGAACAGGATATCCCCGCGGTCTGCGGCTTGGACACCCGCGAACTCACCCGCGCCGTACGCGAGGCGGGCGTTTTGAATGCGGCGATCACGTTCCGGCCGCTCAAAGATCTCTCCGCATTGGCGGATTACCGCGTCACGGGAGCCGTTGCGGCGGTCACCCGGAAGGACGTTGCGGTGAGCGGGGGAGACGGGCCGCGCGTCGTTCTGTACGACTTCGGCACAAAGGCAAGCATCGGGCGGGAGCTCGAAAGGCGGGGGTGCCGCGTCATTGCCGTGCCCGCCCGTTTTCCCGCGGAGGAGGCGCTCGCGCTCGCGCCCGACGGGATCATGCTCACCAACGGCCCGGGGGACCCCGCCGAAGATACGTTCATCATCGAAAATCTGAAAAAACTTGCGGGCAAGAAGCCCATTTTCGGCATCTGTCTCGGCCACCAGCTCTTTGCGCTCGCGATGGGCGGGCAGACGAAAAAGATGAAATACGGGCACCGCGGCGCGAACCAGCCCGTCAAAAGGCTTTCGGACGGGCGGGTGTTCATCACTTCGCAAAACCACGGCTATGCGGTCGCGGCAGATTCCTTAACGTGCGGGAAGCTCTCCTTCGTCAATGCGAACGACGGCACCTGCGAGGGGATCGACTATCCCGCGATCAACGCCTTTACCGTACAATTCCATCCCGAGGCGTGCGCAGGCCCCCGCGATGCGGATTTTTTGTTCGACGAATTTCTTGCGCGCATGAAGGCGGGAAGGGAGAGTTGACATGCCGAAGAGAAAAGATATCCAAAAGGTCTTGGTGATCGGGTCGGGCCCCATCGTGATCGGTCAGGCGGCCGAATTTGACTATGCGGGTACGCAGGCGTGCCGCGTCCTCAAAGACGCGGGCTGCAACGTCGTGCTGTGCAATTCCAATCCCGCCACCATCATGACCGACCGCATGCTCGCGGACGAGATCTACCTCGAACCGCTCACGGAGGACAGCCTCAAACGCATCATCGTCAAGGAACGTCCCGATTCTCTGCTCGCCTCGCTCGGCGGGCAGACGGGGCTCACCCTCGGGTGCCGTCTCGCCAAGAGCGGATTCCTCGGCGAATGGGGCGTGAAGCTTATCGGCACCAAGCTCGACGCGATCGACCGCGCGGAGGACAGGGAGCTCTTCAAAGAGACGATGGAGAAGATCGGGCAGCCCGTCGTGCCCTCCGACGTCGCCTACACCGAGGACGGCTGCGCCGCGATCGCGGAACGGCTCGGCTATCCCGTGATCGTGCGCCCCGCTTTCACGCTCGGCGGCGCGGGCGGCGGCGTTGCGCATGACGAAGGGGAGCTCCGCCTCATCGCCCACAACGGGCTCATGCTCTCGCCCATCTCGCAGGTGCTCATCGAAAAATACATCGGCGGCTGGAAGGAGATCGAGTTCGAGGTCTTGCGGGACGGAAAGGGGAACGTGCTCACCGTCTGCTCGATGGAGAACTTCGACCCCGTCGGCGTGCACACGGGAGACTCCATCGTGATCGCGCCCGCCGTCACCCTTTCGGACAGGGAGTACCAGATGCTCCGCTCCGCCTCCCTCGACATCATCACCGAACTCGGCATCGAGGGGGGATGCAACTGCCAATTCGCGCTCTATCCCGACAGCTTCGAATATGCCGTCATCGAGGTGAACCCGCGCGTTTCGCGCTCCTCCGCGCTCGCTTCGAAGGCGACGGGATACCCCATCGCCAAAGTTGCGGCAAAGATCGCGCTCGGCTACACCCTCGACGAGATCGAGAACGACGTCACGGGCAAGACGTACGCCTGTTTCGAGCCCGCGCTCGACTACGTTGTCGTCAAGCTCCCCAAGTGGCCCTTCGATAAATTTTTGTATGCGGGAAGGGAACTCGGTTCGCGCATGAAGGCGACGGGGGAGGTCATGGCGATCGGTTCCTCCTTCGAGCAGGCGCTCATGAAGGCGGTGCGCGGCGCGGAGATCTCGCTCGACACCCTCGACCACCCCAAATTCAGGGGGATGACCCGCGAGCAGCTGAGAGGGGAGCTCTCCAAACAGACGGACGAGCGGCTCTTCGCCGTCTATGCCGCGCTCAAAGCGGGTATTACGGCGGAGGAGATCTACGCCGTCACGAAGATCGACGAGTGGTTTCTCGAAAAGATCCGCAACCTCGCCGTTTATGAAAACAAGATCCGCGGGAAAAAACTCTCGCGGGCGGAATACGCCGAGGGCAAGCGTTTAGGCTATACGGACGGCGCGCTCTCCCGCATCTCGGGGGAAAAACTTCCCGCGCACAGAAGGGCGTGCTTCAAGATGGTCGACACCTGCGCGGCGGAATTTTCGGCGCAGACTCCCTATTTCTATTCGACGTACGACGACCTCTCCCACGACGAGGCAAAGCCCTTCATCGGGCGGTCGAAGAAAAAGCGCGTCGTCGTCATCGGCTCGGGCCCCATCCGCATCGGACAGGGCATCGAGTTCGACTATTCCTCCGTGCACTGCGTCTGGACGCTCAAAGAGCTCGGCTACGAAGTCGTGATCGTCAACAACAATCCCGAGACGGTCTCCACCGATTTCGACACGGCGGACAGGCTCTACTTCGAGCCGCTCACGCCCGAGGACGTGCAGAACGTCATCGACGCGGAGAAGCCGTACGGCGTCGTGATCACGTTCGGCGGGCAGACGGCGATCAAACTGTGCGCCTATCTCGACGGCGCGGGCGTCCGCATCCTCGGCACGAGCGCAGACAGCGTGGACATGGCGGAGGACAGGGAACGCTTCGACCGTCTCCTCGGGAACGTGGGGATCGCGCGTCCCAAAGGGCTCACCGTCATGACCAAAGAGGAGGCGGTCGCGGCGGCGGAAAAGCTCGGCTACCCCGTCCTGCTCCGCCCTTCCTATGTCATCGGCGGGCAGAACATGACGATCGCCTTCACGAAGAACGACATTTCCCGCTACATGGACGTCATTCTCGCCCAGCATATCGAGAACCCCGTCCTGTGCGACAAATATCTCATGGGCAGCGAATTGGAGGTGGACGCGATCTCCGACGGCACGGACGTCCTCATACCGGGCATCATGCAGCACGTCGAACGCGCGGGCGTCCATTCGGGCGATTCCATCGCCGTCTACCCGCCGTACCATCTCAGCGACGCGATGAAGGCGCGCATCGTCGAAGTCTCCGTAAAGCTCGCCCTCGAGCTCAAAACGAAAGGGCTCATCAATATCCAATATCTCATCTACCAGAACGAACTGTATGTGATCGAGGTCAACCCGCGCGCCTCGCGGACGATCCCGTACATTTCGAAGGTGACGGGAGTGCCGATGGTGGAGCTTGCGACCAAGATCATGGTGGGCGCGAAGCTCAAAAAACTCGGCTTCGGCACGGGGCTGTACCCCGATTCGCCCTATGTCGCCGTCAAAGTCCCCGTTTTCTCCTTCGAGAAGCTCAACGACGTCAACTCCCAGCTCGGCCCCGAGATGAAGTCGACGGGGGAGGCGCTCGGCATCGGCAAGACCATCGAGGAGGCCCTCTTCAAAGGGCTGCTCTCGGCGGGGTTCAAAATGTGCCATCCGACCAAACAGAGACCCGTCGGCGTGCTCTTCACCGTGAACGATCAGGACAAGTTCGAAGTCGTCTCCATAGCGAAAAAGTTCGCCGATCTCGGCTGCGGCCTGTATGCGACGGCGGGAACGGCGAAGGTCATCGAGGATCTCGGGGTCGACGTCACCGTCGTGGAGCGGCTCGGGACGTCCAAGCGCGTCTTTGAGCTCATGGACGGGGGGAAGATCGACTATATCGTGTACACGGGCAAGACGGATCCGTCCTCGATCGCCGATTATATCAAGCTCCACCACCATGCGATCCTGCGCGGCATCACCGTGCTCACTTCCCTCGATACCGCAAATTCGCTCTGCGACATCATCGCGAGCAAATTCACCGAATACAACACCGAGCTCGTGGACATCAACCGCCTGCGCACCGAAAAGACGAAGCTCAGTTTCGTCAAGATGCAGTCCTGCGGCAACGACTATATTTACTTTGACGACATGGAGGGGAAGATCACCTGTCCCGAATCCCTCGCCGTCAACTTTGTGGACAGGCACTACGGCATCGGCGGCGACGGCATCGTCCTCATCGAACGGTCGGAGATCGCCGACGCGAAGATGCGCATCTTCAACCAGGACGGGAGCGAAGGGCTCATGGCGGGCAACGCGATCCGCTGTGTGGCGAAATACCTCTACGAAAAGGGGATCGCGAAACACGAGACGATGCGGATCGAGACGCTCAGCGGCGTGAAAGAGGTCACGGTGTACTCCTTCGGCGGCGTCGTCACGGGCGCGAGCGCCGACCTCGGGCGGGCGGAACTTCGCGGGAAACTGATCCCCTCCGTCATGGACGGGGAGAGGGTGGTCATGGCCCCGATGGAGATTGACGGCAAGGAGTACAAGGTGACGCTCGTCAACCTCGGCAACCCGCACTGCGTCCTCTTCTGCGACAAGGTGGACGACGTTCCCGTGAAGGAGCTCGGCCCCAAGATCGAAAACAGCAAGTACTTCCCCCAAAAGGCGAACGTGGAATTTGTGCGCGTCGTCAACGGGAGCACGATCAAAATGCGCGTCTGGGAGCGCGGGAACGGGGAGACATACTCTTGCGGGACGGGCGCGGCGGCGGCCGCGGTCGCCAGCGTGATCAACGGCTTCTGCAAACAGGATACCGATATTACCGTGAAACTGCGCGGCGGCGATCTCATCGTGCACTACGACGCCGACGGAACGGTCAGGCTCACGGGCAACGTCCAGAAAATCTATGAAGGAATGGTGGAATTTTGATGGTCCGCGACGGATTTTACGAAGAGAGCGCGATCTCCGCGCGCAGCAAGACGGAGGAAAAACTCTACACGGTTTTCAAGGTCGCAGCGATCATGCTGGCCGTGATCGCCGCCTTTGCGCTGACCTTCGCGTTCCTGTTCGTCCCGAGCGTCCTGCAAGCGACGACGCGCGAGGACGGGAGCGTCGACACCTTCGTCCGCGTGATCGCCCTTGCCGAGTTTTTCGGGTTCATCGTCGCCACCGCGGGGCTCGGGGTCGGCAGCTGGTTCCTCAAAAACCGCTTCAACGTCAGCTATGACTATACTTTCGTGGAGGACGAGATCCGCGTCACGAAGGTGTTCAACGGCAAGAAGCGCAAGTACCTCTTCACGATACAGGCAGACAGGATCCTCGCCATCGGCTGGTACGGGAGCGACGCCTACGGACGCGCGCTCAAAGGGTTCGGCGGCAAGCCCAAAATGTGCACGCCGAACAAAGAGTGCCCCGAGGGGAAGGAATGGATCTATATCATACAGTCCACGTCGGCGGAAAAGGCAATGTATGTGCTCGAATGCCGCAGACAGCTCCTCGAGAACATCGTGTTCGCCGCGGGAAGGAACAAGCTGGAGCAGAAATGATCTATCTCGATAACGCCGCCACGACCCGTCCCGACGGGGACGCTTTCCTGCGCGCGGCACAGTTTTGCAACGAAAACTTTTACAATCCCTCCGCACGTTACAGCGGAGGGTTTGCCGTACACACAAAGCTCGACGGGGCGCGGGAGAGCATTTTAAGGTGGATCGCCGATCCCGCCGCATTCGACCTCGTCTTTACGGCAGGCGGCACCGAGGCGGACAATCAGGCCGTCTTTTCGGGCGCGCGGAGGGGGAACGCCGTCACCACGGCGGGGGAACATTCCGCCGTTGAGCGCAGCTTTACCGAACTGAAAAACCGCGGCGTCGAGCCCCGTTTTGCGCCTTTGCACGCGGACGGGAGCGTGGACGCGGAAAAACTGCTTTCCCTCGTCGACGAAAAAACGTCCTTCGTCTCCGTCGTGCACGTCAACAACGAAACGGGCGCGGTCAACGATATTTTTGCCATCGCGAAGGCGGTCAAACAAAAAAATCCGCGCGCCGTCTTTCATTCCGACGGCGTGCAGGCGTTCGGCAAGCTCCCCGTCCGTCTGACGCAGGAGATCGACCTCTACTCCGTCAGCGCGCACAAGATCGGCGGGCTCAAGGGGACGGGCGCGCTCTTCAAACGCAGACAGCTCGCCCTGCCTCCCCTCATCTTCGGGGGCGGGCAGGAAAATACGCTCAGGAGCGGGACGGAAAACGTGCTCGGCATTCTCGATTTTTCCTATGCGGCGGAACGCCAATTCTCCGCGCTCGCGGAAAACTATGCGCGCGTCAAGGGATTGCGCGCCATGTTTTGGGAAAAACTCGACAAGTCGCTGTTCACGCTGCTCTCCCCCCAAGACGGTTCGCCTTACATTCTCACGGTGTCCGCGGAGGGCGCGCGCGGCGAGGTCTTGCAGCGCATGCTCTTCGACGCGGGCGTGGCGGTCGGCACGGGGAGCGCGTGCTCTTCGAAGAACCGTTTCAGCCGCATCCTGCGGGCGTGCGGCCACAGCGAGAGCGTCCTGGACGGCGTGCTCCGCGTGAGTTTTTCGCGGGAGACGGCGGAAGAGGAGGTCTCGGCGGCCGCCGAGCTGTTCAACGGGATCGCAAAGAAATACAAAAGCAGGGTCTGAAATATGGAAAAAGTCATCATTCTCCGCTATGCGGAGATCCATTTGAAGGGAAAGAACCGCGGCTATTTCGAGCGCATGCTTTCCATGAACCTCGAAAAGAGCCTCAAAGGGCTCCGCCATGAGCTGCACCGCACGAGCGGCCGCTGGCTCGTGGAAAAATTCGAAGAGGGGCGAGAGGGGGAGATCGCCGGGCGCGTCTCCAAAGTTTTCGGCGTGCACTCCTATTCCGTCGGCTTGCTCACAGGGAGCGAACTCGACGAGATCTATGCCGCGGCAAAGCTCGTCGCGCCGCAAAGCGGGAGCTTTAAGGTGGAAACGCACCGCGGATACAAGAAATATCCCCTGACCTCTCCCGAGATCAGCGCGGCGATCGGCGGACGGCTGCTCGCCGGGAACCCGAATCTTAAAGTGGACGTGCACGCGCCCGACAGCGTCGTCTATATCGACGTGCGCGAACACGGTTCCGCGCTCGTGTTCGGAGAATTCGGCGCAGGGGCGGGCGGCATGCCCGTCGGCAGCGCGGGAAAGGGGCTCCTCATGATCTCGGGCGGGATCGATTCCCCCGTCGCGGGATACATGATGGCGAAGCGCGGGCTCACGGTCGAACTTTTGCACTTCCACAGCTACCCGTACACGAACGACGGGGCGAAGGAGAAGGTCGTAACGCTTTCAAAACTTCTCTCTCCCTACACGCAGGTGACGCGGCTCACGACGGTGTCCGTCACTCGCATACAGGAGGAGATCCACGCGAAGTGCGCAAACGAGCTCAACGTGACCCTTCTGCGCAGGTTCATGTTCCGCATCGCCGAACGGCTCGCGCGGGAAAGAGGGTACCAATGCCTCATCACGGGGGAGAGCCTCGGGCAGGTCGCCAGCCAGACGATGGAGGGGATGACTTCCTCGAACGCCGTCGTCACACTGCCCGTGCTCCGTCCGCTCGTCGGGTTCGACAAGGACGAGATCATCGAGCGCGCAAAGGCGATCGGGACGTACGAAACGTCCATTCTTCCCTATGAGGACTGCTGTACGGTGTTCCTTCCGGAGTTCCCCGCGACGAAGCCGAAGCTCTCCTTTGTCGAGGAGGAAGAGGGCAAGCTCGATGTGGAAAAGCTCGTATGCGAGGCGATGCAGACGGCAGAGACGATCGCCTTTTGACTAATCCCGCCACCAATCCTCGGGGATAGGGGTGACGGAACCGATCCTGACGCGAGGGAGAACGACGGCTTCTCCCTCGTTTTTTTGGTAAACGGGCAAGACGGTGTATTCGTACTCCTCTCCCACGACGACGGAGTTGTCGCAGATCGCCTCGCGGTAGGGGCCGCGATACACCGTCGTCTCTTCGCCGCAATGCCGTCTTTTTATGACATAATCATAGTACTCTGCGTGACATAATACTATCGTTACGCTGCCGTTTTCCACCTTGATCTGCGGTTTTTGGATCGTGGGACGGGAAAACCGCGTGCTTTGCTCCGCGGGCAGATTGCTCGCGCGGAAGAAGTCCTCGGGGTCGATGAGCGCGGGCGCAAGGGGATCGGCGCGCACGAGCTTGTGGTTCTCCTCGTATTCCGTTTTGTCGTATGCGGCCCGCACGACGTCTTTTGGCATCGTAAAATCGGCGGGGGAACGCGTTTCATACAGCGATGCGAGGATCTCCTTCGCATAGTTGGCGGGGAGGCCGCCTCCCGTCGCGTCTATGGGGGAATTGTCGGCGTTTCCGAGCCACACCGCGACGGTGTCCTCCGCCGTGTACGCGATCGTATAGGCGTCGAGATTCCCCGCCTTCGCCTCGTGCGTGCCCGTTTTCGCGGCGACCTGAAAGGGGAGCGATCTGAGCTTGCGGGCGGTCCCTTCTTCCGCCGCCGTTTTCAGCATGTCGGTCACGAGGAAGCTCGTGTCCTCCGAAAAAACGCGCGTGCGCTGCGGCTCGCCGCGGTAGATCGTCCTTCCGCTTGCGTCCTCTACGCGTACGATCGTCCGCGACGGGGCGAAGGCTCCCCCGTTCGCAAGGGCGGTGTAGCCGTCGGCGAGCTCTTTGAGGGTGAAGCCCTCCTTCATCCCTCCGAGCGCAAGCGCGAGGGAATAGTCCTCCCGTCCGACTTCCAGCCCCATCTTTTTCAGATAGGACGCGCCCTTTTCCACGCCGAGCGCATTCAAAACTCTCACGGCGGGGATATTCACGCTCTTCGACAGGGCATAGCGGGCGCTGACGTACGTTCCCGACGCGCCGCCCGCGTCGTCGGGGGAGTATCCCCCGAAGTCCGTCCGCTCGTCGGAAATGGGCGTCGCGGGCGAGAGCAGATTTTCCTCGATGGCGGGCGCGTACACGAGGAGGGGCTTGACCGTCGACGCGGGGAGACGTCTCGGAAGGCCCGCCGTCGCGCGGAGCGCCTTGAGCGTGTTCGTCTTGTTGTCCGCGACGAGCATCGCGGCGTCCGAGTCCGGTCCGAACGCTTCGAGTTTTGCTTGCAGACGGGGCTCGTACGCCGTGTAGACGCGCAGATTGCCCAATTCTCCCGCCTTCGCTTCGGGGAAGAGCTCCTCGAGTTCCTCATAGACGAGGGAGAGGTAGGAATTTCCGCTTCCGAGGGGATGCGGCTGAGCGGGAAGGGGGGAGCGGAGCGCGAGCGTGCAGTCGGCCTCGCCGAGATAGCCCTGCTCCTTCATGAGTTCAAGCACAAAATTGCGCCGCAGAAGGCAATCCTGCGGGTTTTTGAAGGGAGAATAGCGGTTGGGGGATTTGACGAGCGCGGCGAGAAGGGCGCTCTCCGCAGGTTCGAGCGCGGAGACTTCCTTGCCGAAATAGTAGAAGGCGGCGTCCCCGATCCCGAACGCGCTGTGCCCGAAATAGATGGAATTGAGATAGCGTTCGAGGATCTCCTCCTTCGTATAATTTTTTTCGAGCGCGTAGGTGAGCTTGAGCTCTTTGAGCTTGCGGCGCACCGTCTTTTCGTTCGTGAGGTGGGTATTTTTGATGAGTTGTTGGGAGATCGTGGAGGCTCCCTCCCTGAAAGAAAGGGTGGAGACGTTTTTGAGCGCGGCCTTCACCATGCGGCGGTAGTCGAAGCCGCTGTGACGGTAGAAACGCTTGTCCTCCACCGCGACGAAGGCGTTCGGTAGGTGGGAGGGGAATTCCGAAAAGGAGACGGCACGGTGCGCCTTCTCCGTCCCGATCTTCTCCCCGTCCGCGTCGTACACGGCGATGCAATTCGCGTCGAGGGCAAGTTTCGAGGGGTCGAGCGACACCCCCCGCGTGACCAAAAAAAAGTAGCCGAACGCACCCGCAACGATGGCGAGGACGCATGCGGCAAGGATCCCGAAAACAGTGAGTACACGTTTCATAACGCAGACAGTATTTGTAATTTCCGAAAATTTTTTCAGAACTCGCGCGCGCAGTTCTTGATTAAAAACGTTAAGTATGATATAATAGGGAATCGGAGGAAACCATGACGCTGCAAGAACTCATCGACCAAAGCAACAAGATCGTCTTTTTCGGAGGGGCGGGCGTTTCTACGGAGAGCGGGATCCCCGATTTCCGTTCGGAGGACGGGCTGTACCGTCAAAAGTACCGTTTTTCTCCCGAGGAGATGCTCGGCTCCCGTTTCTTTTATGAGCATACGGCGGAATTTTACGATTTCTACCGCGACAAAATGCTCCCGCTCTCCGCACAGCCCAACGCGGCGCACAGAAAGCTCGCCGAGATGGAGGCTTGCGGCAAGCTCCTCGCCGTCGTCACGCAAAATATCGACGGTCTCCACCAGAAGGCGGGCAGCAAGACCGTCTATGAGCTGCACGGCAGCGTGCACCGCAACCACTGCCTGAAATGTCACAGGGCATTCCCCGCGGAATATATCGCCGCCTCGAAGGGGATCCCGTACTGTCCGTGCGGCGGGCTCATCAAGCCGGACGTTGTGCTCTACGGTGAACAGCTCGACGGCGAAACGGTGGAGGGAGCCGTGAGCGCGATCGCCTCCGCCGACCTGCTCATCGTG
This sequence comes from uncultured Clostridia bacterium, assembly GCA_947626685.1. Lineage (GTDB taxonomy): Bacteria > Bacillota > Clostridia > Christensenellales > Borkfalkiaceae > Gallimonas. The sequence goes on along the minus strand of CANQTD010000001.1, from coordinate 99,869 downwards.
GCGGGGACGTCGCTCACCGTCTGGCCTGCGGCGGGCTTTTTGGAATATTTCCGCGGCGGGCACGTCGTCCTCATCAACCGCGGAGCCACCCCGTACGACGCAAAGTGCGATCTCGTCATCCGCGAAAACGTCGGCAAAGTGCTCGGAGAGATCAAGCTATGAACTATCATATCGTTACATACGGCTGCCAGATGAATCTCCACGAATCGGAGAAGATCGCGGGGATCCTCAAAGAAGCGGGCTATACGCAGCCCTCCTCCCCCGAAGAGGCGGACATCATCGTGTTCAACACCTGCTGTATCCGCGAGAACGCGGAGAACCACGCCTTCGGCAATATCGGCGCGCTCAAACAGCTCAAGCGCAAAAAGAAAGATCTCATCATCGCCGTCGGGGGCTGTATGGTGCAGGAAGAGGGGAAGGCGGCCTTTCTCAAAGAGAAATTTCCCTTCATCGACATTCTGTTCGGCACGCACAACCTGCCCGAACTCAAATCGCTCATCGAGAAAAAGCGCGCGCAGAGGAAGGCGGTCATCTCCGTCACCGCGGAGCGTGCGGACACGGAGGACGGCGTCTCTCCCGTCCGTACGAGCTATCCCAACGCATGGGTGAACATCATGTACGGCTGCAACAACTTCTGCTCGTACTGCATCGTGCCCTATGTGCGCGGGAGGGAGCGTTCGCGGGCGCACGGGGAGATCCTGCGCGAAGTGAAGGGGCTTATCGGAGAAGGCTACCGCGAGATCACGCTGCTCGGCCAGAACGTCGATTCCTACCGCGACGGGGACGGAATGACCTTCCCCACCCTTCTCGACGCCGTTGCGAGCCTCGGCGGGGACTTCCGCCTCCGCTTCATGACCTCGCACCCGAAGGACTTTTCGGAGGAACTCGTCGCCGTCATGAAGAAGCACAAGAAGATCTGCAAGCAACTGCACCTTCCCGTGCAGGCGGGCAGCAACCGCATTCTGAAGCTCATGAACCGCCGCTACACGCGGGAAAAGTACCTCGGGGAGCTCGCCTATCTCAGGCAGGAGATCCCCGACTGCGAGGTGACGACCGACCTCATCGTGGCGTTCCCCACGGAGACGGAAGAGGAGTTCCGCGAGACGCTCTCCCTCGTGGAAGAGGCGGACTTTTCCTCGGCGTTCACGTTCATCTATTCCCCGCGCACGGGCACCAAAGCCGCGGCGATGGAGGGGCGGATCTGTGAGGAGACCGCAAAGGACAGGATCACGCGCCTCGTCGAACTCGTCAACAGGAAAACGCGCGAGAAGAGCGCGAAATACGTCGGAAAGACCATCGAGATCCTCTGCGAGGGCTTCGATGAAAAGAAGAAACTGTATCTCGGGCGGGACGAATACGGCCGCATGGGATATTTCAGGAGCAACAGGAACAGGGTTGGCGATTTCGTCATGCTGAAAATCACGGAAGCGAACGGCATTTCCCTGTTCGGAGAAGAAGTATAAAACGCTGCGAAAGAGAGGAAAACAGAATGGGACTTTCCCCCATGATGGAACATTGGCAAAAAATCAAAGAACAGTATCCCGACTGTATCGTATTCTACCGCCTCGGCGACTTCTATGAAATGTTTTTCGAGGACGCGGTCAAGGCGAGCGGGATCCTCGACCTCACGCTCACGGGGCGGGACTGCGGGCTCAAAGAGCGGGCGCCGATGTGCGGCGTGCCCTACCATGCCGCGGACGCCTACATCCAAAAGCTCGTGGAAAACGGGCTGCGGGTCGCCATCTGCGAACAACTCACCGACCCGAAGGCGTCGAAGGGAATGGTGGAGCGCGACGTCATCCGCGTCGTCTCGGCGGGGACGGTGATCGAAGGGCTCGACGAAAAGAAGAGCAACTTCATCGCCTGCGCCTGTAAGATCGACGGCCGCTACGCGCTCGCATGGACGGACATTACGACGGGGGAATTTTCCGTCTGCCCCGAGGACGGCGCGGACAAGCTCATCGCCGATCTGTGCAATCTCTCCGTCTCCGAGATCATCTGCAACGAGGAACTGCTCTTTGACGTGCAGGGGAGAGCGGAGATCGAAAGGGGGACGCTGCCCGCGTTCTCCTGCTATCTGCCGTGGCCCTTCAAGCGGGAGGCGGCGGAAAAGAATCTCCGCGAACAATTCTCCGTCTCCTCTATGGAAGCGCTCGGCATCGAAAAGGATCCGACTGCCGTCTGCGCCGCGGGCGCGCTCATCGAATTTCTCAACGAATCGCAGAAGCACGCGCTCAAAAATATCAACGCTTTGCACTACTCGGACGGCTCGTCGTCCATGAAGCTGGATCCCGCGGCCGTGCGCAATCTCGAGATCCTCCGCAACAGCGCGGAGGGGAAGAAGTACGGTTCGCTTCTCTGGCTGCTCGACCAAACCAAGACGGGCATGGGAGCCCGCAAGCTGACGACCATGCTCACGGCTCCGCTCGCCGACGTGGGCGAGATCGGGCAACGCCTCGACGCGGTGGAGGAACTCTATAAGGCAAGCGTCGTCCGCATGGGGCTCAGCGACATGCTCGGCGGCATCAAGGACATCGAACGGCTGACGGGCAGGATCTCCAACGGCAATCTCCAGCCGGGCGACTGCCTCACGCTCTCGGCGTCCCTCTCCGTCGTGCCCAATCTCAAATTCAGGCTCACTGGCTTTTCCTCCGCGCTTCTCTGCAAGATTGCGGCGGGGCTCGCCGACACGAAGGAGATCTGCGCCCTTCTCGACAGCGCGATCGACCCCCGCGCCACCACGCTCAAAGAGGGCAACTATATCAGGGAAGGCTATAACGAAAGGCTCGACGATCTGCGCGGCGTCCGCGAGCACAGCAAGGAACTGCTCGCCCGTCTCGAAGCGCGCGAACGGGAAAGCACGGGGATCCGCACGCTCAAAGTGGGCTATAACCGCGTATTCGGCTACTATATCGAGGTCTCCAATTCCTTCAAGGACCGCGTTCCCTACACCTATACCCGCAAGCAGACGCTCGCGAACGGGGAGAGGTACATCAACGAGGAGCTCAAGGAGCTGGAAAGCAAGATCCTCGGCAGCGACGAAGAGGCGCAACGCCTTCAGGAACACCTCTACGGAGAACTCCTCGGGATCCTCGCGAAGAATATCCCCGTGTTGAAGCAGATCGCGTCGAGCGTCGCCTATCTCGACTGTCTCGTCTCCCTCGCGGCCGTCGCGAAGGAAAACAGGTATGCCCGCCCCGTCGTGAAAGAGGAGGGCGATCTCGTCATCGAAGAGGGGAGGCACCCCGTCGTCGAAAAGATCTCCAAAGAGCGGTTCGTTCCCAACGATTGCAGGCTCGACGGCGGTGAAAACCGCACGATGGTGATCACGGGCCCGAACATGGCGGGCAAATCGACGTATCTGCGGCAGACCGCGCTCATCGTCTTTCTGGCGCATATCGGCTCGTTCGTCCCCGCAAAGCGCGCCGAGATCCCGCTCTGCGACCGCATCTTCACCCGTATCGGCGCGAGCGACAATCTCATCCTCGACCGCAGTACTTTCATGGTGGAGATGACGGAAGTCGCGAACATTCTGCGCAACGCGACCGAGCGCAGTTTGCTCATTCTCGACGAGGTCGGAAGGGGAACGAGCACGTTCGACGGCCTCTCCATCGCATGGGCGGTCATCGAACAGCTCACCGAGAAGGTGCGCGCAAAAACGCTGTTCGCGACGCATTACCACGAGCTCACCGAACTCGAGGGCAAGCTCGACGGCATCAAGAATTACAAGGTCAGCGTGCGGGAGATCGGCGGCTCCGTCGTCTTTCTCAGAAAGATCGTGCGTGGCGGCGCGTCCCGCTCCTTCGGCGTGGAGGTCGCCTCGCTCGCCGGCGTTCCCGCAGAGGTCACAGACCGCGCGAAGAGCATTCTGAAAGAGCTCGAAAGGAGAAGGGGGATCCGTCCCGCGCCGCAGGAGGAGCCCGAAGAGGACGAGAGATCGCTCGATATCAAAGAGGAGCTCGCCTCTCTCGACGTCAACGTCCTCACGCCCTTGCAGGCGCTCGCGCTCATATCCGAATGGAAGGAGAAATTAAAGTGAAGATCAACGTACTGTCTGCGGACGTCTATAACAAGATCGCGGCGGGGGAGGTGGTCGACCGTCCCTATTCCGTCGTGAAGGAGCTCGTGGAAAACGCGATCGACGCGGGGGCGGGCGAGATCACGGTGGAGATCGAGGGCGGCGGAAAGACGCTCATCCGCGTCACCGACAACGGCGGCGGCATCGAAAAAGACGATCTTGTCCGCGCGTATGCGCCGCATGCGACGAGCAAGATCTCCGATGCGGGCGATCTCTTCGGCGTCTCCACGCTCGGTTTCCGCGGCGAGGCCCTTGCCTCGATCGCGGCCGTCTCCCGCATGAAGATCGTCTCCAAGACGGCGGACGGGGAGGCGTGGTCGCTCGCTTCGGAGGGGGGAACGCTCGGGAACGTCCTGCCGTCGGCGGGCGGGAACGGGACGCAGGTCACCGTCTCCGACCTCTTCTTCAACACGCCCGCGCGCCTGAAATTCCTCAAATCGGACGGTGCGGAAGAGGGCGACGTCACCAATATGATGGCGCGCTTTCTGCTCTCCCGCCCCGAGATCGCCTTTACCTATACCGCAAACGGCAAAGTCCGTTACCGTTCGTACGGAGATGGGCTCGCCGCCGCGCTCGCGGTCGTCTACGGCGCGGGCACGCTCGACAACCTCTATGAGATCGACGCCGAAAAGCACGGGATCCGCCTCAGAGGATTCATCGGGAACCAAAATTTCGCGAAGCCGAACAGAACGTATCAGAGCCTGTTCGTCAACGGACGGTATGTCGTCAACCAGACCGTCTCCGCCGCGCTCTCCAATGCGTACGCGAGCTACCTCATGAAGAGGCAGTATCCCTTCTATGTGCTCTTTCTCGACGTCCCGCCCGAGATCGTAGACGTCAACGTCCATCCGAACAAGGCGGACGTCCGATTTGCGGACAATCAGGTGATCTACGGGAGCGTGTACTCGGTGGTCTCCTCCGTCCTCGACGGAAATTCCCGCGCGCTCGAATACCTTGCCTCGGCGCCGAAGCGTCCCGCGGAAGAGAGCCGTGCGGTCCCGTCCGCGCCCTCCGCACCCACCGCAGCGCCCGCAATGACGTTCGAACAGGCGAAGAAGGAGCTCGAATTTGAGATCCCGCCCCTCGCGGGCAAAGTCAATCTCCCGCGCCGCTCTTTTACAGAGTCGCCCGCGGCGATGGGCGTGCATGCGCCCTCCCCCGAACGCGCGCAGGAAGAGGCGAAAGAGGACGCTTTCGAGGAGAATAGGAAATTTCTTCTCGAACGGGAGAAAAAGCAGAGGCGGGTGGATCCCGCGACCCTCGAATTTAAGGGCGAGCTCTTCCGCACCTATCTAATCTACGAACGGGGGGAGGAGGCGTACGTCATCGACCAGCACGCCGCGCATGAGCGACTCATCTACGACAGGCTCCGCGCGAACATGGAGAACCGCACGGTCGTCTCCCAGCCCATGCTGACGCCCTATGTGCTCAATCTGAACGCGCAGGAATTTGCGTTTTTGGAGAAAAATTTCGGCGTTTTGAGGGAGATCGGGTTTGAGATCGGGGAATTCGGGCAGGGCTCGGTCAAAGTTTCGTCCGTGCCGTCCGACCTCACCGATCTCGACCTCGGCGCGTTTTTCGGGGAAGTGCTCTCCAATTACGAGAGCCTGCGCGCGATCAAGCTCGCGGAGCTTCTCAAAGATAAATTGGCCTCCGCCGCATGCAAGGCTGCGGTCAAGGGCGGAGAGAAGCTGACGGACGCGGAAGTGCGTTCCCTTCTCGAACGCATGGACGGAGACATGGGCCTCAAATGCCCGCACGGCCGTCCCGTCGCCGTCCTCATCAAAAAGAGCGAGATCGAGAAGCTCTTCAAGCGCATCGTATGAGAAAGCTGCTCGTGATATGCGGCCCGACCGCCTCGGGAAAGAGCACGCTCGCCGTGGAATGCGCCAAAAGAGCGGACGGCGAGATCGTCTCCGCAGACGCCTTTCTCGTCTATCGCGGGCTGAATATCGGCACGGCAAAGCCGACGGCGGAGGAGAGGCAGGGGATCGTCCACCATCTCATCGACGTCGCGGACCCGCGCGAAAGTTTTTCCGTGAGCGACTACGAAAAGCTCGCGCTCGCCGCCGTTGAGGACATCCTTGCCCGCGGAAAGACGCCCGTTCTGTGCGGGGGGACGGGGTTCTACATGAACGCGGTGCTCTTCCCGCATGCCTTCGGCTCCGCTCCCGCCTCCGAAGAGATCCGCGCAAGGTATGAGGCGGTCGCCCGAGAAGAGGGAAGGGAGGCGCTGCACGCGCGGCTTGCCGCGGTGGACCCCGAGAGCGCGGAAAAACTGCACAAAAACGACGTGAAGCGGGTGATCCGCGCCCTTGAGATCTTCGAACAGACGGGGAAGAAAAAATCGGCGCAGACGGACGGCGACCTGCCGCGCTACCCCTTCGAGGCGTTCATGTTCGATTTCCCGCGGAGCGAACTGTATGCGCGGATAGACCGCCGCACCGGAGAGATGCTGCGGGCGGGGCTCATAGAGGAAGTGCGCGCTCTGCTTGCGGCGGGCGTTCCCGAGAATGCGCAGAGCATGCAGGGGATCGGCTACAAAGAGGTCGTCGAATTTCTAAAAAACGGCACGGAAGAAAGTACTTTGTCAGACATAATACAGAAGAACACGCGCAATTACGCCAAACGTCAGCTTACATTTTTCAAAAAAACGCCCAACTTGCACAAGATCGCGCCGAAAGGCGCAGAGGAAGCGGCGGAGGAGGTCATGGCCATCTATGACGGCAGAAGATAGGATCGCTCAGGCGGAAGAATCGCTCAAAACGCGGTTTGCGCAGATCGAAAAGGTCGCGCTCTACAATCAGGAGAAGGTGCTCTCCGCCTTTCGGGAAGAGAAGATCGCGCTCCGCCATTTTCTCCCTTCCACGGGCTACGGCTACGGAGACGAGGGGAGAGACGCGCTCGGAAGAATGTATGCGCGCGCATTCGGAGCGGAGCGCGCGATCGTTTCCCCCGCGCTGCTCTCGGGGACGCACGCGCTCACGGTCGCCCTCTTCGGCATACTTCGTCCGGGCGACAGGGTCCTCTTCCTCACGGGAACGCCCTACGACACCATCCGCGGCGTGATATGGGGAGAGGGGAACGGCTCGCTCAAAGACTTCGGCGTCTCTGCCGACATCCTGCCCCTGAAAGCGGACGGGAAAGTGGATATATCAGCGGCAAAGAAAGTACTATGCGAGACAAAGTACCGCCTTGTCTATATCCAGCGGTCGCGCGGCTATGAGCTCCGCGACGCGTTTACGGTCGCAGAGATCGGCGAAATGTGCGGTTTTCTGCGCGCGCAGGGGTTTGAGGGCTGTATCTTCGTGGATAACTGTTACGGCGAATTTGTCGAGACGCGCGAACCGACGGAGGCCGGCGCAGATCTCATTGCGGGCAGCCTCATCAAAAATCCCGGGGGCGGGCTTGCCCCGACGGGCGGGTATATCGCAGGCAGGGCGGACCTTGTCGCGCAGTGCGAGAACCGTCTCACCGCTCCCGGCGTGGGAGGAGAGATCGGGTCGTACGCCTACGGCTATCAGCTCTACTATCAGGGATTTTTCCTCGCGCCGCATGTGGTCGCGCAGGCTCTCAAGGGGAGCCTTCTCATCGGCAAGTGCATGGAAGATCTCGGCTATGAGAATTTCCCCGCCCTCGATGCGCCGCTCTCCGACATTACCCGCGCCATCCGTTTCTGCACGGAAGGGGAGCTCGTCGCCTTCATCCAATCAGTGCAGGACGTCTCTCCCGTCGACAGTTTCGTCACCCTCGAGCCGTGGGACATGCCGGGCTACGACTGCCGCGTGATCATGGCCGCGGGCACGTTCAATGCGGGCGCGAGCATCGAACTCTCCGCCGACGCGCCCATGCGCGAGCCATACACCGCCTATTTTCAGGGCGGCCTTACCTACGAACACTGCGTTCTCGCATGCAGGGAGATCTTGAGCCGCCTGCTCGGATAGCGGGGAGCATACGGAAAAACGCCGTCACAGAGACGGCGTTTTTCCGTTATCGAGCAGTTATTTGATCTGCTTGTAGTCCTCCTGCTTCACGAGACGGAAGCCTTTCTTGGGCCTTGCGCGGAAGAAGTCGATCTCCCCGCCGAACTTGACGAACACGATGAACGCGGCGATCGCAAGGACGGTGACGGAGATCACGACGATCGCCCATGCGTCGAGCGTCTCCGCTTTCACGCGCGACCAAAGCTCGTTGATGCGTTCGCTCGCCTCCCGGTCGTAGTAATCCATGACGGCGCACCGCGCGATGACCTCTTCGGGAGGGAACTGCGCATAGAGCTGCCGCTTCGTCGCGTTCTCTTTCTCCGCGGTGATCTCGACGCGTTTGTCTCCCGTGTAGTTTTCTCCGCGGAAGAAGTAGGTGAGATCGTATTCCACCGTCTCCGCGGGCTCTTCCTCCTCTTCGGGGTCGAACTCATAGCCGTAGAGATAGTCGGCATAGTCGCGCATCTCTTGGTTTTCGCCCGCAATGACGGAGGTATAGCCGATATAATAGCTGTTGCGCATGGCGTTTTGGGGCATGGAGAGGAAGTTGACGAACGCCTGTGCCGCCTGCTTGTTCGCGCCCTTCGGCATCACCCAGCCGTCGAAGAAGAGGTTGGTGCCCGTCTTGGGGACATAGTAGTTGAGACGTGCCGTTGCGCTCGCTTTGCCGTCCTCATCCACGCCGCTCTCGGCGAGGTCGATGGCATACACCGCGTCGCCGCTCCAAGCATAGTTGAGCCAGATCTTGCCCGCCACCATGTCCGCCTTGCCCGTGTCTGTCTCAAAGCTGAAAATGTTCTTCTTGATATCCATGAGGCAGGGTTCGACGATGGAGATGGTCTCATCATCGGTGGCATTGAAGATGCGCGTGATGCCCTCGGTGTAATCGGCGGGACTGAGCGTTCCCGCGTCGAATTGCGCTTTGAGCGCGGCAAGCGATTGGGCTTGGTTGTGCGCCTCCTCCTGATAGGTCACGCCGAGCGCGGCAAAGTAGGTATCGCGCACGTTGTCTTTTGCGGTGATGCGCCCCGCGACCTTCTCGTTCGTGAAGATCCCCCAATCGCATTCCTCGAGGAACGCTTCGAGAGTTCCGTTCATGGCAACGGGATTGTACACAAACCCCGTCGTGCCCCACATGTAACCTGCGGCGTAATCTTTCCAATAGATCTCCTCGCCGTTGTCATCTTTGCGGATAGCAAGCCCGGCATTGTTCTCGAATTTATCGGCAATGAAGGGGGAGACGTTCCGCACATAGTAGTTTTCGGGAACTTCGGGGTCAAAGAAGTTATAGCTTCCGTCGGGGACTCCGTTTTCGTCGCAACCGTCGTCGTACTTTTCAAGCCATCCCTCTGCGGCGAGCTTCATGATCATGTAATCGGAGGGGCACAGAAGGTCGTATTCGTTGCCGAGGATGATCTCATTGTACATGTCCTCGTTGGTGCCGAAGGTGGAATACTCCACGCGGATCTTCTGTCCGTAGGTGCGTTCGTACCAGAGGCAGAAATCATCGAGCAGGCGGGGGCCTTCCTCGCTGAGCTTTTGCCCCGTGGTCTCTTGGTACCAAGCCTTGTAATCGTCGTTCACAATGTCGGACTCGATATGGACGTGGCCGTTTTTGTCCGTGACGGGGTCTCCCTCGTCGTTGAGTTCATGCAGCTCGTCATAGATGAAGGTGCCTTTTCCGCCCTCATCGATGTACTCCTCCCAGTTGTAGACGCGCAGGACGATGGTATCCGAGCTTCCACAGCCGCCGAGGGAAGCGAGGGAGGGGAGCAGAAAGGCCGATGCGAGCGCGACGCTCAGCAATTTCTTTTTCTTCATCTCTTTGCCTCCTTTTTCCTGAGCCCGGAGAGATTGGAGATGACGACGAAGAGCACGATGATGACGAAGATGATGGTCGTGAGCGCCCAAAGCGACGCGAGCGTGACGGCCGTGTGCGCGTTGCCCTTCGTCGTCGCGTTGTAGACATAGGTCGAGATGGTCTCAAAGCCCGAGGGACGGGTGTACATCGTGACGATGTAGTCGTCGAGCGAGAGGGTCACGGCGAGCATGAACCCCGAGATGACGCCCGGGACGATCTGCGGGAGCACCACCTTCCACAGCGCCTTGAAAGGGGAAGCGCCTAAGTCGAGCGCCGCCTCATAGAGCGAGTTGTCCATCTGTTTGAGCTTGGGCATCACGGAGAGCACGACGAAGGGTGTACAGATGACCATATGTCCGATGAGCAGGGTGAAGTAGGAGCGGTGCAGCCCGATCGCGACAAAGGTAACGGTGAGCGAGAGCGCCGTGACGATCTCCGCATTGATGACGGGGATCTGCGACGCGCCGTGGATGAGCATTTTCACCCGCTTTTTCGTATAGAACATGCCGAGCGCGCCGACCGTGCCCAAGACCGTCGAGAGGATGGCGGCGAGGAAGGCGAGCAGGAAGGTGTTCCCGATCATGCCGAGCACTTTGGAGTTGCCGAAGAGCGCGGCGTAGTGGGTGAGGGAGAAGCCCTCGAAGCGGCCGATCATGTTCGTCTTGTCGAAGCTGTAGATCGCGAGCAACAGAATGGGCGTATAGAGCACGAGCAATACGAGCCCGACAAAGAACGCTTTGAGACACTTGATAAGCAGTTGTTTGTTCACAGATTCGCCCCCCTGACGTTTTCTTCGGACTTAAAGCCGCCCGTGAGCCATGTGGAGACAAAGACGACGATAAGCAGCACGAGCGCGATCATCGAACCCATGTGCCAGTCGTTGCCGAAATAATCGGAGATAAATTTCCCGATGATGGTGACCTTCGCGTTGCCGAGCATGTCCGAGACGACGTAGTTGGTCATCGAGGGGAGGAACACCATCGTCACGCCGCTCATGATGCCGGGCATCGAGAGGGGGACCGTGATGCGGGTGAACGTCGTAAACCCGTTTGCCCCGAGGTCGGCGCTCGCCTCATACAGCGACGGATCGATCTTGAGCATCGTCGTGTAGAGGGGCAGGATCATGAAGGGCAGAAAGTCGTAGACCATGCCGAACACCGTCTTGAAGTAATTCGAACTTGCGAGCCATTCCATTCCGCCGAGGGAGGAGAGCAGGTTGAAGAGCTCCCGGAGGGCGTTCACGCGGAGGACGAAATTGATCCACATGGGAAGTACGAAGAGCATCAGAATGACGAACTTCCGCTTCATTTTGCTCCGCGCGAGGATATAGGCGACGGGATAGGCGATCAAAAGGCAGATGACCGTCGTGATGAGGGCGATGACGAGGGAATAGACGATGGTGGAGAGCTTCGTCGGGTCGGAGAAGAAGCGGATGAAATTCCCCAGCGAAATGTGCATGTTCTTGTCTGTGAACGCATAGAACACGATCACGAGCATGGGGATGATCACAAAGAAGATGAGAAAGACGGCATACGGGATGCAGAGCGTCTTGCGGGAGAAACGGGGGATCTTCATCTCTTCTTTTCCTCCGTCTGTTTGAGGGTGAGCTTGATCTTATCTTTGGGGATGATCACGGAGACGAAGTCGTTCTCGTTCCAAAGGTCGTCGGTGGAGAACACAAAGTCCTCCTCTTCCTCCTCCGTCCTCACGATGAGGCGGTAGTGGTCGCCCTTATATATAATGGAAATGATGCGGCCCGTCGTCCCGCCCGCGTTCCTGTCGTCGCTGATCTCGATATCGTCGAGGCCGACTTCCACGCGCACTTTGGTATCGGTGAGGTCGATCTTCTCGCCCGCCGCCGTGATGAGGTATTCCTCCGCGTCGAGGTGGCTCCCGGGATACAGCTGGGTGACGTCGCATTCAAATTCGCCGTCCGCGAATTTCACGGTGTTGCGCTTGGTGATCACGCCGTCGAACACGTTGGTCGTGTATTTGGGTTTCATCAGGTGGATGCCGTCGGGCGCGATCTTCATGCCGATGCGCTCTCCGACCTCGCGGCTTTCGGTGGAGTTGATGACGAGTTCGTATTTCCCGAGCTGCGCCGTGATCTCATAGTGGATGCCCTTGAACACGACGGAGATGACGTCGCCCACGAGCGTACCGTCTTCGGGCGCGCACATGACGATATCCTCGGGCCGCACGACGACGTCGACCATTTCGTTCGGCTCGAATTTGTCGAGGCACTCGAACGTCTTGCCGCAGAACTTCACGCGTTTGTCGCCGACGACGGTGCCCGTCAGAATATTGCTCTCCCCGATGAAGTCGGCGACGAAGGTGTTCGCGGGCTCGTTGTAGATCTTGGTGGGGGTGCCGATCTGCTGGACGACGCCGTCCGCCATGACGACGATGGTGTCCGACATGGTGAGCGCCTCCTCCTGATCGTGCGTGACATAGATAAAGGTGATGCCGAGCCGCTTGTGCATCGCTTTGAGCTCGAGCTGCATCTCCTTGCGCATTTTCAGATCGAGGGCGCCGAGGGGCTCGTCGAGGAGCAGGATCTCGGGCTCGTTGACGATCGCGCGCGCAATGGCGACGCGCTGCTGCTGGCCGCCCGAGAGGGTGGAGATGGAACGCTTCTCGAACCCTTCGAGGTCGACGAGGGCGAGCGCTTTCTGCACCTTTTCCCTGATCTCCTTCTTGGAGAGCTTTTCCACCTTCGTGTATTGCTGTCCCTTGTCGTTCTCATAGGTGTTTTTCACCTTTTTGCATTTCAGGCCGAAGGCGATGTTTTCGAATACGTTGAGATGGGGGAAGAGGGCGTACCGCTGGAAGACGGTGTTGACCGGTCTCCTGTTGGGCGGGAGGAGAGAGATGTCCTTCCCGTTGAGAAGGATCTTCCCGCTCGAGGGCAGATCGAACCCCGCGATCATGCGCAGCGTCGTCGTCTTTCCGCAGCCCGACGGGCCGAGGAAGGTGATGAACTCTCCCTTGTTCACATAAAAACTTACGTTGTCGATGACGAGGTTGTCATCATAGTACTTGGTGACATTCTGAAGTTCGATGATGTGCTCTGCCATAGAAACCTCCGTTATCCTTCGTTGCGTGTTTTTGTATCGATTTATCAACTGCGGGCGGCCGCTCCCGCCTATCAGAAGTTGGGCGGCGTCGAGATCCAGAGAAATTTCGCCTTGCCCTTCCCGATATTGACGATATAGTGCTCCTTGTCCGCCGTAAAGTAAAAGCTCTCGCCCTTCTTTGCGGCGTGGCGGACTCCCGCGCGCACGACGGAGATCCTGCCCTCGAGCACGAAGCCGAACTCCTCGCCCTCATGGGGGAAGTCGGGCTGCGTGGACGCGCCCGCCTCCAGCTCGACGAGCACGGGCTCCATCATGTTTTTCTGCGCGTTGGGGATCACCCAATTCCAGATCATGCCGTCCGATTGCTTTTCGATGAACTCCGCTTCCTTGAAAACGATCTTCTCCTCGGTCTCCTCGTGGAAAAAGTCGGAAAGATTGCTGCCGAGCGCGTTGAGAAGATCGCAGAGGGTGGCGATGGAAGGGCTCGTCAGGTCGTTTTCGAGTTGCGAAATATATCCTTTCGTGAGTTCGCAGCGGTCGGCGAGCTCCTCCTGCGTGAGATCGATTCGCTGGCGCATATCGCGAAGTTTTGCTCCGAGTTCCATGTTTCCTCCCGCGTCGGTTTAGTATTTGTAAACTTTTTGCCATTTTATACGAAACTCTCGTAAAACTAAACTAAAAGTTTAATAAAAATAAACCGCACGACGGTGAGAGTATAGTATAAATGCCCGCGTCTGTCAAACAGTTCGCGGGCATTTTTCGGTTTTTTGCGAAAATGATCGAATTTTACATTTTTCGTGAATATTTATATTTTATGGTATCGCCCGCGTGCGCGCGGGAACAGAAAAGACGTCCGCCGAAAAAAGCGGACGCCGAAAAATACGGGCTTGCGCCTTACGCAGCGAGAGAGGTGAGCTTTTTCGCGAGCTTCGCCTTCTTGTTGTTGGCGTTGTTCTTATGAAGAATGCCTTTCGTCACGGCGGAGTCGATCGCGGAGACGGTCTCGGGATAGAGCTTTTCGGCAAGCGCCTTGTCGCCTGCGCTGACGGCGGCGAGGAACTTCTTGATCTGCGTTTTCAGGGCGGACTTCACGGCCTTGTTCTCTGCGGTTTTCTTCTCGGTAACCAAAACGCGCTTCTTTGCGGACTTGATGTTGGACACGGTATATTTACTCCTTTGAAACTTTTCTCGAATAACCTTAGTTATTCTAACATAAAATAAATCCCTTGTAAACTGTTTTTCAAGGGCAAAGCGCAAAAAAAATCGTAAATTTTGCAAAAAAGGAGGCAAACTTCATGGACCGGCGTCCAAAAGTGGGCATCTTCGACAGCGGGATCGGCGGACTCTCCGTCCTCAGAGCCTGTCTCTCCCGCATTCCCCAAGCGCGCTATTACTATTTCGGAGACAACGGGAACGCGCCGTACGGAAGCCTTCCGAAAGAAGAGATCGCCCGTCTCACGGGCCGCGCGCTCGCTATGTTCGAAAGGAGAGGGGCGGACCTTGCCGTCGTTGCCTGCAATACGGCGACGGCCGTCTGCATCGGGGAGATGCGGAAGAGGTTTTCCTTCCCCGTCGTCGGCGTGGAACCCGCCGTCGCACAGGCCGCCAAAGCGCACAGGGAGGTGCTCGTCCTCGCCACTCCGCGCACGGCGGAGAGCGACCGCCTCAAAACGCTCATAGATCGCTTCCCGGAGACGCATTTCACCGTCTTTCCCGCGCCCCGTCTCGCGGCCGCGGTGGAGGCGCATTTTTGCCGCGGGGAACGTTTGGCCCTTTCCGTCCACATTCCCGAGATCCGCTGCGATTGCGCCGTTTTGGGGTGCACGCACTACGCTCTCATCGCGGACGAAATCGCAAAATATTTGCATTGCCCCGTCTATGACGGGGCGGAGGGGACCGCGGGACAGGTCGCCCGCCTCCTTTCCGAAAAAAATCCTGACCACTTCAGACCACACCGAAAACGGGGGCATGATAGCATAAAACAAAACAAATTTTCGAGTTTTTCCATCAATTTTCTCGGAGAATCTAAACATATGAACAGATATGTGTTTATTACGAACATATGTTCTCAATCTTTTTGAAATTTGATGGAAAAAAGTGGTCAGAAGTGGTTGACAGAGACCAAAGGTGGTGATATAATATGATCATCACAGCGAAAGGTGTTCGAGTCACGCATGAAACTCCTGACGGGAATGGCGCCCCACGGTATGGACGCGAAAAACAGAATAAGGATACCCGCCAAGTTCAGGGCGGCCTTTGCGAAGGAGAACGAGGACCTTCATTTCGTTTTCTATTCGGAAGGGGCGATCGCCATCATGACGGACAGCGTACTCGAACGGCGCTTCGGATCGTATGCGGAAGCGGACGCAACGAACGAGGAACTGCTGCGCGCCAAGCGTTTCTTCATGAGCCGCGTTGAGGACATCGAAGAGGACACGCAGGGGAGGATCACGCTCTCCAAGAGGGTGCGCGAGTACATCGGAGCGGATAAGGACCACACCGAGCTCATCTCCGTCGGAATGGGCGACTATGTGGAACTTTGGCTGCTGAGCAGGTACGAAGCGGATCAGGATCCCATGAGCGTTTCGCTCGCGAACGAGATCGCGGGCAAACAGAAAAGGGAGAGCTGAGATGGGCTATCACAAGCCGATCATGCCGTGCGAAGTGATCGAAGGGCTCTCGCTCAAGGACGGCGGCGTCTATCTCGACGCGACCGTCGGAGGCGGAGGGCACTCGTTTGAGATCCTGCGGTCCAATCCCACGGTGCGGCTCATAGCTCTGGATAAGGACGGCGACGCGATCGCCGAAGCGGAAAAAAGGCTCGCGCCCTTTGCGGGTCGGTTTTCCCTCCACAGAACGGACTTCAAAAATTTCGAAACGGTTCTCGATAGCGAGGGGATCGGGAAGATAGACGGCGTCCTTGCCGATCTCGGGGTCTCCTCCCATCAGATCGACGACGAGCGCAGAGGGTTTGCCTACCGCATGCCCGGCGCGCCTCTCGATATGCGTATGGATACGCGCGCTTCTCTCACGGCGGAAGAGGTCGTCAATACCTATTCCGAGCAAGCGTTGAAGCGCATTTTCCGCGAATACGGCGAAGAGAGTTTTGCCGGTCCGATCGCAAGGAACATCGTCCTTGCGCGGGAACGTGAAAGGATCAGAACGGCGGGCGCGCTCAGAGAGCTCGTCGAAGCGGGTATCCCCCCGAAATTCCGCTCTGCGGCATGTGCGAGGAAGGTATTCCAAGCCGTCCGCATCGAGGTAAACGGCGAGCTTGAAGGGCTCCGAGAATGTGTTTCCGCCTTTGTGAGAAGGTTAAAGCCGGACGGCAGGGCGTGCATTCTGACCTTTCACTCGCTCGAGGACAAAATCGTGAAAGAGGTGTTTCGCGACCTCGCGACCGCGTGTGTTTGTCCGAAGAACTTTCCCGTATGCGTATGCGGGAAAAAGCAGGAGATCGAGATCATCACCAAGAAGCCTCTTACCGCAACGCAGGAAGAGGTGGAGAACAACCCGCGCAGCAAGAGCGCGAAACTGAGGATCGCCCGAAAACTATGAATAGACGGGCAAATTGCGGAATACGATAAGGAGAGTGCATACCGTGGCAGACCAGACGATCGAAACCAGACCCGCCGCCGAGAACATGGAGGCGATAGAACACAACAAGGGAATATCTGAGAACTACAAGAGACTTTTGGACAGCGCGATGGGCACCACCAAAGAGCGCGAAACATCTTCGTACAGAGAGGAGACAACGTATCCCGAGACGGCTCCCGCCGCTCCCGCGTTCGTGAACGTAGACCCTTCCTCCGTCAACGCCGCGCGCCTTGCGGACTACACGCCGCATCCCGCCGTGCAGCAGGGGAAGAAGATCCTCTTCGAGGATGAGACTTACAAACAGGGATGCTATACGACGGGACCGCGCGATACAGCCGCGGCGGAGCTCGTCTATGAGCCCGTATATGAGGCTGCCCCCGCTCCCGCGCCCGCCGCCTCCGCAGAGGCGGAAGCCGAGACCGAGGACACCCGTCCCACGGCGCGCACCATGCAGCATTTGCAGCGTCCCGCCGTCGAAGAAATGATCACCGAGCCGCAGAACGGCTTTTGGGCCGCTCTCACGACCAAGACGAAGGTGCTCATCGCCGCCGTCGTCACGGTCATTGTCGTCGCGCTCATGATCGTCTGCATCAATACCGCCGTCATCGGCAATATCGACGCGGACATCGCAAACAAACAGCTTGAACTCGACCGCCTTGCCCGCCGCTCGGCAGAGCTCGAACAGCAGATCGAATACGAGACCGATCCCGGTACGATCGACGATTGGGCGGCAGGACAGCCGGATCTCTACCGTTAATCCGTCGTCCGGAGGGAAACAAGATCAAAAAAACGAAAAACAATTTTTCGGTCACGACCATACAGAAGAGGTTACGCGCAGTTCTATTCGCGATAACCTTTCTTTTTTGCATTTTTTTGGGGAGATTCTTCTATATCCAGCTCATCTGGGAGGACGATCTGCACTATCTCGCCCTCGACCAATGGACGCGCGAGATCCCCGTGAACGCGGGCAGAGGGCTGATCGTGGACAGAAACGGGGAGGTGCTCGCCGCAAACCGCGCCAATTTCGGGGTCTACGCGCGCGCCAACGCCGTGCAGGACGCGGAGCAGTCCGCGCGCATCCTTTCGGACGCATTGGGGGAGCCGTACGAGGTTCTGCTCCGCAAGCTCACGGACAAGTCGAAGTCGGAGATCGTGCTCTCCCGCAGTGCGGCGAAGGAGACGGTGGAGAAGATCGCGGAGACGGAGATGCGGGGCGTTTACTACGCGCGCAGCGACGAACGCGTCTATCCGTACGGCGCGCTCGCGAGCCAGGTGATCGGCTTCACGGCGTACGACCGCTCGGGGACGACGGGCATCGAGGGGTACTACAACAGTTACCTTGCGGGCGAGAACGGGGAGATCCTCTTTGAGACCGATCTCGTCGGCGTGGACGTCGAGGGCAGTTCCGCCGCCTTCTATCCCGCCACCGACGGCCTGAACGTGCGCCTCACGCTCGACTACCGCATCCAGGCCCTCTCCGAGGAGGTCATGGGAAGGGCGCTCGCGGGTTCCTCCGCAAAGGCGGCGCGCGCCGTCGTGCTCGACCCGCGCGATTTTTCCGTCCTCGCTATGGTGAACCTGCCCTCGTACGACCTCAACGAGATCCCCCGCAACGATATGGAGACCCTCAACGCGCTTTCCCGCAACGCGCTCGTCTCCGACGTGTACGAACCGGGCTCGACGTTCAAGATCGTCACCGCCGCCGCCGATATCGAGGAATACCTCAAGGGAAACGGGCGCGCCCTCGATCCCGCGACGCACGTCTTTTCGAGCGCGCGGACGCGCACGGTGGACGGCACGACGATCAAGTGCTGGAGCGACCATAAAAACGGGAAGCACGTCAACCAGACGCTCGCGGAGGCGTTGAACAACAGCTGCAATCCCTGTTTCGTGGACATCGCGCTCGCGCTCGGCAAGGAGACTTTTTACGACTATCTCGCCAAATTCCGTTTCGGCAGGGCGACGGGCATCGACTTTTCGGGGGAAGCGATCGGCATGCTCCTCCCCGAGAGCACGCTCCGAGACTGCGATTTTTCCCGCATAGGATTCGGGCAGTCGATCGCGGTCACGCCCCTCCAGCTCGCCTGCGCCGCGGCGTCCGCCGTCAACGGCGGCTACTATTACAGCCCCCGCCTCGTCTCCGAGATCTATTCGTCGGACGGGAGCGTGAGGGAAAAGCTCAAACCCGCCCTCGTCGGCAGAACGGTGAGCAAGGAGGCGTCCGCCATGCTCTCGGGCATGCTCGAAGGCGTCGTGCGGGACGGGAGCGGCAAACACGCGTACATAGATGGGTATCGCGTCGCGGGAAAGACGGGGACCGCGCAAAAATACGAAAACGGCGCCATCGCGCAGGGGAAATACGTCTCTTCGTTCATCGGATACTTTCCCGCAAACGACCCGAGGTATCTCGCGCTCGTCATCATCGACGAGCCGCAGGGGAGCTACTACGGCTCCACCGTCGCCGCTCCGTGTGCGAAGGAGATCTTCGAGGGCATCATTCAGATCATGAACATTCAGCCGCAGGAGGCAATATGAAACTTTCCGAGCTCGCAAAAGAAGTCAAGGGAGCAAAACTTCTCGGCGGGGACGCCGAATTTTCCTCGCTCTGTACGGACAGCCGCGTCGCGGGCAAAGGAGATCTGTTCTTCTGTATCCCCGGGACGCGCACGGACGCCCATCTGTTCGCCTCCGAAGCGGAGGAGAGGGGCGCGGCGGCAGTCGTATGCGAGCGGGACGCGGGCGTCTCCCTGCCGCAGCTGGTCGTCCCGGACGCGCGGGAGGGCATGGCGCGCGTCGCGGCGGCGTTCTACCGCCATCCCGAGCGCAGGCTCAAACTCATCGGGGTCACGGGCACCAACGGCAAGACGACGGTCACCCACATGCTCTACGAAATTTTCACCGCGGCGAAAAGGCCTGCGGGACGCATCGGCACACTGGGGGCGCGATACGGGCAGACCTTCGTCTCGCCCGGGCTGACCACGCCCGATCCCGTCGCGCTCTTTTCCCTGCTCTCCGACATGGCGGACGCGGGGACGGAATATGTCGTCATGGAAGTTTCGGCGCACGCGCTCGCCCTCCGCAAGACCGAGCCCATCCTCTTCGATCTCGGCGTTTTCACCAATCTGACGCAGGACCATCTCGACTTTTTCGGGGATATGGAGAAATACGGCGCGGCAAAGAAACTGCTCTTCACGCGCCGCCATTGCAGGGAGGGGATCCTCAACGCGGACGATCCCTTCTCGCGCGAACTCGGGGAGATCCCGTTCACGACGTACGGCATCGAAACGCCCGCGGACTGCTTCGCGATCGTGGAAGAGGAGACGCTTTACGGCACGCGCATGCTCCTCAATCTCGAGGACGAGCTCGCGGAAGTGCGCTTGAACATGACGGGCCGCTACAACGTGGGCAACGCGCTCGCCGCGGCGACGGCGGCGCACAAGCTCGGCGTCTCCTGCGAGGCAATCGCGGAGGGGCTCGGGAATACGCGCGTGGACGGCCGTCTCGAACACGTCGCAACCTACCGCGGAGGCGAGGTCTTTGTCGATTTCGCCCATACGCCGGACGGGATCGTCAAGGCTCTCGGAGCGGTCAGACCGCACTGCAAGGGAAAGCTCACGATCCTCTTCGGCTGCGGAGGGGACCGCGACCGGAAGAAGCGCCCGCTCATGGGGGAAGCGGCGGCACGGCACGCCGATTTTACCGTGATCACCTCGGATAATCCCCGCTACGAGGACCCCGCCGCCATCATCTCGGAGATCGCGGAGGGATTCGCCAAAGTCTCCCAAAATTACGTCGCCATCGAGGACAGGGATGAGGCGACGAAGTATGCGCTCGGCCTTCTCGGGGAGGGGGACGTCCTGCTCATCGCGGGCAAGGGCGGGGAGACGGAACAGGAGATCATGGGTATCAAGTACTCCTATAACGATAAAACTATCGTAAAATCCCTGTTGGAGAATCCCTGATGCAATCGGCCGTCCTCATCCTGCTCGTCTCGTTCGCCCTGTCCGTTCCGCTCTGCGCGCTTGCGATCCCCCTTCTCAAAAAGCTCGGGGCGGGGCAGAATATTCTCTCCTACGTCAAAGAGCACGAGAGCAAGAACGGCACGCCGACGATGGGGGGACTTGCGTTCATCCCCGCCGCCTGCGCAGCCGCCCTGCTCTTTTCGGGCCCGCGGGACAAGCCCTTCTACGTCGCGCTCTCCGTCGGGCTCGGGTATCTTCTCGTCGGCTTTTTGGACGATCTCCTCAAAAAGATCCGCGGGAGCAATCTCGGGCTGCGGCCTTACCAGAAGATCATTTTCCAATTTGCGGTCGCGGCGATCGCGAGCGTCTACTGCTGTTTGGAAGGGCTCACGACGCTCACGGTCCCCTACACGAAACTCACGTTCGACATCGGCTGGTGGATGCTTCCGCTCGGCGTGTTCGTATTCATCGCCACGGTGAACGGCGTGAACCTCACCGACGGATTGGACGGGCTTGCGGGCTCGGTCTCCGCCGTCTTTTTCCTGTTTCTCGGGCTCCTCATCGCGATGCAGGGAGGGGGAGCCGTCACCGCGCTCTGTTTTGCGCTGGCGGGCGCGCTCGCGGGGTATCTCATCTTCAACACCAACCGCGCCTCCGTATTCATGGGGGACACGGGCTCTCTCTCGCTCGGCGGGTTCGCCGCGAGCATCGCGCTGTTCTCCGGCAACGCGCTCGCGATCCCGATCGCGGGCGGCGCGTTTGTACTTTCAAGCATATCCGTCATTCTTCAAGTAATATACTATAAAAAAACGGGCAAACGGATCTTTATGATGGCTCCCATCCACCACCATTTCCAAAAGAAAGGCTATTCGGAGGGAAAGATCTCCTACGTCTATGCCGTTCTGACGGCGGTGGCGGGAGCGACCCTGCTGCTCCCGTTTGTCCTATAAGGAGTGTGGAATGTTATTTGAAAGACAGACCTTTCTCGTGGCGGGGCTCTCCCGTTCGGGGATCGCGAGCGCGGAGTATCTGCGCGGCAAGGGCGCGGCAGTCTATCTCTATGACGACGTCGACGACGAAAACGTG
The DNA here is from genome assembly GCA_947626685.1 of uncultured Clostridia bacterium. GTDB lineage: Bacteria > Bacillota > Clostridia > Christensenellales > Borkfalkiaceae > Gallimonas. The sequence continues at coordinate 78,225 of CANQTD010000001.1, read as the reverse complement.
CGCAGCGCGCAGGCGCGGCTCAAAGAGCTCGGCTGCATCCCCGTCGCGAAGAACGAGCTCGACGAAAAGACGGAAAAGTGCGACGTATTGGTTTTGAGCCCGGGCATTCCCATCGACCACCCGCTTCCCGTCTCCTTCAAACGGGCGGGAAAGCGCGTCCTCGGAGAGACGGAGATCGCCGCGCTCGCCCTGCGCTGTCCCGTCGTCGCCGTTACGGGGACGAACGGCAAGACGACGACGGTCACGATGCTCGAGAGCATCCTCAAACAGGCGGGGAAAAACGCGATCGCCTGCGGGAACGTGGGACGGCCGCTCACGACCTGTCTCGACGAGCTCGGCGAGGACGGGATCGCCGTTGCGGAGATCTCCTCCTTCCAGCTCGAAACGCTCGTCTCCCTGCGGCCGCACGTCGCCGTCGTCCTGAACGTCACCGAGGACCATCTTAACCGGCATTACACTCTTGAAAACTACATCTATCTCAAATCGCGCATCCTGAAAAACTGCACGGAGAGCGAATACGCCGTGCTCAATTATGACGATCCCACCGTGCGTTCGTTTGCGGAAAAGACGAAGGCGAACGTCGTCTGGTTCTCCCTCAGGGAGAGGGTGGCGGGCGGATACCTCGCCGACGGCTGGTTCTGCTATAAGGGCGAAAAAGTGTGTTCGGAGGAAGAGCTCCCGCTCGGCGGCGACCACAACCGCATGAACGCGCTCGCGGCGATCTGCGCGGCAAAACTGTTCGGCGCGGACAACGCGTCCATTTCGGAGGCGCTGAAAAATTTCCGCGGCGTGCGCCACCGTCTCCAGACGATCGGCGAACTCAACGGCGTCACCTTCATCGACGACTCCAAAGCCACGAACGTGGATTCCGCGGTCAAGGCGATCGGGAGCGTGAAGGGGGAGAGCGTCATTCTCCTCGGCGGCAAGGATAAGGGGTATTCCTACGAACCTCTGTTCGACGAAATGAAGGGCTCGAACGTCGTCCACGCCGTGATCTACGGCGAAAACGCCTTCCGCATACTCAGCGCCGCGCTCAAACGGGGGTATACCTCCGTCTCCCTGTGCCGTCCCTTCGATATGGCGGTGCGCGTCGCCTATCTGACGGCGAAGAGCGGGCAAAACGTTCTGCTCTCGCCCGCGTCGGCGAGCTTCGACGCCTTCCGCAGTTTCGAGGAGCGGGGGGAACGGTTCGCGGAACTTCTCGAGCTTCTGCGCGCGGAATATGCGCCCGCAAAACCCGCCGAGGCCGCGCCCGAACTTGCGGAGGATGGCTTTGACGGGACAGAATAGCCTCAACGCCCTCTTCCGCGGCAAAAAAGAGAAGAGGGGAGAGAGGGAGGACGGAAAAAAGGGGACGGGAGACCTCCTGTTCCTCTTTGCCGTCCTCCTGCTCGCGGCGTTCGGCCTCGTCGCGGTGTACTCTGCGAGCTCCTACAACGCCGAAGTGCAATACGGCGACCCGCTCTTCTTTTTCAAGAAACAGCTCATAGGCTTCTTCATCGGTCTCGCGGCGATCGCGGGGATCGCCTTCCTCGATTACAAAAAGCTGCAAAAGCTCGGCGTTCCCGCGCTCATTCTCTCCCTCGTTTTGCTCGCCCTCGTGTTCGTGCCCGGTCTCGGGAAGAAAAACTACGGCGCGACGCGCTGGATCGGGTTCGGCGGGTTCACCGTCCAGCCCTCCGAGATCGCAAAATACGGCTTCGTCCTGTTCACGGCATGGTATTTCGCGAAGGATCCCGCCCGTATGCGCACGTTCATGGGCGTGCTCCCCGTGCTCGCTGCGGGCGGCGCGGTCTGCGTGCTCATCATGCTCGAACCGAACATGTCGGTCACGATGTGCGTGGGGGCCGTCATGATCGGCATGATCTTTTTGGGAGGGGTCTCGAAGAAGGCCCTCGCCTGCATCTGCGTGCCCGTGCTCTTCCTCGTGCCCGTGCTCATCGTCATGGAGCCTTACCGCCTGCAACGCCTCTCGGCGTTCATGGACCCGTGGGCGTCGCCGAAAGAGGAGGGGTACCAGCTCATCCAATCGCTTTACGCGCTCGCGAACGGAAAGTTCTTCGGTACGGGGCTCTTCCGTTCGAGACAGAAATACCGCTTTCTCCCGTTTGCGGAGAGCGACTTCATCCTCTCGGTCATTGCGGAGGAAACGGGCTTTTTCGGCGTGCTCATCCTCTTTCTCCTCATCGGGTTCATCGTGTGGAGGGGGTTCCGCATCGCCAATGCGTGCGACAACTTTTACGGCTACATGCTCGTCTCGGGCATCACGCTCGTATTCGCGGTGCAATCCGCGCTCAACGCGCTCGTCGTGAGCGGGTGCATCCCCCCGACGGGGCTTCCCCTTCCTCTCGTTTCCGCGGGGAACACCTCCCTCGTCGTCACGATGGCGGGGATGGGCCTCGTCTATGCGGTGTCAAGGCACAACGGCGGCAAAAAAGTTCATAGGATATAGAGGAGTCGCATACCCGCTGCGGTTTTTCCCGCAACAGCGCGGCGACTGCAAAGCAGCGAAAGCGCAGGCCCGGACTCTCGGGCTTTGCCGCTTTTTGCGAATTACGAGAGGAGAATCCTATGGATAAATTTTTGATAGAGGGCGGAAAGCCGCTCTACGGGACCGTCGCCGCGGAATCCGCGAAGAATTCCGTTCTGCCGTTGCTCGCCGCCTCTGTGCTGACGGACGCTCCCGTCACGATCCGCTCCGTGCCGCAGATCTCCGACGTCGCATGTATGGCGCAGATCCTCAAAGAGCTCGGCGCGAAAGTGACGTTCCGAGGCGGTTCCGTCGTCATCGACAGCGCGGACGCGCACAGCCACAGCATCGCCTCCGTGCTCACGAGAGAACTCCGCTCTTCCGTCTTTATGCTCGGCTCTCTGCTCAGCCGCTTCGGACGCGCCGTGTGCGCCTATCCGGGCGGATGCGATATCGGGCTCAGGCCGATCGATCTGCACCTTAACGCCCTCAAAAGATTGGGCGTTTCCATCGAGGAGCGGGACGGCTGTATCTATTGTTCCTGCGAACGCTTGAAGGGGGCGGAGATCGTCCTCGACTTCCCGAGCGTGGGCGCGACGGAGAATATCTTGCTCGCCGCCGTCAAGGCGGAGGGGAGAACGGTGATCGGCGGGGCGGCAAAGGAGCCCGAGATCGTCGATCTGCAAAATTTCCTCAACGCGATGGGGGCGAACGTGAAGGGCGCGGGCACGGACGTCATCGAGATCGAAGGGGTGAAAAAGTTGGGCGGCGTCTGTTTTACGCCCGTCAAAGACCGCATCGAGGCGGGCAGTTACCTCATCGCATGCGCCATTTGCGGCGGCGAGATCGAGGTCGTCGGCGTCAAAGCGGAGATGCTTGCATTACTTTTACATAAATTGCGCGAAAACGGTTGCAAAATCCATACAAAAAATGATAAAATAAGAATATCGAGCAATGCGGCGCTCAAATGCAACCGCCGCATCGAGACCATGCCCTTCCCCGGGTTCCCCACCGACCTGCAGGCGCAGATCACCGCGCTCAACGCGGGCGCGGAGGGCGGCGCGCTCATCGTGGAGAATCTCTTCGAAACGCGCTATAAGTATGTGCCCGAGCTCCTCAAGATGGGAGCGGACATCGAAGTGCGGGGCAGAAGCGCCTTCGTGCGGGGGGTGAAGCGTCTGCACGGCGCAAGCGTCGTCTGCCGCGATCTCCGCGGCGGGGCCGCGCTCGTCCTTGCCGCGCTCGGCGCCGAGGGCAGGAGCGAAGTCCTCGATCTCTCCCATGTGGACAGAGGGTATGCGGGTCTCGAAGAAAAATTCACGAAGCTCGGGGCGAGTATCAGGCGGGTGCGCGTATAGCCGTCCGCAAAATACGGAGATACAGATGAAGAAGAGAGTCATCATCACAACGATCGTCGCCTTTGTTTTGTTCGCCGCGTCCGTTGCGGCGGGCCTCAACGCGATCTTCACGGTCACGCACGTCCGCGCCGAATTTACGACGTATTCGGAGGCGGGAAGAGAGGAAGCGGCGGAGCTAAGGGAAAAGCTCGACGCCTTCGTCGGCAAGAGTTCCGCTTTCCTCGATCTCGGCGACGTGAAGGAGACGGTGGAATCCTATCCCTGTTTCCGCCTCGTGTCCATCAAAAAGCAGTACCCGACGACGGTCAGGCTCGAAGTCGCCGAGCGCAGGGAGACGTTCGCTCTCCCGTACGGCGATGGGGGGTACGCCATCATCGACGAAGAGGGACGGTATCTCTATGACAGTGCGGAGAACGCCAACCGCGCGGACGGCGAGAACATTCTCCTCGAGGGATTCGCGCTTTCTCCCGTCAACGGAAAGATGGAGGGAGAGTATTTTTCGGAGCTCCTTGCCGTCTCGGACGTGTTCCGCGGCGCGCTCACGGAGATCCGCGCGAACGTCCTCTCCGTCGGGCTCGTCAGGCCCGTCTCCAACAAGAGGAGCGACTTCTTCCGCATCCGCATGCGCGAGGGCGTGATCATCGACATCGCCAATCCCTCCGTCAGCGCGGACGGGAAAGCGGCGCTCGCTCTCGACGTCTACCAAAAGCTCGGGGACGAGGCGCGCACCTTCGGATTTATCACCGTCATGGACAACGCCGCGACGGGAGAATTGCTCTCCGACTATTCCCGCAACAGCGGACTTATCTGAAAATGATTGAAAAAAGCGTCCCGCGGGACGCTTTTTTGCCGTTCTGCGCTAAAAATATTTTTCGATTCCCTTGACATGGGTGCCGCGTTTTGGTATACTAATGTAGAATCGCGCGCAACGCGCGAAATCGCGGGGCACGGTCCCGCGTCTTACGGGAGAAGCACAATGGGGCAGAGCAGCGTAGCGGTCCTCGATATCCGTTCGTCCGAGATCACCGTGATCGTCGGGGCGCGCGGAGTCAATAATACGTTCGTTTTCAATGCGAGCCACACCGAGCCCTATACGGGATACGAACAGGGCGCGTTCTACGATACCGCAAATCTCTCCGAGGCGATCGTCCGCGCCGTCACCGAGGTGGAAAAGGCGATGAACGAGCGCATCCGTACGCTCTACGTCGGCGTCCCGGGGGAATTTACGCGCGTTGTTCCGAAGGAGCGGAACGCGGGTTACTCCAAAAAGCGCAAGATCACCGAACGGGATACGGACGCGCTCTTCGAGAGCGGGAAGGAAGAACTCGAGGGCTACCGCCTGATCCGCAACACGAGCATGATCTACGTCACGGGGGACAACCGCCGCACGGTGGATCCCGTCGGCATCTCCACGACGTCGCTCTACGGGCTGCTCGCCTACTACTATTGCAAAAACTATTTCTGCGAGACGCTCGAACGCATTTTCAAGAAGATGAAGATCGAGCTTTGCTATCTTCCCGCCGAGCTCGCTATGGCGACCTATCTCATTCCCGACGAGACGCGCGACGAGTACGCGATCCTTCTCGACACGGGCTTCCTCTCCTCGACGATCTCCGTCGCCGTGGGCGGGGGAACGCTCAAAGAACAGACGAGCTGGGTCGGCAAGGGGCAGATCGCCTTCCGCGTGATGAAGGCGTTCGGCCTTCCCTACGACGTTGCGCTCGCCCTTTTGCAGAAGGCAAACCTGTACAGCAAGGGGGGAGGCAAGACGGAGTTTTTGTTCCGCGGCAAATCGTATGAGATCGATCCCGCCGAACTCGCTTCCGTGGTAAAGGACGGGCTCGACGAGATCTGCGAGGCGATCGCGGGCTTCCTCGACGACTGTTCGGGCCGCGAGCTCGACTTCAAGCCGCTCTACGTCACGGGGGAGGGGATCACGGAGATCCGCGGCGCGCTCGAACACATTTCCAAGAGGGTGAGCAGGGTGTGCGAACTGCTCGTTCCCGACCTTCCCTACTACAACAAACCCGCGATGAGCTCGCGCATTTCGCTCGTCGCAATGGCATACGACGATCACCGTAAGCGCGGATTTTTCCGCAGACTTTTCAAGACATTCGGAGGTTAAAGAACATGAGTTACAACGAAGATCAGTATTTCCCCGCAGGGGATGGAAGAGAAAGACAGGACGCGCAGCCCCGCAACGCGTATCAGGATATCGTCTCCAACGGGATCCCGAAGATCCGCGTCATGGGCGTCGGCGGCGCGGGCAACAATGCGGTCAACCGCATGATCGAAGCGAAGATCGTGAGCGCGGAGTACATCTCCGTCAACACGGACGCGCAGGTGCTTCTCTGCAATAAGGCGCCCACGAAGATCCAGATCGGCGTGAAGCGCACGCGCGGTCTCGGCGCGGGCGCGGAGCCCGAAGTGGGCCGCGAAGCCGCCGAGGAGAGCAAAGACCAGCTCGCCCGTGCCATCGACGGGACGGATCTGCTCTTCATCACCGCAGGAATGGGCGGCGGTACGGGCACGGGAGCCGCTCCCGTCATCGCCAAGATCGCGCAGGACAAGCATATCCTCACCGTTGCGGTCGTCACCAAGCCCTTCGCATTCGAGGGCAGGCGCAAGATGGAGAACGCGATCAAGGGCATCGAGAATCTGAGAAAATACGTCGATACCCTCGTCATCATTCCCAACGAGAAGATCCGCGAGGTCGTGGACAGGAGCGCGACCGTCAACGAGGCGTTCGCCATCGCAGACGACGTGCTCAGACAGGGCATCCGCGGCATCGCAGACCTCATCGTGACGCCCGGTCTCATCAACTGCGACTTTGCCGACGTCCGCACCGTCCTTGAAAAGAAGGGGCTCGCCCACATGGGCGTAGGCGTCGCAAAAGGGGAGAACCGCATCGTCGAAGCGGTCAAACTCGCCGTCAACAGCCCCTTGCTCGAAACGACGATCGAGGGTGCGAAGGGGGTCATCGTCAACGTGGTCGGCGGCCCCGACCTCACGCTCGACGAAGTGGGACACGCAATGGAGCTCATCCACGGCGTCGTCGATTTCAACGCGCTCATCATCGACGGCGCGTGCATCGATCCCGAGATCAAAGACGAAGTCGAAGTGACCGTGATCGCGACGGGATTCCCCACGAAGGACGTGTTCCCCCAGCCGCGCGCCGAGGCGCAGCAGCCGCAGAGACCCGTTCCGCCGCAGCCTTCCCGCCCCATCGAACCGCGGGAAGCGCAGGACGTTCTCTACGGACATCCCGTGCGCCAGCAGGGGCAGCCCCAGCCGCAGGCTCCGCAGGCCGATCCCTATGCGCAGCCGCAGCAGGGCTATCCGCAGGCCGACCGCGACCTTCGGGGAAGGGCGCCCGCACAGCCTTCCGCAGACGCGGACGAAGATGACGACGACAAACTTCCTCCCTTCGTGCGCAAACTTCTCGGGAACAAGAAGAGATAAAACAGAACACAACGTTTGAGATCGACACGCCTTTCCGCGCGTCGGTTTCATTGTGCAGAGGGATCTATGAAAATTCTCATTGCGACCGATAATTTTTATCCGGGGATCGGAGGGACGGAAGCTGCCTGTTTGGGATTTGCGACTGAACTCGTTGCGGAAGGGCACGAGGTCCTTCTTGCATGCCCGGATTATCACATGGAGGATCCGAGGGAATATCCGTTTCCTGTTGTGCGGTTTCCAAGTCTGTATTTTATCGAGAATGCGCCAATCGTATTCTCTGCGTTCGCGGGGAAAAATTTCAAAAAACTTGTGGAGTTTTCTCCTGACATTGTTCATGCCGAGACACTTTCCGGCATGGCCGAGATCGGAATAAAAGTGGCGAGAAAATGCGGCGTCCCCGTGCTCATGACGATGCACACGAAACTTCTCGATGCGTTTCGGACATATCTCAAATTCGACACTCTGTCGCGCATCTTTCTCAAAACGCAAATGAAGAACGCAAAACATACGGACGCCGTTGTGACCGTCGCTTCATTCATGCCGAAGATCATCGAGAGTTATGGCTATCGGAGCGTTTCTCCGATCCCCGTGATACGCAATGGCGCAATGTATCCGAGATTGCTTGTTACGGACGACGAAAGACGGGCTGTCCGGAGGGAATTCGGCTTTCGTGATGACGAAGATATCTTGCTCTATGTCGGGCACGTCATACGATACAAGAACGTCGGGTTTCTCATCGACGCCATGAAAGAGGCGATCGACAGGGGTTTTTGCGGAAAGTTGATGCTCGTTGGTAGCCGCGATGATGAGAAGAAGTTCAAAAAACAGGCGAAGAAACTCGGCATTTTGGAGAATGTCATATTCTATGGGATCATAGAGGAGAAAGAACGCATGCAACGCGTCTATGCGCTTGCGGACTTATTTGTGACGGCGAGTACATTCGATACCGACCCGATCGTCGTTGTAGAAGCGGCTTGCCGCGGTATTCCTTCCCTCGTTATTGAACATTGGGGATGCAGCGAACGCATCGAGGAGGGCGAGACGGGCTTCACCTCGCCCGAGGATCCCGCCGCATTCGGCGAGAGGATCGTCCGCCTGTTCCAAGATAAAGATAACCTCCGCGAGACCGGAAAACGTGCCGCCGAACGCGTTCCCACAAGTTGGGCGGATACGGTCGCCGCGCACATTCCGCTCTATGAGAAACTGATCGAAGAAAAAAGGACAGAGCTTCAACGAGGTACAAAATGAAACAAGAGAGAGAATTTTTAACTTTGCGGCAAACGCAGGATGCGCTTTTGGAGCTCCTCGTCGTGTTCGATGGGATCTGCCGCAAACACGGGCTTCGTTACTCGCTCGCATACGGTACGCTCCTCGGTGCGGTCCGCCATAAGGGATTCATCCCGTGGGACGACGACGTCGATGTCACGATGCCACGCCCCGATTATGAAAAATTGCTTGAAATGGTGAACGGTGGAGAGGATGTTCTTCCGAACGGATATCTCCTTTCTTCCGATAGGGGGAGAAATCCCGATTATTCGTTCATGAAACTGATGAACTCCGCCTATCGTATTTCAAGCAATACCCATTTAGAAGTCCCGTATCTCTACCTCGACATCTTCCCGGTGGATGGGGTCGCAGACGACGAAAAGACGAGAAAGAGAGAGGCGCGCCGCAATCAGATCTTGATCGATGAGACAATGCTTTCCCATTGGCCATCGGTCTCCGGCTTTTGGCGGATACCCGTGCGCATCCTCTCCTTTTTCCCGTATGTGGTTTTGAAGATCTTCGGCGTCCGCAGGCGTGCCGTCGAAAAACTCAACCGTAACGCGCAGAAATTTCCGTTTGGAGAAAGCAGGGATAGCGATTGTACCAACTTCGGGGCGAATCGAGTCTATGTACCCACCGAATGGTACTGTTCGTATGAAGAAACCGAGTTTGAAGGATACAGGTTTATGGTCATTTCCCATTGGGACGAATGGCTTAAAATTCGTTACGGAGACTATATGACGCCGCCCCCCGAGGGCGGCCGCGAGACGCACAGTCTGAAAGCATATCTTGTCGAACAGGAGTGATTATGAATATCGCATTGATCCTTGCGGGCGGCTCAGGCCACCGGATGGGGCAGGACATCCCCAAGCAGTTCCTCACGGTCATGGAGAAGCCCGTCATCATCTATACCCTTGAAAACTTCCAAAGGTCGGAGGAGATCGACGGCATCTTCGTCGTCTGCATCGACGGCTGGCACGATGTTTTGAAGTGCTTCGCGCACCAATTCGGCATCACCAAGTTAAAGGAAGTGATCTCGGGCGGCGCGTCCGCGCAGGAATCCATTTCCCGCGGCGTGAATGCCATATACGGGAAATATCCCGACGATACGATCGTCGTCATCCACGACGGGATCCGTCCGCTCGTGGACGAAGAAGTGCTCTCCGACGTGATCTCCGTCTGCAGGGAAAACGGGAACGCCGTGACCTCTCTTCCGTACAACGAACAAATTTTTCTTGCGCAGGACGGAAAAACGACGAACCGCTATATTCCCCGCGAGACGGTGCGCCGCGTCTCCACGCCGCAGGCATACCGTTTGGGCAAACTGCATTGGGCATACGAAAAGGCCTTCCGGGAGGGGATCGGGCTCACGCCCTCTTCCTACGTCAATACGATGATGAGCGACCTCGGCGAAACGCTCTATTTCGCAAAGGGCTCCGATAAAAATATCAAATTGACCACCCGTGAAGATTTTTATATTTTCAAAGCCTATATCCAATCCAAAAAGGACCCGCTTCTCAAATGAGCGGCGCATACAGAGCGGAGGCGGAACGGGTCGCTTCCCTCGCACTTCCGTGGGAAAAATTAAAGAATAAAAAGATCCTCATCAGCGGCGGAACGGGGCTTCTCGGCAGTTTTTTCATTGAAGTCGCCCGCCGCAGGAACGAGCTCGGAGACGGGATCGGGATCGTGAGCTTATCACGCCGCACGCGGGAGAGCGACGATACGGTCACATACTTGTCCCACGATATCACCCGCCCGCTCGAGATTGGTTTCAAGCCCGATTTTATCCTTCATCTCGCCTCGAATACGCATCCCGAGCAGTACCGCAGCGACCCCGTCGGAACGATCACGACAAATATTTTCGGTTGCTATCACCTGCTCGAAACGGCGCGGCGATGGGGGAGCGAGCGTTTTTTGCTCGCTTCGAGCGTGGAGATCTACGGCGACGGGAAGGGAACTCCCATGAACGAGCAGTTCTGCGGAGATCTCGACTGCAACACCGCGCGGGCGGGATATAACGAATCGAAACGGCTCTCCGAGAGCCTCTGCCAATCGTACCGCGCCCAATACGGAACCGACTGCGTGATCGCGCGCCTTTCCCGCTGCTTCGGTTACGATGAAAAGGCGGACAGCAAGGCTCTCGCGCAATTCCTCGCCAAAGCGGTCGCGGGAGAGGACATTCTTTTGAAGAGCGCAGGCAGGCAAGCCTTTTCTTACTGCTATGTCGTGGACGCCGTCGCCGCGCTCTATACGATCCTGCTGAACGGGGAGAGCGGAGAGGCCTACAACGTCGCGGAGGAGGACGAAGGACTTACCTTAGGCGATTACGCCCGCCTCATCGCCTCGTTCGCAGGGCGAAAAGTCGTTTTTGACTTCGATCCCTCGAAAAATCAAGGGGTTTCCGCCGCGAATTACGCGATCCTCGATTTTGGCAAACTCAAAGCGATCGGCTACCGTCCGCTCTATACCGTGAGCGAAGCTCTCCGCGAAACGTATCTGAAATACAAAAATCTCGGGTAAGACCACTCCGCAAGGGGCCTCGCCTCGATACAAGCAATTCTCGCTGTCCCCTTTGGGGAAAGTGGCACGAAGTGTGCCGAAAGGGGTTGTGCTCTACAATGTTAGACAATAAAAAAATCGGAGCCCGAAGGCTCCGAGATTTTTTAGTACATTCCGTCCATGCCGCCGCGTCGGCGCACGCTCCGTGTTTGCGCAGCCGTTTGCACGGCTGCTGTATTCTTCGCGGCGCCTCCTTTTCCCACAAAAATACTTCGTCTTTTTGCGGGAGCCCTGTCAGTACTGCGCCCGCATATTCGCCATGCACGGAATTAAAAAAATCGGAGCCCGAAGGCTCCGAGATTTTTTTAGTACATTCCGTCCATGCCGCCTGCGGGCGCAGCGGGCGCTGCGGGAGGGGTGGGGATATCGGTCACGATGGATTCCGTGGTGAGCAGGGTAGAGGCGACGGACGCCGCATTCTGGAGCACCGAGCGGGTGACCTTCGTCGGGTCGATGATGCCGCTCTCGACCATGTCCGCATACACGTTTTTGAGAGCGTCGAACCCGTAGTTCTTCTTCTTTTTCGTGAGGATCTTGTCGACGACGACGGATCCGTCCACGCCCGCGTTCTTTGCGATCTGGCGGACGGGCTCTTCGCACGCCTTCAAAATGATCTTTGCGCCCGTCTTTTCGTCGCCGTCGAGCTTGGCGACGAGGTCGGTGAGCACGGGGATGCAGGAGAGGAGCGCGACGCCGCCTCCGGGGACATACCCTTCTTCGACTGCCGCACGGGTCGCAGCGAGCGCGTCGTCGATGCGGAGTTTCTTCTCTTTCATCTCGACTTCGGTCGCCGCGCCGACATTGATGACCGCAACGCCGCCCGCGAGTTTGGCAAGCCGCTCTTGCAGTTTCTCCCTGTCGTAATCGGAGGTCGTGACCTCGATCTGCGCCTTGATGGACGCGACGCGCGCCTTGATCGCTTCCTTGTCGCCCGCGCCGTCGATGATCGTCGTGTTGTCTTTGTCGACCTTCACTTGGTTTGCCCTGCCGAGCATATCGAGGGTGGCGTCTTTGAGTTCATAGCCGAGGTCGGAGGTGATCACCGTGCCGCCCGTGAGGGTCGCGATGTCCTCGAGCATCGCCTTTCTCCTGTCGCCGAAGCCGGGAGCCTTCACCGCCACGCAGTTGAACACGCCCTTGAGCTTGTTGACGATGAGCGCGGCGAGCGCGTCGCCCTCGACGTCCTCGGCAATGATGAGAAGGCGTTGACCCTGCTGTGCGAGGGGTTCGACGATGGGGAGGATCTCCTGAAGATTGGAGATCTTCTTATCGGTGATGAGAATGTAGGGGGAATCGAGCACGGCTTCCATTTTATCGGTGTTCGTGACCATGTATGCCGAAGCGTAGCCGCGGTCGAACTGCATGCCCTCGACGGTGGTGAGCTCGGTCGTCATGGACTTGCCCTCTTCCACGGTGATGACGCCGTCCTTTCCTACGATCTCCATCGCGTTGGCGATGAGTTCGCCCACCGTTTCGTCTCCCGCGGAGATGGCGGCGACCTGCGAGATCGCCTTTTTGCCGTCCACCGTCTTGGAGATGGATTTCAGATAGGCGACCGCAGCGGCGACCGCTTGGTCGATGCCTTTTTTGAGAATGATGGGGTTCGCGCCCGCGGCAAGGTTTTTGAGCCCTTCGCGGATGATCGCCTGCGCGAGAAGCACCGCAGTCGTCGTTCCGTCGCCCGCGACGTCGTTGGTCTTGGTGGAGACCTCTTTGACGAGCTGCGCACCCATGTTTTCGAAGGGGTCGGAGAGTTCGATCTCTTTCGCGATCGTCACGCCGTCGTTGGTGATGAGGGGTGCGCCGAATTTCTTATCGAGCACAACGTTGCGCCCTTTGGGGCCGAGGGTGATCTTTACGGTATCCGCAAGCGTGTTGACGCCCGTTTCCAATGCTTTTCTGGCTTCGTCGCCATATTTGATCTGTTTTGCCATGATATGAACTCCTTAATTGATTTTGAATGGATTTGGAATTTTCGGGCGTTACTCGACGATCGCGAGGATATCGCTCTGCTTGATGATGGTGAACTCTTTGCCGTCCACCTTAAAATCGGAACCCGCATACTTGGAGCAGAGGACTTTGTCGCCCACTTTTACCTGCATGACGGTTTCCTTTCCGTCTACGATCCCGCCGGGGCCTACGGCTACGACGACGCACGTCTGCGGCTTTTCCTGCGCGGAAGAGGGGAGAATGAAGCCGCTCTTCGTTTTCTCTTCGACGGTGACCGCTTCGACCACCACCTTATCGAACAAGGGTTTGATATTCATGAAAGAACCTCCTTAGGATTTTACCTTATATATTATAAACGCATTGCGGGGCAAGTCAAACAAAAAAACGGAAGAATTTTCCAAGATTTTTTGGTTGTTTGCCGACATTCGGTTTTTCGCTGTTGACAGTGCGTCCGCAAATGTGGTATAATGCACTCGGAAATCCGGGAGGTCAAAAAATGGAGAATTGGGACGAGCGGTTTATGCGACTCACCGAAGAGGTGGGAACGTGGTCGAGCTGCCTCAGGAGAAAAGTGGGAGCCGTCATCGTGCGCGACAAGCGCGTCATGACGACGGGCTACAACGGCGCGCCGACGGGGATCGAGTCTTGCACGGAGCGTGGAGAATGTCTCCGCGAGAAGCTCGGGATCCCGAGCGGAACGCGCCACGAACTCTGTTTTGCCGCCCACGCCGAACAGAATGCGATCATTCAGGCGGCGAAATACGGCATCAATATCAGCGGTTCCACCCTGTACTGCACCCATCAGCCCTGCGTGATCTGCGCGAAGATGATCATCAACGCGGGGATCGTGCGCGTTGTCTACCGTGAGGGCTATCCCGACGAATTTTCCATGCAACTCTTCTCCGAGGCCGGCACAAAACTCGAAAAGTACGGCGAGTGAGATGAGCAGATTCAAAATGCACCTCTCCCCGCAGCCGTTCAAACAGATGCTATGCGGGGAAAAGACGGTCGAAGTGCGCCTTTATGATGAGAAACGCCGCGCTCTTCGCGTAGGCGACGCTGTCTCATTTTCATGCGGAGAAGAAACACTTTGCGCACAGATCGTCTCGCTTCATCGGGCGGATTCTTTCGTGGAGCTTTTTTCGCGCGAAGGCATGCTCGGGAAGTGCGATTGGAAAGATCGAAGCCCTGCGCAGGCGGCCGAAGAGATGCGCGTCTACTATTCGGAAGAGGAAGAGAAAAAATGGGGCGTGCTCGGGATCGAGTTGCTACCAAATATAGAATGGAAAGGAGAAACCTATGGATCCGATCGTGACTTTTGAAATGGAAAACGGCAAGATTTTCCGTGCGGAGCTCTATCCCTCGGTCGCGCCGAATACCGTGAATAACTTCATCTCTCTCGTCAGGAAGGGCTTTTACGACGGGATCATCTTTCACCGCGTGATCGCGGGGTTCATGATACAGGGAGGGGATCCCACGGGCACGGGTACGGGAGGCCCCGGCTATCGCATCAAGGGCGAGTTTACGGCGAACGGCTTCCGCAACGATCTGCACCACACGCGCGGCGTGCTCTCGATGGCGCGCGCGGGTCATCCCGATTCGGCGGGCTCGCAGTTCTTTGTCATGCACGCCGACGCGCTCTATCTCGACCGGCAGTACGCCGCATTCGGCAAAGTGACGGAGGGGATGGATGTCGTCGACGAGATCGCAAACACGCCGACGGGAAGAACGGACCGTCCCGTCACCGAGCAGCGCATCAGGAAGGTCACCGTCGAAACATTCGGCACGGACTATCCCGAGCCCGTAAAATTATAAATAAAGGCAGATTTTTCGTTTTTGCGAGGTACTATGTCAGACAAACTATATTCCGAGAACCCTCTGACGACGCGATACGCGAGCCGCGAGATGCAGGAGAACTTCGGAGACGCGAAGAAGTTCCGTCTTTGGAGAAAGCTTTGGATCGCACTTGCGGAGAGCGAGATGGAGCTGGGGCTTCCCATTACGGAGGCGCAGGTCGCGGAACTCAAAGCGCACGAAAACGATATTGATTTTTCCCGTGCGGAAGAGATCGAGCGGCAGGTCCGCCACGACGTCATGGCGCATGTCCGTGCGTACGGGGAAGTTGCGCCGGGCGCGGCGGGGATCATCCATTTGGGGGCTACGAGCTGTTTCGTCACCTGCAATTCCGAGCTCATTATCCTGAGAGACGGGCTGACGATCTTGCAAAGGAAGCTCGTCAACGTCATGGAGAAGCTCAAAAAGTTCGCGCTCGCATACCGCGGGCTCCCCACGCTCGGATTCACGCATTTGCAGCCCGCCCAGCTCACCACCGTCGGGAAGCGCGCGACGCTCTGGCTTCAGGATCTTCTGCTCGATTACGGCAGCCTCGAAGATCTGCTCTCCCGCTTCAAACTGCGCGGGGTAAAGGGGACGACAGGCACGCAGGCGAGCTTCTTGGACCTCTTCGACGGGGACGGGGAAAAGGTCAAGGAACTCGAAAAAAGGGTCTGCGCCAAGCTCGGCTGCGAAAAAGTATACGGCGTGACGGGGCAGACGTATCCCCGCAAATTCGATTATAATGTGCTCAGCGTCCTCTCGCAGATCGCCCAGAGCGCCTATAAATTCTCGGGCGATATCCGCCTTCTCCAGAGCATGAAAGAGGTGGAGGAACCTTTCGAAAAATACCAGATCGGCTCCTCTGCAATGGCATATAAGCGGAATCCCATGCGTTCGGAGCGGATGGGGGGGCTGTGCCGCTATCTGATCTCGCTTCCCGTCAACAGCGCGATGACTTCTTCCGCGCAATGGTTCGAGCGCACGCTCGACGACTCCTCGAACCGCCGCATCGTCAACGCGCAGGCGTTCCTTGCCGCCGACGCCATCCTCGAGCTCTATCTCAACATTGCGGAAAATCTCGTCGTCTACGACAAGGTGATCGCCCGCCATGTCGCCGCCGAACTTCCCTTCATGGCGACGGAGAACATCATGATGGAGTGCGTGAAGGCGGGTGGGAACAGGCAGGAGCTCCATGAGCGGCTCCGCGAGCTCTCTATGGCCGCGGCTTCGAACGTGAAGCGGGAGGGGGGAGAAAACGACCTCCTCGCACGCATCGCCGCAGATCCGCTGTTCGCCGCCGTGCACGGAAAACTTGACGGCATCGTCGACGCGAAGAAATTCGTGGGGAGAGCCCCGCAGCAGACGGCGGAATTTATCGAAAACGAGATCGATCCCATCCTCAGGCGGCACGAGGGCGACCTCGGCTTGACGGGCGATGTGCGTATTTAGCCGTTTTGAACAGTATTATGTCAGACATAATTCTTCAAAAACGGCGTTCAACGATACAGTTTTTTCGGAAATCCCGCAAAAACTTCTTGACGAAAGACGGCGGATGAGCTATAATAATCATGCGCACAGGGGAGTAGTTCAATGGTAGAGCAACGGTCTCCAAAACCGTCTGTTGCGTGTTCGAGTCGCGTCTCCCCTGCCAAAGCCGCCGCAACAGAGTTTGCGGCGGCTTTACTTACACCGACGGACGGTCTGATATGAAGAAAGTGACGCTTTACACGGACGGCGCGTGTTCGGGCAATCCCGGCGCGGGAGGATGGGGGTGCGTGCTGATCTACGGGACGCACCGTCTCGAACTTTCGGGCGGCGAAGAGGAGACGACGAACAACCGCATGGAGCTCATGGCGGTCATCGCGGGGCTCGAAAGGCTCAAATATCCCTGCGCGGTCGACGTCTACTCCGATTCCGCCTACACCGTCAATGCTTTCGACGGCGGCTGGGTCTACGGTTGGGAGAAGAGCGGTTGGCGGAAGGCGGACAGAAAACCCGTTCTCAACGACGACCTCTGGAAACGCCTGCTCTCGCTCACGCGCACGCACAAGGTGACCTTCCATAAGGTAAAGGGGCATGCGGACGACGAGCTCAACAACCGTTGCGACGAACTCGCCCGCAATGCGGTCCCGCAGACCGATCCGCCAGCAGACGGCGGTTCGGATCCTGTCTGAACGCAAATATTTCGGACGAAAAGCGTATATACTATCAATATGGACGAGAAGGGCAAAAGAGCGCTGTGGAGCGCGATCCATATCGTGTGTATGGTGCTGGCGGCAGCAGCCACGCAGGTTTTTCTCATTCTGTGCCTTTTGTACTTCCGCGGACGGTGGGCGGACTGGCTTTGGTGGAGCGCGGTCGCGGGCGTGAGCGTGTTGAACGCGGGCGTCTTGGCCGCCGATTTCGTCTTTTACTTTCTCCGCAAAGAAGTCCTCTATAAGGGCTGCATCACGCTCTATGTGATGGCGGTCTTTTTCGGGGCGGTCGCCTACGCGCTGCTTGCGACGGGGTTTTTCGAGATCATGCGGGACGAGGACGCGCTCGAAGCATACCTCGAAAGGTCGGGCGGATGGATGGGCTTCGTGTTCACCGCCCTGCAGTTTTTGCAGGTCGTCATCCTTCCCATTCCGAGCGCGGTCACCGTTGCGGCGGGCGCTGCGCTCTTCGGACCGCTGAAGGGGAGCCTGTTGAGCCTTCTCGGGATCCTGATCGGCTCTCTCGTCGCCTTTTTGGTCGGGCGGTATGCGGGCCAGCGCGTCGTCTCATGGCTCGTCGGAAAGGAAACGCTCGAGAAGTGGCTGAAAAAGATCAAGGGGAAGGATAAACTTTTGCTCACCGCGATGTTTTTGCTCCCCGTTTTCCCCGACGACGTGCTCTGCTTCGTCGCGGGCATCTCCACGATGTCGATCTGGTATTTTCTCGTCGTGATCCTCATCTCTCGCGTGCTCGCGATCTTCACCACGAGCTATACCGTGGCGCTCATCCCGCTCGACAAATGGTGGGGCTGGCTCATATGGGGGATCCTGCTCGCCGCGGTCGTGGCCCTCTTCATCTTCCTCTATAAGAAATCGGACGCCATTCTTGCATGGTTCGAAAGGAAGTTCCGCCGCGTGACGCGCGTCAAGGAGAAACCCAAAAAGAACGAATTCCGCATCGAGGTCGTGAGCCCGGACGGGGCGATCGTCTCGAAGGGCGTCGAAAAATCGGACAAACAACAGCATCACGATCCGGCTCCGCATTGACCGCGGAGCCTTTTTCTTCCCGTATTTAGTGGGAACGCAAAAATTCGGCGGAAAATATGGTGCGCAACGCTTGCCTTTTCCTATTTTTTGGAGTATAATGTTATTCGGTAGAAATTGGTGTTTTTGACGCCATCAGAGGTCATCATGGACAAAATTCAGTTGCTCAGAGAGAGAAAGGAGACCGTCCGCGCCGCGGGGAAAGACGTCCGCGCGCAGATCCGCGCGCTTGCCGATGAGGACAGCTTCGTCGAGACAAGTGCGTTTGCTTTCTCAAAGGACGCGCTCTTCGGCGAAAACGCGCACGGAGAGGGCGTCGTCACGGGATTCGCGACCATCGGCGGTCTGCCTTTTTATATCGTCGCGCAGAATTTCGAATTGTTCAAGGGCGGGCTCTCCAAAGCGGCGTGCGACAAGATCGTAAGAACGCTCGACGCCGCGGAAAAACAGAGCACGCCCGTCGTCTATCTTCTGCGGTCGTACGGCGTGCGCGTCGGCGAGGGCGTTGAGGTCCTCGAGGGGATCGCGGAGCTCCTTCTGAAAGCGGCGCGCCTCAAGAGTTCGGTGCTTCAGTTCGCAATCGCGGACGGCGAGGTGTACGGTTCGAACGCCGCGCTCGCTTCTCTCTGCGACGTCGTATTCTTTACGGAAGATTCCGCGCTCGCGCTCAATTCGCCCTTCGTTCTCTCCGCA
Source organism: uncultured Clostridia bacterium (assembly GCA_947626685.1). Taxonomy (GTDB): domain Bacteria; phylum Bacillota; class Clostridia; order Christensenellales; family Borkfalkiaceae; genus Gallimonas. The sequence continues at coordinate 59,389 of CANQTD010000001.1, read as the reverse complement.
AAGGCGGGGAAGAACCTCAAACCCGCGGAAGTGGGCGGCTACCGTGCGCTCACGGAGGCGAACCTGCCCGCGGTTTTCGTGCGGGACGTCAAAGAAGCCGCGTCCAAGATCCTCGCCGTGTGCGATCTGTTCGCCATCCCCGAGATCGACGCGGAACTCAACGAGCCCGTCCCCGCGCTCAATTCGGAGGGCGGCGCAAAGGGGGTGTTCTCCCTCCTCGAATCTCCCGTCGAACTCGCCGCCAATTCCCATCCCGAGATGAGAACGGTACTCTGCCGCTTGGGCGGGAGAGCGGTCGCGGCAGTCGTCATGGACCGCGCGAGGCTCAACGAGGGCAACATGAAAAAGATCAGGGCGTTTGCCGAATTTGCCTGCCGCTACGGGCTTCCCTTCGTCACCTTTGTCGATTGTCTCGGTGCGGAGGCGACGATGGAGACGGCGAACAGCGCGCTTTTCGGGGAGATCGGGGAATATCTCTCCGCGCTCGACGGAATGGACGCGGCCAAGATCGCCGTGATCTCGGGCTCCGCCGTTGGCATCGGATACAGCCTGTTTGCGGCGAAGTCGGCGGGCTTCGACTATACGTTCGCGTTCGCGACGGCGCATATCGCGCTCTTCGAGTCGGAGGCGGGCGCGCAGATCGAATTTGAAGGTTCGGACAAAGAGACGCTCGCCGCACGGTACGCCGACGAGAACGCCGATCCCTTCCATGCGGCGAAGGGCGGGTATCTCGACGATATCATCGAGCCGCAATTCGTAAAACAATATCTTGCAGCCTCCCTGCAGATGCTCTCGAGGTGACGTATGACGAATCTGCTCGGCAGTTGGTTCAGTTGGATCAAGGTCGATCTCGGAGAGGGCGCGTTCTACGCGGCATTCGGGTTCGTTTTCGTCTTTTTGGGGATTTTGCTTCTCGTCGCTTTCTTCACATTGCTCGGCCTCGTCATGAAGAAGATCAACGAGAGGAAACAGAGGAAAGAGGAGGCGGCGATCCCGAAGATCCCCGCTCCCGCATCCGCGGCCGAAGAGGGGATCCCGCCCGAAGTCGTCGCCGCCATCACCGCCGCCATCGCCGTCTATACCGCGGGCGAGCGGCAGAAGTGCGACTTCGTCGTCCGCAAGATCAGAAGAATATAACCGCAATCAAGGAGAACGCAAATGCGCAATTTTATCATCACAGTAGACGGAAAACATTATGAAGTGAGCGTGGAGGAAGTGGGAGCTCCCCAAGCCGCGGCAGATCTGCCCGCGCCCGCACAGCCCGCGCCCGCTGCACCCAAAGCGATCCCCGGCAAGGGCACGAAAGTTACGTCGCCCTTCCCCGGCCTCATCAAGAACCTCTTGGTCGCAGACGGCGCGTCCGTCAAAAAGGACCAGCCCATCCTCGTGCTCGAAGCGATGAAGATGGACAACGATATCACGGCCCCCTGCGACGGCAAGGTCACATTTCAGGTCCAGAAGGGCACGAACGTCGAATCGGACGCCGTGCTCGCCGTGATCGGTTAACGGAGACATTCCATGCAGAATTTACTTGCTCTCGACTTCGGAAAGATCTTTTCCGATCTGTGGCAGTCTATGGGGCTCGCGCAGGGATATTTGTGGCAGAATTGGGTGATGCTCGCCATCTCGTGCGTGCTCTTCTATCTTGCCATCGTGAAGAAGTTCGAGCCGATGCTCCTTCTCCCGATCGCGTTCGGCATGTTCCTCATCAACATCCCCGGCGCGGAAAATGTCCTTTGGGGGAGATATGCGGCGGACGCCACGGAACATCTCTATGAGAATGTGCTCCCCGAGACCCGCGGGCTTCTGTGGTATCTCTACTACGGTGTGGATAAGGTCATCTATCCGCCGCTCATCTTCCTCGGCATCGGCGCAATGACCGATTTCGGCCCGCTCATCGCCAATCCCAAGAGCATGTTCATCGGCGCAGGCGCGCAGCTCGGCATCTTTGTCGCCCTCTTCGGCGCGATGCTCCTCGGCTTCGACAACGCGCAGGCGGCCGCGATCGCCATCATCGGCGGCGCGGACGGTCCCACGGCGATCTATGTCGCCAAGAAACTCGCCGAAAAGCTGCTCCCCATGATCGCCATCGCCGCCTATTCCTACATGGCCCTCATCCCCGTGATCCAAAAGCCCGTCATGCGCCTTCTGACGACGAGAAAGGAGCGCATGATCCGCATGAAGCCGTTGAGAAGGGTCTCCAAAGTGGAGAAGATCATCTTCCCGATCGCGATCACGCTCGTGGTCGGGCTCATACTTCCCGACGCCATGCCGCTCCTCGGCATGCTCATGCTCGGAAATCTTCTGCGGGAGTCGGGCGTTGTCGAGCGGCTCTCCTCGCAGGCGCAGAACGGGCTCATGAATACGGTCACCATCTTCCTCGGCATAGCCGTCGGCTGCAAAGCGAAGGGGGAGATCTTCCTCACGGTGGATACGCTTGAGATCATCTTCATCGGCGTCGTCGCCTTCTACTGCGGCACGATCGGAGGGATCCTCACCGCGAAAGTCATGTGCAAACTGACAAAGGGGCAGATTAATCCGCTCATCGGCTCGGCAGGCGTTTCGGCGGTGCCTATGGCGGCGCGGATCTCGGAGGACGTCGGACGGGAATACGACCCGTCCAACCACCTGCTCATGCACGCGATGGGGCCCAACGTCGCGGGCGTCATCGGCTCTGCGCTCGCCGCGGGCGTGTTGCTCGCATGCTTCGGGTAGAATTTTTCCCGCTTAAAAATCGGAGGCTGAAAAGGTAAATAGCATGGCTAAAAAAGTAATGATCATGGATACCATTCTGCGCGACGCGCACCAATCGCACGCCGCGACGCGCATGCGGACGGAGCAGATGATCCCCGTCCTCTCCCAACTCGACGAAGTGGGCTACTATTCCCTCGAGGGATGGGGCGGCGCGACGTTCGATACTTGCATGCGCTTCCTCAACGAGGACCCGTGGGAGCGGCTCAGAACGCTGCGGAAATATCTCGTAAAAACGCCCATCCAGATGCTTCTGCGCGGGCAGAATCTGCTCGGCTACCGCAACTATGCGGACGATCTCGTTGAAAAACTCGTCGAAAAGTGCTTTGAAAACGGCATCGGCGTCATCCGTGTGTTCGACGCGCTCAACGATCCCCGCAACATCGAGGCCTCGATGAAGGCGATCAAAAAATACGGAGGGCAGCTCCATGCGGCAGATCCCGTGCGCGGCGTCTGCGAGGCGGCGATCTCCTACACCTCGGGTCCCGTCTATACGATGGACTATTTTGTCGGCCTCGCCAAGACGTACGAGAGCATGGGCGCGGACAATATCTGCATCAAGGACATGGCGAACCTGCTCCTTCCCTTCGACGCATACAACCTCGTGACCGCGCTCAAAAAGGAGCTCCGCCCCGAGACGAAGCTCCATCTGCACACCCACAATACGACGGGCACGGGCGACATGGTCAATCTCATGGCGATCATGGCGGGGGTCGACATCGTCGATACCGCGCTTTCTCCCCTCGGAAACGGGACGTCGCAGCCCGCGACCGAGCCGCTCGTCGCCACCCTCAAGGGGACGGAGTACGACACGGGCATCGACCTCGAAAAACTCATTCCCATCGCGGACCACTTCAAAAAAGTCGCGCAGGAACTCGAAAAGGAGGGGTCACTCAACCCGAAAGTGCGGCAGGTGGACGTCAACACGCTCATCTATCAGGTGCCGGGTGGCATGCTCTCCAACCTCATGAACCAGCTCAAAAAGGCGGGGAAGGAGGAAAAACTCGGCGAAGTGCTTGCGGAAGTCCCCAACGTGAGAAGGGATTGCGGCTACCCGCCGCTCGTCACGCCCTCTTCGCAGATCGTCGGCACCCAAGCCGTGATGAACGTCGTCATGGGGGAACGGTACAAAATGGTCACGAAGGAGACGCGCGATCTCTTTGCGGGCAAATACGGCCGCGTGCCGATGCCCATCAACGAGGAAGTCGCCGAAAAAGTGCTGAAAGGGGAGAAGCGCATCACCCACCGCCCTGCCGACGATCTCGAACCCGAGTACGAAAAACTCAAGGCGGAGCTCATCGCAAAGGGCTATTACACGCAGGAGGAGGATGTGCTCTCGTATGCGTCCTTCCCCGAGGTCGCGGAAAACTTTTTCAAGTGGAGAAAGGCGGCGCGCGAGGGCGTAGACGCCGATCTCGCCAAGACGGGGACATACCCGGTATGACCGGGACCGAAGCGGGGGCATTGCCCTCGCTTTCGCATATGCATCGGAGTCGTTCATGCGGAAGATCGTGATCGGGGGAGGCGCGTCGGGGCTCCTCGCGGCGTATAGCGCGGCGGAGAGCGGGCACGAGGTCCTCCTTCTCGAAAAAAATGAAAAGCTCGGCAAAAAGATCTACATTACGGGCAAGGGGCGGTGCAATCTCACCAACGATTGCCCTCCCGATGAATTTCTCGCGAACGTCGTTCACGGCGAGAAGTTTCTGCGCGGCGCGATCTACCGTTTTTCGCCCGCGGACATGATGGCTCTTTTGGAAAGATACGGCCTCGCGCTGAAAACGGAGCGGGGAAACCGCGTGTTTCCGCTATCCGACCATGCGAGCGACGTGACAAAGACGCTCGAGCGCGCCTGCCGCCAAATGGGAGCGGAGATCAGGCTGGGTTGCGAGGTCACGGAGCTTTTGACCGAGGGCGGGGAAGTGCGCGGCGTCGTCGCGAACGGCGAAACGATCGCGGCGGAACAGGTGATCGTCGCAACGGGCGGACTCTCTTACCCCTCGACGGGCTCCACGGGGGACGGCTACCGTTTCGCAAAAGAGACGGGGCACACGGTCACGCCGTGCGTTCCCTCCCTCACGGGGCTCAACTGCAAGGGGGATTTTGCCGCCGTGCAGGGCGTCTCCGTAAAGAACGCGGTGCTCAGCGCGGAGAAGGCGGGAAAGACGGTCTATTCGGGGTTCGGAGAATTTCTCTTCACGCACTACGGCGTCAGCGGTCCCCTCGTTCTCTCGCTCTCGGCGAAGATCAACCGCCTCGGCACAGACGGTCTGACGCTGTACGCCGATTTCAAACCCGCGATGAAAGAAGCGGAGCTCGACGCGCGCCTTCTGCGGGATCTTTCCGGACGCAGGAACGAACAGATGAAAAACGTCGTGCGGGGGCTTCTTCCCGCAGGCCTCGGCGCGATGGTCCTGCGCGCGGCGGACATTCCGCCCGAAAAACAGGCCAACGCCGTCACGAAGGAGGAGCGCAGACGCCTTGCGGAGCGGTTGAAGAGGTTTCCCATGACGCCCGTTTCCCTCCGCGGGTTCGCCGAAGCGGTCGTGACGTCGGGCGGGGTTTCCCTGCGAGAGGTCGACCCGAGGACGATGGCGTCAAAGCGGATAAAGGGGCTCTCTTTCTGCGGGGAAGTGCTCGACGTCGACGCGTTCACGGGCGGGTTCAATCTGCAGATCGCTTTCTCCACGGGCTATGCGGCGGGGAAAGGGGAATAACGGGCAATTTGCATAGTATTATGACAGGCATAATATCGCAGACTTTTGAAAATGGATTGACATTCTGCGGTGAGAACACTATAATTGATATAAGCGGAGGAGCATATGGTAGTGATACGCGGCGCGACGACGGTCGCCCGGGACGATAAGGAAGAGATCAGAAAGGCGGTCGCAGAGCTGCTCGAACAGATCATGAACAGGAATTCTCTCAACAGGGACCAGATCCTGAGCATCGTATTTTCTTCGACGTCGGATATCCATTCCTACTATCCCGCAAAGGCCGCCCGCGAAGCGGGGTATGCGGGCTGTTCGCTCTTCTCCGCGATGGAGCCCGAGATCGACGGCGGGCTCGCGCTGTGCATCCGCGTCATGCTCTTCGTCGAAAAGAACATGACGCCGTACCACGTCTATCTGCGCGGCGCGAAAGTTTTGCGGAAGGACCTCACGAGCGTCTACAACATTGCCATCGACGGCCCCGCGGGGAGCGGAAAATCCACCGTGGCAAAGCGCATCGCAAAGGACTATCATATCCTCTATCTGGATACGGGCGCCATGTACCGCGCGTGCGCCGTCAAAGTGCTCGAAGCGGGCGTTTCGCCCGACGACGAGGGGGAGATCATCAACCTGATGCGCGACGTCAGCATCGACGTCGAATACGAGAACGGGCGGCAAAAGACCCTTCTCGACGGGCGGGACGTCTCGGAGGAGATCCGTCTCCCGCAGATCTCGATGGCGGCGTCCACCGTCTCCAAACACCCGAGCGTGCGCAGCCATCTCGTGGAAAAGCAACGCGAGATCGCGTCGAAAATGTCGTGCGTGCTCGACGGGCGGGACATCGGCACCGTCGTCTTGCCCGACGCCGACTTCAAATTCTTCCTCACCGCGTCGCCCGAAGTGCGCGCGAGGAGACGGTACAACGAGCTCGTCGCCTACGGGCATGCCGTCGACTTCGAGGAATTGAAGGAAGAGATCGTCCGCCGCGACGCGCAGGATTCCACGCGCGCGTTCGCTCCTTTAAGGCGCGCCGACGACGCGATCTGCGTCGACACCTCCGACATGACGATCGACGAGGTGGTCGCCTTCGTCAAGAGCAAAATACAGGAGAAAGTATAGTATAATGGAAGAAGAGATCCGCAGCGAAGAGCCCTCCGCGCAGACCGCCGCGAAAAAGCTCACGCGGAAGGAAAAAAAGGAGCTGAGAAAGCAAAAAGTACGCGAACGCCGCGCCGCGCGCGCCGTAAAAGTGCGCATGTTCCCCGCCAACAAGAACGGGTATCATATCATGCACTTCATGAATTTTTTGCGTTTCCTCTTCTATTGGATGCACTTCCTCATCTTTCCGTATAAGCTGCACGGCCCGCACAAGGTCGGCAAGGGCGCGTACATCTATTTCGGGAACCACTATCATATCTTCGACGTCTTTTATCCCGCGCTCTCCACGAAGGAAGGCGTGCATTTCATCACCAAACAATCTGTGCTCGAGGCGCCCGTCATCGGCTATTGGGCGTATCTCGTCGGCGCGATCGGGGCCAACCGCGACGGGTCGGACGTGCACACCGTGATCTCCTCGATGAAGGTGCTCCGCAACGGGGAAAAGCTCTCCATGTTCCCCGAGGGCATGCGCAACAGGAGCGGGGGCGACGAATTTTTGCCCTTCCACGGCGGCACCGCGCTCCTTGCGATCAAGACGAAAACGCCCATCGTTCCCTTCGTCATCTGCAACCGTCCCAAAGTGTTCCGCGTCACGCACGTCGTGTTCGGCGAACCCTTCGAACTCTCGCAGTACTACGGCAGAAAACTCACCCCCGAGGACTATGCCGAGGCGGAGGAACTGCTCAGGAACAAACTCTATGAAATGCGCGCTCAATTCCGCGCGTCGAGAGCGAAGAAGTGAAGCTCGTCGTCTCGCCGAAGAGCGGGTTCTGCGGCGGCGTGAGAAGGGCGGTCGAAACCGCTCTGTCCGTTCCGCCCGAAAACACCTACCTGCTCGGCGAGCTCATCCATAACGAGGACGTGAACGGAAGGGTCGCGGCGCGCGGCATCGTCACGGTCGCTTCCCCCGAGGAAGTCCCCGAAGGAGCTTCCCTCATCATCCGTTCCCACGGCGTGGGGGAGAGCGTCTACGCGCGGTGCAGGGAGAGGGGATTGCATGTGATCGACTGCACCTGCCCCTTCGTGCGGCGCACGCAGGAGATCGTGCGGCGGGAGAGCGGACTTGGGAAAACGGTCGTCATCGCGGGCGACGGGGAGCATCCCGAGGTGCGCGGGCTGCTCGGCTGGTGCAGGGGACAGGCATTCGTCGTGCGGAGCGAAGAAGAGCAGATCCCCGGTTTGGGCGGAAAAGAGGTGGCTTTGGTCGCGCAAACAACCTTTTCCGCAAAAAAATTTTCAAAAATTGCGGAAAATCTTCAAAAAGGTGACCTCAAAACAGTTGTTATTTTCCCGACAATTTGTTATACTACTGTTGACAGACAGCGGGAGGCGGAGAGCCTCGCACGGGCGTGTGACGCCGTCGTGGTGATCGGCGGCCTCAACAGCAGTAACACGAACAGACTTGGCGAAATCGCGTCTGAGCATTGCGGTCATGTTTTTCGGATCGCTTCGGCAGACGGGTTCGAATATGAAAAAGTGAAAAATTTTGGTAGGGTCGGCGTTATCGCGGGAGCGAGCACTCCCGATTGGCTGACTCAGGAGGTTCTTTTCAAGATGGCAGAAAACAACGCGGAAGTACTTAAGACGGAATCTACGGAAGCTACGGAAACCACAGAAGCGGCGGCTGAAACCGTGGCGGCTGAACCCGTGGCAGCGCAAGAGGTAGAGGAAGTCAAGGAAGAAGTCGCTGCTCCGGCAGCCGAAGAGACGAAAGCGCCCGAAGCGCAGAGGTCGGCTATGGAAAAGATCATGGACGACATCGAAAAGGAAGAGCGGTACAAGAAGGGCCAGATCATCAAGGTCCGCGTCGCTCTTGCCACGGACGACGGCATTTTCGTTTCCGGTTCCGGAAAACTCGAAAACAAGATCCCCGCCGAGGAGCTTGATTGCGAAGAGTACAGCCGCGAGGTATATGAGGAGAAGGCGAAGAACGGCGAGGAGATCGAAGTCATGGTGACGGCGGTCAAGCCCGTCGCGCTCTCCCAGAAAATGGTCAAAAAGCTCAAGGAAGAGGAAGCCTTCCTTGCCGATATCGAAGCGGGCAAAGTTTTCACCGTAGAGTGCACCGGCTCCAATAAGGGCGGGCTTACCGCGGAACTCGGGACTTACCCCGTGTTCGTGCCGAGAAGAGAGATCCGCATCGGCTACGTCACCGATCTTGAAAAGTACAAGGGCAAGACCCTTCGCCTCAAACTCATCGAGATCAGAAAGGAGCGCAGAAAGGAGATCATCGCCTCCCAGCGCGTCGTCCTCGAAGCGGAGCGCGCCGAGCGCGAAGCCGCAAAAGCCGCGAAGGAAGAGAGCTTCTTCTCCTCCATTCAGGTGGGCGACGTCGTCGAGGGCAAGGTCGAGCGCGTCACGAGCTTCGGTGCATTCGTCTCCGTCAACGGGTTCGATTGCCTCGCGCACATCTCCGACCTCTCCTGGACGGGCGTGAAAGAAGTTACCGACGTCCTCGAGATCGGCAAGCGTTATGAATTTCAGGTCCTCAAGATCGACCGCAACAATAAGAAGGTCTCCATCGGCTATAAGCAGCTCCAGCCGCAGCCGTGGGATCTTGCCGCAGAGAAGTACGCCGAGGGCGATATCGTCCACGGCCGCGTAGTCCGCATCGTTCCCTTCGGGGCGTTCGTGGAGATCGAAAAGGGGATCGACGGCCTCGTGCACGTCTCCCAGATCACCCACGAGTGGTTGGAGAATCCCACCACCGCGCTCACGATCGGCGAGGAAGTCGACGCGAAGATCTTGGCGTTCAACCCCGCGGAGAGGAAGATCACGCTCTCCATCAAGGCGCTCCAGCCCCGTCCCGAGTTCGAGCCCCGTCCCGAGCGCGAACCCCGCGAGGACAACGGCAACCGCCGCGAGCGCGGGAACAAGAAGGCCCGCCGCAGCGTGCAGCCCGCCGGTGAGGACGATGAGTACAGAGAGTGGACGGAGGGCAGCGATTTCGGCGCTTCCATCTCCGAACTTCTCGGCAACGACGACAAATAAGCGAAAAGAAATTGCAAAAAATCCGTTTTCGAACGGATTTTTTGTTTTGCGGGCGAAAATTTCGGTTATATTAAACAGGAAAGCAAGTAAGGAGATAACACATTCATGGAAAGACAGGGTACGATCAAAATTTCAAGCGAAAACATGATGCCGATCATCAAAAAATGGCTGTATTCCGAGAAGGATATCTTTCTCCGCGAGATCGTCGCGAATGCGTCCGACGCCATCACAAAGCTCAAGAAACTCATTTCTTTGGGAGAAGCCGCGGAGGGGGAGCCCTTCCGCATCACCGTGACGGCGGACGAAAAGGCCGGTACGCTCACCGTGGAGGACAACGGCATCGGCATGACCGAGGAAGAGGTCGAAAAATATATCACGAGCATCGCGTTCTCGGGCGCGGCGGATTTTGCGCAGAAGTATGAACAGGCGGGCGGGGACGGCATCATCGGCCACTTCGGGCTCGGGTTCTATTCCGCCTATATGGTCTCCGAGCGCATCGAGATCTTCACGAAGTCGTACCGCGAGGGCGAAAAGGGCGTGCATTGGGAATCGGACGGCGAGAGCACCTACACGATCGGGGATTGCGACAAAGAGACGCGCGGCACGAAAGTCGTCATGCACATCGCCAAAGAGGAGAAGGAATTCCTCAAAGAGAATGTGATCCGCGAACTCTTGAAGAAGTACTGCTCGTTCATGCCCTATGAGATCTATCTCGATCCGAAGGGCAAGGAGGACGAGAAGCCCGTCAACACGACGGAGCCGCTCTATGTGAAACAGCCGAAGGATTGCACGGAAGAGGAGTATAAAACGTTCTACCGCGACACGTTCAACGACTTTCAGGAGCCGCTCTTCTGGATCCATCTCAACATGGAATATCCTTTCCGTCTGAAAGGCATCCTGTATTTCCCGAAAGTCCGCAAACAGGTGGAGCTCGAGCGCGGGCAGGTCAAACTCTATTGCAACCAGGTGTTCGTGGCGGACAATATCAAGGAGGTCATTCCCGAATTTCTGATGCTCCTGAACGGCGTGATCGACTGCCCCGACATTCCGCTGAACGTCTCCCGTTCCTTCCTCCAAAACGACCGCGAGGTCCAAAAGATCGCGAAGCACATCGTCAAAAAGGTCGCGGACAAGCTGAACGATCTCTATAAAAAGGATAAGGAGAGATACGAGAACTGCTGGAACGATCTTTCCACCTTTGTCAAGTTCGGCGCCATCAAGGATGACGATTTCTACAAAAAGATCAAAGATGTCATCATCTTCAAGAATCTTGCGGGAGAATATTTGCCCCTCGAGAGCTTTTTCGGCCCCGAGGTCTCCGGCGGGGACGCCGACGCGGGCAAACAGCCCGACGCCGTCTACTACGTCTCGGACGAGGACAAACAGGCGCAGTACGTCAAGATGTTCAAAGACGCCGGCCTCGACGCCATCGTCGCGGGCGAATACATCGATCCGCACTTCTTGAGCTATATCGAATATAAAAATCCGACCCGCGTACGCTTCCTGCGCATCGACGCGGATGTTGCGGGCGCGCTCAAAGAGGAAGGGGAGGAGGACGCGGACGTCAAGGAGATCTTCGAGGGATTCCTCAAAGAAAAGGGCGTAAAGGTCGTGACCGAGCGGCTGAAAGACGCCTCCGTTCCCGCCGTCGTGAACGTTTCGGAGTTCATGCGCAGAATGTCGGAGATGAACAGCTTCTACAAGATGGGGGACATGCCCGCCGACATGACGCTCGTCGTCAATACGGCTTCGGAGGCGGTGCAGGCTCTCAAGACGGCGGAGGACGGCGTGAAACGGGACGCGGCGGAGTACATTTGGCTGCTCGCCCTCATGAATTACCGTCCGCTCAAGCCCGAAGAGCTCTCCGCTTTCACCGCCACGAGCACCCGTCTCATCGGGAATTATCTGAAAACGAAGTAAATTTTTTTCAAATCTATTGACAATCGGAAAACGCGCTGATATAATAATACTTGTGCGAAACGGACGATAGGGAAACGCTTCGCCGAACACCATCAGGAGGCAAATGATATGAACGGAACAGTTAAGTGGTTCAACGACGGAAAGGGTTACGGCTTTATTTCCAACGACGACGGCGGGGACGATATCTTCGTGCATTTCTCCGCGATCCAAACGGAGGGATTCCGTACGTTGAAGGAAGGCCAGAAGGTCACGTTCGAGACCGAGCCCGATCCCAAAGACAGCGGGAAGCTCCGCGCGGTCAACGTTGTACCCGTTTCCTAATCTGCTAAGGAATTGAAAAGACCCTAAAAAAACACGCCGCACTTTCTGCGGCGTGTTTTTTGCTCCCCCTCGGAATATCAGTCGGCGTTTTTGCAGGTATTGCGATACTGTTCGAGGATCGCATCCTGCAGGAGTTGGCGCGTCTCCGAATTGATGGGATGCGCGATGTCCTTGTATTCACCGTCCGAAGTCTTGCGGCTGGGCATGGCGATGAAACATTCGCCGTCCCGCTCAAAGACTTTGATGTCGTGAACGACAAAGCACTCGTCGATGGTCACCGACGCAACCGCGCGCAGAATCCCGTCCGCTTTTTGGATCAGCCGTATTCTAACATCTCCGATTTGCATAATTTTACCTCCTAAGTGCTCTTTTCAATATATTATCACACTTCATTTTGAAAGGCAAGTAGATTATGCAATTTTTCGGAAATTTGTAGAAAATTTCACAAATCAGGGCGTTTTTTGCATAAATTATACTATGTTCTTCGGGGAAAATGCCGAAAAGAGCGGAATCTACTTCATCGGGATCGGCGGCGTGAGCATGAGCGCGCTTGCGAAATTGCTCCACGGCCGCGGGATCCCCGTACGCGGCAGCGACGCCGCGGAGAACGCGCTCACCTGCGAACTCCGCCGCACGGGGATCCCCGTGCATATCGGCGAAGAGGAGGAGATCGCCGAACCGGTCGTCGTCTATACGGGCGCGATCGCGCCGGAACACCCGCAGTTCGCGCGGGCAAAGGAGGCGGGGAAACGTCTCATACCGCGCGCGGAGCTGCTCGGAAGGATCGCGGAGGAATATCCGCACGTTCTGTCCGTTGCGGGCTGTCACGGCAAGACGACGGCGAGTTGCATGCTTGCGCATATTTTCCGTGCGAACCACGCCTCTTTCACCGCGCACATCGGCGGAGAAGATCTTCTGCTCGGCAACGTCTGTTCCGCGGGGAACGACTATTTCCTCACGGAGGCATGCGAATTCCGCCGCAGCTTTCTCACCCTGAAAAGCGAGACCGCCGTCATCCTCAACTGCGACCGCGACCACACGGATTGCTATGCGACCGAGGAGGAGCTCGTCTCCGCGTACAGGATGTTTGCGGCGAATGCGAAACGCGTTGTCGTCAATGCGGACGACGCCCGTGCGCGCGCGATCCCGCACGAATTGGATTTCGGGCTGTACAACGGGCATATCCGCGCCGAAAAACTGCGTTCGGACGGCGAACGCTATGCGTTTACCGTTACCGAGGGCGGCGTCCCGACCGTGCGCGTCAAACTCAACGTTGTGGGAAGGGTGCACGTCTACAATGCGCTCGCGGCGTACGCGGCCGCAAGACTGACGGGGTTTACGCCCGACGAGATTAGGCGCGGATTGGAGGAATTTATCGGCGTAAAGAGGCGGTTCGAACGGGTGGGAAGCATCGGCGGCGTTCCCGTCGTCTGCGACTATGCGCATCACCCCCGCGAGATCGCGGCGGCGCTCTCGACGGCGGAACGGCTTTGCCTCGGCACCGTCCGCCTCGTCTTTCAGCCGCATACCTTCACCCGCACCCGCGATCTTCTCGACGACTTCGTCTCCGTTCTCTCGAAGGCGGAGAGGCCGATCGTCTACCGCACCTATTCGGCGCGGGAAAACTTCGACTATGCGGGGAGCGCGGCGCGCCTTGTAAGCCTGATCCCGCAGGCCCGCTATGTGCAGACGCCGTCCCAGCTCGCCGCCCGCCTCAAAGAACGGCTCGCTCCCGACGACCTCATTCTCGCGCTCGGCGCGGGGGATATCTACGATATTGTCAAGGGGATCGCCGGCTGAGGGGACCCGTCCCAACGGACGGGTTTTCTTTTTGGCAAATTTTTCCGAAAAAAACAGGAAAAAATTCCCTTTGGGTCTTGAAACTGTTATCAGAATGTAGTATAATAGGATAAGCGATCCCGAAGGGGAGAATGCTGATAAGGGGATGAATATGCACAAGCAAAAAGACGACGCGAAAACGACCGATTTCCCGCTCTATCTGTACCACCACGGGCAGAACGACCGCATCTATGAGATCTTCGGCGCGCACAGGGCGACGGAGAACGGGAAGGGCGGGTATATCTTCCGCGTCTGGGCTCCCCATGCGGCGGGCGTGTCCGTCGTCGGCGACTTCAACGGCTGGGACGATACAAAGCACGTCATGCAGCGCATGGTCGACGGGGAGAGCTTCGAGCTGTTCATTCCGGGATTGAAGCAGTACGACGTTTATAAATATTGCATTACAACGCAGGACGGGCGCAAACTGATGAAAGCGGACCCCGTCGGTTTCCATACGGAAACGCCTCCGCGCAACGCCTCCAAGCTCTACGATTTGGAGGGATACCGCTGGGGGGACAAGAAGTATCTCGAAAGCGTCTCGCGCCGCAGCATTTTCTCGGCGCCGATGAATACGTACGAGGTCAACCTGCTCTCGTGGCGCCGCCATGAGGACGGGAACTATCTCTCTTACCGCGAGCTCGCCGTCGAGCTTGTAAACTATGTCAGGGAGATGGGGTACACGCACGTCGAGTTCATGCCCGTGACGGAATTTCCGTTCGACGGATCGTGGGGCTATCAGGTCACGGGTTATTTTGCGGCGACCTCCCGCCTCGGCACGCCGCAGGACTTCATGTTCCTCGTGGACAGCTTCCACAGGGCGGGGATCGGCGTCATCGTCGATTGGGTGCCCGCGCATTTCCCGAAGGACGAGCACGGGCTGTATGAGTTCGACGGACAGCCCCTCTATGAGAGCAGCCAATGGGACCGCATGGAGCACAAGAGCTGGGGGACCCGCCGTTTCGACTACGGCAGGAACGAAGTCCTCTCTTTCCTCATCTCGAGCGCGTGCTTTTTCTTCGACCGCTTTCATGTAGACGGCCTGCGCGTGGACGCGGTCGCGTCGATGCTCTATCTCGATTACGACAAGCGGCCGGGCGAATGGGTGCCGAACATCTATGGGGAGAACAAAAACTTAGAGGCGATCGCCTTTCTCAGAAAACTCAACGAGGCGGTGTTCAGGCGGTTCCCGTACGCGCTCATGATCGCAGAGGAGAGCACGGCGTGGGGGCTCGTCACCAAACCCGGTTCGGTGGGGGGGCTCGGCTTCAACTTCAAGTGGAACATGGGCTGGATGAACGATATGCTCTCCTATCTCTCCCTCAACCCGTTCTTCCGCATGAACAACCACAACAAACTCACCTTCTCCATGATGTACGCATTTTCGGAGAACTATGTGCTTCCCATCTCGCACGACGAGGTCGTCCACGGGAAGTGCTCGCTCATCAACAAGATGCCGGGCGCGTATGAAGAAAAATTTGCGGGCGTCCGTTCCTTCCTCGGCTATATGATGGCGCACCCCGGCAAAAAGCTCAACTTCATGGGCTATGAGTTCGGGCAGTTCAAGGAATGGGACTATAAGGAAGGGCTCGAATTTTTCCTCAGGGACAATTACGAGATGCACGGCAAGCTCTCGCGCTATGTGAAGGAACTCAACTTCTTCTATCTCTCGACGCCCGCCTTCTTCGAAGTGGACGACTCGTGGGATGGCTTCGAATGGCTCGCCGCCGACGATGCAGACCGCAATATCGCCGCGTTTATCCGCAGAGATAGGGGTGGAAATGAAGTACTATGCCTGGCATGCTTTTCGGGTGCGGACGTAGCCGATTATTGGCTCGGCGTGGACAAAAAGGGGAAATACAAAGTCATTTTCTGCTCGGACGATAAGAAATTCGGCGGGGAAGGCAAGCTGCACAAAAAGACGTATCAGGCCGTCAAGGCGCCCAGCCACGGCAAGCAGTACTCGCTGAAGATCGACGTTCCCAAGCTCACGACGATGTATCTCGTCCGCCTTCCCGACGCAGAGGGCGGCAAGTAAAACCGTTAAAACGGAATCCGCGGCTCAAATGCCGAAGAAATAAAGTGCCTTACAAGGGGGGTAATGGAAAAAATGCTCAGAAAAAAAGAATGCGTTGCAATGCTGTTGGCGGGCGGACAGGGTTCGAGACTGTACGCGCTCACGAATAACATCGCGAAACCGGCGGTTGCCTTCGGCGCGAAGTACAGGATCATCGACTTCCCGCTCTCCAACTGCATCAATTCGGGGATCGACACGGTCGGCGTGCTCACCCAATACGAGCCTTTGGAGCTCAACGAGTACATCGGGAACGGCCAGCCGTGGGATCTCGACCGCGCATTCGGCGGCGTTCACATTCTCTCGCCCTATCAGGCGAAGAAAAAGCAGTCGTGGTTCGAGGGTACCGCGAACGCCATCTACCAGAACATGTCCTTCATGAAGAAGTACAATCCCGACTATATTCTCATTCTTTCGGGCGACCACATCTATAAGATGAACTATGCGGAGATGCTGCGCGCCCACAAGGCGACGGGGGCGGACTGCACGATCGCGGCGATCGAAGTGCCCATGAAGGAGGCCTCCCGCTTCGGGATCCTCAACACGAATCCCGACGGCTCCATCTACGAGTTCGAGGAGAAGCCGAAACAGCCCAAGAGCAATCTCGCGTCGATGGGGATCTACATTTTCACGGCGGAGAAACTCTTCAAATATCTCGAAGCGGACGACCAGAACCCCGCGTCGAGCAAAGATTTCGGCAAAGACGTGCTGCCCGCCATGCTCAATGCGGGCGAAAAGATGTTCTCCTACCGCTTCAAGGGGTATTGGAAGGACGTCGGCACGATCGCCTCTCTCTGGGAATCCAACATGGACCTTCTCGGCAAGGATCCCGCCTTCGACGTCGGCGATCCCGATTGGAAGATCCATTCCCGCAACCCGCTCGCGCCGCCCGAATACGTCGGCCTGAACGCGGAGATCGACGATTCGGTCATCGCGCTCGGCTGTGAGATCGGCGGGGCCGTCAAGCATTCCGTGCTCTCCTCCAACGTCGTCATCGAAGAGGGCGCGACCGTGCGCGACAGCGTCCTCATGGCGGGGACCGTCGTCAAAAAGGGCGCGGTCGTGGAGCATGCGATCGTCGACGAGAACGTCGTCATCGAAGAGGGCGCGCGTGTCGGCGAACCGAAGGAAAACAGTGCAGGCATCGCGGTGCTCGGCAGAAATATCACCGTTGCGGCAGGCGCGTCCGTCGCCGCCGGCAAGATCATCGACAAGGATTACAAGGGGGAATAACAAGATGGCACACTCCACGGTCGGCGTAATTTTTTCCAACATTCACGACGAAAACATTCCCGAGCTTTCCCGTCACCGCACGATGGCGTCCGTTCCGTTCGGCGGCAGATACCGCCTCATCGACTTCGCGTTGTCCAACATGGTCAATTCGGGGATCACGACGGTCGGCATCGTCACGAAGAACAACTACCAGTCGCTCATCGACCATCTCGGGAGCGGGAAGGAATGGGACCTCGCGAGAAAGGACGGCGGCATCATCCTGCTCCCGCCTTATTCCGACGAGACGGACAGACCTTATACGACCCGCCTCGAAGCGCTCATGAGCATCACGGGCTTCCTCAACCACAGGAACGAAGATTTCGTCGTGATCTCCGATTGCGACGGCATCGCGCATCTCGATATCGGCGATATCGTCCGCTACCATGAGGAAAAGGGTGCGGAGATCACGATGGTGTACCACGAGGAGACGGAGCCGAGCGAGTCCTCCTACTTCATCACGCTCGAACCCTCCGCTTCGGGGAGGATCAAGAGCCTGAATATCAATCCCACCAATCTGAAGAGCGGCACGAAATACAACCTGTATGTGAACGTCATGGTCATGCGGCGCGAATTTCTCATCCGCACCATCCAACAGGCGGTCCAGCGCGGATTCTCGAGCTTCGGCAGGGATATTCTGACGAAGAACGTCGACACGCTCAAGATCTACGGCTACGGTTTTAAGGGCTATTAC
The DNA here is from genome assembly GCA_947626685.1 of uncultured Clostridia bacterium. Taxonomy (GTDB): domain Bacteria; phylum Bacillota; class Clostridia; order Christensenellales; family Borkfalkiaceae; genus Gallimonas. The sequence goes on along the minus strand of CANQTD010000001.1, from coordinate 41,667 downwards.
GCGGGCGTAAATTCCATTCAGGACTATTACCGCCACAGCATGGAGCTCCTCCAAAAGCCCGTGCGCGACGAGCTCTTCGGCAACCGCGACATCTATACGAAAGTCCGCGACAGCGCGCCCACGAAATATACGGATGGCGCGGCCGTGCGGGATTCCTTGATCTCAGACGGCTGCGTGGTCGAGGGGACGGTGGAGAACTGCATCCTCTTCCGCGGCGTCAAGATCGGAAAGGGGAGCCATATCAAAAATTCGATCATCATGCAGGATTCCGTGATCGGGGAGAACGTCAGGCTCGACTGCGTGATCACCGATAAAGACGTCGTCATCGGCGACAGAAGAAATCTTGCGGGCTGTGCAGAACTTCCGTACTTCATTGCGAAGGGAAGAAAATTATAAATCTTAATCGCGTCGAGGGGGATTTTATGGTCAAAACAAACAGACGGGAAGAAAAAGTACCCGCCGTCGAGAAAGTCAAGACGGCAGAACCTGCGGAAGCCGAAAAGCCCGCGGAGATCGCCGTGGAAGCGAAAAAGAAGATCCTCTTCGTCGCTTCCGAAGCCGCGCCCTTCATCGCGACGGGCGGCCTCGCCGAGGTCATCGGCTCGCTTTCCAAAGCGATCGCAAAGGACGACCGCTACGACGTGCGCGTGATCGTTCCGCTCTATCAGGATATCCGCAAGGAGTACCGCAAAGATTTCCGCTTCATCGGCAATCTCTTCGTCCCTCTGAGCTGGAGGAACCAGTATTGCGGGATCTTCGAATACGTCAAGGACAACGTCACGTTCTACTTTGTAGACAACGAATACTATTTCAAACGCCCCGGCTGCTACGGCTACTATGACGACGGCGAACGGTTCGCCTTCTTCTGCCGCAGCGTCATGGAGATCCTCGGCTTCATCGGGTTCTATCCCGACATTCTGCACTGCCACGATTGGCAGGCGGCTTTGGCGGCGCTCTATCTCAAAACCATCTACTGTTTCCGCCCCGAGTACCAATTCATCCGCGCGGTGTTCACGATCCATAACATAGAATATCAGGGGAAATACTCTCTCGACATTCTCGAAGATCTCTTCGGGATCTCCTACCGTTACAGGAATCTCGTGGAATACGACCACTGCATCAACCTCATGAAGGGCGCGATCGAGTGCTGCGAGGCGTTTTCCACCGTCTCCCCGACGTATGCGGGCGAGATCAAGGATCCGTATTATGCGCACGGGCTCGACCCGATCGTCCGCCGCAACGAATTCAAACTCTGCGGCATTCTCAACGGGATCGATCCCGAATATTACGACCCCGCCACGGACGCCGCGCTCTTTGCCAATTACAGCGCGGAGCATCCCGAGAACAAAGCGGTGTGCAAAGAGGAGCTGCAAAAGATGCTCGGGCTTCCCGTCAAGGCGGGCACGCCCATCGTCGCGATGATCTCCCGCCTCGTCACCCACAAGGGGCTCGATCTCGTCATGGAGGTCGTCGAACAGATGCTCCGTCAGGACGTGCAGTTCATCGTCCTCGGCACGGGCGACGCGACGTACGAACATTACTTTTCCGATCTCGCGAGGAGGTATCAGGGGAAGGTCGTCTCCGTGATCTCCTTCAACGCCGATCTTTCCCGCAAGATCTATTCGGGAGCCGATATCTTCCTCATGCCGTCCAAGAGCGAGCCGTGCGGCCTCTCCCAGATGATCGCGAGCAGGTACGGAACGATCGCCGTCGTACGGGAGACGGGAGGGCTGCGCGACAGCATCACGCCGTACGGCGCGGGGGGCAACGGCTTCACGTTCAGCAATTACGACGCATACGATATGCTCTACGTCATCAACGAGGCCCTCAACGTGTATCATGTGAAGAGCGAATGGGCGAATCTCATGAAAAAGGCGATGGAGACCGATTTCAGCTGGGCGCATTCGGCGCAGTACTACACCGACCTCTATTTGAGAGTCCTCAAATAAGCCCTTCGGCAATCAAATATTACGATCCAAGCACGGCCGTTTCGACGGCCGTGTATAACGGATAAAGGATAGGGACATAAATCATGGAGACCTTAACGCAACAAGAAGCAGAACGCCTGATCGAGGGGAAACTCTCCCGTTACTTCGGCGTATCGCCCGCGGAGGCGACGCGGGAGCAGATCTACAAAGCCGTCGTTTTGAGCGTGCGCGACATCATGCTCGAAAAACGCCAGCAATTCCACCTCAAGACGAAGGCGGCGCGTGCAAAGCGCGTCTACTATCTCTGCATCGAATTTCTGATGGGGCGGTCGCTCAAAAACAGCGTCTACAACCTCGGGATCGCGGAGCCGCTCGAGGGCGCGCTGAAACGGTACAAGACGACTCTCGAGGACCTCTATGAAGAGGAACCCGACGCAGGGCTCGGAAACGGCGGGTTGGGACGGCTCGCCGCCTGCTTCCTCGACGGGCTCGCCACGCAGAACTATCCCGCGATGGGGTTCTCCATCTGTTACCAATACGGCCTCTTCAAGCAGAAGATCGTCGACGGATGGCAGATCGAGCTTCCCGACGTCTGGCTGCCGGGCGGCTCCTCATGGCTCACGCTCCGTACCGACAAATCGTTCATCGTGCGCTTTGACGGCGAGCTCGAAGAGAGGTGGACGGACCACGGCATGGAGACCGTCTACCACAACGCGAAGGAAGTGGAGGCGGTCGCCCACGACATGATGGTCTCGGGCGCCGATTCGCAGGCGGTCAGCGTGCTCCGTCTCTGGGAGTCCCGCGCCGTGCAATCCTTCGACATGCAGGCGTTCTCGCAGGGGCATTACGAGAGCGTCATGCGCGACGATTCCGACGCACAACTCATCTCCAAAGTTCTCTATCCTTCCGACAATCACAGCGAGGGGAAGTCGCTCCGCCTGAAACAGCAGTATTTTCTCGTGTCCGCTTCCCTGCAATGTATCGTCTCCGACCACAAGCGGCGTTACGGTTCGCTTTCCCTTCTTCCGCAGATGGCGGCGATCCATATCAACGACACCCATCCCGCTCTCGCGATCCCCGAGCTGATGCGCATCCTGCTCGACGAAAACTTCTTTAATTGGGAGACGGCGTGGAATATCACGACGTCCACCTGCGCCTACACCAACCACACCGTGCTCTCCGAGGCGCTCGAAACGTGGAGCGAGGACCTCATCGCGCGCAGATTGCCCCGCATTTACGGGATCCTCAAAGAGATCAACCGCCGCTTCTGCGAGGACCTCTGGAAGCGTTTCCCGGGGGATTGGGCGAAGATCTCCCGCATGGCCGTCTTGTCGCACAACATGGTGCGCATGGCGAATCTCTGCGTGCTCGGTTCGTCCTCCGTCAACGGCGTCTCCGAATTGCACAGCAAGATCATCAAGGAGAGCATTTTCCGCGATTTCTACGACTACACGCCCGAAAAGTTCACGAACGTCACGAACGGCATCGCGCACAGGCGCTGGCTCAACCAATCCAATCCCGAACTGTGCGAACTCATCAGCGGGTGCATCGGCGACGGCTATGCGAAGGACGCTTCCAAACTCTCGGGGCTCAAAAAATTTGCAAACGACAAGAGCGTTCTCAAACGTCTCGGCGAGATCAAGCGCGTCAAGAAAGAGCAGTTCGCGAATTATGCCAAGAGAACGCAGGGGATCTCGATCGACCCCGATACCGTTTTCGACGTGCAGGCAAAGCGCATGCACGAGTATAAGCGGCAGCTCCTCAACGTGCTGCATATCATCGGCGAATACAACGCGCTTCGCGAAGATCCCGGCCTCGACGTGCTCCCCAAGACGTATATCTTCGGCGCGAAGGCGGCCGCGGGTTACGACATGGCGAAGCAGATCATGAAGCTCATCTGTTTCCTCTCCGAGGAGATCGGGAAAAATCCCCGCATCCGCGAAAAACTCAACGTCGTGTACATGGAGAACTACAACGTCACCATGTCCGAAAAACTTATGCCCGCCTCCGAGATCTCCGAGCAGATCTCCCTTGCAGGCAAAGAGGCGAGCGGCACGGGCAACATGAAGTTCATGATCAACGGCGCGCTCACGATCGGAACGTTGGACGGCGCGAACGTCGAAATGGCGGAGAGGGTCGGCAGCGAGAACATCTTCATCTTCGGGCTCAAAGCGGACGAGGTGAAGGAGATCTGGGAGCGCGGCTACAATTCCAGCGAATATTACAATCAAGATCCCGGGCTCAGGCGGGTCATCGAATCGCTCATCGTCGGCTTCAACGGCTATTCGTTCGCGGAGATCGCAAATTACCTGCTCAGAAACGGCCGCGTCGCCGATCCCTACATGTGTCTCGCCGATTACGAGGACTATGTCCGCACGCAGAACAAAATGTCCGCGCTCTACCGTAACGACAAGACGGAGTGGAACAGGAAATCCCTCCTCAACATTGCGGCGGCCGGGTTCTTCTCCGCCGACAGAAGTATCCGCGACTATGCGAAAAACATCTGGCATCTGAAGCCCATCAACTCGTAAGTTACAAATCAAAAATGACTTGTCAAGTCATTTCTGATTTGCTTGAAATTCTCTTTCCGATAAAAGCTGCATGAATTTTTACTACGACCCGCTGGATAAAGCGTGTAAATCGGTCACGGGGGGCATTGCCCGCGGGAGCGAACTGACCTTTCATATCGACGTCTGCAAGGGCGGAGAGTCTTGGCTCTCCGCCGACGCTTGTATCTTGCATCTCTATCAGGACGACGGAACGGCTTTTTCCTTCCCGATGGATAGGGGGGAGAAAGGGTTTACCGTCACCCTCCGCTTTCACGAGACGGGACTGTATTTCTACTATTTCTCTCTCGGAGAGCGGCTCTTTCTCGGCTGCGGGGCGGGGAGGAAGGCGGTCGTCACCGAGCACCCCGTAAGCTGGCAGATCACGGTTTCCGACGAAACATACCGCACGCCCGAATGGTTCAAGGGCGGGGTCATGTACCAGATCTTTCCCGACCGCTTTTGCAAGGCGGGCGACAATCCCGTTCCGCCGCACAAGATCTTCCGTCCCGATTGGGGCGGTCAGCCCTCTTTCCGTCCGAACGAATTCGGAAAGGTGCTCAACAACGACTTTTTCGGCGGGGATCTGAACGGCATCCGCTCCAAACTCGATTACCTCGCCGCACTGCACGTCTCCGTCCTCTATCTGAACCCCATTTTCGAGGCCTACTCCAACCACCGCTACGACACGGGCGACTATATGAAGATCGACGGCCTTCTCGGCACCGAGGAGGATTTCCGTCTCCTGTGCGAGGAAGCGGAGCGCAAGGGGATCCGCATTATTTTGGACGGCGTTTTCAATCATACGGGCGACGACAGCCGCTATTTCAACAAATTCGGCCGCTACGACAGCGTCGGCGCATACCAATCGCCCGATTCTCCTTACCGCGACTGGTACCGCTTCCACTGCTTTCCCGATTCCTACGAGAGCTGGTGGGGGATCGAGACCCTGCCCGCCGTCAACGAGCAGTCGCCCTCTTACCGTGCGTTCGTCTGCGGCGAAAACGGCGTGCTCAGGACGTGGCTGCGCCGCGGCGCGCGCGGATACCGGCTGGACGTTGCCGACGAACTCCCCGATTTCTTTTTGCGGGACGTGCGGCAGGCTGTCAAGACCGAAGATCCCGACGCTCTCCTCATCGGCGAAGTCTGGGAGGACGCATCCAACAAGATCGCATACGGCGTGCGCAGGCAATATTTGCAGGGGTCGGAGCTGGACAGCGTCATGAACTATCCCCTCAAAAACGCCATGATCCACTTTGTCCGCACGGGATACACGAACGAACTGCGCGAAACGGTCGCGATGCTCCTCGACAACTATCCCAAAGAGACGCTCGACTGCCTCATGAACAGCCTTTCCACGCATGATACGCCCCGCATCCTCACCGTGCTCGGCGGCAAGGAATGCGCGGACAAAGAGGAAATGTCGCGCACGTCCATGAGCAAAGAAGCGCGGGAAAGCGCGAAGCAAAAGCTCAAGATGGCGGCCGTTTTGCAATACACTCTCCCCGGTGTTCCCTGCGTTTTCTACGGCGACGAAGCGGGTCTGGAAGGATATATGGATCCGTTCTGCCGTGCGTGCTTCCCGTGGGACGACATCGACGAAGAACTCTGTTCGTTCTACCGCAAGCTCGGCGAGATCCGCACCGTCTGCGCACGCGAGGCGTTGCGGGACGGCGAATACCGCGAACTGTACGCCGACGCCTCCTGTCTCGTCTTTGAGAGAAGAAAGGGGAAAGCGTCCGTCTGCGTGTGGTGCAACCGTTCCTCCGTCAAATATACTGCGTCGCTCCCGCACGGGACGTATCGCGAGCTGATCTCGGAGCAGACCTTCAAAAAGCACGCGGAGATCCCCGCAATGTCATACGGCATTCTCATCAGGATAAAATAGTATGTCAGACATAATATCTATTTCAGACATAGTATTTGATTCCCGAAAAAACACGAAAACCGTCGGCGTTGCGCCACAGGAAAAACCGTTCGGACGCATGAAAAAACGCACGGTTTTGACCGTACCGTTGAGAAAAACCGAAATTTTTCCGCGTAGGATCGTGCGCCGAAAAAACAGCGTATAAGAGAAAAAAGTCAAAATATCAAGAAAAAAACGCTAAAAGCCCCCTTTTTTGCCCCTAACTATTCGTAAAAGCGGCATTTTGCGAATAGTTCAATGTGTATCCCACCGCACCGATTTTTCCCTGCCCTCGGCTGTTTCGTCATGGACGGGGCTTTTTTACCCTATCTTTCCTCTCCCCACACTTTTTCTTACAAATCATTTTTGACTTGTCAAGTCATTTTTGCCTTGCGCCCTGTTATAATATATTTGGAGGCTAAGATGAAAGCACTGGCAAAACGGTTAAAAGATCTGCGGATCGAAAACGGATGTATCTCCCAGATGGAACTTTCCGAGGCGACGGGCATCAGCCAATCCTCGCTCGCGCGGTGGGAACTCGGCAAGACGGAGCCCCGCGCCTCCGAGATCGCCGTGCTCTGCAACTATTACAGGATCTCGGCGGACGAATTGCTCGATATCTCGCTCCCCTCTCTTGCCGAGCAGCCCAAACCCAAGACGGCCGACGATGCGCCCGCGCGCACGAATAACACGAACAGATTCTTTTGACGGATATGGGCAACACGACGAAAAAGTATTCCGATTACTATCAGGAACGCAATCTGAACAATCTCGATAAGATACGGCAGCTCCTCGAGGAGCTCCCCTATTTTTGCGAGGATTTTTTCCGCGGCGTCGAGAACCGCACGAGCACGCTCACCCGCCTCAATTATTGCTACGATCTGCGCATCTTCTTCGATTTTCTCTGCAAGAAGAAGTTCCGCGGCATGGCGGACGATCCGCGCGCGATCACGCTCGAACAGCTCGAACAGGTCTCGGATACCGATATCGAGATCTTCCTCTCCTATCTTTCCCACTATTCCTACGGCGGCAAGGAGCTCTCCTGCGACGAACGCGCAAAGGCGCGCAAACTTTCCACCGTGCGCTCCATGTTCAAATACTTCTTCAATAAGGGGTTGATCTCCGTCAACAATACGGCAAAAGTCCCCACGCCGAAACTGCACGAGAAGGAGATCATACGGCTCGAAGGCGGGGAGGTCTCCGAACTTCTCGACACCGCCGAACTCGGCCGCGGGCTCTCCCGCCACATGGAGGGCTACCACGAGCGCACGAAGATCCGCGATTGCGCCATCCTCACCCTGTTCCTCGGGACGGGGATCCGTATCTCGGAGCTCGTCGGGCTCAACAACGAGAGCATCAATTTTGCGGACAACTCCTTTATCGTCACGCGGAAGGGCGGCAACAAGGCGATCTTGTATTTTTCCGAAGAAGTCGCCGCCGCGCTCGAAGCGTACATCGAGCAAAAGAAGGGCGACGGCAAAGTTCCGCAAAACGAGCCCGCCCTCTTTCTCTCCCTGCAATACAGGCGGATCACGGTGCGCGCGGTGGAAAAACTCGTCAAGAAATACGCCTCCATCGTGTCCCCGCTCAAACACATTACGCCCCATAAGCTGCGTTCGACTTTCGGCACCTCCCTCTACCGTGAGACGGGCGATATCTATATCGTTGCCGACGTCTTGGGGCACCGCGACGTCAACACGACGCGGAAGCACTACGCGGCGATCACGGAGGACAACCGCAAGGCCGTTGCAGACCGCGTCAAACTGCACAGGCAGGAGGACGAATGAACATCTCCGAGCGCGTCTATGTGATCCAGCCCGTTTTCGGGCCCGAATCAAAGGTCTTGCACGAGGAGGCCGTCGCCCTCATCGAGAGCGCGGGCGCGGGCTATGCGGGAACGATCTACCAGAATATCCGCGAGATCAACCCCGCCACGTTCATCGGCGAAGGCAAACTTGCGGAGCTCAAAGAGCGGCTCGAAGGGCTCGACGTCACCGTCCTCTTCAACGGCGACCTCTCCCCTTCCCAGACGCTGAACATTTCCCATGCCCTCGGCGACAGGAAGGTGATCGACCGCACCACCCTCATTCTCGACATCTTCGCCCTGCGCGCGGAGAGCAGCGAGGGTAAGCTGCAGGTGGAACTTGCCCAATATAAGTATATCTATCCCCGCCTTCGCGGAAAGGGCTCCGCGCTCTCCCGTCTCGGCGGAGGGATCGGAACGCGGGGCCCGGGCGAGACACGTCTCGAGACGGACCGCCGTCACATCCGCGCCCGCATCCACGCGCTCGAACAGCGGCTTGCCGAGACGGAGCGGCGCCGTTCTCTTTTGACGCAGCGCAGAAAAAAAGACCGCGTCAAAACGGTCGCTCTCGTCGGCTATACGAATACGGGGAAATCCACCCTCTTGAACCAAATTACGGGGGCGGAGACCTTTGTCAAGAACGCTCTCTTTGCCACGCTCGACCCCACCGCCCGCGCCTTTGAGGTCGACGGGATCCCCTTTCTCATGGTGGACACGGTCGGATTTTTGCAAAGTCTCCCCCATCATCTGATCGAGGCTTTCAAGTCCACTTTGGAGAGCGCGCTCAACTGCGATCTCGCGCTCATCGTCTGCGACGCCTCGGGAGAGTATGAAATGCAGCTCAAAACCACGCTCGACACCTTGAACGAGCTCGGCTTCAACGCTCCCTATCTGGTCGTCATGAACAAGTGCGACGCGGCCCGCGATCTACGCCCGCCGCGCGGCGCGGTCTGTATCTCCGCCAAGAACGGGACGGGTTTAGAGGAGCTCAAACGCAGGATCTTCGAGGCGTTGAAGGACGAGTTCGTGCGCGCGGCCCTCTTCGTCCCCTATCCGCGCATGGCGGAATACGGTGCGCTGCGCGGGCTTCTCACCGAGCGGACGGTGGAATACACCGACGACGGGGCGCGCATTACGGCGGTCATCCCCGCCATCTATGCAGACAAGTTCCGGACGTTTGTAAAATAGAGCTCCGAAGAGCCGCGGCGTCATTCCTTGTATTCGGACGGGTCGGTGTATACCCTGTCGATCTTGATCGTGGCATAGTCCTTTCCGAAGTCGAGGCACTTGCCGCAGTTGTCGCACGGCTTGCTCGGGTCGAGCTCGCAAACCTCGCACTCCATGCAGTCGTCGCATTCCTTGTCGTCGTCGAACACGCACATCTTCTTTTCCATACCTTTATTATAGTGTCCGCCCTGAAAAAAATCAAGAAAAAGAAAAAAAATTTTCAAAAACCGTGAAACAAATGTTTGCGGTATTCCGAAAATTGTGTTATAATGAGAAAAAAAGAGGCGGGAGGCGGCAAATGCTGAAAGAAAGCAAACTCAACGCGGTCTTGGAGTACATCAAACGGTATGCGAACGAAAACGGGTTCCCCCCCACCGTCCGCGACATGTGCCGCGATCTCGGCATCAAATCCACGGCGACCGCCTACGACTATATCAACCGCCTCAGGGAGAAGGGCATGCTCGACAAGGCGGACAGGAAAAAACGCGCCGTTTCGATCAAGAATACGGGCATGGTCAACGTTCCCCTGCTCGGCGCGGTCGCGGCAGGCGCCCCCATCCTCGCGGCCGAGAATTTCGAGGGCTTCTACCCGCTCCCCTCGGCGGAATTTAAGGATGAAGAGCTGTTCATGCTCCGCGTTTCGGGCGACAGTATGATCGAGGCGGGGATCTTCAACGGCGACAAGGTCATCGTCAGAAAACAGGAGACGGCGGACGACGGCGACATCGTGGTCGCCCTCTTCGACCCCGACGGCACCGAACGCGGCGCGACGGTCAAGAGATTTTTCCGCAGGAAGGACGGGAAGATCGTCCTCCATCCCGAAAACAGCGCGCTTGAGGATTTCGTCCTCGATTCGGACAGCGACGCGATGATCGTCGGCAAGGTCGTCGGACTTCTCAGGACATTATAAAAGCGGCATTCGCCGGGTATCCAAAAGCATTCGGAATGAGGCGGTTTGGCGGTTCGTCAAGCCGCTTTTAATATGTCCCCAAGTGGGCATATTTTTTCTTTTCAAGGGAAAGCAGGATAAGGATTGTGGGCAGATCTGCCCCAATCGATCCTCAAAAGCGGGAAACCCGCCTTTTATGCCATTCTCTATGAGGTTAAATATTTCTCTCAATATCTTGCCAATTAACGTTGGAAAGTATCTCTGCGCTATCGCCTTCAAAGACCTTTTCGGCTTCTTCGTCGCCACAAAGTTGCCAAAGCATCCAAGCAGTCATATAACCGTCCGTTAAAGTGAGCATATCTTCGTGTTCCGCGCCCGTTATTCTCGCACGGATTTTTGTAACGTCATTGCTCATCGTGCTATAAATATCTTTAAGAGCTTCAAGCGGACATACGCCGCCGAATTCTTTATAAATATCTTCAACCCCCGAATCGTCAGTCTTTCCCGTACCTGCCGCCATAAAATACGGGATTTTGATTTTAGAAGCGTCGTATTCCCAACCCATATTTTTTGCAAGGAAAGGATATGCGGCGCTACCCGTAAACATTGTTTTGTATCGGTTGCTGTTTTCAAATTCGGTTGCCGCTCTTATAGCGCCCGCGCCGCCTTGCGAAAAGCCTATAATTCCGATATTCGTTTGGCTGATCTTCTTATAGAAAACGCTGTCGGATTTATCGTTTAATTGCAATATGTAGTCAAGCGTAAACGAGGTGGATTCGCCCGAACCTGCTTGCCGATCCTCATTTCCCGCAACGATAAAGCCCCACGATGCAAGCCGCATAAAGTACGGCTCATAGTTAAGCGCCGCAACGTTACTTGCGTTGGTTATAACGATAAGCGGATATTCCCGCTCTGTACTTTCAAGTTCTTTCGGATACCAAACGCGGTATTTGTCTATTGTTTTATTCCCCGCGTCAAAATTGACATTTGCGACCTCATAATCTCCTAACCCCGAATATTTTTTCTCCAACGGAGAATCGGATTTGAAACCCATGTAATAATCATCGGTCAACTGCGGCTTTTTGGAATCAATATTGTTTTTTATCGCTAAGACGACAACCAATACAACGACTGCGACGATAATAACGGCAACTGCGATCAAAATGCCTTTTAAGAGTTTTTTCATAAAGATTATTGATACCTCTCCTTTTATTCTGTCCTTTCGTTTACGAATGCCATCATTCTGTCGAAAGCGTCTTTTGCCACGGGATCCACTCTTTCGGAAGCTACAAAACAATGCTGTTTGGCCTCTCCGCGTTCCGCATACGGATCGATCAGAATATGTTCACAGCCGAGTTTTTCGAGTTCCTCGTGCATGACGTTCATATCGTGCCGGTATTCGCTGCCGAGAAGGACCGCGGCGGGATAATTCGCGGTAAGGCTCTTGATGTTGTTGTACTTTTTGATTTCGTTTTTATTCAGATAGATACTGCCCTTGACATAATTTCCGACAAGAATCTTCGTTGCAAAAGAAAATTTCTCATAATCGAGGGGCGCGTCGTCAAGAATGACCGCCTTGACCTGTTCGGGCTTGAACGCGGGCGTAATTCCAAGCGATTCGGCATATTCGGGATTTGTGATGATACTGCCGAGCTGACTTGTCATGATCGCGCCCGCCGACGAACCCATGATCACGACCTTGTTCATGTTCAAATGATACTCTACGGCGTGCTCCTGCATATACGCGAACGCCCTGTTCGCCTGTATCAGGGGCACGGGAAAACGGCAGTCGGGGACGAGCGCGTAATCCACATTGACGATATTATATCCTGCGGCGCAAATATCGTCGATGAGAGCCGTTGCGTCGGTTTCCGCCATAGGATCGCCCATGTTCTTGCTGCCGGCGAAGAATCCGCCGCCGTGGAAATAGAACAGCGTGGGACGGTCAATGTCCCTGTTTTCGTCAGGATAAGTGATGTCAAGGAAGCTGTTGGGATATTCCGTATCGTAGTTTATTTCGCTGATGAGATACTGCCCGTTGTCTTTCTTGCCGTCGATCGGCTCATAATATGGCTCGTATGAGTTGAACGGACTGTCGCCGTAGGTCGCTTTCTGAATGAAGCCCACGATAATTTGCGTATTGCAAGTAACGACAAAGTAAAGTATCAGAACCAAAATCAAGAGCGAAACAACAGATCCACCCAAAATGGAACCGGCGACGATAAGACCTTTGTGCTTTCCTTTCTTTTTTGGGTTGTCCGATTTGTTTTGCATAACGGCTTGTTCTTCCATTTTATATCTCCTCAATTAAGATTTACGAAATCAAGTAACTGTCCCCGCGCAGAAATTTGATATATCTTTTCATGATCCCCGGTTGACAAACCATATAATAAATGATATACTCTTTATGGAATCATCGTACCAATAAGGTACCACTTTTCGCTGAAATTGCCAACTATTTCATTATGTCAAAAAGCGCAACGGTACTTTACGCGAAAAGATATCTCTTGCGGTACGAAAATCCAAAAAGCAATGCGAAACGGTACAAAATCAATAAAAAGTACCACAAAGGAGAACATGTATGGGCGGAAATGCAAAAACAACGGAATTCTTAAAAGAGTGTCTTGCCGACGCGCTTATTAAGTTGCTTCGGAAAAAGCCGATAGAAAAAATATCCGTCCCCGAAATCTCGGAAACGGCGCAGGTCGGGAGAACGACCTATTTTCGTAATTTTTCAAGCAAACAAGAGGCAATCACCTTTAAGCTGATCAAGTTATGGGAACGCTGGGCGGAAGACCACGGGATTGCGGAACGGAAAAATTTTACGCCCGAAAACGGCCTGACTTTTTTTGAGTACAATTACAGCATAAAAGATATTCTTACTCTTCTATATGGACGTGGCTTACAGACGGCGATTTACAATTCTTTTTATGAAATCATGATGCCTCAGCATGGCGAGAATGTGCTCGAATGTTACAAAGGCAGATTTTACTCCTATGGTCTGTTCGGCCTGCTCGACGAATGGGTCAGGCGCGGCTTCCATGAAACGCCGCAGGAAATGCAAGCATATATCAATATGATTTGTGAGAAATGAATTGTGATTCCCTATGGGGAACTCTTTTCTGCCGTTTTTTATTTTATAGGTTTTTGAGATAAAACACTTCTTCGGCGGAGAGCCTGCGCACCTCGCCCCTGTCGAGGCCGGACAGCGTGAGTTCGCCGATCTTGATACGCTTCAAAAAGCAAACGTGTTTTCCGACCGCCTCGAACATGCGGCGGATCTCGCGGTTCTTCCCCTCCGTGAGGACGACGTGCATCTTGGTGTAGCTCTTGTCGGTCTCTGTGACGGTGATCTTGCACTTCTTTGTGACGACGCCCGGTTCGATCTCCACGCCCGCGCGCAGACGGTTGAGCTGTTGGCCCGTCACCGTCCCCTCCACGCGTACGAGATAGGTCTTGGGGATCTCGCTCTGCGGCGCGGTGAGGCGGTATGCGAGGTCGCCGTCGTTGGTGAGAAGGAGCATCCCCTCGGTGTTGTAGTCGAGCCTTCCGACGGGGAATACCTTCCCCGCGCCCTGCGGCAGAAAGTCCATGACGGTCTTGCGCGGGGAGTCCGTCTTGTCGTCCTTCACCGTGCAGACGCAGCCCTTCGGCTTGTTGAGCAGGTAATATTCGTACCGTACCTTATGGGAGAGCAGCTTTCCGTCGAGCATGACGGCGTCGTCGGGACCGACTTCGGCGCCCGTCTGTGCCGTCTTACCGTTGATGGTGACCCGCCCCTCCGCAATGATGACGTCCGCCTGCCTCCGCGACGCGACGCCCTGTTCCGCAAGAAATTTGTTGATCCGCATAGTATGTCACGCAGAGTACTCTGCACTCCTTCGTCAAGATGCGTCCGATTTATGATTTCGGACGCCTTGATTATATGATATACAAATTTTGCGAAAAAAGCAAGCGATTCCGAAGGTAGATCAGCATTTGTCCCGCAACTTCTCCGCTTGTCCCGAGCTTGGGCCCTACTACCCCTTCCATGCGGATCTCGGCGAGCTCCTCTTGGGTGAGCGGGTACGCGAAGGCGTATCGGAACGCATAGCCGTCGAACGGCATGGAGGGATCGCAGAGCGGGATCATTTGATAGGCTTCGAAGGCTTGGTCGAAGAGTTCGCATGTGCGCTCATACGTTTTCGGGCAATTCAGCAGGACGGAGACGAGGGTCATGCCGTTTCTCTCCGCGGCGGAGACGAGGCATCTCCCCGCGGCCGTCGTAAATCCCGTCTTGATCCCCTTTGCCCCTTCGTACTGCCAGAGCATCTTGTTCTTGTTCTGCCAGCCCTGCGGTTCGTAGTATTTGCACGAGACGATCTCCCTGAACGTTTCGTTCTGCATGGCGTATGCGGAGACGAGCGCGAGGTCCCGCGCCGTCGTATAGTGCCCTTTGGCGGGAAGCCCGTGCGGATTGACGAAGCCGCTCTCCTCCGCTCCCATGCGTGCGGCGCGCTCATTCATCGTTTCCGCGAATTTCGCGATGCTTCCGCTGTGATGCAGGGCGAGGGTGACGGCACAGTCGTTTCCCGAACGCAGCATGAGCCCGTACAAGAGGTCGCGCACCGTATATTCGTCCCCCGCTTTGAGATAGACGCTCGAGCCCTCCGTCCCCTCCGCCTCTTTCGGGACGGTGACGGTCTCGTCGGGGTCGCAGTCCTCGAGAATGATGATCGCGGTGAGGATCTTCGTCGTGCTCGCCATCGGCAATTTCGCCCCGGCATTCTTTTCGTGTAGGAACCGTCTCGACGAAACTTCGATCACGCACTCCGCCTGCCCCTCCGTCGCCGCCTTTGCATGCAGGACGCGGGGCGGCAAAATCGCGCCGAAGAGAAGGAGCGCGAAAAGCGCGGCGGCAAATTTACGCATCTTCCCCCTTTTTGACGAATTTCCCGAGCATTTCGCCTGCTTTTTCGATGAGGTCTTCGAGCGGATCCTCCGTGATCTTGACGACGCGGCACACCGTCCCGTCGTCGATGAGAAAGCCCGCGGGCTTGATGTTCACGACGGTGCCCGCGCCTCCCGCGAAGGGAAAGCTCTCGTCCTCTTTGGCCGCCTTGACCTCTCCGTATTCGCCACCGCCCGAGAGATAGCCCATCGTCACCTTCGTGAAGGGAATGATCTGCGTGCCGCTCGAGGAGACCACGGGTTTCCCGATGACCGTGTTCACGTCGACGAGCTTTACGAGCTGCTCCGCCGTGCGTTCCATGATGCCGTCAACTTTTTGTTTCTTATCCAATTTAACAATGCCTCCAAAATTTTTTTTGCGATCGCGAGCGTCACGACGAGCCCGCTCATGATGGTGACCGTCTTTACGCTTACCTTCAGACAGGGCTTTTCCGAGAGCACGGTGCCGTTTCTCAGCGAGAGGAAGGGATGGCGCGTGCGCAGGATGCCGAACGCCGCGCCGCCTGCCGCCTGCAACGCTGCGGCGATGAAGATCCCGTAGATCTTGTCCGCGCCGCCCGTTTCGACGATCTGGTGGAATTTGTAGAGCTGGAAACCGTCCGCGATCTCGAAATATTTCCGCGTGTCGTCCCTCATCTTTGCAAACGGCATGAAGTACGCAAAGCGTTTCGTGAGGTGAACGGCGATCCCGTCCCGCAAAATTTCTCCGTATCCGCCCAAAAGGCGCAAGCCAAAGACGCTCAGGGCGAACCACGCCCTGTTCTCCCGTACGTCGAGGTAGAGGTCTGCGCCGACGAAGATGGGGAAAACGAAGAGCAATGTCCCGACGAAAAACGAGATCACAAAAAATTCGCCCATACACCTAATATGGACGAATCGCTTGAAAATATTTACAGCGGAAGAAGATCTTGCGGGGACGGGGCGAAAAAGCTCGCTCTGCCCCGCTCTTTTATGATATTTTAACGATGTCGGTGTCGTCGAGCCCCTTGAGGAAGTCGGGGATCTCGTAGCCGCCCTCCGCGACGCGCTCCTTTTGGGGTTCGGCGGTCTGCCCTTCCTCTCCGGAAGAGGGTTTGTCGCTGCCGAGCGTCGAGGAAGCGTCGGCGTCGATCGTCTCCCATTCGCCGCGGGCGTACAAATAGTTGGCGTGCTCCTCTTCGGGGTGCGCGATCGCCTCCATGAGCTTGTCGTAATCGGGGAGATCGGCGAGGGAGTTGAGCTTGAACCGCTTCAAAAATTCATCCGTCGTTCCATAGAGAACGGGATGCCCGATGCTGTCCTTTCTGCCGCACGGGGCGATGAGCCCGAGGTCGAGCAGCGTGTTGACGCCGTAATCGCTGCTCACGCCGCGGAGATTTTCGATCTCGCCGCGCGTGATGGGCTGTTTGTATGCGACGATGGCGGCGCATTCGAGGATGGTGCGCGTCAGTTCCTTTTCGCGGATGGGCGTGAGCACGGCCGCCACGCTCTCCTTATATATGGGATTGGAGCCGAGCTGCGCCTTCTTGTTGAATTCCAAAAGGACGATGCCGCCCGTCTCGCCGTACCGCTCTTTGAGCACTTGCACGCAATCTTTGATCTCGTTTTCGCTCACGCCGAGCTTGTCGGCGATGTCTTTGAGCGCGATCGCCTTCCCGGAGGCGAACAGAACGGCCTCGACGATATTGATCAGATTATCCATAAGTGACCTCCGTTATTCGTATTCATCGATCTCGCCGACCCATTCATGCGGCGATTCGGGGTTGAACGTGATATAGATCTGGCCGAGCCGCTCGGGCTGGCGCACATGCAGATATTGGTGTTTCAGGAGCTCCAAAAGCGCCTGAAAGGTCGTCACGATCTCGATGCGGTCGGAAAACCTCGTGAACAGCTCCTCGAAGCGGAGTTCCTTCGCCGTCTCGAACAGGCCGAGGATGTCGACGATCTTCTGTTCGACGGTAAATTCGTCGCGCGGGATCTCGCGGAAGTCCTCTTCCTCCTCTTCCAATTCCGCATGTTTGAGCAGGATCGAGGACATCGCCTTGACGAGGCCGTCGAGCGTGAGATTGTCGAGAGAGAACACCGTCTTGGTGCTCGTGAGCTCCTTGTCGGGCGCCTTGAAGTAGTAGCCGATCGTCTCCAGCTCTTTGAGCTTGTCCATCTCCTGCTTGATGAGACGGTACTCCTCGAGAGCCTGGATGAGCTGCGTCTTGTCCTCTTCGTAATCCTCGTAATCGACGTATTCCTCCATGCCCTCCACGAAGGGAACGAGCGAACGCGCCTTGATCTTGATCAGAGTCGCCGCGATATTGAGGTAATCGGTGACCTTTTCCACATCGAGATAAGGCAGCCCCTTCATGTAGTCGAGGAACTGCTCCGTGACCTGCGAGACGAAGATGTCCTTGATCTCGATCTCCTCGCGGTTGACGAGATACAAAAGAAGGTCGAGCGGCCCTTCGAAGCCGTCGAGCACCGTCGTGTAGTCGACGTTGGATTCGAATTTGCGGCGGATATTCGCAAAGCGGTCCTCTTTCGGCCCGCTTTCCTCCTGCCCCGCTTCCGCGGCAACCGCTTCGGCGGTCTCGGCAGCCTCGGCAGTCTCGGCCGCTTCTTCGGCAGGGTCAAATTCGGGAGCGTTCAAAGTTTCATCATTTACCATGGCAATAAACCCCAAAGTGCTGTGATCGGCCAGCCGAGGATGGACGTTGCAAACCACATCACCCAGCCGAGAATGTTGAAATAGGAGACGATCGGGAGCACCCTCTCGATCATGTTGCACAGGAAGCTCTCGAGAATGAGCCCGAGCAGGATCCAATAGCCGTATTTCCTGAGGAAGCGGAAGAACTTCCCTCTCCGCTTATTCAATGCGTCCACGAGGCGGAACCCGTCGAGCGGGTAGAACGGGAGCAGATTGAACACCGCGAAATTCAGGCTGTACGCAAACAGGAAATAGAAAAGATAATTCAGGAACTCGCGGAGAAACGGCACTTGCGGGAAATAATACAGGACGACCAAGTAGAGCGGGTAGACGAGAAACGCGCCGAAATAGTTGACGACGACGCCCGCGCAAGCCGTGAGAGCAAGCCCCAAACGGTATCTTTTGAAGTTGTACGGATTGATGGGAACGGGTTTTGCCCACCCGAAGCCGACGAGCGTGAAGCAGATCAGCCCCAAAATGTCGAAATGGCGGAACGGATTGAGCGAGAGACGCCTGTTCCATTTCGGCGTCGGGTCTCCGCACCGGTACGCGACGAACGCATGGGCAAACTCATGGACGGTCAAAACGGCCACGACCGCTAAAATGCTCGCCAGATAATATGGGATCATCTCCGCAAGACCGGCGGGAAACAGTATCATCGGCATTTTCGGTTTCCTTTACGCATACTATTATACTTTATATTTCCGAAAAATGCAAGGAAAACCTATGCTATTTTGTGAAATTTCTCCGCTCCGCCAACAAGATATGGTATTTTTACACCGCTTTTCAAGATCATTGCAAATCAAAATTGACTTGACAAGTCATTATCGACTTGCAACGGACAGAAAAAAGCTCCGCGGTGCGGAGCGAAAGGTCATTTGAGGCTATCGGGTAGCGCGTCGCCGCGGACGAGATCCTCGTAAGTCTGCGGCCTTACGATGTACTCAGCGCGGCCGTCCTTTACGAGGACCGCGGGCGGGATCAGGTTGCGGTTGTAGTTGGAGGCCATCGAGTAATTGTAGGCTCCCGTGGAGAGCACGGCGACGATGTCTCCCCTCTCGGCTTTGGGGAGGGGCATGTCGACGCCGATAAGATCCCCGCTCTCACAGCATTTCCCCGCGAGGGAAACGAGTTCGGTCGGCGCTTCGTCCGCGCGGTTGGCGAGGAGTGCGGTGTAGCGGGAGCGGTAGAGGCAGTAACGCGGATTGTCGAACATGCCGCCGTCGACCGCGACGTATTTGCGCAGGCCGGGGATCTCCTTGACCGCGCCGACGGTATAGAGCGTGATCCCCGCTTCCCCGACGATGGAACGCCCCGGTTCGAGCAAGATATACGGCAGTTTCAGCCCGAGGCGGGCGCATTCGGTTTTCACCGTTCCGATGAGGGCGGAGAGATAGGCGCGGTAGCCCGAAACGGGGATCTTCGCGTCGCCTTCCGCGTACCAGATCCCGAAGCCGCCTCCCATATTCAGTTCCTCGCAGACAAAGCCATATTTCTCCTTCATTTGCTTGGCAAAGGCGAGATTTTTCTGCACAGCGAGCACGAACGAGTCCTTTTCGAAGATCTGCGAACCGATGTGCGAGTGGAATCCGCGCAAACGGAGATGGCTTTTGCCGAGGACGCAGACGGTCATTTCCTCCGCTGCGCCGTTCGCGACGGAGAAGCCGAATTTGGAATCGGGCGTCGCCGTCTGCACAAATTCGTGCGTGTGCGCCTCCACCCCGGGATTGATGCGGATGAGCACGTTCTGCACCATGCCGCGCGCCGCCGCTTCCCGCTCGACGAGCTCCGCCTCGGCAAACGAATCGAGGACGATGCACCCGATCTTGGCGTCAAGCGCCTCTCCGATCTCGTTCGGGAGTTTGTTGTTGCCGTGCATGTAGATCTTTTCGGCGGGGAATCCCGCTTGCAGCGCGGTGTAGAGCTCCCCGCCCGAAACGACGTCCGCCCCGATCCTCTCCTGTCTTGCGATCGCATACATCGCCTTGCAGGAAAAGGCCTTCGACGCGTACAGCACGAGCCCGCGCCCGTCATACTCTTCGTCGATCGCGTCGCGGTAGACGGACATCATGTCGCGGATATGTTTTTCGTCATAGACATAGAGCGGCGTGCCGAATTGTTTTGCGAGCTCTACGCAGTCCGCTCCGCCGATCTCGAGGTGCCCCGCTTTGTTCACTTTCAGTGTTTCTCTCGTATTCATAGCGGAACAATTATAGCACTTGTTCGGCTTTCGGTCAAGAAAAAAAGGTAATATGCCGAATATTATGTCACGCATATTACCTTGCAAAACTCGTTATTGCCAATTTCGCGCCGTCTCGCGGAGGGCGTCCCACCAACTGAGGCGGGGCGAGGATTCTCCCGATAGGAGCGTTGTCTGCCCGATCTCGACGCCGCCGCAATACAGCGTTGCGCGACCGATCGTCTCTCCCTTTTCGACGGGCGCTTTGAGATGCGCGTCCAAATCGTATGAGACGGTGAACTCCCCTTCCTCGCCGCGCTTGGTAAACGCCGTCAGGGGACGCTCGGCGACCACGGAGATCTCCCGTTTCTTCCCGCCGCGGACGGCCGCCCGTACGTCGAGTTCTTTCCCCGCTTCGAGGATCACCCGCGTCTCAAAGCAGGCGAATCCGTGATCGAGCATGGCCTCGATCGCCCCGAAACGGCTCTCCGAGCTGTCCGCACCGATGACGACGGAGATGAGGCGCATGTCTCCCCTCTTCGCCGTTGCCGCGAGGCAGAAGCCCGCTTCGCTCGTGAATCCCGTCTTTCCGCCGTCGCAGCCCGTATATCGGCGGATGAGCTTGTTCGTGTTGGTGATGCTCGTTGTTCTCCCGTCGGGATGGCGGAAGTCCTCATACCACACGCGCGAAAATTCGAAGTATTTTTCGTGTCTCAGAAGTTCGCGCAGCATGAGCGCGACGTCCTTTGCGCAGGAATATTGCGGGTCTTTGGGCAGCCCCGTGCAGTTCGCAAAGAGGGTGTTTTCCGCGCCGAGCTCCTTTGCGCGCTCGTTCATTCTGGCGACGAATCCGCTCTCGCTGCCCGCGATCCTCTCGGCGAGCGCGACGCAAGAATCGTTCGCCGAACACACCGCCACCGTCTTGATGAGCTCTTTTGCGGGATAGGAAAGGCCCGTATCGAGAAATACCTGCGATCCCCCCATTCCCGACGCGTTCCCGCTCACCGTGACCATCTCGTCATAGCCGAGCGCGCCGCTCTCGACCGCTTCGAAGGAGAGGACGAGCGTCATGATCTTGCACATGCTCGCAATGGGAAGCCGCTTTTCCGCCTCCCTTGCATAGACTTCCGTTCCCGTGTCGAAATCGCACAGATACGCCGCTTTCCCCGCATTGGCGACCTCCGCCGCGTCGGCGGTCAGGCGCACACTGCGCAAAGAAACCGTCATCGTGACCGCCATGAGCGCGGTCAATACAGTACACATCAATTTTTTCATACCCGCAGTATGCGCGATATTTTCGAAATTATCAGATGATCGTGCCGATCGGATGAAAGACGGTGAGCAGAAGGATGGTCTCGAGCAGACAAACGGCGAGAATGATGAGGAAAAACGTCACAAAGTCCGCGCCGAGCACCGCAAAGTCCGATCTGCAGAACGTGAACTTTGTCGCTCTCCCGCATGAGACGGCCATCGCCGCGAGCAGAACGGCGTCGATGAGCAGATGGACGGGAAGATAGAGCACGAGGGCGACCAGAGCCCCCGTCGCACGGTACACGGAGAAGAGGATGAGCAGGCTTCCCCCCATCGTGTAGGCCCGGTAGATGAGGATCCCGGGCGGGATGATGAGCGCGGCGAAGTGCATCCCCGAAAGGAGGACGACGGCGAGCAGGAGCGCGTAGCCGCAGCTCCGTTCGAGAAAGATGAGAAAGACGTTGCGGTCGGAAAAACACACGCGGTCGACGTACCGCGCGCAGAGCGTGACATGGTATTCGTAGACGGCGGGCGTCTTTATGAAGCACATCCCGAGGATCGCGCCGACCAGATAGATCCCGCAGAAGATGAGCAGCGTTTTCTTGCGTTCCATGCACCGTTCGAGGGTGTCCCGAATAAAAAACAGGCTCATATCACCATGATATGAGCCGCCGGAGTTGTCCTATTCCTCGAGCATCTTCTCGATGCCGATGCCGTATCCGCGCGTGGGATCGTTGAGGAAAACGTGGGTGACTGCGCCGATGAGTTTTCCGTTCTGTACGATCGGGCTCCCGCTCATGCCCTGCACGATCCCTCCCGTTTCGGCGAGAAGGCGCTCGTCCGTCACCTTGATCACGAAGTTCTTGTTTTCGCGGTTCCCTTCGTCGACTTTGGCGATGCAGATCTCATACTTTTGCGGGCACGTCCCGTCCACGGTCGAATAGATGATCGCCTTGCCGATCGTCGCCTCCGAAAGCGGCGCGGCCTCGACGAGCTCGGAGCGCGAAAAATCGTAGTCCTTTTCAAATGTTCCGTATAGCCCCGTATCGCGCACGCATTCGGCGGAGCCGATGGAGCTTTCGTTCATGAACAGGCCGCGCAGTTCTCCCGCCTTTCCTCGGACGCCCCTGTTGACGCCGATCACGCTGCACAGATACACTTTCGGGTCGGCGATCCCGAGAGAATTTTTGTTTTCGTCGCATACGCCGTGCCCGAGCGCGCCGAAGCGGAAGGTGTCCTTTTCGATATAGGTGACGGTGCCGATCCCCGCGAGCGTGTCGCGGATGAGCACGCCTATCTTATATTTTCCCGTTTTCCTGTCTTTGGCGGGCGTGATCTCGATCTCGGCGGTGTCCCCCTTGCGCCTGACCGTGAGTTTTACGCATGCTCCCCCGCTCCGTTCCAGTGCGGCGTTGAGGTCGGCGATCGTACGGATCCTGATGCCGTCCGCTGCGACGATCGTATCGCCGATGCGGATGCCCGCGTCCTCGGCGGGACGGTGCAGGCCGTCCTCCGAAGAGACCTCGGAGAGCCCGATGATCTCCGTTCCCTCCGCAGAGAGCATGAACCCCGCCGTCATGCCCCCGATGTAATATTCCTTTGCGCCCGCTGCGCTTGCGGAGACGGGAGAGAAATTCCCCCCGAGAAAGAGAAAGAGCGCGAGCGCGGAAAAAGCGGCAATAAAAAATTTCAGCCTACGCATGAAAACCTCCGTACACAGAAGCTAATTTGCGTAAGCCGAAAATTTCTATTCGGTTTTCGGGAATGCGGTCACAGGGAGTTTTTGTATTTTTCCGCTCCAGCGAGCAGATCCCGCGCGTGCCCGGCCACGTTCGCGCTCCCCGGGTCGCCCCCTATGAGCCGCGCGATCTCTCGGAGCCGTTCCTCCCCTTCGAGCTCGCGGATGCGGGTGAACGTTTTGCCGTTCTCCTCGTGCTTTTCGATGGAAAAACTTCTGTCCGAAAAGGCCGCGACCTGCGCCAAATGGGTGACGGCGATGATCTGCGCATTCTTTGCGATCTTTGCGAATTTTTCCGCAACGACGCGCGCCGTCTTTCCGCCGATCCCTGCGTCGATCTCGTCGAAGATATACGTCGCGGGACCGCCGCCGAAGGAGAGTTGGGCTTTCACGGCGAGCATGAATCTGCTCATTTCACCGCCGCTGATGATCTTTCCGAGCTCTTTGGGCGGTTCGCCCGCATTGGCGGAAAAGAGGAAGCGTACCCCGCCCAAGCCTTCGCCCGTCGCCCGTCCTACGTCCCCGCGGCCGTAGGGCTCAAATTCCACTTCGAACTTTGCGGACGGGATATTGAGCGTCTTTAATTCTTCTACCACGCGGGAAGTGAACCCTTCCGCACTCTCCCTGCGCGCCTCGGTGAGGGCGAGACATGCGGTAAAGAGCGCGTCGTCCGTCTTTTCCAGCTCCGCCGAGAGCTTTTCGTAGCGTTCGCCGCTGTCCGCAAGCATTTCGTATTCCCCGCGGGCTTTTTGGAGGAAAGCGGCGATCTCCGCGTAGCTGTTGCCGTACTTCTTTTTGAGCGTTTTCCACTCTTCGAGGCGGTTTTCCACGCGTTCGGCGTCCCTCTCGTCGAATTCCATCCCGTCGAGAAGGGATTCCACGGAGGCGGCGATGTCCGACAGTTCCGAAGAGAGATCTTCGAGCCGCGCGGCAAGTTCCCCGCAGGCCGCCTCGTATTTCGCCGCAGAGGAAAGAGAACGCTGCGCTTCGAGCAGGGCGTCCGTCCCGCCCCCGTCCGAGAGCAGACAGCCGCGCGCCGTCTCCAGCCCGCTCCGTATGCGCTCGGCATTGCGGTATCTCGTCTGAAGGGCGCGGAACTCTTCCTCTTCCCCCTCTTTGAGATCCGCCCTCTCGATCTCCTCGATCTGGTAGTTGAGAATGTCCATCCTGCGGCTGCGCATGCCCTCATCGCCGCCGAGGAGTTGGAGCGATGCGAGAATAGCTTTTCTCTGCGCGAGCAGCTTCTGCACGTCCGCCTTCTTTTCAGCGACGCGCGCGCCCGCGATCCCGTCGAGAAGTTTGAGCTGGTTGCTCTCTTTGAGAAGGAAGAAGTGCTCGCTCTGCCCGTGGACGTCCACGAGAAGGGAGGTGACGCGCCGCAGCATTGCCGCGGTGACGCTGCACCCGTTGAGTTTGAGGCTTCCCCTTCCGTCTGCCGTGAGCTTCCGCGAGATCACGAGCGTCTCGTCGGGTTCGATATCATATTCCGCAAGGATCTTGCCGATCTCTTCCGTAGACGTAAATTCGGCGCGCACCGTGCATGCGTCCGTTCCCGTGCGGACCATTCCCCTGTCCGCTTTTGCGCCGAGCACAAAGTCGATGGAATCGAGGATCACCGACTTGCCCGCGCCCGTCTCGCCCGTCAGGATATTCAGCCCCTCCGAGAGTTCGAGTTCGGCGTGGTCGATGAGGGCGACGTTTTGGATCGTGAGCCTTTTGAGCATATCAACCCTTTACGATCGTTTCGAGTTTTCCGACGACCGCATGGGCGTCGGCGTTGTTTTCGCAGATGACGAGGACGGTGTCGTCGCCCGAAATGGTGCCGACGACCTCGGGATAATTCAGATGGTCGATGACCACGCCCGCGTTGGCCCCGTTGCCGTTGAGCGTACGGATGACGATGAGATTGCCGACGGGGGTGATGTGCTCCACGCAGGTGACGAAGAGCGAGCGCATCTTGTCGGAGATCCCGCTCTCCGTTTCACTGACGGAGGCATAGCGGAAGCGTTTTTTCGAGCCTTTCACCTTGAAGAGACGGAGTTCCTTGATGTCGCGCGAGACGGTCGCCTGCGTGACGGAAAAACTGCTTGCGGCAAGTTCTTCGCACAGTTCTTCCTGCGTCTCCACTTCCTTTTCCGCGATGATCTCGAGGATCCTCTGGTGGCGTGCGTTTCTCAGCATAATTTCATATTCTCCCTTTTGTTTTTCAGTTGATCTTCTTTGCGAGCCGCGGGAAGAAACCGTTTTTGTCCCGCGTCAAAAAGAGCGCGGTCCGCTCCGCTTTTCTCACGGTAAGCGCGTCCTTTTCCCCGATCTCGCCCAAAAATTCCCCGTCACCGTACGCCATGTACGAATCCCCCGCCGCGACGGAGAAATCGAGCACGGCCGAATCGGAAAAGACGATCGGCCTCGCGCGCATGGAACACGCGCACACGGGCGTGAGGGTGAAGGCCTTGCAGTCGGGCATCAGAATGCTCCCTCCCGCCGAAAGGGAATGGGCGGTCGAACCCGTCGGCGTCGCGACGATCAGCCCGTCCGCCGCAAATTCCCGCGAAGAGCTCCCCCCGAACGTGACCGAGATCGCCTGTACGCGGTTGGCGTGTGCGGGCGTGACCGCGCGCAGGAGCGCGAGCTCGTTGAGACAGCGGTATTTCACGCCGCCGCACTCCGCTTCGAGCATCGTGCGCTCGACCGCGTCGCACTTTTCGGAGAGAATGAACGAGACGGCGGAGGCGCATTCCTCCCGCTCAAATTCGGTGAGAAATCCGAGACGGCCGAAGTTGACCCCCACGAGCGGAACGCCGAGCTCCGAAGCGCGTTTCGCGGCATGAAGCATCGTCCCGTCCCCTCCGAGAACGAGCAGGCGGTGGCAGGCGGAAATGCTTTCGGGCGTAGAAAAAACGGCGAGGCCGGCTCCCCTCTCGGTCAACATGTTCCCGATTCCGGAGACGACTTCTTCGCCGATCTGATCGCGGTTGTAAAAGATCCCGATATGCATAACGGAATCTATTATAAAGCAATTTATGAATAAATGCAAGTATTTTCTTATATTTTTTGGTACGTTTTCAAAAAATTTTCAAAACCCTGCAAGAAATGCTCTTTTGACGGCGGAGCTTCTCCCCGTTTGAGCCATACGATGTATTCGACGTTTTTTTTGGGGAAAACGGGCGCGTTGACGACGCCGAGCGGGGCAAGTCCCAATGCGGTGCAAAAATCATAGAAATCGGCGAGAAGCGCCCGATGGCAGAGCACGGGCAGAATGCCGCTCTTTCCGAGCCCCCTGCCGCCGCATTCGAACTGCGGCTTGAAGAGCACGAACGCCTCTCCGCCCTCGCGGAGAATGTCACGGACGGCGGGAAGAACGAGGCGGAGGGAGATGAAACTCAGATCGGAGACCACGCCGTCGGGCAACTCTTTGAAGCTCTCGCGCGTGAGATAGCGCGCATTCGTCCTGTCCATGACGACGACGCGGGGGTCGGCGGCGATCCTGCCGTCGAGGAGACTTTCACCCACGTCGACGCAGTAAACGGTTTTCGCTCCCCTTCTGAGCAGACAGTCGGTGAACCCGCCCGTGGACGCGCCGAGATCGGCAAACACTTTGCCCGCCGCGTCCGCATGGAAGGCGTCCAAGCCCCGCTCGAGCTTTCTTCCGCCGTTCGAAACGAAGTCGTCCCCGTCGAGAAAGACGAACGTCTCCCCGCCGCGGATCTCGTCGCTCGGGCAGACGGGCTTTCCGAGAAAAAGCACGCGGCCCGCGTCCAGCGCCTCTTTCGCCTTCGTCCGCGAGCCGAACTTTCCGGAAAAATACTTATCCGCGCGCATGGAGCTCCTTCAAACAGGCGTAGATCTCGTCGGGATCGAGCCCGTATTTGCAAGCGAGCGAACAGATCTCCCCGTGCGGAATGAACGCGTCGCGGTAGCCGAAAGAGTAAACTTCTTTGCCGCTCCCGCGCAAAAAACGCGCGACGGCGTCCCCCAAGCCCCCCGCGAGCACGTTGTCCTCCAATGTCACGACATACTTTTCGGGACGGGAGGAAAGAAGTTTCGTATCCAGCGGTTTGAGGAAACGCGCGTTGACGAGCGAGGCGTCGAACCCGTTCCGCTGCGCGCGGCGCAGCACCTTTTCTGCGATCTCGAGGCATCTCTCCCCCGCGGCAAGAATAAGTATGTCTGACGTAGTACTATGTAAAACCTCAAAAGTCCCCATTTCAAAGGGCGCAACGCTCCCCTCCGTGCCCATGCGCGGGTAACGGATGGCAAGCGGTTTCCCGTAGTCCGCGCTCGCGCGGATCATCGCGCGGAATTCGCCGATATCCTTCGGGATCGCGACCGTGAGATTGGGGATAAAGGAAAGATATGACAAGTCAAAAATGCCTTGATGCGTTTCGCCGTCCGCTCCCGTGATCCCTGCGCGGTCGACGCAGAACGTCACGGGCAGATTTTGCGCGCAGACGTCGTGGACGATCTCGTCGAACGCCCTCTGCAAAAAGGTGGAGTAGATGGCGTAGTACGGGCGCATCCCCTCTGCCGCAAGCGCGGCGGCGAGCACGGACGCGTGTTCCTCGCAGATCCCCACGTCGAAAGCGCGCTGCGGGAATTTTTCGAAGAAGCCGCGCAAGCCTAAGCTGTCCGTCATGGCTGCGGTGATCGCGACGACGCGCTCGTCCTTTTCTGCGAGTCCGATGAGTTCTTCCCCGAGCGCAGACGGGTATTCCGCCCTCGTGACGGGCCTCGGATCGAATCCGTGCGTCTCGGCGGGCGCGTTTTCGCTGAACGGATAGCCCTGCCCCTTTTTCGTGACGACGTGCAGGATCACGCTCTCATGGCGGAGCGCGGCGCGCGCGTTTTCGAGCGCGGGAAGGAGCTCGTCGAGGTCGTTCCCGTTTACGACGCCGCTGTATCGCAGTCCGAACCGTTCGAAGAGGCGCACGTCGTCCTCGGGCGCGCCGTCTTTGAGCTCGGAGAGGATCTCGTGCGTGCCGCCCTGCGTGGGCGAAATGGACATTCCGTTGTCGTTGAGCAGGATGAGGATATTGGAGCGGAGCAGGCGCACGCTGTTCATCGCCTCGAAGATGAGGCCGTTCTGGAACGCGCCGTCTCCGACGAGCGCGATCACGTTGAAATCCTCCCCTTTCAGATCGCGCGCCTTTGCGATGCCAAGCGCGGCGGAGACGGCCGTCCCCGCATGCCCCGTGCCGTAGCAGTCGTATTCGCTCTCCTCGCGCTTGGGAAATCCCGAGAGCCCGCCCTCTTTTCTGAGGGTGTGAAAGAGCTCCGCCCGCCCCGAGAGCAGTTTATGCGTATAGCATTGGTGCCCGACGTCAAAGACGATCTTGTCGCGGGGGAAATCGAATACGCGGTGAAGCGCGACCGTGAGTTCCACGGTCCCGAGGTTGGACGCGAGATGCCCGCCGCACTCCGAAACGGTGCGGAAGATCTCCTCTCTCAGCGCGTCGCAGAGAGTTTTCAGTTGTGGTACGGAGGCGTTTTTCAGCTCCGCGCGCGAAATATTTCTCATAACTTCTTCAACTGTTCCGCCCTCTTACGAGCCCGACGACCCCTTGCAGGAAGGCCGCGTCAAATTCCATCCTTTTTAAGATGTCCGCACACTCTGCGGCGAGATCGTCGGCAAGACGCTCTGCGCTTTCAAGCCCGAAGAGGCTGACCGCCGTGAGTTTGCCCTCCTCGTTCCCTTTCCCGTCCGCTCCGTGCGCGTCGAGAAGATCGTCCGTGATCTGGAACAGAAGGCCGAGCTTTTCCCCGAAGGCGCGCAGCTCCTCCGCCTGCCTGCCCGCGAGGATACCCGCCATGACGAGGGGCGCGGCGATCATGCGGCCCGTTTTGTTTGCGTGGATGAAGGCGAGCGTTTCCGCGTCGCCGCTTGCCGTTGCGCAAAGGTCGGCGGATTGGCCCGCGACCATGCCCGCAACGCCCGCCGCTGCGGAGAGTTCCTGCGCGGCTTTGAGATGTCTCTCCCCGCGCGACGCCTCTTTGAGGAGCAGGTCGAAGGCGTAGGAGAGCAATCCGTCGCCCGCGAGGATCGCGTTCCCCTCACCGAACATTTTATGATTGGAGAGCCGTCCTCTGCGATAGTCGTCGTTATCCATTGCGGGAAGATCGTCGTGGATGAGCGAATAGGTGTGGATGCACTCGATCGCGACGGCAAGCGGAGTCTCCTTTGCATAGTCTGCGCCGAGCGCGTCGAGCGCAGACAAAAAAAGGACCGGACGGATGCGTTTTCCGCCCGAGAGCAGGGAATATTTCATGCTTTCGGCGAGGATCGGGGGGCGCAGCCGCATCCCCTCGCACGCCTCAGTGAGCGCGCGTTCGAAAAAGGCGCGGTACAGCTCGTATCGGACGGAGAAATTCATACGCTTCTCTCCGCCGCGGTCACCGTATTTTTGAGAAGCATGGCGACCGTCATCGGCCCGACGCCGCCCGGGACGGGCGTGATAAACGCCGCTTTTTCGGAGACAGCGGCAAAGTCCACGTCGCCGCAGAGCTTTCCGTTTTCGCGGTTGATGCCGACGTCGATGACCGTCGCTCCCTCTTTCACCATGTCCGCGGTCACGAATCCCGTGCGGCCGACGGCAGAGACGAGAATATCCGCTTCACGGCATATCTCCCCGAGATTTTGGGTGCGGGAATGGCAGACGGTCACGGTGGCGTCCGCGTTGAGGAGCAGGGCCGCCATCGGTTTTCCGACGATATTGCTCCGCCCGATCACGACGGCGCGCTTCCCGCAGACGGGGACGCCGTAGCGGGACAGAAGTTCCATGACGCCGAGCGGCGTGCATGCCGCAAAGCCCTCTTCGTTGCGGACGAGCCGCCCCAGATTCTCGGCGGAAAATCCGTCCACGTCCTTTTTGACGGGGATCTTTGCAAGGATCGCGCGTTCGTCAAGATGGGCGGGCAGCGGGAGCTGGACGAGGATCCCGTGGACGTCCCCGTCGGCCGCGAGCCCTTCCACGAGCGACTCCGCCTCCCTCTGCGAAACGCCGGAAGAAAGGCGGCAGACGGACGAAGAGATCCCGACCTCCGCACAGGCCTTGACCTTGTTGCGGACATAGACCTCGGAAGCGGGGTCGTCCCCGATATGGACGACGGCGAGCCCGATCTTCTTTGCGTATTTTGCCTCGAATGCGGCGGCGCGCTCTTTGAGTTCGGCGCGGATCTGCGCGGCGACCTGTTTTCCGTCGATGACCGTCATGCGTTGATGATCCTCCCGAGCACGCCGTTTACGAAGTCCGCGGATTTTTCCGTGGAATATTTCTGCGCCAACGCCGTCGCCTCGCTGACGGAGACGACGGGCGGGATCTCGTCGAAGTACTTGATCTCGGCGAGGGCGAGAAGAAGGATCGCCTTGTCTGCGGCATAGATGCGGTATTCGGCGAACCGCGTGACCTGCGCGGCCAAGATCTCCGTGAGCTCTCCGATGTGCTCTTCGGTGACCGAAATAAGGCGTTCCGCGAACGCCTTTTCCTCATCGCTCAGTTTTGCATGGCTGTACAGTGCGGAGCGCGCGCCCTTTCCGAGCTCTCCTCCGAGCTGCTCTGCGAAAATCGCCTTGAACGCAGCCTCTCTTGCATCGCTTCTCATAAGTTCTCCTTACGCAATTCTCCCCTTCCCGAACGGGAAAGGGAGGCGTTTTCAGCTATTCTTTTTTTCGTCCCCCTCTTCCGCGTCCTCGTGCGGAGGTTCTGCGGAAGGAGCCGTCTGCGGAAAGATGACGCTCTGCACATGGACGTCTACCTGCGCGATCTTGAACTTCGTCATCGACTCGACCATCTGCTTGATCGTCTGCTGGATGCGGTATGCGATCTCGGGCACGCTGTAACCGTAGTGCGCGATCACGGAAATATCCACAAAGACGCCCTCTTTCTCGAAACTGACCTTGATCCCCTTGTTCTTGGACGGAATAAGCTCGATGCCCTCCGTCTCCTGCAAACTCAGGACGACGATCCCGCTCACGATGTCGGTGCCGTATGTGATCTTTCCCTTTTGCCCGTTGGGGTTATATTTGATGCTTGCCATAATAAACTCCTTTTACGGTCCTATTATAGCACATGATTTTGAATTTTACAACGTTTTTCTCTAACTTTCCGCATAAACGGGCATAATTATGATATTTCCGTTGCGGATCTGGTGCTCCACTTCGATCGCATAGAAGATCTTCGTGACCGTTTCCTCGGTGAGCTCGTTGGAATTGATGAAGATATTGATATTCTCGTGGTCGCCGATGGAGACCGCCGCGTCCGAGAAACCGAGCGCCTTGATGATGCTCTCGAGCACGAGTTCGTCCTCCATGACTTCGACGAGCTCCTGCTTGCGGGCGACTGCCGCGGCATATTCTTCGCTGTCCTGCGCGTATGCGGAGATCACGCTGTCGAGCTGGAGAAACTCTTCGCTGCGCTTCGAACTTCTCTCTGAGCGGTATGACGTGAAATAGTTGACCTGTACGCTTGCGCTCCCATCGACCTTAGAGGTTCCGCGCGTGCCCGCAAGTACGAAGTTGAAAATTGCGGTGACGGCGAGCAGAAGAACAAGGGTTGACATAAGTGCGATTTTCTTGGTGTTTGACATAATCTATCTCCTTTTTCAAATTTTCGGTTTTACGCCGGGTTTTACGCCGAGGCGTAGATGTGCACGTTGCTCCTGTCGATCCCGAGCGCGGCGGCCGAGATCTCGAGGATGTGCATCCGCACGAGAAGCCCGTCCGTGCCCTCGAAAAAGACGATCGCGCTGACGGGGACCCCGTCCTCTTCGGTGACCATGACGGTCGCCCCGTCCACGTCGTCGAGCTTTTCGAGAAGGAGCACGAGCCGCTCTTCCCGCTCCGTCCGCGCATACCCGTCCTGCTCTTTCCCCCGCTTCGCGAACACAAAATAGCTGACGAGGAGCAGAACGAGCGCGAGCACGCATATGATTACGATGCGGACGGTTTTGTTTTTGAAGAATTCCTTGAGCTTTTCCGCAGTCATGAGATCTCCACCTCGCATCCGTACCTTGCCGAAAGCGTCTCTCGGATGCGGGTCATGATATGTATACGCGCCTCGTCTCCGTTTATTCCATCCGCGGGGAGTTTCACCGTGATTTTTTCGGGGGAGAACAGCTCTTCCGCGCTCCGCTCGACGTCCACCTGCGCCGTACAGCCGAATTCCTCCGAAATATAGGCCGCGATCGCCGCCTCGTCCCGCTCTTCGAGCATCGCGGCGCACCGCCCGAGATAATCCCCGTCCACTTCCGCCGTCGCGCCGGGCGCAAGTTCTTTCGTCCCGTTTTTCAGCCATCCCGCGACGGGAGAGACCATCACGATGAGGATGAAAAGCCCCGCAGTGCCCTTGATGAATTTCCCCATCTTGCCGCTTGGCGCGACGATCGTGACCACCGCGGAGATGAGGATGATGCCGGCGATGCTCAGGATATATCCTTTCATCAGAAGATCGCTCCCGTCGAACTCACCAGAAGGATCACGGTGAGGAAGTATAAAAAGGCGACCGAAAGAAGGGCGGCGAGAAAATATCCGCTGTCCTTTGCGAGCGCGGCGAGGAAGGAGGAGATCTTCCCGCCGACGGGCTCCGTGACGGCTGCCGCGAGCCGCAGAAAGAGCTGGAAGGCCGCGAAGAGCAGCAGCGGCCGCAGGACGGTTCCGATCAGAATGAACACGGCGAACCCGCCGAGCGCGTTTTTGATGAGCGCGCTCCCCGCGACGACGAGCTCCACGCCCCCCGAGAGGAAGCCGCCCACGATGGGCACCGAGCCCGAGATCACATATTTGATCGCGCGCAGGGAGAGCCCGTCGTACTGTGCCGCGGCGATACCCTGTACGGTGAGAAAGAGGCTGAACAACCCGAGCGTGAGCCCGATGAGCCACTTCGAAACGCTCTTAAAGAGCTCCGCAAGTTTGCCCGTGCGCACGTTGTCCGTGAGATTTCCGACGAACGTAAGCACGATCACGACGATCGTCGAAGGAATGACGACGGAAGTGAACAGTTCCGCGATGCCGCCGCTCATGAATGCGACGGCGGGACGGTAGATCCCGACCGAGACGCTTCCCCCGCTCGCCGCCATGAGCGTAAGGAGCAAGGGATAGACGATCTCCATCTGCTTCTGCATGCTCGCGATCGCTGAAAGCCCCGTTTGCAACACCCCGAGCAGGCACGCGAACACGACCGCGCCCACCGACAGATAGGATATAAAATGTATTATGTCTGACGTAGTACTCTGCAAAAAGCTGTTTTTCGCGGAATTTAAGATCCCGCAGAGCAGTGCGACGGCGAGGATCGCGGCAAAGGCGGGGAGCATCGTTCTCCCCTCTTCCCATACGAGGCCGATCGCCGCAGAGAAGATCGAGGAGTAGTCGAGGGCATAATCCCCCGAGATGACCGAGGCGAGCTTATCCTTTACGGAGATCCCGCCGAACTCGCGCATCGAATCGAGAAATTCTTGCAGTTCCCGCGTGTCGAGCGTGGAGATGAGATCTTTGACCGTTTCGTCGAGCTCCTCGAGCGCGGCCTCCTCTTCGGGCGTGAGCGCGCGGGCGTCTGTCCTGTCCGTCTTTGTGAGAAAAAGCAGCGCGGCAAAGATCGAAAGGAGAACAAAAAAGATCTTCCTTTGCGCAGCCCTCTTTCTTTTCAATCTTTCGGTCTCTCTCATCGGATGAGCCCCAACAGGTCGATGATGAGCGTCAAAACGCTTCTCAGGATGGGAAGCGCGAGGATGAGGATGACGATCTTTCCGCAAAGCACGAGCTTGTCCCCGAGCGAAGCCTGTCCGAAGTCGGAGAGAAGCCCCGCGCTGAATTCCACGAGATACCCTATCCCGATCATCTTCAAAAGAATTTTGATGAAGGACGCCTCGATCCCCGTCGCGGACGCGATCTCGGAAAAGATGCCGACGCTCGATTTGAACAAGTCAAAAATGAATAGCAGCAGAATGACGCTGCCCGCGATCATCACGGCAAACGCGAGTTCGGGCTTTGTCTCTTTCAGAATGATGGCGGCGACGGCGGTGACGAACGCGATCCCGACGAGCTGGAAGATTTGCATCCTAATACGCTCCGAACAGTTCTTGCAGGACGTTGAACAGATCTCCGATCATCGTGACGGCGATCGTGAGCGCGATGACGAGCCCCACGATGGAGACCACCGTTGCGACGTCGTCCCGGTCGGATTTTTTGAGGACTTGGCAGACGACCGTTATGATGATGCCGATGGCGGCAAGTTTGAAGATGATGGAGATGTCGATCATACGATGAGAATGACGAAGGCGAGCCCTGCGAGAAGGCCGAGTTTGAGATAGAGCGCGCTGCGCGACCGCGATTCCTTCTCCGCCGCTTGTTTTTTCTCCGCGAGAAGGGATGTCTTTGAGGAGAAAAAGGCGCGCTGGGAGGCGGAATCGCCCCGCCCGAGCATGGAAAAGTATTCTCTGCAATCCGCCTCTTCCTCTTTCGTGAGGTGAAAATTCTTTAAGGAGGGTGCCTCGTGCCGCTGCAAAGTTTGGAGCAATTTCGCGAAATCGCCCTTCCCCTTTCTCTCCTCCAAAAAGACGTCGATGGGCTTCTTGGCATACGAAAGCTCGCTGAGATACGCCTCGTTGAGCGCGGAGAGCTCCGCAAAAAATTTCTTCCTCGCGCGGTATTTTTCCGCCGCGAAATAGCCGAGCGCAACGCAGAAAGCGATGATGAGCCCGCTCAGGATGAATTTCAGCCACATATGGGAGCCCTCCGCGAGATCGTGCCGATCCTTCCCAATCCGTCGAGAGAGACATAGCAGTCGAACAACTTTTCGGGAACGTCCTCCGACCGTTTGAGATGCGCGGACGCGATCACGGCGATCCCGCTCTCCGTTGCGCGGCGCACCGCGGCATAATCTTTCGGCAGGAGTTCGTCCGTCACGATGACGTCGGGGCGCATGGCGCGGATCCCCGCCGTGAATGCGTTCTCCTTTTCGGAGAAGCGGATGACGTCGGCAGTGCCGCCGAGGTCTCCCGCGGCGAGTTCCCCCCGTTCGTCGCAGACGAGAATGTTCAGATTTGTCCGAAGGCTCAACAGACGGCAAAGATCGCGCAGGATGGTCGTCTTTCCCTCGCCGGGCGGGGAGAGAACGATGAGCGAACATGCCCCATCCGCGAGACAATTTCGGTAGATCTCCTCCGCACACCCCTTGATCTCGTGCGGGATGCGCACGCAGAGAGAGGTGACGTCGCGGATGGTGTGGACGGCCCCGCCCTCATAGACGACGGTCCCCGCGAGCCCGATCCGTTCCCCGCTTGACGCGGTGACGAATCCCTGACGGATCTGGTTCTCTACGGAATAGAGCGAAAACCCGCATGCGGCGAGAAGGGTCTGTTCCACCTCTGCGGAAGTCGGGCAGAGCGCGGCGGCCTTTTCGCACATGCCGCGTTCGCCCAAAAAGGAAAATTTCCCTCCGACATTGACGCTGAGAGGCTTGTCTGCGCGGATCCGCATTTCATATAGCAGGTTCAGATTGACGTTTCTGAGCGCGCCGTACAATCTTGCCGGGAGAAAATCAAGCATCACTCTATCATACGGGACAAGACCGCGATTTATGAACGAAATCAGTCCGCCGCGGCCGCCGCTGTTTCCCCTTCGCGCACTTTTCACACTCTTGCGCAGCGGGTGCGAAAGAAAACGGCCGATTGCGCATACTTTACCTTGATGAAGATCGTAAAAATTCTTATCGCCGTGCTCGTCTGCGTTGCGATCGGGACCGCGGCCTTCTTCGGGGTCAAAGCGGGATTCCCGCGGCCGTACGCACAGACCGTGCGGGAGAGCGGTCTCGAGCCCTCTCTCGTCTACGCCGTCATGAAGGCGGAGAGCGGGTTCGACGAGGACGCCGTCAGCCGCTCGGGTGCCGTTGGTCTGATGCAGCTTCGTCCGACGACGGCAGAATTTGTGTGCAATCGGTCGGGGATCGGCTATGAGAGCGGGAAACTCACGGACGGGGAATACAACATCCGCCTCGGCTGCCTGTACTTGAAATATCTCATGGAGAAGTTTCCCGCCCGCGACACCGCGCTCGCAGCCTACAATGCGGGCGAAGGGACGGTCGGCGATTGGCTGTCCGACGCGTCCTGTTCCAACGACGGGGTCAATCTTTCACGGATTCCCTATCCCGAGACGCGCGCCTATTTGAAGAAAATAAAAAATTTTCGGAAAATGTATGAATTTTTCTATTGATATTTGTTGACTTTTTTTTCGGAATGAGGTAATATAATAAAGCTGTCAGGCGAGAAGCGGTCGTGGCGGAATTGGCAGACGCGCAAGACTAAGGATCTTGTGGGAGACCGTGCAGGTTCAACTCCTGTCGACCGCACCAAAAAAACGGAAACGCAGTTGCGTTTCCGTTTTTTTGGTGCGTCACGAGGAGCGAAGCGACGAAGTACCGCACTCGCGCCTTTGCAGTTGCGTTTCCGTTTTTTTGGTGCGTCACGAGGAGCGAAGCGACGAAGTACCGCACCGACGCATTCTCAATCGCGTTTCCCTCACCTATCTTTCATCGCTTATTCGGACTGTTTTTTCGGAAACTGCATAAAATACTCTTGACAAGGTAGACAAACTATGTTACAATATGACTACCAAAAGGAGAACATGCTATGTCGAATGGTATTTCGATCCGCCCCTCAAAGGATATCCGCACCAATTATGGCCAGATCTCTGCGCTCACGAGGCAGCACCCCGTCGCAATTACCGTCAACGGGAGAGAGGACACCGTTCTCATGAGCCACGAGGACTATCTTGCCCAGCAAGCTGCTCTTGAAGAGATGAAAGAGCGGCTCGAACTGTATGCGCATTTCGCGCAGTCGGAGGACGACGTCCGTCTCGGCAGAGTAAAACCTCTCGACAGTGCGTTCGACGAGATCGTCAAGACCCTTTCGGAGTGAGTTATGCGCTATAAGGTATTCTTGACGGAGACCGCGATCGCCGACTTCAAAAAGATCGCGCTGGACATTCTCGATGTTTCAAAAGACGCGGAGATCGCCGTGAACTTCGTCGCGGAGTTGAAAGCGGAGTGTAACCGCCTTGCCGATTTCCCGCAATCGGGCGCGATCCCCAACGACAGAAATCTGATCTGCCGTGACTACCGCTTTCTTGTACATAAGGACTACCTGATCTTTTACACCTATCGGAACGGTGACGATACGGTCTATGTCAAAGCCGCTTTCAACGCCAAGCTCGATTATAAGCGCGTCATGAGGACGATCAAATAACGCCGCGCCTCTAAGAGGAGCCCTCTTTTTTATTTTCGGACGCCTTCGATGTGCAGACCGCGGATGACGGCGGCGTTGTACGACGAAAGCCGCTTGCCGTAGACGTCATACGAGTGCGCCGCGACCAAAATCTCTCCTTCCGAAAAACCGACGACGACGGGCGTATGGTAGAAATCCCCCGTCTGCTTTCCGAGCTGGACAACGTCTCCGCGTTGCAGTTCCGCGAGCGGGACCTCGCGCGCGAACGGGCCCGCCCCATCGTTCGAGACGAGAAAATTATAGAGATATTCCACGCCCGTCCATGAAGCGGTCCTGTCGTTTGCCGAACGGTAGAACCAACCGTAGACGGGCGTAAAATTCATGAGTTTTGCCCCCGCGTAAATGCACTGCGAGGCAAAATTCGTGCAATCGCCCCCGATCTCGCTGTAATCGTAAAACGCGGGATTCCTGCCGTACGCCCATTTGCGCGCATAGGCGACGGCCGCTTCTCTGTCGTAGGGCAAAATAGTAAAGACAGGCATACACCCATTGTATGTCTGTCTTTCAAATCGTGTTATAGGCCGAACTTTCCGAGTGCGGCTTTTACTTTTTTTTCAAGACCGTCGAGGTCGCCGTCGTTTTCGACGATCAGACAATCTTTCGTATCGAGGAGGGCGGGGTCGAGCTGCCGCGCCATCCGCTTTTCGGTCTCCCCTTCGTCCGCGCCGTCCCGTTGGCGTACGGCCTCCATGCGCGAATTTCGGTCTCTGCGCACGGCGATCACGCCGTCGAAGAATCGCTCATATCCCCCTTCGAAGAGCAGCGGGACTTCCGAGAAGGAGACCGCGCAGGCGGAAATTTTTCTGAGCAACTTTTCCATGATGCGAGGGTGGGAAAACGATTCGAGCGTTTCCAACGCCCCGCCGTCGGAAAAGACGAGGGACGCGACCTTTTCCTTGATCGCCTCGCCGTTTTCGGAACAGCCCGGAAAGAGCGCGGCGAGTTCCCTTCGGTACGCGGCGTCCTGCCACAGTTCGCGGGAGATCCCGTCGCAGGAGAATACGGGAAACCCCATTTTTTTCAGAATCTCGCAGACGGCGGTCTTTCCGCTCCCGATCCCCCCCGTCACGGCATATCTCTTACTTTGCGTCATACCAGCTCTTTCCGACGGAGACCTCGGCGATCAGCGGGACGTTCAGCCCGATCGCACGCTCCATTTCCTCCTTGAGAAGAGTCGCCGCGCGGTCCTTTTCTTCTGCGGGCGCGTCGAGGATGAGCTCGTCGTGCACCTGCAGAACGAGCTTGGCGCGCAAGCCCTCCCGTCTCAGGCGGCTGTCCACGCGCAGCATCGCGAGTTTGATGATATCCGCCGCGCTGCCTTGCAGAGGCATGTTCATCGCGGCGCGTTCGCCGAAAGAGCGGATATTGAAGTTGGAGGACTTGATCTCGGGGATATACCGCTTTCTCCCGAGCACGGTGGTGACAAATCCGTCCTCACGGGCCTTTCGGACGTTTTCATCCATGTAGGCCTTGACCTCGGGGTGCGTTTCGAAATACTTCGTGATATAATTCTGCGCCTCAGAGGTGGAACAGCCGAGATCTTTTGCGAGGCCGAACGCGCTCATGCCGTAGATGATCCCGAAGTTGATGGTCTTTGCTCTCCTGCGCATGGCGGTCGTGACTTCGGAGAGCGGAACGGCGAACACGCGCGCGGCGGTGGCGGCATGGACGTCCTCCCCCGCATTATACGCGTCAATGAGCGCTTTACAGCCCGAAAAATGCGCCAAGAGCCGCAGCTCGATCTGCGAATAATCGGCGTCCACGAGCACGTTGCCCTCCCGCGCGATAAAGAGCTTGCGGAGCTCCCTGCCCTCTTCCGTGCGGACGGGAATGTTCTGCAAATTGGGATTCGTGCTCGAGAGACGGCCCGTCGTCGTCATCGTCTGGTTGTATGTCGTATGGACGATCCCGCCCGCCGCAAGGGGACGGATGCCGTCGATATAGGTGGATTGCAGTTTCTGGATCTCGCGGTGGCGCAGGATGAGCCGCGCGATCTCATAGTCGTCGGCGAGCTTTTCGAGCACGTCCGCATTCGTCGAGTACCCCCCCTTTGCGTTCTTTTTGATCCCTTTCGTGCCGATCCCGAGCTTTTCAAAGAGAATATTGGAGAGTTGGACGGGCGAGTTGATATTAAAGGTCTCCCCCGCCTCCGCAAAGATGCGTTCGGAGAGCGAGGCGAGCTCCGCCTTGAATTTATCGGAGAAGGCGGGAAACTTTTCGAGGTCGACGGCAACGCCCGTGCGCTCCATGTCGAAGAGAACGTTTGCGAGCGGAAGTTCGAGCTCACGGTAGAGTTTTTCCTCCGCGGTGCCCGCGATCTGCCTGCTCGCCTCACGGTAGCACCGCAGAAGCGCGGAGGCGCAGTTGCTCTCGGGGAGCGCATAGTCCTTTGCGAGCTCCTTTGCGTCGACGGGGCGTTGGTTGGAATCGCACAGATAGCGCAAAAGAGAGACGTCCTCCGCCGTTCCCCCGACCGTGACGCCGATCTCCGCCATCAGATGCGAAAATTCCTTGACGTCGGAGAGGACCGCCCGCTTGCCGCCCGCAAACAGGATGCAAAACAGCGGTTTGAGGTCGGTCAGAAAGAATCCGTCCGAAAGAATGTTTTCGCGCAGGCGCAAAAGGTAATCCTGCCCGTTGAAAGCGAGGTAGACGCCCTCTTTTTCCACGCAGAGAGCAAATTCCGCCGTGTTTTCCGCGGCCTTCATGAGAGCGTCGAGATCGCTGCATTCGACGGCGGGCGGAACGTTCGCCGAATATTTTCTCTCCGCGGGGAAGAATTTTCCGTCGGTGAGAGAGCGGAATTCGAGTTTGGTGAAGAAGGCGCGCGCCTCTTCGGGGAAGGGAAGGGCGAGCTCGCACTCTTCGAGAGAGATCTCGAGAGGAACGCTTAAATCGATGGTCGCGAGCGTCCTCGAAAGGTATGCCGTTTCGCGGTTTTCTTCGAGCTTGGTGCGGAGCGCGCCCTTGATCTCACCGAGGTGGGCATAAACGTTGTCGAGGTCGCCGTAGCTGTGCAAGAGTTCCAGCGCGCTCTTCGGCCCGACCCCCTTCACACCGGGGATATTGTCGGAAGCGTCCCCCATGAGAGCTTTTTCCTCGATGATCTGGGAGGGGGTGAGCCCCACCTTTTCGTAGAAATTCTCCGCCGTGAGACGGTCGAGATCGCTCACGCCCCGCTTCGTGAAGCAGACGTGGACGTTCTCCTTGACGAGCTGGTACGAATCGCGGTCCCCCGTGTAGACGAGCACCTCGGTCGCGGGAAACTTTCTCGTCATCGTTCCGATGATATCGTCCGCCTCATAGCCTGCGAGTTCGACGGTCTTGATCTTCATCGCATGGAGAAGCTCTTTCAGCACAGGCACCTGCACGGAGAGCTCCTCGGGCATCGGCTTGCGCGTCCCCTTGTAACCGCCATACATGGCATGGCGGAAGGTGGGCGCGTGAACGTCGAACGCTACGGCGAGATAGCGGGGCCCTTCGTCCTCGATGATCTTGAAAAGCAGTTTCACAAAGCCGAAAATGCCGTTTGTGGGCTGCCCGTCCTTTGTGGTAAAGACGTTCATCGCATAATACGCGCGGTTGAGAAGGCTGTTTCCGTCGATGAGTATAAGTTTGTCCATGCCTCTATTTTAGCATGTTTCCCGCCGTTTGGCAAGATAATCGGACAAGTTTTCCGCATATCCTTTCTTGGCCACTCGGTATTATGGGCTCTTGGCTCCCCCTTGAGGGGGAGCTCCGCCGCAGGCGGTGAGGGGGTGTCGCCTCGGTAGCCGATATCTTCATTCCGACCGAGCCGTAGGCGAGGGAGTGAATCTTAAGATACGCTCGGCTACGCCTCGGTATGAGGGCCACTCGGCTCCACCTCTGGGGGAGCTGTCCGCATCGCGGACTGAGGGGGTGCCGACGAGCAAGAGAAGGGCGGATCGCCAAGCGGTTCAGCGGCGGCCGCCCTTCCTCGCGGCGTTCAAAGTCTGTTTTCCCGCCTGTTCGTTCGGTTGCAGGCGTGAGCTTGTCCGCGCCGCGTAGCGGCGCGCTTGTCAAGACAAGCTCACGCCTAAATGCCATTTTGACTTTTTGACCACTTGATTTTTCTGTGCGGCTGTGATATAATGGGAACGATAAACAGGAATTTAGCGGAGAAACGAATATCAAACGGTAATTTCAATCTCTCTTTTTCGTAGAGTGGCTTAACTCTACGGAACGTGGGGATATTCAGACACAATTTTATGCTACAATAGAGGCATAAGGAGGTCCGCTTTATGGATCAAGTCAAAATCGGGCAATTTATCAAAGCCGTC